>NZ_CP019706.1:3634260-4239970 GCF_002101395.1 Pantoea alhagi | reverse complement strand
GTCATATTCACAACTGCTGGCTGATTACGCACGCCGGTAAGGAATAAGCTGTATGTCACTAATTAGTATTCACAATGCCTACCTTTCGTTCAGCGATGCGCCGTTGCTGAATTATGCCGAGCTGCATATCGAAGAGAACGAACGCGTTTGTCTGGTCGGGCGCAACGGCGCCGGTAAATCCACACTGATGAAAATCATCAACGGCGAGCAACCGCTGGATGATGGTCGTATTATTTACGAGCAGGATCTGGTGGTGGCGCGTCTGCAACAGGATCCGCCGCGCAATATCGCTGGCACGGTATATGATTTCGTGCTGAAGGCGTTGCCGAGCAGGCTGAGCATCTGAAAGCCTATCATGCGATTTCGCATGTGGTGATGGATGACCCGAGCGAAAAAAATCTTAATGAGATGGCGCGTCTGCAGTCGCTGCTGGATCACCATAATCTGTGGCAGCTGGAGTCGCGCATTAACGATGTGCTGCAGCAGATAGGCCTGGAGCCGGAGGTTGAGCTGTCGTCGCTTTCCGGCGGCTGGTTACGTAAAGCTGCGTTGGGACGCGCGCTGGTGAGTAATCCACGCGTGTTGATGCTGGATGAGCCAACTAACCACCTGGATATTGAAACCATTGACTGGCTGGAAAATTTCCTGAAAACCTTCCAGGGCAGCATCGTCTTTATTTCGCATGACCGTTCTTTTATCCGCAATATGGCAACGCGTATTGTTGATCTCGATCGCGGCAAACTGGTCTCCTGGCCAGGCGACTATGACAAATATCTGGAAGGGAAAGAGGAAGCACTGCGCGTTGAAGAGATGCAAAACGCTGAATTTGACCGCAAGCTGGCACAGGAAGAAGTCTGGATCCGCCAGGGTATCAAAGCACGTCGTACCCGTAACGAAGGTCGCGTTCGCGCTCTGAAAGCGCTGCGTCGCGAGCGTTCAGAGCGTCGTGAGGTGATGGGCAAAGCGCAGATGCAGGTTGAAGAAGCGTCGCGCTCCGGCAAAATCGTCTTTGAACTGGAAAATGTCAATTACAGCATTGGCGACCGCACGCTGGTCAGAAACTTTAGCGCGCAGGTGCAGCGTGGCGATAAGATTGCGCTGATTGGCCCTAACGGCTGCGGTAAGACCACATTACTGAAGCTGATGCTGGGACAGCTCAAGGCGGACAGCGGTCGCGTGCACGGCGGCAGTAAACTGGAAGTGGCCTATTTCGATCAGCACCGTGCCATCCTCGATCCGGATCGCACCGTGATGGATAACCTTGCGGAAGGCAAACAGGAAGTAATGGTAAACGGTAAGCCGCGTCATGTTCTGGGCTACCTGCAGGAGTTCCTGTTCCATCCGAAGCGGGCGATGACGCCGGTCAGGGCGCTTTCCGGCGGAGAGCGTAACCGCCTGCTGCTGGCGCGTCTGTTCCTGAAGCCCAGCAACCTGTTGATTCTCGATGAGCCAACTAACGACCTGGATGTTGAAACGCTGGAGCTGCTGGAAGAGCTGATTGATGGCTATCAGGGTACCGTGCTGCTGGTCAGCCACGATCGTCAGTTTGTAGATAATACCGTTACCGAATGCTGGATCTTTGAAGGCAATGGCGATATCGGTACCTTTGTCGGCGGCTATCATGATGCGCAACAGCAGCGCGCCGCCTCGCGTCAGAGTCGCGCTGCGCCGGTGAAAACCGTGGCGGCAGCAGAAAAGCCAGTAAAAAACGAGACGGTTAAAAACGAAGTAAAAGCGTCCGGCACTAAACTAAGCTATAAGCTGCAGCGTGAACTGGACCAGCTGCCGCAACAGCTGGAAGCGCTGGAAAATCAGATAGAGCAACTGCAACTGCAGATGGCGGATGCTAACTTTTTCACCCAGCCGCATGAAAAAACGCAGCCGGTAGTGACCGCGCTGGCAGAAGCGGAACAGCAGTTGGAAACCGCGTTTGAACGCTGGGAATACCTTGAATCGCTGAAGAACGGCGGCTGAAATCGGGAGTAGGGTATGTGTTCAGCTGAACACCCGCAACACTGGATGCTTTGTCCACAGTGTGACCTGATGACGCAGTTGCCATCGGTTGCCATTGGTCAGAAAGCCAGCTGTCCACGCTGTCATACTACGCTAACCGCTAACTGGAGCGAGCCGCGCAAGCGGCCCTCCAGCTATGCGCTGGCTGCGCTATTTATGTTGCTGCTGGCAAACCTGTTTCCTTTCGTCAATATGCACGTGTCGGGCCTGAGCAGTGAAATCACCCTGATGGAAATTCCACAGGTCATGGTCTCAGAAGATTACGCCAGTCTCGCCACGCTGTTTATGCTGTTTGTTCAGGCGGTGCCGGCCTTTTGCATGATCGCGATCCTGCTGCTGGTGAATCGGCTGCCGTTGCCGCAGCGTCTGCAAATTGCTATCGCCCGCATTCTGTTTCAGCTCAGAAGCTGGGGAATGGCGGAAATCTTCCTCGCAGGCGTGCTGGTCAGTTTTGTTAAGCTGATGGCCTATGGCGATATTGGTATCGGCAGCAGTTTTTTACCCTGGTGTTTATTCTGTCTGCTGCAGCTGCGTGCTTTTCAGTGTGTTGATCGGCGCTGGCTATGGCGTCAGATTGCGCCTGAACCGCCGCTGCCAGCTGCGCCACAGGCGGGCATCAGCGGTCTGAAACAGGGACTGCGATCCTGTCCATGCTGTACAGCGGTGCTGCCGGCCGATCGTTTTCTCTGTCCACGCTGCGGCACCACAGGCCATGCGCGTCGGCGGCACAGTTTGCAATGGACGCTGGCGCTGCTGTTCACCTCCATTATTATCTACATCCCCGCCAATATCCTGCCGATTATGGTCACCGAAGCGCTCGGCGACAGGATGAACTCCAATATTATGGGCGGGGTGATCCTGCTCTGGAGCGATGGCTCTTATCCGGTGGCGCTGGTGATTTTTATCGCCAGTATTATGGTGCCTTCGTTGAAAATGGTGGCGATTGGCTGGCTGTGCTGGGATGCGCGGGGGCATGGCAGGCGAGACAGCGAAAGAATGCATCTGATTTATGAGGTGGTGGAGTTTGTGGGACGTTGGTCAATGATCGACGTTTTTGTGATTGCGGTACTTTCTGCGCTGGTGCGTATCGGACAGTTAATGAATATCTATCCTGCGCCAGGCGCACTCTTGTTTGCGGCGGTGGTCATTCTGACTATGTTTGCCGCCATGACGTTTGATCCGCGTCTGACGTGGGATTGCGAACCAGAAAATAATCTGAAGGAGCCGAGCCTTGACGGAAAATAATCACGGCGTTGCGAAGGTCGATCAGATCAAGCGCTGGTCACCGGTGTGGATCATTCCCCTTGTGACCGTGCTGATTGGTGCCTGGATCCTGTTTTATCATTTCAGCCATCAGGGACCGGAAGTTACGCTGATTACCACCAATGCCGAAGGCATTGAGGGCGGTAAAACGGCCATTAAAAGCCGCAGTGTTGATGTGGGCGTGGTGGAGAGCGCGGTATTAACTGACGATTTGCATCATGTAGAAATCAAAGCCCGCCTTAACGCGGGAATGGAGAAGCTGCTGCATGGCGACAGCGCCTTCTGGGTGGTTAAGCCGCAGGTAGGACGCGAAGGCATTACCGGTCTGGGTACATTATTATCCGGCGCTTATATTGAACTCCAGCCCGGCAGTAAAGGTGAAAAGCCAGAACAATATAGACTACTGGATTCGCCGCCGCTGGCACCGCCAGATGCGAAGGGTATCCGTATCGTGCTTGACAGCACCAAGGCAGGCCAGCTCAATCCAGGCGATCCGGTATTGTTCCGCGGCTATCGCGTGGGTTCAGTGGAAACCAGCAGCTTTGATGCGGATAAACGCGCAATGCAGTATCAGCTGTTTGTCGCCGCGCCCTACGATCGCCTGGTTACCTCAAATGTGCGTTTCTGGAAAGACAGCGGCATTGCCGTAGAGATGTCCGCCTCCGGTATGCGTGTGGAGATGGGCTCGTTGACCACGCTGTTCAGCGGTGGCGTTAGTTTTGACGTGCCTGACGGCTGGGAGCTGGGTGTACCGGCAGAAAACAAAGCGGAATACCATCTGTATGACGATCAGCGCAGCATCCAGGACTCGCTGTATACCACGCATCTGGATTTCCTGATGTTCTTTAGCGATTCGATTCGTGGGCTGCAGCCAGGGGCGCCGGTAGAGTTCCGCGGCATCCGTCTGGGAACAGTGGCACAGGCACCTTATACCGTTCCGGGCTGGAAACAGTCGCTGAATACGGATTACCGCATTCCGGTTCTGGTGCGTATTGAACCCGATCGCTTTGTTAACCGCCTGGGCGGTGACTTTGATATTCGCCAGCATTTGCGCGACGGCAAAAAACGCGGCCTGCGTGCTTCGTTGAAAACCGGCAACCTGCTTTCCGGCTCGTTGTATATCGATCTCGATTTCTATGACAACGCGCCGCAGTATAAAGGCCCGGAAAAAGTTGCCGGACTGGAGATCATTCCCACCGTTAGCGGCGGCCTGAGTCAGATTCAGCAGAAGCTTATGGATGCGCTGGATAAGATCAATAATCTGCCGCTGAATCCTATGATTAACCAGGCCACCGGCACGCTGAAAGAGAGCCAGCGTACCCTGCGCGAGCTGCAAAAGACGCTGGACAACGTGAATAAAATCACCGCCAGCCCCTCAATGCAGCAGCTGCCGCAGGATATGCAGCAAACGCTGCGCGAGCTGAACCGCAGCATGAAAGGTTTGCAGCCCGGCTCTCCGGCCTACAACAAGCTGGTTGGCGATATGCAACGACTGGATCAGGTGCTGCGTGAGCTGCAACCGGTGCTGAAGACGCTCAATCAAAAGAGCAACGCGCTGGTATTTGAAGCTAAACCGGGCGAAGACCCACAGCCGAAGAGGGCGAAACAATGATGAAATGGATGCCATTGCTGATGCTGGCGCTGAGCGCCTGCAGCAGCAACACGCAAACCACCCTGTATCAGCTGCCGGCGGGAACGTCGGCGGTTGCGCCGGTTAGCCAGAGCGCGTTGATGGTAAATAATTCGTTGCCAGTCTGGATCGAGCGCGTTTCGGTGCCTGATTATCTGGCAGGCAATGGCGTGGTTTATCAGACCAGCGACGTTAAATATGTTGTTGCCACCAGTAATCTGTGGGCCAGTCCGCTTGATCAGCAATTACAGCAAACGCTGGTAACCAACCTGAGTAATGCTTTGCCGGGCTGGCTAATTTCCACCACGCCGCTGGGTGAGCAGCACGATACGTTGAACGTTAACGTTACTGGCTTCCACGGACGTTATGATGGCCAGGCGATCATTAGCGGCAGCTGGACACTGGAGCATAACGGGCAAATTACGCGTCAGAACTTTAATCTGACGCTGCCGCAGCAGGAAGATGGCTATGATGCGATGGTCAGAACCCTGGCGCAGGGATGGCAACAGCAAGCGCAGCGTATGGCGACAGCCATTAGTGCCATAAGAAGTAATTAATTTTTCTTGAAAGTCAATTCCGGTTCGGCAGCGCATAGCGCGTTCGCTGGCCGGGATTTTTTATTGCAGATCATTCCGTTATCCCACCCGCAAATTTTCACCGCAGAAAAACCTTTAAAAATAGCCTGCCTGTATGACAATGGCGTGAAATTTGCGCATTGATCTTTTTCAGCGATAGGGGTAGAAAAGAAAAGTGGTTGCGCACTTTGTGACCATTGTTTTCTTTCCACCAGTTCCACCATACCTGAATGAGGGAAATGAGGCATGAAGAGACAGAAACGAGACCGCCTGGAACGAGCACATTCACGAGGCTATCAGGCTGGCATCACCGGGCGTTCAAAAGAAATGTGTCCTTATCAAATGATTGAGGCTCGGTCTCACTGGTTGGGAGGTTGGCGAAAAGCCATGGAGGACAGGGCAGTTAGCGTAAGTGCCGCGATGGTCTGACGGCCTGTCATAAAAAGGATAACCTCCGCATTTGCGGAGGTTTTTAATTCACCGCATCAAAAAGCGTTGGTGTCTTTAAACAGACCCACTTTCAGATCGCTGGCGGTATAGATAACGTTACCGTCAACCAGCACTTCGCCATCGGCCACGCCCATAACCAGTTTACGGTTGATGACGCGTTTGAAGTGAATACGATAGGTCACTTTTTTCGCTGTAGGCAGAACCTGACCGGTAAATTTCACTTCGCCTACGCCCAGCGCACGGCCTTTGCCTTCTGCACCCAGCCAGCCAAGATAGAAACCAACCAGCTGCCACATCGCATCCAGACCCAGACAGCCCGGCATCACCGGATCGCCAATAAAGTGACAGGCGAAGAACCAGAGATCAGGATTAATATCCAGCTCGGCTTCAACGTAACCTTTGTTGTAGTTGCCGCCTTCTTCGCTCATTTTGACCACGCGGTCCATCATCAGCATATTGCCAGAGGGCAGCGGCGGGCCTTCAGCACCAAATAGTTCGCCGCGACCAGAGGCAATCAGGTCTTCTTTTGTATAGGATTCGCGTTTATCTACCATGTTTCAATAAGCCTTTTTTTAGTGAATCACGAACATTAGCTAACAGGTGTAAGCTGAACAACTCCGATCAGCTGTGGTTAAACCAGTTTAGCCAACGTAGAGGCCAGGGACGCTGGCGCGCCTCCTGCTGATTAAATTCTGTGATGCGCGCCTGGATCGTTTGCAACAGGCAGGGAGCATCATCTTTTTTCCACGGAACGCCGGTGAGCAACGGCAGCGCTTCATCCACCTCGCTGACGGCCCAGATATGAAACTCTCCCGCCTGTACCGCATCAACAATTTGCTGTTGCAGGCAGAGATGTCGCACATTGGCGGCAGGGATAATCACGCCCTGCTGACCGGTTAAGCCTCGCTGCTGGCAGATCTCGAAAAAGCCTTCGATTTTTTCATTCAGGCCGCCTACCGGCTGCACATGACCGAACTGATCCACCGAGCCGGTTACCGCAATTTGCTGATTAATGGGCTCTCCGGCCAGCGCGCTGACCAGCGCGCACAGTTCGGCAAGAGAGGCGCTGTCGCCGTCTACTTCCGAATAGGACTGCTCAAATACCAGCGAAGCGGAGAAGGGCAGTTGCTGATCCAGCTCCAGTTCTGCAATCAAAAACGCCTGCATAATCATCATGCCTTTAGCATGAATGTTGCCGCCCAGCTCAGCCTTGCGCTCAACGTCAGTAAACTCGCCATCGCCCACGTGTACCACGCAGCTGATACGCGAAGGCTCGCCGAACGCGCGCGGATGTCCGGGAAATTCAATGACCGACAGGCCGTTGATTTGCCCTACCACGGCACCTTCCGTTTCAATAAGGACCTGATCAAGAAGAATCTCATCACGCATACGATCGGGCAGGAAACTTTCACGCCACAGGCGAGCATCCAGAGCGGCCTGAAGCGCGGCGGCATCCAGCTGTTCGCCATATAAGGCAGCATCGCGCAGCTGGCGGCCAAGCCAGGCCGGGCAGAGCGGAAGCGTTTCGCGATCGCCGCTATAGCGGACGGCCTCCTGCAGCAGGGCAGGCCAGAAGTTAACGGCAATTGGCGGTAAGCCCGCCTGACGCGCCAGCGCGGTTACCCAGCGGCACCATAACGCCATGTCTTCTTCTTCGTCGAGCTGCAGACTCTCTTCATATTCGCTGTAGATCGCCAGCGCCGCCAGTTCAGGCTCCATCTCCTGAAAATCAGCCAGGGCGTCACGATCGCCGCACAGCACCAGCTTTAACTGCAGCGGCATTGAGGGGACTGTCACCGGCAGCGGGCGCGATTCATCAGGCGACAGCCAGTCGAAACGCTGCCGGGCAATGGTCTGCTTCAGCCGCAGCCACAGCAGCGGTTGGGCCAGCAGAGCACGCAACGAAAGCATTAAGATGCCGCCGTTAGCCCGATGGATCAGACCTGGCTGCAGGCTGATGCGTTGGGAAAAAATACGTACGCAGCCAAACAGCTGCTCAGACTCGATCCAGTCGGCGAAATGTACGCCGCCGCGGCTGGCGAAGGGATCATCTGCTGATTTGGCAGGCTGCCAGGTTATCTGTTCTTCATTGATCAGATAGTTACCGCCGTAAAGCGCTTCCGTCTGGCTACTGTTATGCTGTAATGTCTGCGCCAGCAATGACAGATTCTCACTGTTTTCCGCACAGCGTATCAGCATCAATGAAAAAGGCGCGCTGCTGTTCTGCAGCAGGCTGGCTGCATCAAACAGACGAGGCTGAACGTCGGGGAGAATATCACCGATATTATCGCTAAAGACGCGGGAAAAAAGAGGCTGGAAGCTTTCGGCATCAGGCTGTAGCGCCTGCCATGCAAGTCGGTTGCTGGTCAAAGTAATCGTATTTGTCTGAATAAATGAAAAGCGCGATTATACAGCTTTTCAGGCTGTTACGCACGGCAGAGATTAGACTGATTCTCAACAGTGTGGCGGAGTCGCCGCTGCGCCTTTCTCTGCCGCAAGTCGTAAAAAAGCTGTTATTCTTAGTTTGTTACCTGCTCATGATGAGATTCCGATGAAATATCAGCAGCTGGAAAATCTTGAAAGCGGATGGAAATGGAAATACCTGGTAAAAAAATACCGGGAAGGGGAGCCGATTACCCGTTACATTGAAATCAGCGCCGCACAGGAAGCCGTCAGGGCTTTGCTGGCCATGGAAAACCATCCGGTAGAGGTGTTGAAATGGATTGAGCAACACATTAATCCGGCGCTGGAAAACCGTATGAAGCAGACGATTCGTGCGCGCCGTAAACGTCACTTTAATGCCGAGCATCAGCACACGCGTAAGAAATCGATCGATTTAGAATATCTGGTGTGGCAACGGCTGGCGGGGCTGGCGCAGCGTCGCAACAGCACCTTATCGGATACGATCGTACAGTTGATTGAGGATGCTGAGCGAAAAGAAAAATATGCCAGCCAGATGTCGACGCTACGTCAGGATCTGCAGGCTATTTTGGGCAAGGACGATGTGAGCTAATGCGGAAAAATGAAAAATAACCGTTTTTCCCGGTAAGCAGCCAATAAAAAACCCCGCCGGAGCGGGGTTTTTCTTAACGTATTACTTAAGCCTGCGGCTGAGTAACAACGTCTTTCAGACCTTTAACTTCGATTTCTACGCGACGATCCGGACCCAGGCAGTCGATCAGGGCGTTACGGCCTTTCACGCTGTCACAGGTGTTGCCGGTAACCGGGTTAGATTCACCCATGCCACGTGCAGAGATCTTGTCAGCTGGGATACCTTTAGATACCAAGTAGTCAACCACAGACTGAGCGCGTTTTTCAGACAGCTTCTGGTTGTACTGCTCTGAACCGATACGGTCGGTGTAGCCCAGAACAACAACGGAACCGTCTTTCGGATCCATTGAGCTCAGCTGAGAATACAGCTGATCCAGCGCCTGCTGGCCTTCGCCTTTCAGGGTTGCTTTGTTGAAGGTGAACAGCACGTCTGATTTCAGCGTGAAGTGTTTGGTTTCAACAACCGGAGCCGGAGCCGGAGTCGGCGCTACAACCGGAGCTGCTGCATTGTCCTGACCGAAACGGTAAGACAGACCTAAGCTCAGCATGGCGTTGTCAGGACGAGTACCAACGGTACCTGCGTCACCGATGTTGTTAACCCACTGGTAGTCCAGACGGGTAGCCCAGTTTTGGTTCAGTGCGTATTCAACACCAACGGCTGCCAGCGGAGAAACGCCGGTGTCGTGGTCGTTACGGCTGATGTTGGTACCCACTTCGTGCTGAGTAGAATCAGCGCGCCATACCATACCACCCAGACGGGTATAAACGTCCAGGTCATCCATGATCGGGTAGCTCAGTTTCGCTGCCAGCTGGATGCCCTGTGCTTTAAATGCGCCGTTAACTACGTCGCCTTTGTTAGGCATGCGGCCAAGCCAGTCATAACCCAGTTCGAAGCCCAGGTACGGGTTAGCCTGATAACCAACGAATGCACCAGCGCCCAGCTGGCTTTCGTGAGTCGGGCCATCGTTGTTCACGTAGTTGTTACCGTAGTAACCAGTATCGTGATACTGAGACCAGCCCAGTTTGGCACCGGTGTACCAGGTGTCATCTTTCGGTGCGGCCTGCGCTACGGTAGCGAAGCCAGCCAGTGCCACTGCAATTGCGATAGCTGTCTTTTTCATTTTTTGCGCCTCGTTATCATCCAAATAGGCAAGGAGCTTAAATTAAGCTCTTGGTTGTAATCCTTCGCCGGGTCCTTTTGCTCGATTATTACTCTACCGGAAAACGGAGGTTATTGAGCACCCTGGCGAGATAAAGTCTACAACGTGGCGAGAAACTTACAAGTAAGATGTGAGGGCGCTCGGCAAAAAAAGGACGTTTCAGACATAAATTTTAACAATAGACATCTGTTTGAACGATATAAAGAAGCTTATTTAGCGCGGCAGAAGCGAGGCTTAGCCGCGTGAGAGTAGAATCAGCGGGTTATTAAAAGAAAGTGAGAATTTTTAGCTGAGATTTATCTTATATTTACTTAATGATACAAAGTTGAGTGAATTTTCAGCCGGTTTTTTTGTCCGCTGGAACAAGTAGCGCCAGTTTGAGGACGCATTATGAGCCCAAGAGCCTGCCCTGCGGACGCTGCTTCTTCAAGCCGACGACGATCGTTTTCGCTTATATCATTAGCAAACCAGCCCAAAACTACACTGTAATTCCCGGTTTGCAGCGCTTTTATCATCGCCTCAACCGTACTGAACTCTTGATGATAAGGGAGCTGCATCATCTTATTCAGCGGCAGTCCCGAAGCCTTAAGCCACTGCCGGCTGATCTTTTGCGGCGGCGTCAACCAGAGCTGCCAGCGCGACTGCGTACCCAACTGCTGTAATAGCGGCAGGAGTAACAGCTGCGTTAGCCCTGGCTGAGCTTCGCTATAGCTTAGCTCGCTGATCCAACCGGTTGTTAAGACCGGCGATACGGCAACGCGAGAATGACCAGGCAAAGCAGAACGAGCAAAAGAAGACTTCAGTAAATGAGTACGCATGATTATCAGCTCATGTGGTTACTGTATGGATATACAGTAATGCGCTGAGCACTTAAGATCAACCTCATTTTTTGAAAACGTCTCGCACTTTTCACATGCAAAAGAATGCAAGCTCATTTAGCAATTGAACCATTAATAAGAATTGCCTATGTTTTAGCTGATGGAAAACAGTAGGTTAGTTTAGGTTTCTTAAGGAAAAGGAGCAGGATATGGATTCTTACCAACGGATAATTCAATCAAAACAGCAGCTGGCGGCATTAGGCAATATTACCGTGCGCTCGCAATTCGGCGGCTATAGCCTGGCCGTGGAAAAAGTGGTGTTCGCCTTGATTACCGATGGCGAACTTTATCTGCGAGCCAGCGAAACGCTAACGCGCTATCTCCGTACGCAATCGTTAACGCCGCTGGTTATCGATAAACGCGGCATTGCGGTAGAATTACGTTATTACCATATTGATGAAGCGTTATGGAACAACCGGCCGTTGTTAATCAGGCTGTCAAAATCGGCGCTGGCTCTGGCGCAGCAGCAAAAAAGTGCGCGCAAAAATAATATCCGCCTTAAAGACCTGCCTAATCTGGGCATTCGCATGGAAATGCTGTTACGCGAGATCGGCATTAACAGCGTATACGCACTGCGCGAGGCGGGAGCAAAGCGGTGCTGGCTACGTTTAAGAATGCGTAACCAGCACCTGGGGCTGAACTGTTTAATGGCGCTGCAGGGCGCGATTTCTGGTCATCATCAGGCGGCCCTGCCCGCAGAGATAAAAGAAGAGCTGCGTAACTGGTTTGATTGCGCCGTGCATGGGGAAAAAGCACGACAAAACTAACCGGCGGAAGAGGAGGCCAGCTGCTTTTTCAGGCGGGCAATTTCGGGCAACAGCGCAATCAACAAACCGATTTGTTGTAATACCAGCTGCGCCTGTGAATCCGCCTCGCTGTCAAACCCTCCAATACGGGTAGCAAGCTCACCCATCATCTGCTGCGCTTGCTGCTCGCTGACAATATCTATCTGTAATACATCATCAACATAGCAGACGGCATCATCCAGTAACGCCAGCAGCTCTGGCTGCGTTATTTTTTCACGATGCGCGCCTAACGCTGAGATGTAGCTTAAAAAAGAGTGATTCAGGCAGAGCAGACGAAATGCCGCTTCACGCAGCTGCGGATCCGGGCGCATTTCGGTTGAAAGGTTGGAAACCACCGAGGCCAGCTCGGCATCACCGTTATGCGCGTCGCGGCGTGCAATACGGTAGGCCAGGCGGTTATCTTTCCCCTGGTGATACTGTTCCAGAATTGCATCCAGATATCGGCAGTTAGCCGTTAAGGTTTTTTCCGCCACCGCCGGCAGGCGTCGGAAACGCCAGTCTGGCCAGATAAAACTAACCGCCAGCCAGGCGATGCCGCAGCCCAACAGCGTGTCGACAATACGGGGAACAGCCACATCGAAGCCTTCGCCCAGCAAATTAAAGCAGAGCAGCACCAGCAGCGTGATGAACATAGTGGCATGCGCATACTGTACCTGGCGGAAAGCAAAAAACAGCACGCCTGACAGCACAATCAGCAGCAGCTGCCCATCCACAGAAGGCACCAGCCATAAAACCGGCAAACCAATAGCGATGCCGGTTAAGGTGCCGATAATGCGCAGCGCCAGACGGCGGCGCGTTGCGTTATAGCCGGGCTGACAAACAAACAGGCTGGTCAACAGGATCCAGTAACCACGCTCCAGACCGGTCAGCTGAATAAAGGCGTAGCCAACGCACAGCACCAGCGACATCCGCACGGCATGACGAAAAAGCGGTGATTCTGGCGTTAAATGACGGCTAATACGCAGACGAATATCGCTCCAGCCAGTTAATCCCTCGCTGGAGAGATGCGTATCGCTGCCATCCCGATGCGCCTGCTCCAGCGCCTGCTCTGACTCTATCGTTGCCAGTTGGGCATCGATTGCTTTTAAATTGCGTAGTAAATAGTGCAGCGCTTTTTGGCGCGCTTTATCTTCTGTTGTATCAGGTAGCCGATCCAGCGCCGCCTGCAGGTGATTAAAAGCGCGCTCAAAACGCATATCATGCTGATAGCTGCGCTGCAGCAGAATCGCATCGGAAAGCTGACGACAGGCGCGCGCCTGCATGGTCAACAGACGCTGAAAACGAAACAGAATTTCGCTGTAGCGCCACTCCTGACGCAGGGCATGATATTGCACATGAGAAGAGCTGGCGCGTTCATGAATATCCTGCGCGACAAAATAATAATGCAATGTTCGCCGCGTACCGCGTTGCCCGCGATCGCCGCGTAACCGACTCTGGATCGAGGTTTTCGTCTCATTAAGCACGGCCACCAGCTTGCTGTTAGCCATCGCCACTTCAACCAGCCCGCCGTCGTCGTTTTCTTCCGTATCTGGGTCAAACAGGCTGGCCTTGGCGTCCAGGTAATTAGCCAGCATGCTGTAGCTGCGCGCCATGTTTTCCTGTAACGGGCGAATAGGAAACAGCAGGTGTCCTGTCAGCGTTAGCAGGTTATACCAGACAGCGCCCAGCAGCAGCAGGATCGGCTGGAGATACCACTGCGAAAAAAGACCCGCGCCAAGCATGGTGTAAATAGCAATCAGCAGCGCGCCAAAGGCGATAGTGGCATAGCGCTGGCCAAGCGCACCCAGCAAAATAAAACCCCAGGTAGAAATCGCCAGGCCGAGAATAAATAGCCAGGGCCAGGGGAAAAGTAACTCTACCGAAACCGAAGCGATGCAAAAACAGAGCAGCGTGATAAACAGATTGCGCAATCGGCCAGTGAAGCGGTCATCAAGATCGGCCAGCGCGGCGGCAACCACGCCCAGCGTAAGCGGTAATGTCCAGACAACCTGCTGGATCCACCAGGGAAAGGCGGCCGCGCCCGCCAGCGCCAGAAAAATGCGGGTCAGATAAAGCCCGGTACTGTTCGCCGTATAACGACGCAAACCCGCAGTTAACGCAATCATGACATGGCGCCCTTACTGATAGCGACGACGCGCATTAGCTTCACGTGCCGCACGCGCTTCTTCAGTGGAGACAACGCGGCGGCCAACCGGCCATAGCGCAATCGCCGCCAGCTTAAAGTTGGCAATACCTACCGGAATGCCAATGATGCTGATGCATTGTGTAATGCCGAGCATAATGTGGGAAAGGCACAGCCACCAGCCAAAGAAGATAAACCAAAAAATATTCAGCAACGTGCCACCGGTATTCAGCAGCGTGTTGCTTTGTTCAGGACGTAATTCATCTACATGAACCGCCTCATTACCATAAGGTAGCAGGGAAAGTTTCGTTATCTCCCAGCAGGAGCGTGTCAGTGGCAGGGTAAAGATCAAAACGATGCTTACAAGGGTAGCGAACAACCAGCACAGTGTGGTAAAGAAGCCACCTAATACAAAATTAAGGATATTCAAAACGGTACGCATAACAGGCTTCCTTCAAAAACAGAATTTATCCAGCATCACTGCGCTTGATTGTAACCTGTTTTAACCCTGGAGCGGTAAACTACGGCTCGGTAGACTAAACAGCAAACCGTATCCATCCACCTTTGGTTATAACGCATGGAACTAAAAGCAACGTCGCTCGGCAAACATCTGGCGCAGCACCCCTACAATCGGGTACGGCTATTAAGCGCCGGGGTAGAAGTCAGCGGTGAAAAACATGAGTATCTGATCCCGTTTAACCAGCTGCTGGAAATTAAATGCAAACGCGGCCTGATCTGGGGAGAGCTGGAGTTTACCCTGCCGGATGAAAAAGTTGTGCGTCTGCACGGTACGGAGTGGCAGGAAACGCAGCGCTTTTATCACTATCTTATGCAGGCATGGCAGGGCTGGAGCGAAGAGATGAGCGCAATCAGCGCCGGCGTGCTCGAGACGCTGGTGGCGGCCTTACCGCAGCAGGAAACCCAGGCTCGCTGGTTAAAGCAGCGTGAGCTGGCTGAACTGCAGCAGCAGATCGAAGAAACCTTTTCCGCTTTACCGCTGCCTTGCTCACGGCTGGAGAATTTCGATAACTGTCGGACGCTTTACCGCCAGTGCCGGGAGTGGCTATGCCGTGGCGAAGCAGAACGGGCGAGGCGTAACGACGTCTGGACTCAACGGATGCTGGAAGAGCATGCCGATTTTTTTGCTACGGTAGAATCAGCCCCGCTCAATCTTGCGCAGGCGCGTGCGGTGGTGAATGGTGAAGAGACGCTACTGGTGCTGGCGGGTGCCGGCAGCGGTAAAACTGCGGTTCTTGTGGCGCGGGCGGGCTGGCTGCTACGCCAGCAGCAGGCTCAGCAGCAGCAAATTTTGCTGCTGGCGTTCGGGCGTCAGGCTGCGGAAGAGATGAACGAGCGCATCAGGAGCCGACTGCATATTGAAGAGCCGGAGGCGCGCACCTTTCACTCGCTGGCGCTGCATATCATCCGTGAGAGCAGTAATAAAACGCCGCTGATCTCCCGCCTTGAAACCGATAGCGAGGCAAGACGCCAGCTGCTGGTTGAAACCTGGCAACAACAGTGCGCGGAAAAGAAAGCCCACGCTAACGGCTGGCGGCAGTGGCTGACGGAAGAGCTGGAGTGGACGGTGCCGGAGAGCGATTTCTGGCAAGACCATGCGCTGGCGCAGCGGTTAGCAAGCCGTCTGGAAAGCTGGCTTGGCCTGATGCGTATGCATGGCGGAGCCCAGGCGGCAATGATTGCTGACGCGCCGGACGCGATACGCGATCTCTTCGCTAAACGCGTTAAGCTGATGGCGCCGCTGTTGAAAGCGTGGAAAAGCGCGCTGAAAGAAGAGGGGGCGGTCGATTTCTCCGGGCTGATCCATCAGGCGATTAACCTGGTAGAGAAAGGGCGGTTTATCAGTCCCTGGAAACATATCCTGGTGGATGAGTTTCAGGATATTTCGCCGCAGCGGGCGTTATTGCTGGCCGCTTTACGCAAACAGAATCGGCAAACCAGCTTGTTTGCCGTGGGTGATGACTGGCAGGCGATCTACCGTTTTAACGGAGCGGAAATGACGCTGACAACCTCATTTCATCATTATTTTGGCCAGGGGGATAGCTGCATGCTGGATACCACCTGGCGTTTTAACGATCGCATCGGTGACATCGCCAACCGCTTCGTGCAGGAAAATCCTCATCAGCTTGCTAAACCGCTTAACAGCCTGACAAAAGGTACCAGGAAAGCTATTTCGCTGCTGCCTGACGACCGGCTGGAAGATTTGCTGAATAAAATCAGCGGCTACGCCCTGCCAGAAGAGCGGGTGTTGCTGCTGGCTCGCTATCATCATCTGCAACCCGCATTACTGGCAAAAGCCAAAACCCGCTGGCCTAAGCTCAGGCTGGATTTTATGACAATTCACGCCAGCAAAGGGCAGCAGGCGGATTATGTGATCCTGTTGGGATTGCAGGCGGGAAGTGACGGCTTCCCGGCTCCGACGCGTGAGTCGGTAATCGAAGAGGGGCTGCTGCCCCAGCCTGAAGATTTTCCTGATGCGGAGGAGCGACGCCTGGCTTATGTGGCGATAACGCGAGCGAAACAGCAGGTCTGGCTGCTTTATAATCGTCAGCAGCCGTCAGTATTCGTCGAAGATTTTAAACGACTGGGCGTTCCGCTGCTGCGTAAACCCTAGAGAGGGTAAGCCCGGTGCGTTTATTTAAGGCGCGCCTGCAGATAGTTTTGATAATCGGGGATCTGAATGGTAACCGCCTGATTAAATAACGGTGACTGGATCAGGAAGTCAGCGGTAGAACGGTTAGTGGCCGTTGGGATATTCCAGACGGTGGCAAGACGCAGCAGTGCTTTTACATCCGGATCGTGCGGCACGGCGTTCAGCGGATCCCAGAAGAAGATCAACAGATCGATTTTACCCTCGGCGATTAGCGCGCCTACCTGCTGATCGCCGCCCATCGGGCCGCTAAGCATGGCATTAACCTCAAGGCCGGTAGCCCGCTGGATCAAATTGCCCGTGGTGCCAGTGGCATAGAGCCTGTGTGCATCCAGCAGCGTTTTATGCTGGCTGACCCACTCCAGCAGTGCGGTTTTACAATGGTCGTGTGCCACCAGGGCAATGGTTTTCGCTTCGGCAAGAATACGGCTGGTTTGCTCCATTGATGCATCCTGTTGAGAATAAGGTGAAAATAGGGAAACAAACCCAGAGTTTACCGCTGCGGAGCGGTAAACATCAACTTGGCCGTAGCGCTTTCATCCAGCTTACCAGGCGCTGGCGCGTGGCGCTGTCGACCTGATGAAACCAGAGTTGCAGCATACGCTCCGCGGGCATATTAGCGCCTACCACATCAACCGGGAATTTCTCCTGTTGCATGCTTAACGGCGGTTGCTGAGCGAAACGGGGGACGGATGCCACCTGACCGTTGCGGTTATAGGCTATCAGCGCTTTTTCCAGATCGGTCTGATGTCCCTGCAGCAGGGGAAGGCGATCGCGGCGGCTTTCAACCGTCTGACCTTTTTCGTCTACCAGGATAAAAGCGCTGTTTTTATCAAACTGGCGACGATCGCGCAGGTTTTCCAGCGCGGGAAGCCGAATAGAAATGGATTTGGCTTTGGCGACAAATGTCACGATTAAAGGGGCGGAAATATAGCTACGCTTTACGTTGCCATGAGAAGTGTCGAGTACTTTTTCAACGCGGAACAGAAGCTGATGCTCCCCATTGTCCAGCTCCAGTCCTTCAGCTCCCTTGAGCAGTGAGCCTGAAATTTTGCGTCCGTCCAGTACCAGCAGATCGATATTGGGATCGAGCCTGAGCGTAGTCGCGTAACAGGATGTTGCGAACAACAACGCAAACATACCTGAACAGATCAAACGCAGCTTCATTATTTCTCCAGAAGGCGCACGGGAATCCCGGCAGTGAATGTATCAAATTCTTACATTATGGCAGTGTGTTAACATTTTAACATATTATTTTGTGCCCTGAATCGCTAAATGCGCAGATGAATGCCAGCAATTCATTACCTAACTGTAAATAACCTAAAATGGGTCAATCCATTGTATCAGGAGTCATTCATGAACGATCAGATGATTGCCGACGTGTTGCGTTCTACCCGGACCATTGCGTTAGTGGGTGCCAGCGATAAAACAACCCGTGCCAGCTATGGCGTGATGGCCTGGCTGCTACAGCAGGGCTATCAGGTTATTCCGGTCAGTCCAAAGCTGGCAGGCCAGACATTACTGGGGCAAAAAGTATATGCCACGCTGGCAGAGATCCCTGTGCCGGTTGACATGGTAGATGTGTTCCGTAATTCAGAGGCGGCGTGGGGCGTGGCGCAGGAGGCGATTGCTATCGGTGCGAAGACGCTCTGGCTGCAGCAGGGCGTGATAAATGAACAGGCTGCGGTGCTGGCTGGAGAAGCAGGGCTAAACGTGGTCATGGACCGCTGTCCAAAAATTGAGATCCCGCGGCTGGGGTTACTGAAAAATCAGGCGAACTGATCGCGCAGCGTAAAGAAAATGAGATGCCTGGCGCGCCAGGCATAATATTAGTGACGTAAGCGAGGGGATAAAAGCTGTTGACGAACTGACTCGGCCAGTTCATCCAGCGAAGGCTGTTCGGGATGAACGGTTTGCGCTTCGCCTGCAAGCTGTGCTTCGGCCAGATAGGTATGAATCGGCTCACCGTCATCGTCTTCGGTAACGACATGATACCAGGGCGCAGTACGTAACATCTCATTTGCGCCCACATCATCAATATCAGGGTCGTCTAACGAATACTCGGGATCGACATCAACCACCACGCCCAGAAAGCCCAGCATCTTATGACGCACCTGCTGTCCAATTCCAAATTTACTGGCAATCATCAATACCTCCTGACAAACATTGCCTTTAACCACAAATATGGGGATAAAAGCATCGTTTTCAAGTTACAGCACGCGGCAGGCAAATCCCTTCAGATAGAGTCCTTCAGGATAGCTGGCGATAACCGGGTGATCGGCTGCCTGACGGAACTGCTCTATAAATTGTACATCACGATGAGCGTCAACGGCGGCGTCAGCGATAATTTTCTGAAATAAATCAGTTGCCATCAGTCCCGAACAGGAGAAGGTCATCAGCATGCCGCCCGGATTCAGCAGCTGCATCGCCAGCATATTAATGTCTTTATAGCCACGACATGCGCCTGCCAGCTGATTTTTGTTTTCAACAAACTTAGGTGGATCCATCACGATAAGATCAAATCTCTCGCCGTTATCGCGATAGCTGCGCAACAGTTTAAACACATCATCGCGCACGAATTGCGCCTTACTGACATCGAGCCCGTTCAGTTCTACGTTCTGACGCGCCACATCCAGCGCCGCCTGCGAAGTATCAACACTGATAACCTCACTACAGCCGCCAAGCAGAGCAGAAACAGCGAAGCCGCCGGTATAGGAGAAGCAGTTAAGCACGCGTTTGTCTTGCGCATAGCGCCGGGTAGCAAAGCGACTGTCGCGCTGATCCAGATAGTAGCCGGTCTTGTGGCCGGTACGAATATCTACCAGCAGCTTCATGCCATGTTCGCTAATCGGCAACAGATCGGGTGGCAACGCCCCGCAAACCGGCCCCTGGCTCAGCTCCAGTCCTTCTTTCTTGCGGACGGCCACATCGGAGCGGTCGTAGATATTGCAGTCGGGATAGCACTGCTGCAGCGCGGAAATAATCGCCGGACGCTGATACTCCGCCCCGGCGGAAAGCAGTTGCAACACCAGGAAGGAGCCAAAACGATCGATCGTCACGCCCGGCATGCCGTCAGACTCACCGGCGATCAAACGGTAGCTGTCCAGACCATCACGTACCGCCAGCCAGTCACGCAGCTGCTGGGCTGCCTGCAGGCGACGGACAAAAAAGGCGATATCGACAGATTCGTCCTGCTGCCAGCTCCAGACGCGTGCGCGGATTTGCGAATCGGGTGAAAAGGCTGCGCGGGCCAGCCATTTACCCTGGCTGTCACAAACGTCAATGGTTTCACCACGCCGGGCTTTACCTTCCATACGCGCAACGGCGCCGGAAAAAACCCACGGATGACGACGGAGCAGGGACTTTTCACGTCCCTTAGCGAGAATCAATCGAACGGTCATATTTTGCTATGCTTACCAACGGAAAATGAGGCCACATTGTCCGGTGGTTACCGGCAAAATGCAATCAGCGGACATCAGGGGAGCGCGCAATGACGCAACAATGTATTAAAGCCTGGGTTCATGGTCAGGTGCAGGGCGTAGGGTTTCGCTACAGCACCCAGATGCAGGCGCAGCAGCTTGGATTAACCGGCTATGCACGCAATCTGGATGACGGCAGCGTGGAAGTGCTGGCCTGTGGCGCAAGCGAAGCTCTGGAACAGCTGGTAGCCTGGTTAAAGGCAGGTGGGCCACGCAGCGCGCGCGTCGATCGCGTATTAACAGAGCCGCATCATGCGGGTGAGATGCCGCAGCGCTTTACCACAGGCTAATCAGAGCGGGGCAGGGGCTGCTCCGCTTAAGCGTCACAGGCATTTAACCGGCCTGGGCAGGCCGGCTATTTTGGTCGCCTGCTTTGCCGGGCCATCGGGAAACAGACGAAACAGATAGCGGCTGTTGCCTTTTTCCTCGCCACACTTCTGCGCCATCGCTTTTACCAGCATTCTTACCGCCGGAGAGGTGTTGTACGTCAGATAAAACTCGCGGACAAAATGCACGACTTCCCAGTGCGCTTCGCTCATTGTAATCGCTTCTTCGGCTGCGATATGCAGCGCCAGCGCTTCGCTCCAGTCCGCAGAGTTCAGCAGATAACCCTGAGCATCACGCGCAATGTCTTTACCTTCAAACAGCACAATATGGCCTCATTTGTTTAACCTGTGGCTATCTTAGCAAACTTAACGGCGGCAAAAAATAAGGCCCCGCCGGTGGGCGAGGCCTTAATCAGGCATCCAAAACTCTACGCGGAGGGCGTTTAGTTATTACGTGAGAAGCCAAGAATGCTCAGCAGGCTGATAAAAATATTGTACAGCGAGACATAGAGGCTAATGGTGGCGCGAATATAGTTGGTTTCACCGCCGTGAATAATATTGCTGGTTTCCCACAGGATCGCACCGGTAGAAAACAGAATAAACAGGGCGCTGATAGCCAGCTGCAGAGCCGGCAGCTGCAGGAACAGGTTAGCAACCACCGCAACCAGCAGCACTACAAATCCCGCCATCATCATGCCGCCAAGGAAAGACATATCCTTGCGCGTTGTCAGCACATAGGCAGAGCAACAGAAAAACACCAGAGCGGTACCGCCCAGCGCCAGCGCAATGGCATCGCCCATGCCTGCCGACAGGAAGGAATTCAGGATCGGGCCCAGGCTATAGCCAAGGAAGCCGGTAAAGGCGAAAGCGGCCACGATACCGGCCGGACTATTGGCCAGGCGGTAGGTTAAAAACATCAAGCCATAAAAACCCACCAGCATCAGAATCAGGCCAGGCGCAGGCAGGTTCAGTAAGGTACTGGCGGTTGCGGTTGCGGCAGAAAAGGCCAGCGTCAGCCCCAGCAGGAAATAGGTATTACGCAAAACTTTATGGGTACTCAGCAACGATGTGCCGGTACCAGAGCGGGAAACAATACGATCCATAATGCACCTCATACAGGGGTAACAATCTTAGCGCAGAGCATACGAAGCGCGGCGGAAAGGGAAAAGGCGTTTTACCCTTCTTTACGCGTGAAGCCGCTGTTTTTGTGAACCAAATGGAGATTAAGCCAGCAAATAAAGAGGGTTTGGCTGTTTTTCAGGCGAACAGCAAGCCTGACTATTTACATTGCGCTGAGGGGTGTTTATAGTTCGCCTCATTGCGGAGGGGTGGCCGAGCGGCTTAAGGCAGCGGTCTTGAAAACCGCCGATGGGAAACCATCCGAGAGTTCGAATCTCTCCTCCTCCGCCACTGAATTACAACGGGTCAGCAGAAATGCTGGCCCGTTTTCGTTTGGGCCGCAAGCGGTTTTGCCTATGTTTTCAGCGTGGCGCTGCGAAAATAATCAGTCAGATCTTTTTTGCATAAAAGAGGCTTGCACAAGCAGAATCAAGCCGTTAGACTTCGTCGCACAATATGACACGTCGCAACGCAGTTGTGGATTGTCTTGCGGAGGGGTGGCCGAGTGGCTTAAGGCAGCGGTCTTGAAAACCGCCGATGGGAAACCATCCGAGAGTTCGAATCTCTCCTCCTCCGCCAAATTTTAAGAGCCAGCACAGCGTGCTGGCTTTTTTTATGCCTGCAATCCCGGTCAGCAAGAGCAAAGCCAGCCAAATCTTCCTCACGCCCGGTTAACTTGTCAGGATTCGCCTCTTTCCTTTTATTCTGCAAGCGCCAGCAGACGAAAAATGGATACTTCCCTAAAACATTTCGTTACTTTTCAATCAGCTAAACAGGTTAAAGCACAGTGTCGCGCGTCTGCTATAGTCCTGATACGATATGAAGCCTGCTTCCGGCTACCGTAAACTAGGGTGTCGGGCACAATGCTATACCTATTATTGGCGCTGACGCCCCTGCGGTCAGCCGTCAGCCAGTCATCATCGGATCGAATGGAACAGTAACAATGATCAAAAAACTCAGTCTTTGCGCATTGTCGGTTATTGCGGCGTTACCCTTAGGATTTTCCGCCCACGCCGCTGATGGCGATCTGCAACTCCAGCAGGTATTAATGCTTAGCCGTCATAACCTGCGGGCTCCGCTGGCTGATAACGGCAGTCTGCTGGCGCAGGCGACCAGGAAAGCCTGGCCGCAGTGGGATGTGGCGGGCGGCGAGCTGACCACCAAAGGCGGCGTGCTGGAGGTCTATATGGGGCGTTATACGCGCGAGTGGCTGGCGCAGCAGGGCCTGATGAAAAATGATGCCTGTCCGGATTCCAGCGAGGTATTTGCCTACGCCAACAGCCTGCAACGTACCGTCGCGACAGCACAATATTTTGTTACCGGTGCGTTTCCCGGCTGCGACATTACCGTAACGCATCAGGATGAAATGGGCACTATGGATCCCGTATTCAGCCCGGTGATCAGTAACGACAGCGAAGAGTTCAACAAGAAAGCGCTGGCGGCCCTGAATGCACAGGGTGAAAAGCTGAGCCTTAAGCCCGCCTTCCAGCGTCTGGAAAAAATTGTCGATTATAAAAACTCCCCGGCCTGCAACGGCAAAAAGCAGTGCGCGCTGAGCAGCGATAACCAAAACAAATTCAGCGCGGAAAATGGCAAAGAGCCTGGCGTTGCCGGTCCGCTGAAAGTGGGGAACTCGCTGGTGGACGCCTTTACCCTGCAATATTATCAGGGCTTCCCGCTGGAGCAGGTCGCCTGGGGACAGATTAAAACCCCAGAACAGTGGCAGGAGCTGGCGGCGATTAAAAACGGCTATCAGGATGCGCTGTTTACCTCACCGGAAATTGCCCGCGAAGTGGCAGCGCCGCTGATTGATTACATTCGCAGCCAACTGGTGGATCAGGATAAAGCCTCTGCGCCAAAAGTAACGCTGATGGTGGGTCATGACTCAAATATCGCTTCGCTGCTGGCGGCGCTGGATACCAAAGCCTATACGCTGCCGGGACAGTATGAGAAAACGCCAATTGGCGGCCAGGTTGTTTTCGAACGCTGGCACGATGCGAAAGCAGATAAAGATCTGGTGAAAATTGAATATGTTTACCAGACCGCCGGGCAGTTACGTGATGCCGAAGCGCTTAGCCTGAAAAACCCGCCAAAACGCGTAACGCTGCAGCTTAACGGTTGCCAGACGGATGCTAACGGTTTCTGTTCATGGGAGCAGTTCAGCAATGCATTGAATACCGCATTGCAGGGCACTGCGCTGCAGCCTGCTGCCGCAAAACCGGCACCCGGGGCCAAAACAGCACAGGATAATGTAGCGGCAGCTAAACCGGCCGCCGATAAACCTGCTGCAGCCAAACCTGTTGCCGATAAGTCAGTTGCGGACAAAGCCGCAGCGGATAAACCCGCAGCGGATGCACCAGTGAATCAAGCGGACGCTGCTAAAGCTGACCAGCAGGCAAAAGCTGCAGAAAAACAGGCCGCCGGAGAGGACGCTGCCGCGAAAGCTGCGGCAGAGAAAGCGCAGGCGGATGCAGAGAAAGCGAAGGCCGCTGCGGCTAAAGCCAAAGCGGATGCTGAGCAGGCGGCAAAAGATAAAGCGGCAAGCGAGAAAGCCGAATCTGCTGCACAGCCAAAAGCTGAACCACAGCCAAAAGCTGCTGATGAGAAAGCGCAGCAGGCACCGGCAACACAGGCAGGATCCGCCAGCTGATCTCAGACAGATAATAAAAAGGGAGCCTCAGGCTCCCTTTTTTATGGCTCCGTCCGCTTACTGACCGGAAACCACTACCAGTTTCTGATTCACGAATTCTTTAATGCCCAAATCGGATAGCTCACGTCCATAGCCAGAACGCTTAACGCCACCGAAAGGCAGCTCTGCAGCGGTATCGCTGGCGGAATTGATAAACACCATGCCGGTTTCGATGCGCGCAGCCATACGCCTACCGCGAGCGATATCGCCGGTAAACACGGCGCCGCCGAGGCCGTAATGGGAATCATTGGCCAGCTGTACTGCGTCGTCATCGTTCTCAACGACATAAACCTGCGCGACCGGACCGAAAAATTCGGTGAAGTAGGCGGGATTGTCACGTGTGATATTGGTCAGAATGGTGGGTTGATAGAAACAGCCGGGGCCGGGTAGCGCCTCGCCGCCGTAGTGCAGCGTCGCGCCTTTAGCAATCGCCTCTTTAACCTGTTTGTCCAGCGTATCGCGCGCGCTGGCAGAGGAAAGCGGACCAAGCGTGCTGTTTTCATCCAGCGGATCGCCGATTTTCACTGCTTTGAAGGCTTCAGTGAATTTTTCCAGGAAACGATCGGCAACGCTGCGCTGAACGATAAAGCGTTTCGCTGCGGTACAGACCTGACCGGCATTGCTCAAACGCGCCTGTACGCCTTGTTTAACCGCTTTCTCTAAATCGCAATCGTCCAGCACCACAAACACATCATTGCCGCCCAGTTCAAGAGTGGTTTTCTTCAGATATTTGCCGGCCTGCTGTGCGACGGCGCTGCCTGCGCGCTCAGAACCGGTCAACGCGGCGCCCTGAACGCGATCGTCGGCAATCAGTTCAGCCACTTTTTCACTGGAGATAAAAAGATTCGTCCAGGCACCTTTTGGCGCGCCGGCTTCCAGCACCAGCTGCTCAAAGATGTGGGCGCAGTGCGGGACAATCGCTGCATGTTTTGCCAGTACCGGATTACCAGCTGCCAGATTGGGTGCCAGCACGCGCATCAGCTGATAGTAAGGGAAGTTCCATGGCTCGACGGCTACCAGAACGCCAAGCGGATGATGTTCAACCCATGCTTCGCCCAAATCGGTAGGATAGGGCACGGGCTGCAAAAACTTTTCGGCATGCTCCGCATAATAGCGGGCGATGCGCGCGCATATTTGCACTTCGCCACGGCTCTGTTTCAGTAGCTTACCCATTTCAAGGCTGGCGATTTTGGCCAACTCTTCTGTACGGCTGTCGATCAGCTCCGCCAGTTTATGTAAGACCTGGATACGCGGCTGGATATCGCCTTTTGACCAGGCTGACTGATAAAGCTGCGCGGCGGTCGCCAGCGCGTCCTCAACATACTGATCGCTGTGCGCAGGCCAGGTTTTAATGACTTCGTTGGTCGCAGGGTTAACAGACTGGTAGGTAGACATAGAGGACTCCTTTCGCGGGATAAAAATAAAAAGGGCGGGAAGATCCCGCCCGCAGATATCATGGCGAACTAAACGTTTTTACGTTCCACTACCACATCGTCCCAGGTCAGGACATCTGCATCGGTTTTATCGAAGGCGCGAAACAGCACGTCGTCGTTACCCTGCTGGCGCCAAATCTCTTCCGCCAGTTTTTCATCGTAATTTGCGACTTCAAAAATTGCCTCAGCAATCTCAGGTGAGGTATGGCGCAGGCTTGCCCATTCGCCAACATGATGTGCTTTGGATTGTTGCGTTGCCATAGTGTTCTCCTGTGTTGATTGAGACTATCCGTTGATTTTTACCGCCAGCCGGGCGACATGCTCGCCCTGAAAGCGGGCAATAGTTAGCTCTTCTGCCGTTGGCTGCCGTGAGCCGTCACCGCCGGCATAGGTGGACGCGCCATAAGGCGTGCCGCCGCGAACCTGGCTGATATCAAACATCTCTTTCGTGCCGTAGCCGATAGGCACAAGCACCATGCCGTGGTGCGCCAGCGTGGTCCAGGTGGAGGTAATGGTCTGCTCCTGACCGCCGCCGGTGCCGGTCGAGGTAAATACGCTGGCCAGCTTGCCGTAAAGCGCACCAGAGGCCCACAGCCCACCGGTGCGATCGAGAAAAGTACGCATCTGACCAGACATATTGCCAAAACGGGTAGGGGTGCCGAACAAAATAGCATCGTACTGCGGCAGTTCTTCTGGCGTGGCTTCTGGCGCATCCTGCTGCGTTTTACCGCCAACCTGAGCAAAGCGTTCAGCATCCATGGTTTCAGGTATGCGTTTGATGGTTACCTCAGCGCCGCTCACACGGCTTGCGCCTTCAGCAACGGCCTGCGCCATGGTTTCAACGTGGCCATACATGGAGTAATACAGCACCAGAATTTTTGCCATTGTTCAGCTCCCTGTGGAAGAGTTTCGATCTCTACGGCGGTCAGCCGGACGCGTTTACTTTTTCGGGTTAGCAGGCTTTTTATCACCTGATTCCGGTGCCTGTTTTGGATCGTCTTTACTCTGCTGGGATTGTTTCTGTGACATAACGTTCTCCTGTAGCAATGAAAGATAACTTCAGTAACAGAGTATAGAAGAACTCCACAAGCTTGCCTGGAAGCTGTCAACACCATTGACCCGATGTGGTGAGACAAGCACACTGGCAGCCTTCGCTGTAAGGAATGGATAAATATGTCGGGCCGGTTATCTCGCTACAAATGGACGCTTACGCTGCAGGAAGGCATTCTGATTTTTATTACCATGATCTGGGGTGGCACCTTTATGGTGGTGCACCATGCTATGACCATGAGCGGCCCTTTCTTTTTCGTCGGCGTGCGTTTCGCCACCGCAACGCTGCTCCTGCTGCTCTTTTCATGGCGCACGCTGGGTGGCTTTACGCGGCGTGAACTGCTGGCGGGCTTCTGGATCGGCATTGCGATTGGTTGCGGCTATGGCTTACAAACCTGGGGCATGCAAACCATCTCTGGCAGTCAGTCAGCCTTTATTACCGCGTTATACGTGCCGCTGGTGCCGTTGCTACAGTGGGTATTCCTGGGCAAAATGCCCGGCCTGATGGCGTGGTGCGGCGTGGCGCTGGCTTTTATCGGACTGCTGCTGGTGGCGGGACCGGAGAGCGGTGGCCTGACGCTGAGTCGGGGCGAAATCGCGACGTTGCTCAGTACGCTGGCGATTGCGGCGGAAATTATCCTGATCGGCGCCAGCGCAGGCAAAGTCGATATTCGCCGCGTCACTATTGTGCAGCTGGGCGTGGCGTCTCTGTTTTCTTTTCTGATGATGCAGCCCAACGGTGAAAGCGTGCCCGCTATGTCAACCTGGCTTTGGGGCAGCGCGCTGGGACTGGGACTCGCCAGCGCGCTGATTCAGGTGACAATGAACTGGGCACAGCGCAGTGTTTCACCCACGCGAGCCACGGTTATCTATGCCGGCGAGCCGGTATGGGCGGGCGTAGTGGGGCGTATTGCTGGCGAACGGCTGCCCGGCACGGCGCTGCTGGGCGGCGCATTAATTGTGCTGGGAGTGCTGGTGAGTGAATTTAAACTGAAAAGGCGGGCAAAAAGCCAACCCGCCGTGGAAAAGTAGAGGCTAACGATTCTGCCGCAGGATCTCCGCCTCGCTAAGGGGTGAGCTGCGGCGATAACGCAGGATAGCATGCAGCATAATTGCCCCGAAGGTGGCGGTGCCGATTCCGCCGAGCGTAAAGGCACCGATTTTCAGCGAGAAGTCGCCAGCGCCCAGCACCAGCGTAACCGCAACCATAATCAAGTTGCCGTTCTTGCTCAGATCAACCTGATTCTGCAGCCAAATGCGCGCGCCCGCTACGGCGATCAGCCCGAACACCACGATTGAGGCTCCACCAATGACCGGCGCGGGAAGGGTATGGATCAGCGCGCCAAATTTCGGTGAGAAGCCAAGGAGCAAGGCGATTAGCGCTGCAGCCACAAAAGCCAGCGTGGAGTAAACGCGGGTAACCGCCATTACGCCGATATTTTCTGCATAGGTGGTGACGCCGCTACCGCCAACGCTGCTGGAAAGCAGGGTTGCCAACCCGTCGCCGATGAAAGCGCGTCCGATATAGGGGTCGAGGTTACGTCCGGTCATGCTCGCCACTGCTTTGATATGTCCAAGATTTTCCGCCACCAAAATAACTGCCACCGGCGCGATCATTGTAATAGCTGACACTGAAAAAACCGGCGCGGTAAGCTGTGGAAAGCCAAACCATGGCGCGCTGGCGATCGGACTAAAATCGACCGGCTTGCCGAGACCAAACCCATTGGTCAACAACGCATAGAACGCCCAGGCAATAATAAGCCCTGCCAGGATCAGCAGACGCTGCACCATGCCACGGGTAAACACCGCTACCGTGCCGATACAGAGAATGGTCAGCACCGCCATCCAGCTGTCAAAAACCGACGCTGAGACGCTGCGCACCGCTACAGGTGCCAGATTCAGCCCGATCGCCATCACCACCGCGCCGGTGACCACCGGCGGCATAAGCCGTTCAATCCAGCGCGTGCCCGCTTTGACCACCACCACGCCAGTCAGGGTATAAAGCAGACCGCAGGCGATAATGCCTCCCAGCGCGACGCCTAAATGCGGATTAAGGCCCTGTCCGTTAAAGCCGGTAACGGCAATCACTACGCCAACAAAAGCGGCGCTGGAACCGAGGTAGCTTGGCACTCGCCCGCCGGTCACCAGGAAAAACAGCAGAGTGCCGATGCCGGACATCATGATGGCGAGATTGGGGTCCAGCCCCATGAGGAGCGGCATTAACACGGTTGCGCCAAACATGGCTACCGCATGTTGCAGGCCGAGGATCACTGTCTGCCCCAGCGGCAGCGTCTCATCCGGGGCGATCACGCCATCTTCGCTTATCGCCGTTTTTTTATGCCATTGAGGAAACCAGGAATGCGCCATTATTTTCTCCTGCAGAGGAAAAGGGATGAGCCGCCGCAGCGGGGTTAACGGGCTTCCTGCCGTAACAGATGGTGATAGCCGCGATCGAAATAGATCAAACCGGCGCCATGATGATTACAGACCAGTGCCTGCGCTTCGCAAAACAGGATATCGTGCGTACCGACGCTAATCGTCTGGCTGATGCGGCAGTCGAAAGAGGCCACGGCCCCGTTCAGTATCGGTGCGCCAGTGAGCAGCGTGGCCCATTCGGCGGCAATAAAACGCTCCGCCATCGGCGTTTTACCGCCGAACAGGTTCGACAGCGCCTCATGTTCCGCCGCAAGGGTATTTACGCACAGCACCTGGTTTTGCATAAACGTGGGCCATACCGAGGCGGAGCGGTTCAGGCAAACCAGCAGCGTCGGTGGCGAATCGGTGACGCTGCAAACCGCCGATGCGGTAAAACCGGCGCGGCCGCCAGGCCCATCCGTAGTGATGATATTGACGGCGGCACCGAGGCGTGCCATCGCGTTACGAAAATCCTGTTTCTCCACGGCGGAAAGCGCAGGGGATAAAGCGGTATGCGACATGATCACTCCTTATGTGGTAAGCGGTTTAGCTGCGCAGCGTTTCCGGCAGCGCATCGGATGTGGACTGCATGGTCTCAGGCGTAGCGTCAAGCCATGCCAGCAGCAGCGCGTTGAAGGCAGAACTATCGGTCACGCTCATGGCATGTCCGCCCCAGTTCATTTGCCGGAACGTGGCGTTGGGCAGCGCCTCGCACAGCTGCTGTGAGCAGATCCAGGGCACCAGCAGGTCATCGCGGCTGCACAGCGCCAGCACCGGTTGGGTGATGGCGCTGGCAAACGAACGAAAGTCGGCGCTCATCAGCGCATGCAGGCGCAGCAGCAGGTTTTCCATGCCCTGAAAATGGGCGCAGTGCAGCGCATCCTCCGCCTCAATACGTGCCTGATGGGCAGAAAGCCAGTCGGCAGGATAGAGAAACAGCGGCTGCGCCCGCACCCAGGCTTCAACGCCTGCGTTAAGCAACAGATCCTGACGAACGCGAAAACAGCGGCGCGTATGTGCATCAAGGCTAAGCCAGCCGTTCACTACCACAATGCGTTTGACGCGTGTGGGATAGTCCAGCGCCAGCTGTAGCCCAATCAGGCCACCCAGCGCATGTCCCAACAGATCGAAACGCTCAATGCCTGCCAGCTGTAAACTTTCCGCCAGCTCGGCGGCCATATCCTGCAGGCTGTAGCCTTCAGGCAGCCGGTCAGCATTGCGGCCGGTGCCGCGCTGGTCGTAACTCACGACCCGATAGCGTTCACGTAGCGCGTTTAACTGCGGTAGCCAAAAGCTGCCCAGCCCGCCTAAACCAGCCGCAAGCACCAGCACCGGCGCGTTGTCTCCGCGCAGGCCCGTAATATTCAGATGCATTGGCGCCTCACTTAGCGATATGCGCAGTGGAGGCGATTTCTACCAGCGCCTCTGGCTTTACCAGCCCGCACTGAATACAGAAACGGGCCGGTTTATCGCCCGGAAAGTATTCGGCATACGCCTGATTTATGGCGGCGTAGTGGCTCCAGTCGGTAAGGAAAATCGCATTAAAGGTCACATCTTCCAGGGTGCCACCCGCCGTTTCGATCACGCTTTTAATGGTTTCCAGGACGTGACGCGTCTGCGCGGCGGGATCGCCCACGTGAACCACATTGTTTTCGCGATCGAAGGGCAGCGTACCTGAGACATACACCACGCCGTCCGCCAGCGTGCCGGGCACAAAAGGGGCGATAGGTGTTCCACTGCCGGGTGGAATAATCACATGTTTAGGCATGAAGATAGCTCCTGTGGGGACGACGGTTCAGGCCAGGCGCTTAAGCGCTGGTTCAGCCAGCGTGGCGCAAAAGGTATTCACATCGGAAACCCAGCCGAAAAAAGTCTCAATGTTAAAAATCGCTGCCTGTTGGGCAAAAGGTGGGCCTGCCTGATAAGTCGCGTCTTCCAGAACGATGCCGAAATATTCCAGGAAAAAGCCGTCGCGCAGCGTCGATTCCACACAGACATTGGTGGCGATGCCGGTGAAAACCAGGTGGCGGATGTTGCGACTGCGCAGCATGCCGTCGAGCGGAGTGTGGTAAAAGCCGCTATAGCGCGGCTTGGGCAGCACAATATCGCCCGGTTGCGGCTGAAGACGGTCCACCAGCGCATAGTCCCATCCGCCTTTGGCCAGCAGTTTGCCCTGTAGCTGCGGCTGTTTGCGCATGGTTTTTAATGCGTTGGATTTATGGTAATTAGGCGAGCCGGCATCCCCGGCTTCAACGTACTGCGGGTCCCAGCCATTCTGAAACCAGATAATCTGGATGCCGGCGGCGCGCGCGGCCTGCACGGCGACGGCGATATTTTCAATTACCGGCTGGGTGGCGGAAACGTCAAAGCCCGCCAGGTCAAGGTAGCCGCCAGGCGTGGCGTAGGCATTCTGCATATCCACCACAATCAGTGCCGTTTGCGCTGGCGGGAAAGCAATATTTTCAGGACGGGCGGGCAGCGTAACGGTCGCCTGCTGGCTGACGCTGTTGCAAATAACCGTGTTCATCAGGCTACCTCCTGCGCTGCGGCGATAACGTGTGTCCGGCAGGCTAACAACGGCTGAATACGCTCGCCAAAGGCCTCAATGCCCTGCAGAAAATCATCAAAGGTCAACAACACGCCCTGCGTCCCCTCCACGGCAGCGACCTCATCCAGCATACGCGCAACGCTGGCATACGAACCCACCAGCGTACCCATATTGATATTCACTGCGGAGGTGGGGTCGGCCATCTGACGCACGTTGGTATCGCTGCCGGAACGTTTGTCCTGCTGGCTTTGAGTGGTAAGCCAGGCCAGGGCTTCCTCATCCGCGCCTGCCTTGTAATGTTCCCATTTTGCGCGCGCTGCCTCGTCCGTTTCATCGGCGATAATCATAAACAGCACAAACGAACCGACGTCGCGCCCGACGGCCTCTGCAGCGGCTTTCATGCGGGCTGCCGTTGGCGCAAAGGCGGCCGGAGTATTTACTCCTTTGCCAAAGCAGAAGTTATAGTCGGCGTGCCGGGCGGAAAAGGCCATTCCGGCGTCGCTTTGACCGGCGCAGATCACTTTCATCGCTTTTTGCGGGCGTGGACTCAGGCGACAGTCATTCATGGTAAAAAATTCGCCTTTCAAATCGGATTTGCCGCTGCCCCAGAGGTCACGTAACACCGTAACGTATTCGGTCAGATAGTCGTAACGGCGCGAGAAATAGTCATCGCCCGGCCACAGTCCCATCTGTTCATACTCTGGCTTCTGCCAGCCGGTAACCAGGTTAACGCCAAAACGTCCTTCCGCAACCGAGTCGATCGTCGCGGCCATGCGCGCCACAATAGCGGGCGGCAGAGTAAGAGTGGCAGCGGTGGCATAGATTTCGATACGCGTGGTCACAGCGGCCAGCGCCGCCATCAGCGTGAAGGACTCCAGGTTATGATCCCAGAACTCCGTTTTTCCGCCAAAACCGCGCAGCTTGATCATCGATAAAGCAAAATCGAAATGGTAATGCTCCGCTTTCTGCACAATCGCTTTGTTCAGCGCAAAGGTCGGCATGTACTGCGGCGCATTACTGGAAATCAGCCAGCCGTTATTACCTACCGGGATAAAAACGCCAATTTTCATATGAAGCCCTCGTGGAAGTGGTTTAACCAACGTGCGCAGCGGGGCTTCCTGCCTTTCCTGTTCCGGCGGCGCGTAAGGCAAATAAAGCAAGAGGTGTGCCAAATTCTTATCCGATTGATATAACAATGAAATTTACAGGCACAGCAGCAGGAGCCGTCAGGCGATGCGCTAAAACAGACCATTTGGTCAAAACCTGCTGCACAGAAATCAGGCAAGGCACTATCCGCTATCAGCGGATAACGAGATCGGTTAATTACTTCTTAACTCAACTGACCAGCTGCTAAGATGCAGCGCGGGCATTGTTCAGAAAAAGGATCAGGGTGAAAGTGGTAAATAAGACACCAACACGCCGTTCACAGGCGGCAGCGGCAAAGCGTTCAGCCATACTTGACGCGGCGCTGGAATACTTCTCGCAGTTTGGTATGCATGGCACCCGCCTCGATAAAGTGGCCGAGCGCGCCGGTATATCAAAAACCAATTTGCTTTACTATTTTCCCTCTAAAGAAGCGCTCTATATCGCGGTACTGAAAGAGATCCTTGATGTCTGGTTAGCGCCGCTGCGTGCGCTGCGTGAAGATCACGAGCCGCTGGCAGCGATTCGCCACTATATCCAGCTGAAAATGGAGGTATCGCGCGATCATCCTCAGGCTTCACGACTGTTCTGTCTGGAAATGCTGCAGGGCGCGCCGCTGCTGAAAGCCGAGCTTGAGAGCGACCTTAAGGCGTTGATAGATGAAAAATCGCAGGTGATTGAAAACTGGGTGGCGCAAAAGCGGCTGGCACCGGTAGAGCCGCAGCATTTGGTGTTTATGCTGTGGGCCACCACGCAACACTATGCGGATTTTGCCGTTCAGGTAGAGGCGATAACCGGCCAGACGCTGAATGACGAAGAGTTTTTTAACCAGGCGGTGCGCAACGTGCAGCATATGGTGATTGAAGGCATTCGCGTGCGCTGAGAGGCGATTAAAAAACTTTACCTTCAGCGAAACAGAATTGCGCCAGGCTTATAGCGTTAGATTGCAACCCAGGAGCAAGCATGGATTCTGTTTCGCAATTGGTTTTGGGCGCCTCGGTGGGCATGGCGGTCATGGGGCGCAAAGCGCCGCTCTGGAAGTCGGCGCTGGTGGGCGGATTTTGCGGCACCTTGCCCGATCTGGATGTTTTTCTCGATCACGGTGATGCAATCCGCAATATGACTCTGCATCGCACCGAAAGCCATGCGCTGGTCTGGTTAACGTTGCTTTCACCGTTGCTGGCGTGGCTGCTTGCCGGCGTGGTCAAACAGCGCTTTCAGTGGATCCAGTGGTGGCCTGCCGTCTGGCTGGCGTTGATCACCCATCCGTTGCTCGATCTGATGACCGTATATGGCACCCAGCTGGGGCTGCCCTTTACCGATTACCCCTGGGCTATTGGCAGCATTTATATTGTCGATCCGCTGTATACGCTGCCGCTGATAATTTGCCTGATCGTTGCCCTGTGGCGTCGCGAACCGCGCTGGAGCCGCGCCGGTTTGGCGCTCAGTACAGGCTATCTGTTATGGAGCATGGCGGCGCAGGGGATTGCGCTTTATCAGGTGGCGCCGCAGGTGGCGCATCAGCTGGGCGTTAAGCCTCATTTACTGGTGACGCCCACCGCTTTTAATACGCTGGTATGGCGCGTGGTCGCCGTCACGCCCGAGCGCTACTACGAGGGCTACTGGTCGCTGCTGGCGCCACATCGTCCGCTGCAGCTCAGCATGCACGATCGTGGCGCTGCGCTCTACCAACAGTTGAAAGGAGATCCGCATGTTGAGCGTGTCGCCTGGTTTAGCCATGGTTTTTTTGCCATGCAGCAGCGCGACGGCAAACTGTTTATCAGTGATTTGCGTATGGGCGAAGCGCCAGATTTCACCTTTACTTTTGATCTGGGCGCTCCGCAGGCGCGTAATCTTCATCCTTCACGGCTTGCTTCGTCAAGACCCTCACTGGCGCAAACGTGGCGGCACTTTCGTCAGCGTCTGTAACGAAAAGGGGCGAACCTGCGTTCGCCCCTGAGCTGACAAGCTGTCAGTATCAGAACGTCACTCCGGCAACAGGCCGCTGTTAACGCACCGCTGCCTTACGGCTACGCAGCCACCAGCCGATGCCCAGCAGAATAAACCACAGCGGCGTAACCATCAGCGCCTGGCGCGTATCTTCCTGTAGCGTCAGCAGAACAATGACAAACACGAAGAAAGCCATACATACCCAGCACATCAGCGTGCCCAGCGGCATTTTAAAGCGCGACTGCTGATGACGCTGCGGATATTTTTTACGATAGGCGAGGTAAGAGCAGAGGATGATGCTCCAGACAAACATAAAAAGAATGGCCGAAACGGTAGTGACCATGGTAAACACGGTCATGACATTCGGGATCAGGTAAATCAGCGCCACGCCAATTAGCAGACAGAGGCAGGAGAAAAGCAGACCGGCAGTTGGTACCGCGCGTGCTGAGAGACGGCCAAAGGCGCGATGCGCTACACCCTGTTCCGCCAGACCGTAGAGCATCCGGCTGGTGGAGAAAATGCCACTGTTAGCCGAGGAGGCGGCAGAGGTTAATACCACAAAGTTCACGATGCTGGCCGCCGCCGGCAGGCCAATCAGCATAAACATTTCTACAAACGGACTGCGGTCGGCTACTACGTGCGTCCAGGGCGTTACCGCCATAATCACCATCAGCGCCAGCACATAAAACATAATAACGCGAATCGGAATGGCATTAATTGCACGCGGCAATACCTTATGCGGGTCGTGCGTTTCAGCTGCGGCGGTGCCCACCAGTTCAATGCCAACAAAAGCAAACACGGCAATCTGGAAACCGGCAAAGAAGCCGCTTAATCCTTTCGGGAACATACCGCCTTCATTCCAGATATTTGACAGCGAAGCCGTACCGCCGCCCGGAGAAGGATAATGCATCGCCACCAGAACAATGCCGGTAACAATCAACGCAACGATAGCCACGATTTTGATAATGGCAAACCAGAACTCCAGCTCACCAAACAGCTTAACCGTAACAATGTTAAGCGCCAGAAAGGCCACAACACAAAGCAGGGCGCTCATCCAGATGGAGAAATCAGGGAACCAGAGCTGGAAATAGGAACTGATGGCGACCACGTCGGCTATGCCGGTAACCACCCAGCAGAACCAGTAGGTCCATCCGGTAAAATAACCGGCCCACGGGCCAAGCAGGTCAGCGGCGAAATCACTGAAAGATTTATATTCAAGATTGGAAAGCAATAGCTCGCCCATCGCGCGCATCACAAAGAACAGCATAAAACCGATGATCATATAGACAAAAATGATCGACGGTCCCGCCAGACTGATGGTTTTACCAGACCCCATAAACAGGCCGGTTCCGATGGCACCGCCAATAGCAATCAGCTGAATATGACGGTTATGAAGACTACGCCGGAGCTTATCCGGGCTTTCTGCGTTTTGCAGCGTATCTTTGGTTTGATCTGTCATGAAGTGGTTCCTGTCTGTGATGTCGTGCGGCTCTGCTGGCCGATATTTATCAGGCTTACCGGCAGGTAAGTTGGCATAAGATAGTGTAATTAACCGATTATCAGCTAATGGTTTTTGCCAATCCTGCAGAATTAGAGGCCCGAAGTTGGCATCATTTATTTACAAACCGCGAAAAGGTGCAACTTTTATGCAGTGCTGCTGCAAAAAACCACAGAATGCGTAACTTTCCCGGTAAAAACCGGGCCACAGGCTACAATTAACAGGCAAGCGTAGCGGCTAATCGGGGGAAGGGCGGGTGAAAACCATGGCGATAGTGCTGATTATTATTCTGGCCGCGCTGGCAGGCATGCCCTGGCTACAGCGCCATCTGCCATCGCACTGGGATCCCTTCAGGCCGCTGGAGGTCACCGATGCGCCAGGGCCGATTACGCGCTATAAGCTTCAGCGCCTGCGCAATGATCCTGCGGCCTGTCTGTCGGTGTTGCAGCGTGCCCGTGAGGCGGGATTTATCAGCTTTACTCAGCCTCCTGCGATGAAGGGAGCCTGCCCGCTGGAAAAGCCGATTCGGATACAGCGGTTTGCCAGGATAACGCTGAGCAGCAGTTTTTTGGCCAGCTGTCCGCTGGCGGTAAGCAGTACAATGTTTGTGATTCAGGCAAATCAAATAGCGCTAACAAGCCCACTGAAATCGCCGTTGGAACGTATTGAGCATGTAGGAAGCTACGCCTGCCGCAATATTTATCACCGCGCGCAGGGCAGGTTGAGTGAACATGCGACCGCTGATGCATGGGATATAACGGCGTTTCGCCTGGCAAACGGTACGCGAATCAGCGTGGGAAGAGACTGGCACAGAACGGGCGAAGCGTCGGCGCTTCTGCATCGCTGGTTCGACAGTAGCTGCACCTGGTTTGGCAACGCGCTGGGGCCAAATTATAACGCGGCGCATGCCAGTCATTTCCATTTAGGAATGCGGGGCTACATGCTTTGTCGCTAACTGGCTGCTGTCTATAAAGAATTATTTGAAAAACGGACTATTTAACGCTTTTTCTATGGTATCTAATGGTATAAAGCCTTACGAAAAAGGTTAGCGGCATTTAATAGAGATCAGGCAATTTTTTATAAAAGATTATTAGTGATGAATTAAGAAGAGCTTAAGTAAAAGCAGAGATTTTAAAATAATTACGGTGTTAACAATCAGCCTGGGTTATGAGTTTTGCTATGACACTGTTTCAAAAGAATATTATTGTCGCTTTTTTCTTATGAAAAGAATTGCCGTTTCAGCACGATTTTTCATATCAACGTAGCTTAAATTGCAAGGGGATTGAATAGTTTTAAGAAAAATCTTATTCTTGTCTTTATGCACAAAGTATTGCGCTTGCGCAAGATTGATAAATATAACTTTACTAAATTATAAGGGTTCAAAGCGTGTAACTTAAGCAATTATATCACATTTTCTTAACGTATCATAAATGCAGCGCGATCTTATCCGCAACCGCTTAAGCCAATATAATTAAAATAATTTTTCGAGAGCATTTAATTTTTTGTTACATCGGTGGCAGTTTGACTTAAACCATGGCGCGAGTAGCCTTCGCGTACCGGTGAGGCTTTAATGACGTTCGATGATTACTTCGCCTGGCGCAAGGAGGTCGAGGCACTGTTTTTTTTACTGAATAACACTGATGAGCTAACGGATATATTACAGCAGCAGGTTAAAGCGTTGGGATTGGAGCATTTTGCTTTACTTATCCGCCATCCTGTTCCCTTTACGCGCCCTAAAACGTTTCTTTTTACTACCTATCCAAAGAGTTGGGTAAAGCAATACGAAAATGAAAATTATTATGCAATCGATCCTATTCTTGATCTTTGCCAACTGCCGGGAAAATTTATACTGTGGCAAGATGCCCTATCAGAATGCACGAAATTATTCTGGCAAGAGGCAAAAGCCCATGGGCTGACTTCAGGCGTTTCCTGTTCGCTTATGGCGCTTAATCGAGCGCTCGGTATATTATCTGCGTCTTCTAAAAAGGCGCTGAATATGTTGACATTACAGCCGGAACAACAATTAAGACTACAGTATCTTTTGGATCTGTCATTACAAACTTTACAGCGTTTAGACGATGTTTCAATGCGCATTTTAGATATAACCTTAAGCCAGCGTGAACTGGAAATATTAAAATGGACAGCGGAGGGCAAAACGGCTGTAGAAATTTCACTGATTCTGGCTATCTCGCCCCATACGGTAAATTTTCATCAAAAAAATTTGCAGAAACGATTCAATGCACCGAATAAAACCCAGGTAGCCAGCTATGCAGCAGCAATGGGTTTATTGTGAGCGCTAGCGCAACTACTAAATTTAGTAGTTTCATAAGGTTAACCAGTTGTCTACCCTTCGGCCTGGGTTTCAGCTGGGCTAGCGCCGTATGAATACGGCTTAAACGAGGGAGTGCGACAGGGGAATATGATGAAGATTATCCAAACCCAGCTAAAGGATATGCCATCCTCGTTATTGGCGGAATTGGGCAGTTATCGCTATAGCGTATTTGCACGCGGTGAAGGATGGTCGATACCTTCCCGGCTCAGCACGCCGGGGCAGGAGTATGATCGCTTTGACCGTTCTGATGTCAGCTGGCTTATCGCCTGGCACGCGCGTATGGGAATTTGCGGCTGCGCGCGTTTGATGCAGTGGCAGGAACCGGGTAACGTTGAAGGCATCAGCGTCCCGTTCGATCGTAAAGAAGCAATATGGGAAATGTCGCGTTTCTCAGCCAGACTGGATGTGGATGCTGAATTACCGCTAACCATTCTCTGGCATGCTGTTCAATTGGCAGAGCTGGCAGGCATCGATTATCTCGTCAGTGCCGCTACGCCGATGCTGGAGCAGATGTTTGAACAGCATAAAGTGGGATTCGAACCGCTTACGCCGGGCTTGATTCAATCTGAAGATAACCTTTTTGCGGTTAAGATTCCGGTTAAGCAGCCCGATTTGGCGGAAAAGTATCGTGGCGCACGTCGTTTTAGCCCGGAAGAGGTTTTGCCTTCGTTGGGCGTTTCCATAAACTGGCAATCGGGACGCTAATGCCAACGTGTCCATAGAGTAATCAGTAACCATGCGGCCAGCACCCAGCACAGCACGGCGCTGGCCAACGCAACAGGCAGTCGCATTGCACCGATGAAAAACCATAATGAGAGTAGATAAAACAAGTAGGGCAGAATGGCCCACATGCCAAAAATAAGCGTGGTACGTAACGCGCTCACACCCTTATCGGTTGCCACCAGATAATGGGCGATCAGCGCAAAGGTAGGGAACAGAGGCAACAAGCCTGCAATATAGTAATTTTTACTCTTGGCCAGTATGCCGATCGCGACCACCACCAGTGCGCCAATCAACGCTTTTAACAGCAAACCCATTGTTCACTCCACGGCAAAATCCATAACATGCGTGAATAACAGCATCAAATCAATGGGTTTGAAGTTTTTAGCGACGGTATCCAGCTTTGATTTGGCCAATGGTATCAGCGAAAGTTTCAGCCTGCTTAGGATCGTCTAACTGTGCAATAAGCCGTTCCATATTGATAATCACCTTACCTGCATCGGCCTGGCCCATGCCTTTCAGCATCATCGTGACCATCGCCTTCAGGCAGGCAACTTCATTCGCCAACTTCTCTGCTTCATGCGAGGTGTTAAAATCGTTATAACCCATAGCTTCTCCTTGATAAAATGGTACAAACATTTGAACTACTGCTCAAATCAGCGATAGCAGGAAAGTATAACATAAATTATGAGACTGTTTTCTCAGTTGAGCATGCAGGGTAAACAATAAAATGCCCTTCTGAACGAAGAGGTAAATAAAAAAACTGCGCTATTTAACCTGGATAAAAACGGTCAAAGGAGTCTTATTCCGTCACGCGATAGTGCCCGGCGGATTTAATTTAACTTGTTGTATGTAAAGGAATTTAAAAATTTAGATGATTTTCTGCCTATTTTTTAACGGATTTAACGCTTTATTATCGGTAGAGAGAAATAGTTGCGCTACGGGTAGAATAACGGTGGGCAGAGCGAGCAATTAACCGCCCAAAAAACGCTGAATTATGTTCAAACCTGTCACGAAAGAGAGTAACATTAAGCCGGTTAATTAAAGTGTCGCCCATAAACATCACCATTCCGGAGAAATCCTCTTTTGATCAGCATTCTTCTTGTGGATGACCACGAACTGGTACGCGCAGGGATCCGTCGCATACTGGAAGATATCAAAGGTATTCAGGTAACCGGCGAGGCATGCTGCGGTGAGGATGCTGTTAAGTGGTGTCGGACCAACCAGGTTGATGTGATCCTGATGGATATGAACATGCCGGGCATCGGCGGCCTGGAGGCGACGCGCAAGATCGTACGATTTAACCCCGATGTTAAAATTATTATGCTGACTATCCATACGGAAAATCCGCTGCCGGCGAAAGTGATGCAGGCGGGCGCTTCCGGCTACCTCAGTAAAGGAGCCGCGCCGCAGGAGGTCATCAGTGCGATTCGTTCGGTTCATTCAGGCCAACGTTATATCGCCTCTGATATAGCGCAGCAGATGGCGCTGAGCCAGATTGAACCGGAAAAGGGAGAATCTCCTTTCAGCTGTTTGTCGGAACGGGAATTGCAGATTATGCTGATGATTACCAAAGGGCAGAAAGTCACAGATATTTCTGAACAGCTTAATCTGAGCCCGAAAACCGTTAACAGCTACCGCTATCGTATGTTTAGTAAACTGAATATTAATGGCGACGTAGAGTTGACGCATCTGGCCATCCGACATGGCCTGTTTAATGCGGAGTCGTTGATCAGTAGTGAGTGAAGTTTTTGATGCAAAATCCTTTCTGAAAACCGTCACCAGCCAGCCGGGCGTCTACCGGATGTATGACAGTGGCGGTACGGTTATTTACGTCGGTAAAGCAAAAGATCTGAAAAAGCGCCTCAGCAGCTATTTTCGCAGCAATCTTGCCAGCCGTAAAACCGAAGCGTTAGTGGCCAATATCGATCATATTGATGTCACCGTCACCCACACTGAAACGGAAGCGCTGCTGCTTGAACATAACTACATCAAGCTTTATCAGCCGCGCTACAACGTGCTGCTACGTGACGATAAGTCTTATCCCTATATCTTTTTAAGCGGCGATCCTCATCCCCGGCTGGCTATCCATCGCGGCGCTAAACATGCAAAGGGCGAATATTTCGGTCCATTCCCCAATGGCTATGCGGTGCGTGAAACCCTGGCGCTGCTGCAAAAAATATTCCCGGTGCGGCAGTGTGAAAACAGCGTTTATCGCAACCGCACGCGACCCTGTCTGCAATATCAGATTGGGCGTTGTCTGGGGCCTTGCGTCGCAGGCCTGGTCAGTGAAGAGGAATATGCTCAGCAAACCGAGTATGTGCGGCTGTTTCTCGCCGGTAAAGATGATCAGGTGCTGAACATGCTGGTCAGCCGTATGGAACAGGCCAGCCAGGCGTTGCGCTTTGAAGAAGCTGCCCGCCTGCGCGATCAGATCCAGGCGGTGCGGCGGGTTACCGAAAAACAGTTTGTCTCTAATCAGGGCGATGACCTTGATGTCATTGGCGTCTCTTACGATGCCGGTATGGCTTGTCTGCATGTGCTTTTTATTCGTCAGGGCAAGGTATTGGGCAGCCGCAGCTATTTCCCAAAAATTCCCGGCGGGACCGAGCTGGCGGAAGTGGTGCAAACCTTTGTGGGTCAGTTCTATCTGCAGGGCAGCGAGTCGCGTACATTACCGGGTGAAATCCTGCTGGATTTTAATCTGCCGGAACGCGAGCTGCTGGCGGATTCTCTTAGTGAGCTGGCGGGACGCCGTATTCATATTCAGAGTAAGCCGCGTGGCGATCGTGCTCGCTATCTGAAACTGGCGCGTACCAACGCCGCAACAGCGCTGGTCACTAAACTCACCCAGCAATCAACGATCCATCAGCGGCTGGCGGCGTTAGCCGGGGTGCTTAAATTACCGCGTATCAACCGTATGGAATGCTTTGATATCAGCCATACCATGGGCGAGCAAACGGTCGCCTCCTGCGTGGTTTTCGACAGTAACGGGCCGGTGCGTGCTGAATATCGCCGCTATAATATCAGCGGCATCACGCCGGGAGATGACTATGCGGCGATGAATCAGGTGTTGCGTCGTCGTTACGGTAAAGAGCTGGAGCCGGAAAAGGTGCCGGACGTGATCCTGATTGACGGCGGCAAAGGGCAACTGGGGCAGGCGAAGCAGGTTTTTTCCGAGCTGGAAGTAAGCTGGGATAAACATCATCCTCTGTTACTGGGCGTGGCCAAAGGCAGCGATCGTAAGGCCGGACTGGAAACGCTATTTCTGGAGCCTGAAGGCGAGGGATTCTCCTTACCGCCTGACTCACCGGCGCTGCATGTTATTCAGCATATTCGCGATGATTCCCATAATCATGCGATAACCGGACATCGCAATAAGCGGGCAAAGGTCAAAAATACCAGCTCGCTGGAAAGTATCGAAGGCGTTGGGCCCAAACGACGTCAGCAGCTGTTAAAATATATGGGCGGCCTACAGCCATTGATGAACGCCTCGGTTGAAGAAATCGCCAAAGTGCCTGGCATTTCTCACGCCCTGGCGGAGAAAATTTTTTACTCGTTAAAACACTAACATTGAATCCCTTGTGGCAATGTAGCAACATACGGGTAAACCCTACTCATGCCAGACAGTTAGCGTACCTTATGCAATTGAATATACCGACGTGGCTCACCCTGTTTCGTATTGTGCTGATCCCTTTTTTTGTGCTGGCATTCTATCTGCCATTTCATTGGGGGCCGATGGTTTGCGCTATCATTTTTGTGATAGCAGCGATTACTGACTGGTTTGATGGTTTTCTGGCCCGTCGCTGGAAGCAATCGACCCGCTTCGGCGCCTTTCTCGATCCGGTAGCGGATAAGGTGATGGTCGCGATGGCGTTGGTGCTGGTGGCTGAACAGTTTCACGCCTGGTGGATCACCTTGCCGGCGGCGACCATGATTGCCCGCGAAATTATTATCTCTGCATTGCGCGAGTGGATGGCGGAAATTGGTAAGCGCAGCAGCGTTGCCGTTTCCTGGATCGGTAAAGTCAAAACCACGGCTCAGATGCTGGCATTGGTTGCGCTGCTGTGGCATCCCAATCAGCTGGTTTCAGCGATCGGCGTGGTGGCGCTCTATATTGCTGCAGTGCTGACTTTCTGGTCGATGTTTCAATATTTAAGCGCGGCGCGCGGCGATCTGTTTGAACACTGATCGATATGGTGCAAAAAACAGCAAACAACTGGCGCATAAAGATAATCGGGTTGACTCAGATGTTCAGCGCAGTAGAATGCAACTCATCGGACGGTAATAAATTTGCCGGAAGAGGAAAAATCAGTGCTTTGTTGCTGATGAATGCGGGAATAGCTCAGTTGGTAGAGCACGACCTTGCCAAGGTCGGGGTCGCGAGTTCGAGTCTCGTTTCCCGCTCCAGATTTTAAATTGTAGAAAGCATTTTCTGCAATTCTCCGAAAAGGGCCGTAAGGCCCTTTTTTCGTTACAAAAACCACACGCCTTCTCTTCTTTTGGGCTGACAGAGACTGATCCCTTTGTACGTCTGCAAAATAGCGCTCATTTTTTAATATGATTTAAGATTTATCTCTGCCAGCACAAAAGAGTATCGTTTAAACATTATTCTTATTAAGGCAGCGGACATTTATTGTTTCATTATATGCACCAGTTCTTTCAGCATGAAAAACAATGAGAGTTATAACAGGGAAAAGAATATGAGAAATAGAGCAATAGGGCATGCGTACGTCAATTATCCTTCTGTGGCGGCATTTATTTTACTTTCCTTAGCCAGTGTAACGCACGCGGCTAGTAACAGAAGTATAACCTCTTCAGTTGTAATGGTGTAACGGTCATTGATATCAACAACGCGAACGATCGTGGCATTTCACATAACGTATATGACAAATTTAATAGAGCTGTCAATGGTAGCAGGCAACAATTATGTTGATATAAATGACTGCGGCGCTGCAGGCAAAACCGCTGGCAGTGCGGATAACTGTTTTTGTTGCCTTACCGCTACTGTGGCTAATGTTCATTAATGCGCTATTGGCCTGGCTGGCCTGGAGCCTGCCGTTTATCCTTTACTTTTTCGTCTGCTATCTGCCGGCAAGCGGCTGCCATTTTTTGCATCTCTACTGGCGATGGCATACAGACTCTCTGACTGCCTGTAATATGTATCTGCGCTGTATTAAGATCGATAAGCGGGCCACGCTCGGGTAACTTGCGCCAGGGCTATCCATGGATTCATCACAGAACTGTCGCTACGGCAAAAACCGGTCTATAACTTATAGCGGTCCGCTAACGGATGTCAGGCTGCTGGTGACGCTTTAATCGCGAAGGATGAAAACAGAACAGAAAGCGTCGATGATTCATACAGCCTTGTGTTTTATGGAAAAGCTTCTTAAAAAATTTAACTTTGGGGGGTTGCCAACCGCGGGAAGTTAGTCCATAATGCCGTCCATCTGATGAGGGAACGCGAAAAAACTTCTCGAATCAATGAGTTAGCATTTGAGCAAAGATGCAGCTCCAGTTAAGAATTAGATGGTTCGAATTCGGACGATCAAACGGAATAAAGGCGCGTTGGCAGAGTGGCCATGCAGCGGATTGCAAATCCGTCCACCTCGGTTCGACTCCGGGACGCGCCTCCACTTTACACCCTGCCCGGGTGGTGAAATCGGTAGACACAAGGGATTTAAAATCCCTCGGCTGTATGGCTGTGCGGGTTCAAGTCCCGCCCCGGGCACCATAAATAATACCGAATAAAATCAAAGCAATATGTAGTAATGTCGTAACCGCCCAAGGGCGGTTTTTTTGTTTTTGTCTTCGGTTTCCTGATATCAACCTCTGACATGATTCCCTTATTCTGCCTGCCAGCTATCGAATAATCAGCCAGTCCGGACATGTGCATGAGCTGCATATCCTGATGCAGGATAACAACGCCACGCCAGTTATTAGTTACAACATACTATTATAATCCCTGAAGTTGCATCAGGCACCGAGCCATTGATGACCTGGCAGGAGAAAGCAGCAACTGCAGAGCGGTTTTTGATAAACCACAAAGGGATGCGGACAAAAAAGCGCATAATAGCGCCTCACTTACTTCGCAATATCACCACTTACTATGTTAATTCGTCAGGATGAGGCCAGAACCTTTATTACCGACAGCCGTCTAGCCGCAACGCTTGCACTGGTTGCCGGCGCGTTAAATACTGCTGCCTTTGAGGCGGTGGGTTTTTTCTCTGCCAATATGACCGGTAATGTCTCATCACTCTCCGAGCGACTGGCGCGTGCTGAGCTGCCGATCGCGCTGTTCTTTTTTGAAATTGTTTGTCTGTTTATTCTCGGCTCCACCTTCTCAACTCTGCTGATTAATCATGGCCGTCGCCACAGCATTAGCGCCGTTTACGTCATTAATATTCTGCTGGAGGGGATGCTGTTGCTGCTGTTGGGCGTAACAGAGATCTTTTTCCCGCAGGTAGCGGGCGGCATCCTGATGATCCTCAGCCTTAGCTTTTTAATGGGGCTGCAAAATGCGGTGGTTACGCGGATTTCCAACGCACGTGTGCGTACAACTCATGTTTCCGGAACGGCAACCGATATTGGCATAGAGTTAGCTATGCTGTTGGATATTTTGCGGCGTCGGGAATCTACGGAGTACACCCCGGTCTATCTGCAACGGCTGATGCTGCATGGCTCAACCATAACGGCCTTTCTGGTGGGTGGCGTAGGCGGGATTTGGCTCTACAGAATGATGGGAAACGGCTTTCTGCTGGTGATTGGCATGTTTTTAACGCTGCTGGCGCTAGGCTATCTTTTTAAAGCCCGCCGGATTACGGCGGGCGAATAAAAATGTAACAGGCCGTTTGGGTTATAGCGTGCCGCTCAGACGACGATGAAAATCGCTGCTGCGCGTATCCAGCCCAACGATTTTTACCCGCGCATCATAGCGCTGGTAGCGGTTTTCAATCGCATCAAGCGCCGCCACGCTGGAGGCATCCCAAATCTGCGCATGCGTTAAATCAATGGTGACATCCTGCGGATCGTGCGCATAGTCGAAATGCTCAAACAGGTCGTTGCTGCTGCCAAAAAACAGCGGGCCGCGCACCACATAGCGCACCGATTCACCGTCGGCACTGAGCTGCCGCTCCGCATGGATAACGTGCGCGACGCGACGAGCAAACAGCAAAATAGCGAAAACAACGCCACCAACTACGCCTATGGCCAGGTTACCGGTCCAGACGGTCATGGCAACCGTCAGCACCATGATCGCTGTTTCCGACAGGGGAATGCGTTTCAGGGTAGCGGGCTGCAGGCTGTGCCAGTTAATGGTTTTCAGCGCGACGATCATCATAATGCCCGCCAGCACCACCATTGGGATCTGCGCCATTAGCGCACTGAGCCCGGTTACCAGCAGCAGCAGAACCAGAGCGGCTGCAACAGTAGAGATACGTGTACGCGCCTTGCCTAATTCCACATTAACGATGGTCTGGCCAATCATGGCGCAGCCGGCGATGCCGCCGTAAAAGCCTGCAAGGATATTGCCGATACCCAGTCCCCAACATTCACGACGTTTGCTGGATGGCGTATCGGTAAGATCGTCAACCAGTTTCGCCGTCAACAAGGATTCCATAATGCCTACCAGCGCAATGCTCAGCGCCGTCGGCCAGACAATTTGCAGCGTCGCCAGATTAAGCGGCACGGCCAGCTGATTCAGGCCTGGCAGGCCAGCCTGCATCGGGCCTTCATCGCCAACGTTTGGCACATGCAGCCCACAGTAAACGGCAATGGCAGTAATCACCACGATCGCGACCAGAGGGGAAGGGACACTCTTTAATACGCGCGGCAGCAACAGCACAATAATCAGCGTCAGGGCAAACAGCAGCCACACCGGCAGCGACTGCCCCCAAACGTGCGGTACCTGAGCAAAGAATATGAGCACGCCCAGCGCGTTAACAAAGCCCAGCATCACCGAGCGGGGAATATAACGCATCATTCGCGCCAGCCCGGCGAGTCCGAACAGGATCTGTATTACGCCGCCCATCAGCACGGCGGGCATAATGTATTCCACGCCGTGCGCACGCACCATTGGGCCAATGACCAGCGCAACCGAACCGGCGGCGGCGGTCACCATCGCCGGACGACCGCCCAGCAGAGACAGCGTAAGCGCCAACACCACCGAGGCAATCAGGCTGACCTTAGGATCAACCCCGGCAATCACGGAAAATGAAATAACTTCAGGGATCAACGCCAGCGCGGTAATTACACCAGCCAGGCATTCGCGCGTGAGTAATTTGGGCGAGCGTAACACGCGGGCAACGGTTAGCTCGCTGTCGGCATGCTTTTCAGCGTTCGCCTCAGAAGAGGTGGTCATAATAATGCAGGCTCTTATTGTCTTAATGTCAGATGCAGCAGGGTGCATCATGGATCTGAAAGGTTTGAGTTGTCCATACAGGACAAGAGGCGCATGTTACCTGTAATTGTCTGTTGATACCAGTTTCAGACCGGGTTTCCCTCTGCGGGAAAGCGCCGGCCTGAGACGCAATGACATCACTACTCTGGCCGCTTTAACTGGCGATATAGCCAACTAAAGAGGTTAATAACCGATAATATCGTCTTCCGTTTTGTTAACCACCAGCTCCAGAACATGACGATAAACATCCAACATAACCACATCGCTCTCCAGCTCAAGACGCTGGATAAGACGTGAGATAATCGCTTTATTGGTTACGGGCTGCCCTGCCTGCAGAATCTCAGCCACGACGGCACCCAAAACTTCGCCTTCGTTAACGGCTCCCTGCTCCTGCAGGTTGAAATAGTCGGTAATATCCTTGTCGGTTTGCGAGGTAGTAGTCTGCATGTTCGTCCTCTTTAACGCGGCTGGTAGCGCGTCAAGGCTTAAGGGATCGGTCAGAAATGACCGGGTTCTAATGTTTACGGTCAAAAACCAATGATGTCTTGAGCAGAATGCAATACATCCTTCAGGCGAAAAAAAACCTCTGAAGGTGGAAATCCGAGTTAAACACCTTCAGAGGCGACGCAAATGCATCATTCGTTACAGAGCATGATTTAGCTCAGCGAAGATAAAGCTATACAAAAAAGGCAAAGTTGTACAAACAATGATTAAACAAAAAGTGCTATTCCTTAGTAATCAAATAATTAAAAAGCAAAATAATTATACAAAAGCTATACAAAATCGCGATAAAAACGTTTCGCTTGTAACATTTATTCTAAAGGTAACTTTAAAACCAGGCTGAAGGCAGTGAAGGCGCGTTTTTTGCCGTTCCCGGAAATGCCATTTTTTGCACCATAATAAGCCGGCAAGATTCTTCACAAGCCCTTTCTCCAGCGCCTATACTTACCAATGGCTACATACATAGAAGTCTAATCATTAGGTGTCTATATTTTGGATTCCTCTCAGCGCTTTCCTCGCCTGCTGCAGCTCACGGCGCACGCCTGGCGACTGGCTATCGACCGCCGACTAAAAGAGAGCGGCCTCAGCATGAATAGCTGGCTGGCTATCGCCACGCTGGCCAGCGAAAGTGAACCCATGACGCAGAAAGCGCTGGCGCAGGTGCTGGGGCTGGAAGAGGCCAGCATGGTGCCGCTAATCGACCGGCTGGTGGCGCAACGGCTGATAGAGCGTCTGCAGCCAGAAGAAGATCGACGTAAGCGTCTGCTTATTGTCACTGCCGAAGGCTGGGCGGTTTTTGAAAAAGTCAAAGTAGAAGCAGACCGTTTACGCGGCGAGCTGTTAACGGATATCGATCGCAACGAGTTAGCGATAGCCCAGCGCGTACTGCAGCAACTGCTGGATAAGACAGGAACTCTCTGACGTGGCGAAATCGAATCCTTATGCCCCGCGCCAGTGGCAGCCACATGAAAAGCCCATGCTGCCCGGTTCACCTTCAACACCGATTCATCCCACCAAAAAACGTATCGCTTTTGGGCTGGTTGGCCTGCTGATTACCCTGACGGGCGCGCTGAGCAATGCGCTGGTAACGGCTAATCTGACCAATCTTCAGGGCACCTTTGGCGCTTATTCAAACGAGATCGCCTGGCTCCCGGCGGTTTACGTAATGGGAAATATCTCTATTAACCTGCTGCTGGTGAAGTTTCGCCAGCAGTTCGGCCTGCGTATCTTTACCGAGGCTTTTCTGCTGCTGTATGTGCTGGTGGCCTTTTTTCACCTGTTCGTTAACGATCTCAGCTCGGCGATCATTGTCCGTACCGCGCACGGTATGGTGGCGGCCGCGCTGAGCTCTCTGGGCATTTACTATCAGATTCAGGCGTGGCCGGCAAAGCATCGCCTTAAGGCGTTAGCGATCGGCATCAGCGCTTCACAGTTGGCCATTCCACTGGCACGGCTATTCTCTTCCGAGCTGCTACAGCTGGAGGAGTGGCGCGGGCTTTATCTGTTTGAGCTGGGGCTGGCGATGGTGGCGCTGGGATGCGTGCTGATGCTGAAGCTGCCGCCAAGCGATCGCAGCAAGGTGTTTGAAAAAATGGATTTCGTCACTTTCATTTTAATGGCGCCGGGGATGGCGCTGCTGTGCGGCGTACTGTCACTGGGGCGCATCGAATGGTGGTTCAGTACGCCGTGGCTTGGTATTTGCCTGGCACTGGCTGTGGTACTGATCATCAGCGCGGTGGTGGTAGAGCATAACCGTAAAAATCCGCTGATCAATACGCGCTGGCTGGGCAGCGGAGCCATTATCCGGTTGGGTATCGTAATGATCATGATGCGCGTGGTGCTGGCGGAACAGAACAGCGGAGCCATCGGCTTTTTGCAGCAGGTTGGCCTGCAGAACGATCAGCTGCGTGGCCTGGCGCTGGCGATTATTGCTGGCGTGGTGCTGGGGATCACTGCCAGTGCGCTGACCTTAAAACCTGCACACTTCAGCTGGCCGATCGTCACCTCGTTGCTGATCATGATGATTGCGTCGTTTATAGACAGCCACTCTAATCCGCTGACGCGGCCGCACAATATGTATTTCAGCCAGTTTCTGCTGGGCTTCAGCAGCGCTTTCTTTATGGCGCCTGCCATGTTGCTGGGCATCGGCAGCGTGGTAACTCAGCCGAAAAATCTGGTGAGCTTCGTGGTGCTGTTCGGCATGAGTCAGAATTTAGGCGGTCTGATTGGCGCTGCCATGCTCGGCACCTTTCAGGTATGGCGGGAAAAATATCACTCCAGCCTGCTGGGTGACCAGCTTTCACTACTCGATCCCAACGTAACCGAGCGCCTTAGTCAGTACAGCGCGCTGTTTAATAGCCAGCTGGGCGACAGTGCACTGCTTAGCGCACAGGCGGTAGCGCAGTTGCAAAGTGTCTCCACGCTGCAGGCCAACGTACTGGCATGGAACGATACCTATTTACTGACCGCCGGGATGGCCTTTTGTACCCTGGTCTGGGTGCTTTATCGCCTGACGCGCCAGCGTATTATCACCCGACGTCAGCAGCAGCGTGAGGCCGCCGCTGCTCAACCAATTTCGGCAACATCAGCCAGCATGGAGAAACAATGAGCCAGCAGGAAGAAGTCAAAGCCGCCGAGCGCGAGCGTAATAATAAATTTCGGATCCTCTCCATTGCCGTTGGCAGCGGTATAGCTCTGGTTGGCGTACTGGTTATCCTTTACGCCTGGCAGCTATGGCCCTTTACCAGCGCGGTGCAGAGTACGGAAAATGCCTATGTGCGAGGGCAGATCACTTTTATCAGCCCGCAGGTCAGTGGCTATATCACCGCCGTTAATGTGCAGGATCTACAGCCGGTTCATAAGGGTGACGTGCTGATGACCATTGACGATCGTATCTATCGTCAGCGGGTTGAACAGGCGAAAGCGCAGCTGGCGATGAAGCAGGCGGCGTTAGCCAATAATCAGCAGCAGCGGCTCAGCGCCGAAGCGGTGATCGTACGTAACCAGGCGGCGCTGGAAAATGCCCGTGCGCAGGCGGCAAAAAGCGGCTTCGATTTAAAACGCGTGGAAAATCTGGTCGCGGACGGCTCGCTGTCCATTCGTGAGCGTGACGCGGCGCGCGCGGCGAATAGCGCGGCGGTAACTGCCGTGCAGCAGGCGAAGGCGACGCTGGAAGTATCACGTCAGGATCGGCAAACGGTAATCGTTAATCGCGCCTCGCTGGAGGCGGATGTCGCCAATGCGCAGGCGGCGTTGCAGCTGGCACAGATCGATTTAGACAACACGCGCATTATTGCGCCGGAAGAGGGGCAGCTGGGGCAGATCTCAGTGCGGCGCGGCGCCTATGTCTCAGCGGGAACGCGGCTCACGTCGCTGGTGCTGGCGAAAAAATGGGTGATCGCCAACATGAAAGAGACGCAGATGGCGCATGTGCGTCCCGGCTTGCCGGTCACCTTTACCGTAGATGCGTTGAACGGCGCAGAGTTTCACGGCGTGGTGGAATTTATCTCTCCGGCTGCTGGCTCGGAGTTCAGCGCTATCTCACCGGATAACGCGACCGGTAACTTTGTGAAGATAGCGCAGCGTATTCCGGTACGTATCAGGATCACGGATGATACGCAGGCGCGGCTGCGTCCCGGGATGTCGGTAGAGGTAAATATCGACACCTCCGGCGCAGAGGAGCCACGGTCATGATGTGCTGGAAACCGCAGGTGCTGGCGCTAATGATCCCATTGTTAATCGGCTGTGCCCGTGACGTAGACAAGGCACCGTCATCGTTGCCGATCCCGCCGCAGTGGCGTTATCGGGTGGGGCCGTCCGCCGCGCCGGAAGCGAACTGGTGGCGAACCTTTGCCGATCCCAATCTGAACCGGCTGGTGGAACAGGCCCTGCGCAATAATCCCGATATTCTGACCGCCCGTTCGCGCGTCGATCAGTATCGGGCGCAGCTGCGCGCCGCCGCCGGAGATAATTTTCCCACGCTGGATGTGGGCGTAGGCGCAACGCGTGCGCGTTCGCTGTCAGCCGTTACCGGGCAACCGCGCGAGGGCAACGTGTATCAGGGATTGCTGCAGGCAAACTATGACGTGGATCTGTGGGGATCGCGCAGTAGCAGTATCGATGCCGCACGCGCGTCGCTGGCGGCGCAACAGGCCGCCGCGGCTGCGGCTGAACTGACCATCGCCACCTCGGTCGCCTCCGGCTATATTTCCTTGCTGGCGCTGGACGAGCAGCTGCGCGTGACCCGGGCGACGCTGGCGACGCGAGAAAACTCGCTCAATCTGGCGCAGCGTCAGTTCGCCGCAGGTTATACCTCGCGGCTGGAGTGGATGCAGGCAGCATCGGAATATCAGGCGGCCAAAGCGCAAATTCCCCAGCTTGAACATCAAATCCATCAGCAGGAAAACGCGCTGAGTATTTTAGTGGGCATGAACCCGCGTCGCATTGCTCGCCAGTCAAACTTTACGCAGGTGATGCCGCAGCGGTTACCGTCGCTGTTTCCATCAGAGTTGCTGCAGCGCCGACCAGATATTGTTCAGGCCCAGCGGCTGCTGCTGGCGGCGGACCAGACGCTGGTCTCTTCTCAGGCCCAGCTGCTGCCCTCGCTTAATCTGACCGCCTCTGGCACCCTGCAATCCTCGGTGCTGCATCAACTGGTGGATAATCCGTTCCGGCTGTGGAGCATTGGCGGCAGCGTGCTGGCACCCTTGCTGAATCGGGAGGCGCTAACGGCGCAGGTAGATGTTTCGATGGCATCGCGCAATCAGGCGCTGTACGGCTATGAGAAAGTAGTGCGAAACGCCTTTAGCGAAGTAAACGATGCGCTGGATGCGATTCAGCAGACCCAGGCGCAGCTGCAGGAGGTAGAAAAGCAGCAGGAGATCGCCGCCGACACGCTGCGTATTGCCCGCAACCGCTATCAAAACGGCTACGCTTCCTATCTTGACGAGCTGGATGCACAGCGTACGCTATTCAGCGCGCAGCTGAACGTGGTACAGCTGAAAAGCAATCTGCTGCTGGCGCAAATCGATCTCTATCGGGCGTTGGGCGGCGGCTGGCACTCTTAAGAGCCTGCTTAGCGCGCCGGAACGCTAAGATTCGGCGCAGCCTCAGCAGGCGGTTACGATTTCAATCAGCCGTGCTACACTGTAAAACCGCATGGCAGAAACAGAGCGGTGTCTTGTTTATCGATTATGCCCGCTGTGATGATGACAAAAATGAATGAAATTTTGCCGCCTGAGCCTCCAGAAAGAGATGAACTGCCGCAACTCGACGATGCGCAATTTGCCATTGTAGTCCTGTTATTGACCTCTTTTACTCTGATATTCTTTGTTCTCATTGTTACGCTATGGATGTCATAATTGCACACTGCAAAAGGTCCGATGGTTAAATAAGGAGATCAGTGATGGAAAACCGTGACGATAAACTTATCGCGTTAATTGGTTTACTCGCTGCCAGTCTGATCGGCATCGTAGTTATCTTTACCACGACCTGGCTGGCCGACATTCGTCGTCCCTCATCCGACGCGTTTGAAGTTCAGACCTGCACCATGCCGCCTGCAGAACCCGCCGCTCAGCCCGCCGAAGCTTCCCCGACGCCTTAACCTTTTGCACGATTTTGTAATTTGATTTGCTGGCTGCGTAACGCCAGCGCCAGCGGCTCATAGAGCGTGCGGCTGCCATTGGGATCGGGCAGGCCAAACAGCGGGCCGGGCGAGCGACGGTCGTCTGCCCAGGCCGGATACTCCACTACCGGATAGAGGGAAATGCCTTCCATTGCCACTCCCTGTTCCAGCGCCAGCTCCACTTCATCAGCAACAATGTTCAGCCAGTTGGCCCGTGCTTCCCCTTCCGCACCGGTTTCCGCTAACAGCATTGGGCGCTGATAACGTTGCCAGACCTCCTCCAGCAGCAGATGCAGCGGACGCCAGGCGGCGTGCGTTGCGTTTAAAGGCGAGCCGTTACTGAGCCACTGATTATCGGGATAGTAGTTCAGACCGATAATATCCAGCGCCTCCGGGCTGCCGCCCAGCTCCGGGCATTGCTTGCCGCACAGCATATCCCAGGCGTCAAACTGTGAAAGGTGCTGACGCTGCGCCTCTTCACGCGCCGCCGCGCTGTGGTCAGCGGGCGCAACATGCACCAGCGGATCCGTCAAAACAAAGCGCGCCTGCGGATAGATCTCGCGTATCGCGGCGATCGCCGCCAGGCTGGCGCGCACCAGCTGTTTCTTCAGGGCCGGGCCGCGTCCGCTGGCGTAGGGGTTAAGCCAGGCCACCTCCGCGCCCGCCCACGACCAAAAGGAGATCTGATTGATGGGGGTGAAAAAGGGTTGCTCAATACCCTCGTTGCGCATCACTTCCGCCATGGCGCGGGCAAAACGGGCGAAGGCATCAACAAAGCCGGGTGACCAGATATCGAGATGATCCGGATAACCAAAGTGCGCCACTTCCCAGATCACCTGAATTCCGTGCTGGCTGGCGGCATGCACCATCGGCAGAAAAGAGGACCAGTCATATTCGCCAGGCGTTTTTTCGATCAGATACCAGCGTGCACCGTCGCGTGCGGTCAGTAAACGATGCTCCACCAGCGCGGCATAATCTTTATGGATCAGCATATCGTGCCCGCTGCTGATAATCATATCCAGACGTTTACCCTCTTTGCGGCAGGCGGTTGAGCAGGGGAAGCTGCCCTGAAAAAAGCTGTTGAACAGAGACGGCTGATGGCGCTGCGATGGCACGGTTGATGAGGTAACTCGCATGCGGTTCTTCTCCTGTAAAAAAGGCAGGCGCGGAACGTTTCGCTAAGTCTAGACTAAATGGCATCCCCGACCCGATTTTCACCATTGATATTGCGAGGAGAAAACATGCATAGCCGACTACGTATTATTCAGGGTGATATTACGCGTCAGCAGGTAGACGTGATTGTTAACGCCGCAAACAGCAGCTTACTGGGCGGCGGCGGCGTTGACGGCGCAATTCATCGCGCGGCGGGACCGGCGTTGTTAGCCGAGTGTCGCCAGCTGGCGGCGAGTCGGGGCGGCTGCCCGACCGGAGAGGCGGTGCTGACCGGAGCCGGCAACTTACCGGCGCGTGCAGTGATTCATACCGTAGGCCCGGTCTGGCGTGGTGGCGGCCAGGGCGAAGCGGAGCTGCTGGCCAGCGCCTATAATAATAGTTTGCAGCTGGCCGCAGAGCATCGCTTCGCCACCATCGCCTTTCCCGCTATCAGCACCGGCATTTATGGCTACCCTAAAGCGGCGGCGGCGACGATCGCCTTGCGAACCATTAGCCAGTTTTTGCAGCAGCACGACTATCCGCAGCAGGTCTGGCTGGTCTGTTTTGACGAGGAAAGCTATCGTCTTTATCGCCAGCATTCAGAACAGGCCGATGACGGCGGAGCTGCAGCCGGTGAATAATAACAATCAGGTTTAGAAAAAAGGAAAAATAATGGCTGAAGCGCTTTACCCGCAGGATAACGTGACGCCTGCAGACAGCCGTACCCGCCTCGCCAGGGCAGTTAAACCCCGTACCGTTCAACATCCACAGCACAGCGGTATCCATTCATTAAGCGACGGACTGGATGCCTTCGCTGCTCGCTATCAGCTGTTGTCGATGGCGGAAGAACGCATCGATATCCAGTACTATATCTGGCAAAACGATATGTCCGGACGGCTGCTGTTCAGCGCGCTGCTGGAGGCCGCTGACCGGGGCGTCCAGGTCCGTTTGCTGCTGGATGACAACAACACCATGGGACTGGACAAAACGCTGAGCGAACTGAATCGTCATCCCAATATCGAGATCCGCTTATTTAATCCGTTCTCGTTTCGCACTCTGCGGGCGCTGGGTTATCTCAGCGATTTTGCCCGCCTGAACCGCCGCATGCACAATAAAAGCCTGACCGTTGATGACATGGTTACCATTGTCGGCGGGCGTAATATTGGCGATGAATACTTTGGCGCAGGCAAACAGCCGCTGTTTTCCGATCTCGATGTTATGGCGATCGGGCCAGTGGTGGAAGAGGTGGCGGCTGACTTTGAACGCTACTGGCAAAGCAAGGCGGTGACCGCTTTTTCCGCGGTGGTGGATGAAGCGCCGGACGATTCCCGCGCGGAAGTGACGCTGCCAGAAGCCTGGCGCGACAGCGAACAGGTGCAGCGCTATATGCAGCGCCTGCAGTCCTGCGGCTATATGTCGCAGCTGGACAGCGGCGAATTAAAGATGACCTGGGCACCGGCGCGTCTGTTGAGCGACGATCCGCGTAAGGGACTGGGCAAAGCGCGGCGCGCCACGCTGCTGCCGCAGAGGATGATCGAAATCATTGGTCGCCCGCAACACCAGTTCGATATCATTTCCGCCTATTTTGTCCCGACGCGCGCGGGCGTCGCGCAGCTGCTGGCGCTGGTGCGCAGCGGCGTTAAAATCGCTATCCTCACTAACTCACTGGCGGCTAACGATGTATCGGTGGTGCATGCCGGCTACGCCAAATGGCGTAAAAAGCTGCTGCGTCATGGCGTTAAGCTGTATGAACTAAAGCCGCAGGCCGATAGCGAAGAGAAGCCGCACGATCGCGGACTTACCGGCAATTCCGGCTCCAGCCTGCATGCCAAAACCTTCAGCGTCGATAACCAGAAGGTGTTTATCGGCTCCTTTAACTTCGATCCGCGTTCGGCAGTGCTGAATACCGAAATGGGGCTGCTGATCGAGAGCGAAACGCTGGCAAGCAATATCCATCAGCGGTTTGTCGAAGAGATGCGTGAGCGCGCCTGGACGTTGCGGCTGGATAAATGGGGACGGGTTAACTGGGTGGAATATGAAGGTGAACCGGGGGAAATCGTGCATAAGCATGAGCCGAAAACCCGCTTTTATCAGCGTCTGCTGGTGCGCCTGGTCTGGCGTCTGCCGGTAGAGTGGTTGCTATAGCGGGCATCCATGCCCGTCTGTAACTCAGGGGCGGGCTTTTCGCCCGGAAAACAGGAAGCGCAGCAGCGGAATGCGCAAATGAATTTCATACAGCACAAAGGCGATGCCGAAGACAAACAACAGGCCAGCAATAAAACCCAGCGCATTATTATGAATATGCGGCGTAATAAAGATGCCGTACAGTAGCGTCAGCGGATGATGCACCAGATAGATAAACAGAGAAGCATTCACCAGCCAGGTAATGCGCGCTGAATGGGCATTCAGGAAGCGATGCCCAAAGGAAAATACCACGTTAACCATCCACAGACCCATGAGCATTGATACCACCGCATCAATTTCATACATCCAGCCTTCGCCGCTGCTGTAGCGCTGGTTGGCCATATAGGCGAAGAATGCCAGCACCGAGCCGATTAGCGCCCACGGATTAAAGCGCACAAAGCGCGCCTTCAGCGCCGGATTGCGCCAGACGAGCGCGCCAAGCCAGAAGAAAGGGAGATAAAACAGGGTTTGCATAACGGCAAAGTTGAAAAGCCCATCGGTCAGCAGCGCAGGCTGAAAGGTAAAAATCAGACGGCGAAAAGCGCCCCAGCACAGGCTGTAAAACAGCACTGCCAGAGTGAGTATCAGCCAGCCGGGCGCGGTGGTCAGGTTTTGCTCCGCCGCCCGCAGGTGGCGAAACAGCACCAGCCCCAGCGAGGTGAAAATAACCAGCACCAACAGAAACCACAGGTGGGAGGTAAGCTCCCAGACCAGGGTGTTATATTTTTCATACGCGGTAAAGTGTGGCCAGCCGGTGATTTTACCCGTCCACTCTTTCAGTATAAAAAACTGGGGCAGGGTAATCAGCGGAATGGCGCTGAGCATCGGGATGCCAACGCGCTCCACGCGCACTTTCCACCATTCGCGCGGTGCATAGCGCAACCAGAGCATAAAAGAAAAGTAACCAGATATGACGAAAAACACCTGCATGCGGAAAGCATGAATAAAGTCATTGAACACGGTTAACCACAACGACGGCTCCGCGCTGTTAACAGACCACTGGTGGCTGGAATAAATAAGTGAAACATGAAAAGGAATGCCAAGAAGCATCAGCCAGGCGCGAATAGAATCAAAAAAATATTCACGCTGATGAGATTTAGTACGCATAGTTATCCAGTTTTAGTACGTTTTATATACCGGCTCGCCCTGAACGTGACAAAAGTAAGCGCTTTACTTTACCGGAACGGGAATCCATATAATATCAGCCGATTCTGTAACAGACGATCAACGCAGAGAAAAGCCCTGAGAGCAGAGAATACAGGAACAAAACGGCGGGTATACTGTCGGAAAACCGAATAATCCATTAATATGGATGAGATTGATTTAAGCACACGAAAGGGGGGGATGTGCTGATTACTAACAAAAATAAATCGGGACTGAAAAAAACGCACTGGGTCAGTGCGGCAGTTCTGTTTGCCTTGTATACCAACACCGGTTGGGCTTTTAGCATTGATGATGTCGCCAAAGAGGCAAAGTCGTTAGCGGGAAAAAGTTTTGAAGCGCCGAAGAGCAATTTGCCCTCTCAGTTTCGTGACATGAAATATGCTGACTATCAGCAGATTCAGTTTAATCACGATAAAGCCTATTGGCATAAACTGAAAACGCCATTCAAGCTGGAGTTTTATCATCAGGGCATGTATTTCGATACCCCGGTAAAACTGCATGAAGTCACTGCCAACGCGGTCCGGGAAATCAAATACAGCCCGGAATATTTTAATTTTGGCAATGTTCAGCACGATCCGGAAACCATTAAGAACCTGGGTTTTGCTGGTTTTAAAGTGCTTTATCCGTTAAACGCCAAAGATAAAGATGACGAAATCACCAGTTTCCTCGGCGCCAGCTATTTTCGCGTGATTGGCGGCGGCCAGGTTTATGGCCTCTCTTCGCGTGGGCTGGCGATCGATACCGCGCTGCCTTCTGGTGAAGAGTTCCCACGTTTTCGCGAATTCTGGATTGAGCGTCCAAAGCCGCAGGATAAACAGCTGGTAATCTATGCGCTGCTGGATTCTCCGCGTGCTACCGGTGCCTACCGCTTTGTGCTGCGTCCGGGTAAGGACACCAATGTGGATGTGCAGTCAAAAGTCTATCTGCGCGACAAAGTAGGCAAGCTGGGCGTTGCGCCGCTGACCAGCATGTTCCTCTATGGTCCGAATCAGCCTTCTCCGATAGTCAACTATCGTCCTTCTCTGCATGATTCCAACGGTCTGTCGATTCATGCCGGTAACGGCGAATGGATCTGGCGTCCGCTGAACAATCCGAAACATCTGGCGGTAAGCACCTTTACCGTAGAAAGTCCGAAAGGATTTGGCCTGCTGCAGCGCGGACGCGAGTTCAATCAGTATCAGGATCTCGACGATCGTTACGATCTGCGCCCAAGCGGCTGGATTGAGCCGCAGGGCGACTGGGGTAAAGGTCGCGTAGAGCTGGTTGAGATCCCGACAGCAGATGAAACCAACGATAATATCGTTGCCTTCTGGACGCCGGAGAATCTGCCGGAGCCGGGCAAGGAAATGAACTTTAAATATCGTTTGCACTTTACCCGTGATGAAGACCAGCTGCATTCGCCGGATACCGCATGGGTGAAAAATACGCTGCGTTCTACCGGCGATGTAAAACAGTCAAACCTGGTGCGCCAGCCAGACGGCACCCTCGCTTTTGTGGTGGACTTTGTCGGTCAGGATATGAGCGCGCTGCCGGATAACACGCCGGTTACGCCTCAGGTTAGCATCGGCAATAACGGTGAGATTGTTGAACAGAGCGTGCGCTATAACCCGGTAAACAAAGGCTGGCGTTTAATGCTGCGCATTCGCGTTAAAGACAATAAGCAGCCGACCGAAATGCGTGCCGCACTGGTTAACGGTGATAAAACGCTGACGGAAACATGGAGCTATCAGTTGCCTGCCAATGAATAAATCAATCCTAACTCCCGCTGACTATATCGACGCGCTGCCGCTGCCGCCGGACGGCAAAGCGGCGCTGGCGTCAAATCTGCCCGCCCCGGAGGCGGGCGGTGAGGTTTACAGCAAACTGCATCAGCAGCTGGGCGAGAATGGCCCAGCCGAAGCGCGTGCCGATGACGCGCCGCTGAGCTCGGTAAAGTCACGTATTGAAATGAGCTGGCCGGACTCGCTGGATGAGGGCAAACAGTTCAGCGAGGATTATCTCGGACGCACCACGCTGAAGGCGATGCCGCCGGTAAAGCGTTCGCTGATGTTCCCGGAAGCCTGGCGGACTAACCCGCTGGCGCGCGCCTGGGATTCGCTGCGCGGACGTAAATCCACCCCGCGCTACGCCTCGGCGGAAGAACAGCGCCAGGAAGATAAATGGCGTCATGTCGGCTCAATTCGTCGTTATATTCTGTTGATCCTGACGATTTTCCAGACGGTGATCGCCACCTGGTATATGAAGACCATTCTGCCTTACCAGGGCTGGGCGCTGATCGACCCAATGGATATGCTCAACCAGAACTGGCAGCAATCGCTGCTGCAACTGCTGCCTTATGTGTTGCAGACCGGGATTCTGTTCCTGTTCGCCATTCTGTTCTGTTGGGTCTCTGCCGGTTTCTGGACGGCGCTGATGGGCTTTCTGCAGCTGCTGATTGGCCGCGATAAGTACAGTATCTCGTATACGCTTACCGGCAATGAGCCGATCGATCCCACTCATCGCACCGCGTTGATTATGCCGATCTGTAACGAAGATGTGGAACGCGTCTTTGCCGGTTTGCGCGCCACCTGGGAATCGGTAGTGCGCAGCGGAGAGAGTCAGCATTTTGACGTCTATATTCTTAGCGACAGCTATGATGCAGATATCGCCGTGGCGGAACAGAAAGCCTGGATGGAGCTGGTTCGTGACGTGGGCGGGGCAGGGAAGATCTTTTATCGCCGCCGCCGCCGCCGCGTGAAGCGTAAAAGCGGCAACATCGATGACTTCTGCCGCCGCTGGGGCAGCCAGTACAGCTATATGGTGGTGCTGGATGCGGATAGCGTAATGAGCGGTGAATGTCTGACCGGTCTGGTACGCATGATGGAAGCGAACCCGAATGCCGGTATTATCCAGTCTTCACCAAAGGCATCCGGGATGGATACGCTCTATGCGCGTTGCCAGCAGTTTGCCACGCGCGTTTACGGGCCGTTGTTTACCGCCGGACTGCACTTCTGGCAGCTGGGCGAGTCGCACTATTGGGGGCATAACGCCATTATCCGCGTGAAGCCCTTTATCGAGCACTGTGCGCTGGCACCGCTGCCGGGCGAAGGCTCGTTTGCCGGGTCGATCCTCTCCCATGACTTTGTCGAGGCTGCGCTAATGCGTCGCGCCGGCTGGGGCGTGTGGATTGCCTACGATCTGCCCGGCTCGTATGAAGAGCTGCCGCCTAACCTGCTGGATGAGCTGAAGCGTGACCGTCGCTGGTGTCACGGCAACCTGATGAACTTCAGGCTGTTCCTGGTTAAAGGCATGCACCCGGTGCACCGCGCGGTGTTCCTCACCGGCGTGATGTCTTATCTTTCTGCGCCGTTGTGGTTCCTGTTCCTCGCGCTCTCCACTGCCTTGCAGGTGGTGCATACACTGATGGAGCCGCAGTACTTCCTGCAACCGCGCCAGCTCTTCCCGGTGTGGCCGCAGTGGCGTCCGGAGCTGGCTATTGCGCTGTTCTCTACCACGCTGGTGCTGCTGTTCCTGCCGAAGCTGTTGAGCGTAGTGCTGATCTGGTTTAAAGGCGCGAAAGGCTATGGCGGCGCGCTGCGTCTGCTGGCCTCAATGCTGCTGGAAATGCTGTTCTCGGTGTTACTGGCGCCGGTGCGTATGCTGTTCCATACGGTATTTGTGGTCAGCGCCTTCCTGGGTTGGGAAGTAGTGTGGAACTCACCGCAGCGTGACGACGATGCTACGCCCTGGAGCGAAGCGTTCCGGCGTCATGGTTCACAGATGCTGCTGGGTATCGTCTGGGCGGTGGGCATGGGCTGGCTGGATCTGAACTTCCTCTGGTGGCTGTCACCGATTGTGTTCTCGCTGATCCTGTCGCCGTTTGTGTCGGTAATTTCCAGCCGCGCCAGCAATGGGCTGGCGACCCGCCGCGCCAAGCTGTTCCTGATCCCGGAAGAGTATGCGCCGCCGAAAGAGCTGGTGGATACCGATACCTATCTGCAGCTGAACCGCGAACGTGCGCTGAAGCAGGGCTTTATGCATGCGCTGTTCCATCCGTCGTTTAACGCCCTGGCCACCGCGCTGGCGACCTCGCGTCACCTGAAAAGCGATCTGCTGGACTATGCGCGCGACCGTCGGGTAGAGCATGCCTTAAGCGATGCGCCGTCGAAGCTGAACCGCGATGAGCGTCTGGCGCTGATTAGCGATCCGGTAACGCTGGCGCGCCTGCACTATCGTCTGTGGCAGGATGCAGAAAAGTACCGTGAGTGGCAGGACTACTACCGTACGCTGCAGCTGAATCCGCTGGCGCTAACGCCTGCGAAATAAGCCGGTGCCTGGCCTGTTTCGCGGGCCAGCGCAGCCATAGTGCCATTAGCATGTTGCAAGAGCGGCCTTCGGGCCGCTTTTTTATTCCCGGCTGGCAGTAGGCTATTTTTAAACAGAGGGCGGACAAACGCCGGACAGCCAATATCAGGCTGACTAAAAGAGAGGTAAAAGATTGAAAAAAGGATTACGTAGCGCAGCCCTGCTGACGCTGGTATTGCTGTTAACCGGCTGCGGCAGCATTATCAGCCGCACCGTACCCGGACAGGGGCACGGTAATCAATATTATCCTGGCGTACAGTGGGATGTGCGCGACACGCCGTGGCGTTTTCTCACCATTCTCGACGTGCCGCTGTCGGCCCTGCTGGATACGCTGCTGTTACCGGTCGATGCACAGCACGGGCCTTATGAATAAAAACAGGGTTACCAGCGGTCTGATTCGTTATTGCTGCCGCTGTCTTCCCACTCCTGGGCTACCGCTTCGCCTTCTTCGGTATCCAGCGGCGCTTCCAGCTGGAATTCACCTTCGTCCCATTCGTGCAGCGTGTTTTCCGGCATCCATTCCTGGCGCAGCTCCACCTCATCGAAGTCACCCTCGAAAATAGCCTGCGCAGCTTCACCGGTGCGGAGAGGCAGCAACTCGCCGTCATCGCTTTCATCAGCGAGAAACTCCGCCTGCCACATAATTTCGCCATCCTGCATCACATATTTTTGCAGATTGAATTGCCCTACTGAAACCTCATCTTCATCCAGCTCTGGGTTATTCGCCAGGAACTCTTCACGGGCGCTATCGATAGCTTCTTCCAGTGTGCTAAACATGCTCATTAGTCTCTCCTAATCTCCTCAAGGATGGTTTCAGGAAAGAATAGACGAAGTTTCAGCACTCATAGCATCAGCTTTAAAAAAACTGTCTGGATGGGCGGAAATCAGACCCTTTCGCTCCGTAGTGGAACGAAAGGGAAAAGAAGGGGTTAGTAAAGTTTCTCTTTGCCAGGCGGACGCGTTTTAAAACGACGGTGCAGCCACATATACTGCTCCGGGGCCATCAGTACCGCTTCTTCAACGATCTGATTCATCCGCCTTGCGGTGGCTTCCTCGTTATCGGTCGGCACATCTTTCACGTCAGGCAAGACGATCAGCTCATAACCTTTACCGTGCGGCAGACGACGCGGCAGGAAAGGGATCACGGCGGGCTTCGCGGTGCGGATCAGCATATAGCTGCCTTTGGTCGAGGCAGCATCCGGCACGGCGAAAAAGGGCACAAAGACGCTGCTTTTCGGGCCGTAATCGTGATCGGGCGCATACCAGATGATCTCGCCCGCCTTCAGCGCGCGGATCATGCCTTTGAGATCCTTACGATCGATCATGCTCTTATTCGAGCGCATGCGGCCCCAGGTTTGCAGCCAGTCGATCACCGGATTGTCATTAGGACGATAAACGCCGATGCCGGGGTTCAGCAAGCCGAACATGCGTGCGCCCAGCTCCAGGGAAAGAAAATGCATCCCGATCAGCAGAATGCCTTTCTGCTCGCGCTTTGCCTGCTGAATATGCTCATCACCGATACCGGTAAACCATTTCCGCACCCGCCAGTCCGGCCAGAACCAGGCGATGCCGGTCTCCAGAAAACCCATGCCGACCGACTCAAAATTGCGCTTCAGCAGCGCATCGCGCTCGGCGGGCGGCATTTGAGGAAAGCAGAGCTCAATATTGCGTTGGGCGATCGCCGCGCGTCGTTTCATCACGCGCATCGAAAGACGACCTAAACCACAACCGAGATGGTAAAGCACCGGGTAGGGCAACAATACCACCAGATAAAGCAGGCCAATACCAAGCCAGAGGAACCAGTAACGCGGATGAAGCAGATCGCGTGAAAATTGAGGCAACTGAGTCATGTTCTTCCAGTTATTCGTTGCAGCAGGTAAAAAACGCCGCAGTGTCCAATTTGAAGGGTGTATTGTGCCACTTTTTTACTTATTGCTGAAACCGGGATGTCAGCCAGATGTCCGGCAGCACAATCACTGCACTGCCGGATAGCGTTTAAAAATCAAACAAACCTTTCACTTCGTGCGGCTCGCAGCGCCAGTATTGTGGCGGCGCCTGCACTTTTTCGCCCAGTTCGGCGGCGGCGTGCCACGGCCAGCGCGGATCGTAAAGCATGGCGCGGGCCAGGGCGATAGCATCGGCTTCACCGTTGACCAGCACCGCTTCCGCCTGCTGAGGTTCGGTAATCAATCCTACGGCAATCACCGGCATGGTGGTCAGGGCTGCTTTAATCCCTGCGGCGAAAGGCACCTGATAGTTCGGGCCAACGCTGATCTGCTGCTGGGGCGACAAACCGCCGCTGGAGACATGAATATAGTCGCAGCCGGCAGCTTCCAGCGCCTTGCTTAGCGCGATGGATTGCGCCTCATCCCAGCCGCCTTCTACCCAGTCAGAGGCGGAAATACGCACGCCAACCGCCTTATCACGTGGGAAGACACGGCGCACCTCATCAAAAATTTCCAGCACCAGACGCATGCGATTTTCCAGTGAACCGCCATATTCATCGTCACGCTGGTTGGATAAAGGTGAAAGGAACTGATGCAGCAGATAACCATGCGCGGCATGGATTTCCACCAGCTCAAAGCCCAGCCGATCGGCGCGGATGGCACTGTCGATAAAGGCCTGTTTGATTTCGGCGATACGTTCTTTGGTCAGCGCCAGCGGGGTGCCGTCTTTTTCGCTGTAGGGCAGCGCTGAAGGAGCGGAGGTCTGCCAGCCGCCCTGCTGCGGCGTTAAAAAGCCGCCGCCACGCCAGGGTACGTCGCAGGAGGCTTTGCGTCCGGCATGGCCCAACTGGATCCCCAGCGGCATGGTTGCGTAGCGTTTTACATCATTGATGGTTTCCGCCAGCGCCTGCTCCGTTTCATCATCCCACAGGCCGAGATCCTGCGGCGTAATGCGCCCGGCAGGCTCAATGGCGGTGGCTTCGATAATCAGCAGTCCAGCGCCGGAGAGGGATAAATGTCCCAGATGAATGCGATGCCAGGGCGTCGCTTTGCCCTGTTCTGCCGAATACTGACACATCGGCGCGATGATAATACGATTGCTGAGCGATAATTTGCCCAACTGCAACGGCGTAAAAAGCTGACTCATGTTTTTCTCCATCTGTTATCACCTGAGTGATAGTAAGGTCGCTAATGATATAACACGGCTTAATTCAATTGGCAGAGCGGGTAATTGTCAGTATGTGCGGTAAGAAGAGATCGTCAAATGTGGAAAAAATGCTGCAAAGCTTTGCTTCACTGTTAAATCAGGTATGATGTCGCCCGCAAAAAAGAGCTCACTACCGGGAAAGAACACCATGCCAGTGTTACATAACCTTGTTTCAAACAAAGAGCTGAAAGCGCGCATGCTGGCCGAAACCGAGCCGCGCACCACAGTCTCTTTTTATAAATATTTTCATATCGCCGATCCCAAAGCTTTTCGTGATGCGCTTTATCTTGCACTGACCGAGCTGAAAGTTTTTGGACGTATCTACGTGGCCCATGAAGGGATTAACGCGCAGGTCAGCGTGCCGGCCAGCCTCTATGCGCGCATGCAGGAAACGCTGTACGGCTTTGATCCAGCACTGAATAATATGCGCATGAATATCGCGCTGGATGATGACGGCAAATCGTTCTGGGTGCTGCGGCTGAAGGTGCGCGATCGCATCGTCGCTGACGGCATTGAGGATGAAAGTTTCGATGCCAGTCAGGTGGGCGCGTATCTGAAAGCGGATGAAGTCAACGCCATGCTGGATGATCCGGATGCAGTGTTTGTTGATATGCGCAACCACTATGAATATGAAGTGGGGCATTTTGACAAGGCGCTGGAAATTCCTGCCGATACTTTCCGCGATCAACTGCCGATGGCAGTGGAGATGTTGCAGGATAAGAAAGACAAAAAGATTGTTATGTACTGCACCGGCGGGATCCGCTGTGAAAAAGCCAGCGCCTGGATGCTGCATAACGGTTTCGGGCAGGTTTATCACGTTGAAGGCGGCATTATTGAATATGCTCGCCGTGCGCGCGAGCAGGGCCTGCCGGTGCGTTTCAAAGGCAAAAACTTTGTCTTTGACGAACGCATGGGCGAACGCATTTCAGATGATGTGATTGCTCATTGCCATCAGTGCGGCGCGCCGTGCGATACGCACGTTAACTGCGTGAACGATGGTTGCCATCTGCTGTTCATTCAGTGCCCGTCCTGCGCCGAGAAGTTTCAGCATTGCTGCAGCCCGATGTGCATGGAAGAGGCAGCCTTGCCGCCGGAAGAGCAGCGCGCTCGTCGCGCCGGACGTGAAACCAGCAACAAGATCTTTAATAAATCGCGCGGCCTGTTAACCGCCACGCTGACGATCCCGGCACCGATCGATAAAAAATAACAGCTGCCTGGGGGAAGGGAAAACACTCGCGGTCAGGGAAATTGCAAAAAACTGCTCGGGGGAGATCGCAAAGGTCTAATATGCGCCCGCGCGGGGTGTCCCGGGACACCCCGCGCCTTGAGTTTAGCGTTAGCCTTTTAGAGTCTGTATGGTCTACTTCTGGCGTACGCCTTCCACAGAGATGATCAGCTCAACCTCCTGCGAGGCCGGACCAAGGTCTTTAGTGATATTAAAATCCTTCAGCGCCAGTTTGCCTTCCGCCTCAAAGCCAGCCCGGTAGCCGCCCCAGGGATCGTCCCCCTGGCCCAGCAGTTTCGCTTCCAGCGTAATCGGTTTGGTTACGCCGTTCAGCGTCAGATTGCCGGTAATATCCAGTTCGTCGCCATCCTTTTTCACGCCGGTAGAAACAAAGGTTGCCTGCGGGAATTTGCTGACGTTGAGAAAATCGGCGCTGCGCAGATGCTTATCACGTTCGGCATGGTTGGTATCAACGCTGCTGGTATTAATCGTTACGTTAACTTTATCGGCCGCCGGGTTTTTCTCATCAAAGGTAAAGCCGCCGTCAAAATCTTTAAAGGTGCCGTACAGCCAGCTGTAGCCTAAATGCTTAATGCGGAACTGAATAAAGGCGTGCTGCCCCTCTTTATCAATTTTATATTCCGCTGCGGTAGCAGCCTGAGCACCCAGCAACAACGTGGCTGCGGTCAACGCGCAAAGCGTTTTTTTCAACATATTATTTCTCCGTTTTAACAGATGAAGTGATGCGGTAGCCCAGCATACGTTTCAGGGTAATATCGCGATCGATAAAGTGATGCTTTAATGCAGCCAGTCCGTGCAGCAGTGACATAATCACTACCAGCCAGGCCAGCCACAGGTGAATATCGCCCGCCAGATCGGCCTGCGCACCGTAGCCGCTAAAAGTAGCCGGAACAGGCAACACGCCGAAGACGTCGATGGGTTTGCCTTCTGCGGTTGATATCAGATAGCCGCTGATAAAAATGGCAAAAAGCAATAAATAGAGCAGCAGGTGGACCGCCACGGCGGAATAGCGCACCAGCGGAGAGTAGCTGGCGAGCGGAGCAGGGGGCGGAGAAACAAAGCGCCAGATTACCCGTAAAATCATGACGGCAAACAGCACCATGCCGATGCTTTTATGCAACTCCGGCGCCTTATGATACCAGGTGTCGTAATAGCCCAGCGAAACCATCCACAAACCCAGCGCGAACATACCGTACACGGCCAGCGCCACCAGCCAGTGGAGCAATAAGCTAAAATGACCATATCCGTCGCCGCTATTTTTCCATCCCATCGCCATATCTCTGCTCAATGTTTTGACATGAGACTGTACAAGCTGAAACAGAAAATCAACAAAAAACCGCTAGCCACTCTGCTTTTTTAATTTATCTCAAATTAATTGATTGTTTAAAGGTGGTTATTATCAGTTTTATCGCCTGAAAAGCCGCTGGTATTAGCAAAGTAATATTTTACAGCGAGAGAGCGAGGAAGCATTCTGGCGCTAAAACAAGCATAACGTTAGCAAAATAATGTGTAAGTCAGCCTTTCGGTCAGCCATATAATAGCCATGAAAAAAATGCGGCTGTTAAGAATAATAATTTCAATAAATTTGAATCAAATATCGACTTTTGTTGGCGTTTAGTCAGTTTTTGTCAATGCGGCAGCGGCGTTTGACAGGTGCCCGTGCAGAGCGTGAAGATAAAAATTAACTTTTTTATAATATCTGGCCGGTAACCTGGTGTTGCCGTTTCCATACGACGCTGAGCTGAAAATCTCGTTCGGTTTTTATGGTTATAAAAACTATTATCTGGCGAAAGGATGAGATTCCGTACCAGCTTAAACGCTGTGGATAGCCTAATATTTCATCAAATTTGCATTTTGCCTTTACAATCGATAAAGTAAATCTGTGTCAATAAACGTGATGCAGATCTCATTCTGTTGAGCGTATTCATGCTGCGTTATAGCTTTCCTTACCATCAGCCGCTGCTGGCTATGAAAGCTATGGTGCTGCCTACCGTCATCGCGTAATCCGTGAGGAAACGATATGAACGTCGCTACAGGCTCATCTAAAAAACATTTCTGGCAGAAAAAAGGCCAAAAAGAACTTACCGTCGATGATATTACCATTGTCGATAAGGCTATGCTGAAACGCGCTGTGGGTGCAGCCGCGCTCGGCAACGCCATGGAGTGGTTTGACTTTGGCGTATACAGCTATCTGGCCGTTACCATTGGTAAAGTGTTCTTCCCCGGCGGCAGTCCGGCTGCACAGTTGATTGCCACCTTTGGCGCTTTCGCCGCCGCGTTTCTGGTACGTCCCATTGGCGGGCTCTTTTTCGGCCCGCTGGGCGATCGTATCGGTCGGCAAAAAGTGCTGGCCATCACCATGATCATGATGGCAATCGGGACCTTTTGTATTGGACTGATCCCCGGCTATAACAGCATCGGTATTGCTGCACCGTTACTGCTGCTGCTGGCGCGGCTGGTACAGGGCTTTTCCACTGGCGGTGAATATGGCGGCGCGGCGACCTTTATCGCTGAATACTCAACCGACAAACGTCGCGGTTTTATGGGGAGCTGGCTGGAATTCGGCACGCTGGGCGGGTATCTGTTGGGCGCGGGGCTGGTCACCGCACTGACGGCGCTGCTCTCTGCCGATCAGCTACTTAGCTGGGGCTGGCGTATTCCTTTCTTCATTGCTGCACCGCTGGGACTGTTTGGCCTTTATATTCGTCTGAAGCTGGAAGAGACACCGGCGTTTCAGAAGCATATGGAAAAACAGGAAGCGCTGGAACACAGCAAACCGCGGCTAACTCTGTGGCAAATGCTGCGTAAATATCGGGCACAGATGCTGAAGTGTATTGGTCTGGTACTACTGTTTAATGTCTCCAACTATATGCTGACCTCTTATATGCCCAGCTATCTCACCGGCGTGCTGGGTCTGAGCGAGCTAAGCGGCCTGATGCTGGTGCTGGTGGTGATGTTTGTTATGATGCCGCTCACGCTGTTCTGGGGACACTGGAACGATCGCCTGGGACGTCGTCCGGTGATTGCGCTGGGCGCGGTGGGGCTGCTGGTATTCTCCATTCCCTGCCTGATGCTGGTGGCGACCGGCAACCTGGTATTTGTTTTCATTGGCCTGATGATCTTTGGCGTGCTGCATAGCTGCTTTAGCGGCACCATGCCGTCGGCGCTGCCAGCGCTGTTTGCCACCGATGTGCGCTATAGTGCGCTGGCTATCGGTTTTAATATCTCCGTATCGCTGTTTGGCGGCACCACGCCGTTGATGACCGCCTGGCTTGTGGATAAATTCCAGAATCTGCTGATGCCAGCTTATTACCTGATGGGAGCGGGCGTTATCGGCTTGATTACCGTGTTCTTTATGCGCGAAACGGCGCGTAAGCCGCTGCATGGTTCAGCACCGGCGGTGGGTTCAGAAGCAGAAGCGGTAAAACTGGTGAAAAAACTCAAGCTGCGTCGCCAAAAAGAGCACAGGGCGACGCAATAATTAGCGGCAAAGCCGAACGGGTAATATTAAACAATCAAAACGATAATAATTATCGCAGAAATAATAAGGCACAATTTTATTGTGCCTTTATTGTTTTATTTAAAACGGGACAAAGAAAATGGCGATAAATCAAATTTACATGATTTATTGCTGGCAAAGGCGCTGGCTATTTCACCTAATACGCTGGCGAATTTAAAACCGTGACCGCTGAGTCCGGTTATTATCATGCGATTATTATCTTCCGGCAGCGTATCGATAATAAAATCCTCGTCGGGAGAATTATCATAAGCGCAGGCGGCGCCGTGCAAACAAACCCCTACGCCGGGCAGAAAGCGGCGGAGGAAATTAAAAACCTCATTGCCATCGCTGGCATAAGCGCCAAAAGGTTTGCGATCCTGTGCGTTCTGCATTGGCTGACCACCGTCATGTCGGCCTATTTTTAGCGCGTTATTATCTGCGGGAAAGCCGTAATACTGGCTGCCATCGGCCATTTCCACGGTGAAGCCGGGAAACTTATTATTTTCGCTGTAGCGCCCGTCGGCCTGATACCAGGCAAACACTTTGCGTACTGGCGTAACCGGTATATCAGGGCAGAACTGCTTAACGGCGGTGCCGACGCTGAGTAACAGCTTGCGTCCATAGTAGTCGCCATCAGCCGTGGTCACGCGCTGCAGCTCATCTTCGCGGGCAATGGCGGATACCGCACAGTTAAACAGCTGAGCGCAGCCCGCTTCGCGCGCCAGGCGAATCCAGCTGCGAATCGCCACCTCTGATTTCAGATAGCCGGAGCGCGGTTCAAAAACGCCCGTGTAGCCTTCCGGTACCGCAATTTCTGGCCAGCGTTGGCGTATCTGCTCTGGCGATAAAACCTCAATCTCCAGCTGAAACTGGCGTGCGCTTTCTGTTACGTTGTTAATAAACGGCGAGTCGGCAGGAGAAAGGTTGATGATGCCGCTGCGGTGCATAATCTGTTCACCGCTCTGTTGCTCCAGTTCATCCCACAATTGCTGAGCGCGCAAAACCAGTGGAACATAGCGAGCGCCCTCGCCATAGGCGTGACGAATCAGACGCGTTGCGCCGTGGTGGCTGCCTTCCTGATGGGGCGGGTGCGCGCTGTCAATCATCAGCACCTTAAGCCCGGCACGCGTCGCGTACCAGCCTGCGGCGGCCCCGACGGAACCACTACCGATAACGATAAGATCATAAACCATTAGCCAACTTCTCCTGATGCTGCGAAGGCTTAGCAGCATAGCAAAAGCGTGCAGATAATAAAAAGGCACCCCGCAGGGTGCCTGGTTAACCAACGTTACTGGTTAATGCTTTTTGTAGTCTCGGGCAAGGATTTCGCTGGCTTCTATTTTAGCGATACCTGCTTCCAGAATGGAGATAAACTGTCTGGCAACGTCCGTAGTCAGCCAGTAAGTCGGCCCTACGTCGGCTTCATCAGGCTGTTGCTCATTAGATGAAAGCGAATGCAGACGAATCATCATCGCATCATACGAGTCCACGGTACTGATATCCCATCCAACGAGGGGATGTGTCTGAATAATCTCTTTATTACTGTCCATTATAACCCCCTTATTACTCGTAGAACGAAGTGATTATTTGAGGTTTCAATGCGGCTTTTTTTCACAGAGCAGAGTGATTATAACAGTGTTACAGATTTAAGCGGCACGAAAAATGCTCGAATAGCGTAATTAATCTACGGAGAATAATATTTGAACAGAATTCTGATTATTCTTAGCAGGAAAAGAACTCCTGCATAATGCAGGAGTTTATAAAAATCAAAGAGTGGTATCGGGTTGAATTTTAACCGGGGCGTGACGTTTTTCCAGCTCAGCCGCAAGACGAGCAAAATGCTGCTGCATTCCCTCATCATGATTTTGGTTTTGCGCTTCCAGTCGCAGGCTATGAATCAATAACTGATTAGATTTATCGTCCAGACAAAAGGCAAGATAGGAAAATGCGTTTTCCAACACGGTAAGACGACGCTGCTGTTCACCAATTAACGCCAGCAGTTCACCAAAGGTCATCGCCTCTTCAGGTTTATCAGCGGTCATGGTTAACACCTCCTGTAAGTCATGACGGACGCCAGAATATGTCATCGGCTTACAACAGTCTATAACCGCGTTGGGAGGGCGGCGAGGCGGTAAAGATAAAAAAAAGCCGGATGGCGATATCCGGCAAACAACGGCACAAAAAGAAAGCTAGTCAGTGATAAACCAGTCGTCGGCGCTCTCCCAGGTTTCCTGCAGGATCTCGGTCACACGATCTTTGGCATCTTTACCACTGCCCATCACGGTCAGGTTATTCGCGCTGGCGTAGCGCACCGAAATATGGTTGGCCATTTCCGGAAATTCTTTATCGATTCGTTTTGACAGTTCCTGCGTCAGCGCATCGATAGCGCCGGCAGGGAGCTGAGTGGTTTTCGCTATGGTTACTTCAACACGCATATCTGCCTCCGCTGTGAGTACTGGCTATTTATACAGTTAATGCGGCAGCAAAGCAACGAAAAGCGAGCAGGATGTCGATGAAAAAATGGAGAGAATTACAGAAGCGGCTGATGGCAAAACATCAGCCGCAGGGGATCATCAGGCAATGCGCCAGTTCAGGGTTTCACCGGCGAGGAAAGGCACCAGCGTATCGCCCGCCGCCGCAATGCTTTCGTCGACAGTCCAGGGTTCACGCACCAGGCGAATCGTTCCTTCATTCAGCGGCAGACCGTAAAAGTTTGGGCCGTTTTCTGAACAGAAGGCTTCAAAATGCTGTAGCGCACCCATCTCTTCAAAAACCGTAGCGTAAGCGGGGAGCGCGGTCGGCGCATTAAACACCCCGGCGCAGCCACAGCTGGCCTCTTTACGATGACGTAAATGCGGCGCGGTATCGGTGCCGAGGAAGAAGCGATGGTTACCGCTGGCAATTACCTTGCGCAGCGCCTCCTGATGGACATTGCGCTTCAGGATCGGCAGGCAATAGAGATGCGGGCGCACACCGCCCACCAGCATATGGTTACGGTTAAACATCAGATGCTGTGGCGTGATTGTCGCAGCCAGCAGATCATTGCCCGCCTCGACATACTGTGCGGCTTCTTTGGTGGTGATATGTTCAAACACCACTTTCAGTTCAGGGTAGCGCTGACGCAGCGGCTCCATAACCGTTTCGATAAAGCGTGCCTCACGATCGAAAATATCGATATGCGCATCGGTCACTTCGCCATGAATCAGCAGCGGCATGCCGATGCGCTGCATACGCTCCAGCACCGTGGCGATGGCGTCAATACTGGTTACGCCATGACTGGAGTTGGTGGTGGCGTGAGCGGGATAAAGCTTGGCTGCGGTAAAAACTCCGGCCTGAAAGCCTTTTTCCACCTCATCAGGCTGAAGCGAATCGGTAAGATAGCAGGTTATTAACGGCTGGAAAGTATGTCCTTCCGGCAACGCGGCCAGAATACGTGCGCGATAGGCGCTTGCCGCCTCCACGCTGGTGACGGGCGGCACCAGATTAGGCATCACAATGGCACGGCCGCACACGGCGCTGGTAAAAGGCAATACGGCGCGCAGCATCTCATCGTCACGCAGATGGATATGCCAGTCGTCAGGGCGGCGAATGATCAGTTGCTGAGGTTGTGCAGTCATGAATTAGGCTCCGGCGGTGGGAAATCAAGGCAGTTTTTAGCCGGGTATCAAGCATAAGGATAAAGGCAACCGATTGCACTTGCTTTATGTCGGCCGCGCGAAAAAAGTCTGGAGAAACAGGAGAAGTGGTGCAAATAGCGCCAGCGCCTCCGCTGCCTTGCGGGAGGAGCGCAGCCTGTCACGCCCGGATAGCCTGGAATCGCAAAGCGATTAAAGGTAAATAGCCCGCGCCGCAGAAAACAGCGCGGGCGGCTGTGGTCAGTCGATAAAAGGGATCACCAGCTCACCCGGTTTTACCTCAATTCCTTTCGCCAGTTTTTTCGCCATCGCTTCCGCTTTGCTGCGATCTTCGCTCAGGATATAAGCCGGTTCGCGATCGAAATAGCTTTTCAGCGACTGGTTAAGATAGGGCGTGAGGGTATGCAGGATCGGCTGCATTTTTTCCGGCTGCACATTGGCTTCCACGATCTCCAGATCCTTCAGAAAAATCGCGCCTTTTTGTTTATCGAAGAACGGCTGAGCTTTCATCTTCAGCTGCATATCCGCCTGCTGCGGCCCCAGCAGCGAAGTGATATTCACTTTCGCATTGCCGGAGAGCGTCACCTTACCGGCTTCCTCGCGGCCAATCTGACTGCTGAGGTTATTCAGCACGATATGGGCATTAACCAGCCCGGACACGCCAATGTCTTTCTGATAATTATTATGTTTCTGCAGGGCCTGATTGATCTCCTGCTCGGAAATTGTGTACTGGGTTAGCTGATTACAGGCGGTCAACAGACCGGCCAGCACAAGGGCGCAGAGCGCCAAAAACGCCTTGTTCATGACAATCCTCGAAAGTAATGCGGAGAAAGTCTCCTTTTCAGGAGGCTAAGCTTGCCGCAATCACCGTCGTGAGTCACCAGGAAAACAGGAAAAGAAAGGTAAAACGCGGGAAGAAGGACAGCAGGCGGCGAAACGCTGCCCTTAAAAAATTAACCCGCAACCGAACTTAACAAATTGACCTGCGTTTGCTTCGCCATATTATCGCGATACTCCGCGACCCGGCTGGGCCAGTTAATACCCGCTATCAGCGTCAGCGAACGCAGCAGAGGAAACAGGTTAATATCATCCAGGCTCAGTTCGCCATTAACGGCGTTCGGCTTCACGATCAGCTTATTGAGATCGCGCATATCGTTAGAGATCTTTTTGATCAGCCCGTCTGCATGCTGTTTTAATTCAGCAAAGTCGCCAATGTTGGCTTCCTTTTTGTTTTTGAAATAGCTGCGCGCCTGCGGCGTGGCGAACTCGGCAAAAGCGCCTTCAGCAACGCGCGGCAGCAGCAGCTTATTCACATAGCTACCCATGTTGCGCAGCCAGTCGTTAATTGCGGGATTGGTTTTACCGGTCAGTAATGGTTCGCCATCCAGCTGATCGACATAGCGCACAATATCAAGGCTCTCCGGCATACAGCTGCCATCCTCTTTTTGCAGAATCGGCGCCATTTTCTGACCAATCAGACGGACTGGTGTCTCCTCATCATCGTTAAGCATTATCACCAGTTCTACCGGCAGATTTTTCAGGCCAAAAATCATGCGTGCTTTAACGCAAAACGGACAATGATCGTAAATATAGAGTTTCACCGCATCTCTCCTTACTCATATTGCCAACAGCAGGCTGCCGTCAGCAATTATTTGAATATGCTTAAAAAGTATGGAAGAGATCCCCGGGAAGGGCAAACCGCAACGGCATGTTAGCCGCCGCGCAATATAGCGGGCGCTGCGGCGCGCGGCTGAAATTGCCACCACAGCGCCAGCAGGGTAATTGCACCGGTACAGCCCAGCATCAGCCACGGCAGCTCCGGCAAATCCAGCTCGCGTCCGGTATCAAATATCCAGCCGCCGCCGGTATATCCCAGCGCGCCGCCCAGCGCCAGACCCAGGCGACTAAAGCCAAGATAGCTGCCGCGTGCCCGTGAGCTGGCCAGCTCCGCGCTCAGGGTTTCACGCGCCGGCTCGGCAATAATTGCGCCGATATAGAACAGGCAGATCAAAATAAACAGCTGCTGTAAGGAATCAGTCAGGCCAATCGGCAGCAGGCTCAGCGTCATCAGCAGCAGACCAGCCATTAAACGATGCTCCAGACGAAAGCGCTTTTCGCTCCAGCGGGCAATCGGATAAAGCAGTGACAGCGACAGCGCAGCCTCAATGGCATACATCCATTTGACTGCACTGGCAGTTCCGGCAATCTGGTTTACCATAATCGGCAGCATCAGCATGACCTGAACCGCCAGAATGTAATAGCCGGTTAAGGTCAGCACATAGGTGCAAAAACGGCGATCTTTCAGCACCCGTCCCAGCCCTTCGCGCAGCGGGGTCGGCACGGTAGAAATACGCCAGGCTGGCAGCAGCAGCGCGTTAAACAGCGCGGCCAGGACAAAAACCAGCGCGCCCACCCAGCAAACCAGGCGGAAATCCCACGCCAGCAGCCAGCTGCCAATCAGCGCACCCAGCACTGCGCCAGCGCTGTCCTGCATCATCAACAGCGAAAAGAAACGGCCACGCGCCTCGGGACGAATCAGCTTCACCACCAGCGCGGTACGCGGCGGATCGAACAGCGTGCCGCCAATGCCGGAAAGCAGACAGGAAAACCACAATACCCACGGCTCGTGTGCCACCGCCATCGCAGCAAAACCAGCCGCACGCAGCAACATGCCGCTGATAATCATTGGCTTGGCGCCGAAGCGATCGGCAATAGCGCCGCCAAATACGCCCAGTCCCTGCTGCACCAGCTGGCGCAAACCCAGCGCGATCCCGACGATCATCGCCGCCCAGCCCAGCTGATCAACGAAGCGGATTGAGATCAACGGGAACACCACAAAGAATCCCAGCACCACCAGCATGTTATCTACCAACAGAAAAACCCGACCAAGACGTCGGGCGCGCGCAACTCCAGCCATGCTGATTCCTTAGCGATGCTAAATATAATTACTCTTTAGGGATATTATTTTGCGCGCTAACTGTTTAATTTAACAGCAAGTGCAGAATGATATTTTTTTATCGATCTTTGGCAAAATGTGCTGTAATTTCAGTGGAGTAATGATGCCTGCCGCGGCGTTATCGCCACGCGGTTTTACCGGCGCTAATCGGAGCCGTGAAGCGGCGTCGCTGTCGATAATCGGGCTGCGTTGATTTTTAGCGCGGCAGGCATCAATAAATTTTGTTTATCAGCCATGGCTTTCAGGAGAAGAGATGTTTGGCTACCGTTCCGCCGCACCGAAAGTGCGTCTGACCACCGATCGGTTGGTGGTCCGCCTTGTTCATGAACGCGATGCATGGCGACTGGCTGATTACTACACGGAAAACCGCGCTTTCCTTAAACCCTGGGAGCCGGTCCGTGATGAGAGCCACTGCTATCCTTCTGGCTGGCAGGCGCGTCTTGGGTTGATTACCGATATGCATAAACAGGGCAGCGCCTTCTATTTTATCGTGATGGATCCTGAAGAGAAGGAAGTGCGCGGCGTGGCTAACTTTAGCAACGTGTTGCGCGGCTCGTTTCACGCCTGCTATCTCGGTTATTCGCTCGGTGAAAAATGGCAGGGACAGGGCATGATGTTCGAAGCGCTGCAGGCGGCGATTCGCTATATGCAGCGGCAGCAGCGGATGCATCGTATTATGGCGAACTATATGCCGCACAATCAGCGCAGCGGTAATCTGCTGGCGCGGCTCGGGTTTGAGAAAGAAGGCTATGCGAAAGATTACCTGCTTATTAATGGCCGCTGGCAGGATCATGTGCTGACCGCGCTCACCAGTCAGGAGTGGACGCCGGAGCGGCGTGGCTAAGCGTCGATTTTTCACTTTATGCACCGCCAGAGACTGCGGCGCGGGAGTCTGTGATGACAGTAAAGATTGGGGTGGTGGGATTAGGCGGTATTGCGCAAAAAGCCTGGCTGCCGGTGCTGGCGCATGCCGACAGCTGGACGCTGATGGGCGGCTTTTCGCCTAACCAGCAGAAAGCGCAGCTAATTTGCGACAGCTGGCGGATGCGCTGCTATTCGCAGCTTGACGCGCTGGCCGCCGACTGTGATGCGGTATTTGTTCACAGCAGCACCGCCAGTCACTATCAGGTGGTGCGAACGCTGCTGGAGCAGGGCGTGGACGTCTGCGTGGATAAACCGCTGGCGGAAACCCTGAGCGAGGCGGAGGCGCTGGTGGAGCTGGCGCATAAACGCGGGCGCAAGCTGATGGTGGGCTTTAACCGACGCTTTGCCCCGCGCTATCAGCAGCTTAAAGCGGCCTTACAGCAGCCCGCCTCCATCCGCATGGAGAAACACCGCAGCGACAGCGTCGGGCCGCACGATCTGCGTTTTACGCTGCTGGATGATTATCTGCACGTGGTGGATACCGCGCTGTGGCTGGCGGAAGGGAAAGTCACCTTGCGTCACGGCTATATTCAGACCACCGAAGCGGGAGAGATGCTCTACGGCGAGCATCATTTTAGCGTGGGCAATACGCAGATCACCACCAGTATGCACCGGCGCGCCGGGACGCAGCGCGAGTCGGTCTCGGCAATTGCTGATGGCGGCGTCTGGCAGCTGGATGAGATGCGCGAATGGCGACATGAGCGCAATGGTCAAACGCTAACGGAAGCGGTTCCCGCGTGGCAAACCACTCAGGTGCAACGCGGTTTCGATGGCGCGGCCCGCCACTTTATCGCCTGCGTGCAAAATCAGACAATGCCGGAAACCAGTGGCGAGCAGGCGCTGAAAGCCCAGCGTATCGTGGAAAAAATCTGGCGCGACCTTGAGCGGGAATAACCTGCGGTAACAATCCTTTGTGGTTATTTCGCTGCGTATCGGTAGACTAACCGCCGGATCGACCGCTGTCGGTCCGCTATTGTCTGTTAACCGGATTGAATATTCAGGATGCGCAGTTAACCATGAATTTGTTGAAATCCCTGGCAGCGGTCAGCTCAATGACGCTGTTTTCCCGCGTGCTGGGCTTTGCCCGCGATGCGATCGTGGCAAGAGTATTCGGCGCCGGGATGGCTACCGATGCCTTTTTCGTCGCCTTTAAACTTCCCAACTTGCTGCGCCGTATTTTTGCCGAAGGCGCATTTTCTCAGGCTTTTGTGCCGATCCTGGCGGAATATAAAAGCAAGCAGGGGGAAGAGGCAACGCGTGTTTTCGTCGCATATATCTCAGGTCTGTTAACGCTGGCGCTGGCGTTAATCACCTTCCTGGGCATGATTGCCGCCCCGTGGGTGATTATGATCACCGCGCCGGGCTTTGCCGATACTGCCGATAAGTTTGCGCTGACCAGCAGCCTGCTGCGCATCACTTTTCCCTATATTTTCCTGATTTCGCTCGCCTCGCTGGTAGGGGCGATTCTGAATACCTGGAACCGTTTTTCGGTACCGGCCTTTGCGCCCACGCTGTTAAATATCAGCATGATCGGCTTCGCGCTGTTTGGCGCGCCCCATTTTAACCCGCCGGTGCTGGCGCTGGCCTGGGCAGTGGTGGTCGGCGGCGTGCTTCAGCTCGGCTATCAGCTGCCGCACCTGAAGAAAATTGGCATGCTGGTACTGCCGCGTCTGAACTTCAAAGATGCGGGCGTCTGGCGCGTGCTGCGCCAAATGGGTCCAGCTATTCTTGGGGTTTCCGTTAGCCAGATCTCACTGATCATCAATACCATTTTTGCCTCCTTTCTGGTCTCTGGCTCTGTCTCCTGGATGTACTATGCTGACCGTCTGATGGAGTTCCCTTCCGGCGTACTGGGCGTGGCGTTAGGCACGATTTTACTGCCGTCGCTGTCGCGCAGCTTCGCCAGCGGCAATCAGGCGGAATATTCGCGCCTGATGGATTGGGGGCTGCGTCTCTGTTTCCTGCTGGCGCTGCCGAGCGCGGTAGCGCTGGGGATCCTTTCCGGCCCGCTCACCGTGGCGCTGTTTCAGTATGGGAAATTTTCCGCTTTTGACGCCGCCATGACGCAGCGGGCGCTGATCGCCTATTCGGTCGGACTGATGGGACTGATCGTGGTTAAGGTGCTGGCGCCCGGTTTCTACTCACGTCAGGACATTAAAACGCCGGTCAAAATCGCTATCGTGACGCTGATTATGACACAGCTGATGAACCTGGCTTTTATCGGGCCACTGAAACATGCCGGGCTGGCGCTCTCTATTGGACTGGGGGCCTGTCTGAACGGTGCGCTGCTTTACTGGCAACTGCGTAAGCAGCAAATTTTTCAGCCGCAGCCGGGCTGGACAGGATTTTTACTGCGTCTGATTCTGGCGGTAGTGGTGATGGCGGGCGTGCTTATTGGCATGATGATGGTGATGCCTGCGTGGGATATGGGCGGCATGCCGTATCGTCTGGCCCGTCTGGCGGCAATCTGCGCCGTGGGCGGCGGTGCTTATTTTGTGGTGCTGGGCCTGTTAGGATTCCGGCCAAAAGACTTCGCCCGCCGCTCGGTAGCCTGATAACGGACAGACAAAACCCGCCGGCAGCAAATCCGATGGGTTAAGCGTGGTGGCCTTAAACCCGCCGGCAGCAAATCCGGTGGGTTAAGCGCGGTGGCCTTAAACCCGCCGCGAGTTAAAGCCGCCTGACGTCGCCTGACCATCCGGACCGTAAAAGGCCTGAGTCTGATGCGGTTTTAACAGTGCCAGCGCCTTATCGTTATAATCCATCTGCTTATTTAACAGCATCCCGTTATGGGTGTTGTTGTCGCGTAGCTGACGGGTGCGCTGCTCAATCGCCTGCCAGCGACGAGCCAGCTCCGGCTGAGCGCGATAGGGCGCCTGAATACGGTACTGCTTTTCTGATTCCCGCCGGATACCGTCAAGATAGTTCAGCGTGGTCAGCAGTGAACTTTTATCCTCGGTAATACGCTGTAGCAGGCTGCTGTTAATGAGGCCGGCAGAGAGCTGCTCGTTTTCTTCCTTCATTATTGTGCTCAGCGAACCAAGCACTTCCTGCATTTTATCCAGCGCGGTAATCAGGCTATTCATAGCGGTTATTTATCCTGTAAATAAGATTTCGCTTCCTGAATCAGGGCATCGGCGATTTTGCCGGTATCCATTTTCAGTTCGCCATTGCGAATGGCGGTTTTCAGTTGCTCAACGCGGGCGGCATTAATATCTTTTCCGTCCGAGGTCATTAGCTGAGACTGCGCGCCGCTCAGGCTAACCTGCGCTGCGCTGGCTGGCGTTGCCGGGCTGGAGGTCTGACGAACCTTTGCAGCGCCGCTGTTATCATTGGTTTCACGCGGCTGAACAGTGCTGACAGGCTGCGTAGCTTTAGTTTTGTCGATGCTCATGATCTGGCTCCAGTAGGTTCAGGCATTAGGGCAGCCTGAGAGGCAAAGAGTACAATGTATGTTGATCCCACTATCGGCAACTCAACACTCATCTTTAGCAGTTTATAGAGATATAAGAATATTCCCATCTGCACTGACGTTGCCACTCACTATTTGCCCATTCCCCATGCGCACCCGAACCCGCTGCATCGCCGTGGCGTTATTCAGCGCACGTCCTTCGCTACTAATGTTAAAACCATCGCCCTGAGCGATAACAATCACTGGCTGACCAGCCTTCACGCGCCAGGCCTGACGCAACATTGAGAGCGTTAACGGCTGATCCGGTGAAATATCACGTACGCTGATGGCTTCTGTTATTTGTTGAGGATCCAGCACCGCCCGTGCGGGCAGGGTATCAAGCCGGCCCTGCTTTATCCTGATGTCCCCGGCCGTTAAGGCGGTACCACGTGGAATTTGACGACTGGCGACCACATAGTCGCCGGTTACCTGTACTTCCACCTGCAGAAAACGCCGCTCCCGGTCGCAGGTCGCCGCCACGCTCATATTTCCCCATAAACGACTGTTACCCGGCAGGCTAAGCTGCGGTGTGGTACAGGTGGGCCACTGCTGCTCCGGGGTACGTATCACAACATTCATTCCGGCGGCATGCAGCGGATCGCGCGTTTTAAAGAACTGGTTAAGCTGAGCGCTAAGATCGTCTGCCCGTACCGGCATTACCAGTAAGGTCAGCATCATTCCCAGCCACCACGTCACTATCCGCATCATGTTTATCCCCGTCCTGACTCATGGCGCTGATTCTACCCGCGCGCGCAACTTTTCAAGGCAAAAAATAGCGATGCTTTTTAGCGCTATTCCAGCGATAGCTTTTGCAGCGCCCGATTATGCTGACAACTCAAAATTTCACTTCCGGAGGAAAGCATGCTCGACAAACTGGATGCAGCTCTGCAATTCGGCACCGAAGCGCTCAATCTGCGGGCTCAGCGTCAGGAAATCCTGGCATCCAACATCGCTAACGCTGATACGCCAGGCTACCAGGCCCGCGATATCGATTTTGCCAGCGAGCTTAACCGCGCGCTGGAGAAAGGGCGGGCGCAGGGCTCTGGCCTGTCGCTGGCGGTGACGTCGGCACGCCACATTCCTGCGCAAACCGCGACGCCGCCATCAATGGACCTGCTGTATCGCATTCCCGATCAGCCGTCGATGGATGGCAACACGGTCGATATGGACCGTGAGCGTACGCAGTTTGCAGATAACAGCCTGAAATACCAAACCGACCTCACGCTTATCAGTAGCCAGATTAAAGGCATGATGAACGTGCTGCAGGGACAATAACCGATGGCACTGCTTAATATTTTTGATATCGCCGGTTCGGCGATGGCTGCACAGTCACAGCGTTTAAACGTGGCCGCCAGTAACCTGGCTAACGCCGACAGCGTTACCGGTCCTGACGGTCAGCCTTATGTCGCCAAACAGGTGGTATTCCAGGTGGATGCTGCTCCGGGACAGGCCACCGGCGGCGTGCGCGTTGCGCAGGTCGTAGAGGATCAAAGTCCGGCGAAGCTGGTGTTCGATCCGGGCAATCCGCTGGCGGACGCCAAGGGCTACGTCAAGATGCCTAATGTCGACGTGGTCAGCGAGACGGTAAACAGCATGGCGGCGTCGCGCAGCTATCAGGCGAACGTTGAAGTGCTGAACACCGTCAAGTCAATGATGATGAAAACCCTGACCATTGGTCAATAACGGAGAATAACCATGGGCTTAGCCGTTGGCGTAAATGAAAGGATCGATCCCAGTGTATTGACCAGTACCACTGGCGCATCGGGCAGCAACAGCGCAACCGATCTACAGAGTAACTTTTTGACATTGCTGGTGGCGCAGTTAAAAAACCAGGATCCCACCAATCCAATGGAAAACAACGAACTGACCACGCAGCTGGCGCAGATCAATACCGTGAGCGGTATTGAAAAACTGAACACCACGCTGGGTTCGATTTCTGGTCAGCTCAACAGCAACCAGTCGGTACAGGCTTCTACCCTGATTGGCCATGGCGTTATGGTGCCGGGCAGCCAGATCCTGACTGGGAAAGGCGAGACCACGCCGTTTGGCGTCGAGCTGACGCGTGCGTCAACCTCCACGACTGCCACCATCACCGACGGCAGCGGCAAAGTGATGCGTACGATCGATCTCGGCGGCCTGACCGCTGGCGTTCATACCTTTGCGTGGGATGGCACCTTAACGGATGGCACCACTGCACCGGATGGCAAATATAACGTCACCATTGCCGCCAGCAACGGGACGGAGCAACTGGTGGCGCAGCCACTGAATTACGCCTTAGTGAACGGTGTGACCACCGATTCCAGCGGGGCAATACTCGACCTCGGGACGATGGGCACTTCCACGCTCGATAAAATTCGTCAGATTCTCTGATTCGACACTAATTTACTCAGGAGTGACACATGGGCTTTTCACAAGCGGTCAGCGGTTTAAACGCGGCCTCCAGTAACCTCGACGTTATCGGCAACAACATTTCCAACTCTGCGACTGCGGGCTTTAAATCCAGCACCGTCTCTTTTGCTGATATGTATGCCGGTTCCAAAGTGGGAATGGGCGTAAAAGTTGCGGGCGTGATTCAGGACTTTAACGACGGCACCACCACCACCACCAGCCGTGGTCTTGATGTGGCTATCAGCCAGCAGGGTTTTTTCCGCATGGCGGACGACAGCGGCGCAATTTACTACAGCCGTAACGGCCAGTTCACGCTGGATGAGAACCGCAACATCGTTAACATGCAGGGCATGAAGCTGACCGGTTATCCGGTAGCGGGCACCCCGCCGACCGTGCAGACCGGCGCTAACCCGGTAGCGCTCAGCGTACCGACCACGCAGATGACCGCAAGCGCAACCACCACGGGTTCGCTGGTTGCAAACCTGAACTCATCTGACGGCACCAAAGTTGATGCGAACTTCGATAGCACCGACGCCACCAGCTTCAACGCCAAGTCTTCAATGACCACCTTTGACTCGCTGGGTAATGCGCACACCATCGATTTGTATTTCGTGAAAACGGCGGACAATAGCTGGAGCGTGCATCCAATCGACTCCAGCAGCGGCACCACCACTACGCCGTTCACCATGAGCTTTAACGCCAACGGCGTGTTGACCTCTGCTACCGACCAGACCATCTCTATGGGCGCGCTGAACGGCTCTAACGCCCAGACTTTTACGCTGGACTTAACCGGCAGCATGCAGCAGAACACCGGCGCCAACACCTTTGGCAACCCAACGCAGGATGGTTACAAGCCGGGCGATCTGGTGAGCTACCAGATCAATGAAGACGGCACGGTAGTGGGCACCTACTCCAACGAAAAAACCCAGGTGCTGGGACAGATCGTTCTGGCGAACTTCGCTAACGCCGAAGGCCTGAAATCTGAAGGCAACAACGTCTGGTCATCCACTGCTTCTTCTGGTCAGCCGCTGGTAGGCCTGGCAGGCACCGGTAACCTCGGTACCCTGACCGCAGGCGCGCTGGAGTCTTCTAACGTCGATCTGAGTAAAGAGCTGGTGAACATGATTGTGGCGCAGCGTAACTATCAGTCGAACGCGCAGACCATCAAAACACAGGATCAGATCCTCAACACGCTGGTTAACCTGCGTTAACAGGACTGACGGGAGAGCGCTATGGATCACGCTATTTATACCGCCATGGGCGCGGCAAGCCAGACGCTCAATATGCAGGCGGTTACGGCTGGTAACCTGGCCAATGCTTCAACGCCAGGCTTTCGCGCTCAGCTTCATGCGCTGCGCGCGGTGCCGGTAGAAGGCTTAACGCTGCCGACGCGTACGCTGGTCACCGCCTCGACGCCGGGTTCCGATATGACGCCGGGCACGCTCAATTATACGCAGCGCTCGCTTGACGTTGCGGTACAGCAGGATGGCTGGCTGGCGGTACAAACGGCAGATGGCACTGAAGCCTATACCCGCAACGGTAATATGCAGATTAGCCCTACCGGGGAGCTGACCATTCAGGGTCGCCCGGTGATGGGTGACGGCGGCCCGATTGCGGTGCCGCAGGCAGCAGAAATTACCATTGCGGCTGACGGTACCATTACCGCGTTGAATCCGGGCGATGAGCCCAACGCGACGGTACAGCTGGGACGTTTAAAGCTGGTGAAGGCGACGGGGCAGGAAGTGGTGCGCGGCGATGACGGGCTGTTTCGCCTGAACGCTGCGGCACAGGCCCAGCGCGGCGCGGTGCTGCAAAACGACCCGACGGTGCAGGTGATGCCCGGGGTGCTGGAAGGCAGCAACGTAAACCCGGTCGAAACCATGGTTGACATGATTGCCAACGCCCGCCGCTTTGAAATGCAGATGAAAGTCATCTCCAGCGTCGATGAAAACGAACAACGCGCCAACCAGCTGCTCAACATGACCAGCTAAGGCAAGAGGAAAACAGCATGATCAGTTCCTTATGGATCGCCAAAACCGGTCTTGACGCCCAGCAAACCAATATGGACGTCATCTCCAACAACCTGGCAAACGTTAGCACCAACGGTTTTAAACGTTCACGTGCGGTATTTGAAGATTTGATGTATCAGACCATGCGTCAGCCGGGCGCTCAGTCTTCTGAGCAAACCACGTTGCCGTCTGGCCTGCAGATCGGTACTGGTGTGCGTCCGGTTTCCACCGAACGTCTGCACACCCAGGGCAACCTGTCTAAAACCGACAACTCGAAAGATGTGGCGATTAACGGACAGGGCTTTTTCCAGGTGCAGATGCCGGATGGCACCGCAGCTTATACCCGTGACGGCTCGTTCCAGGTCGATCAGAACGGCCAGCTGGTAACCAATGCTGGTTTCCCGGTACAGCCCGGCATCACCATTCCCGCTAACTCCCTGAGCATCACTATCGGGCGTGACGGCGTGGTGAGCGTGACCCAGCAGGGTCAGGCGCAGCCGGTACAGGTGGGACAGCTGACGCTGAGCACCTTTATGAATGATACCGGCCTCGAAAGCATGGGTGAAAACCTCTACAAGGAAACTCAGGCTTCCGGCGCACCTACCGACAGCACGCCTGGCCTGAACGGTGCCGGCCTGCTGTATCAGGGTTATGTTGAAACCTCTAACGTCAACGTGGCGGAAGAGCTGGTCAGCATGATCCAGACGCAGCGCGCTTATGAAATCAACAGTAAAGCTATTACTACCTCCGATCAGATGTTGCAGAAACTGACGCAGGTATAAGGGCAGTAAGCGCGCTTAGTCGCGGACTGGCGGAGTTTCGGCTCCGCCAAATTAAATAATGAATGAAAGGTATATACGTCGTGGCGAAGCAATTCACTTTAAAGCCTGGACATTTGGTTATCGCAACGATGCTGATGACCCTTAACGGTTGCGCCCTTGTTCCCCGTACACCGCTGGTCACCGGCCCGACAACGGCTCAGCCGATGCCTGCTTCGCCGCCCGTGGTTAACGGATCTATTTTCCAGGGGGTGATGCCGATGAACTACGGCTATCAGCCTCTGTTTGAGGATCGTCGTCCGCGCAATATCGGCGACACGCTGACGATCGTGCTGCAGGAAAATGTCAGCGCCAGCAAAAGCTCCTCGGCTAATGCCAGCCGCGATGGCAGCGCCAGCCTTGGCCTGACCGCTGTGCCACGCGCCCTTGAAGGCCTGCTGGGCGGCGATAAAACCACAATGAGCGGCGAAGGCAAAAATGATTTCGCTGGTCAGGGTGGTGCCTCGGCCAATAACACCTTCACCGGTACGATTACCGTTACCGTCAATCAGGTATTGCCGAACGGCAACCTGAACGTGGTCGGTGAGAAACAGATTGAGATTAACCAGGGTACCGAATTTATTCGCTTCTCTGGCGTGGTCAACCCGCGCACCATCAGCGGCAATAACAGCGTGGTCTCCACGCAGGTGGCAGATGCCCGTATCGAATATGTCGGTAACGGTTATATCAACGAAGCGCAGAACATGGGTTGGCTGCAGCGCTTCTTCCTGAACATCTCACCGATGTAAGAGGCTTTTATGTCACAGTCACGCATTATTCATATGGCGCTCTCCCTGCTGCTGCTGAGCATCAGCACGCTGGCAAGCGCCGATCGCATCCGCGATCTCACCACGATCCAGGGCGTTCGTGATAACCAGCTGATCGGCTATGGTCTGGTGGTTGGACTGGATGGCACCGGCGACCAGACGGCGCAAACGCCGTTTACTACTCAGTCGCTGAACAACATGCTGTCACAGCTGGGCATTACCGTACCCGCCGGCACCAATATGCAGCTGAAAAACGTGGCGGCGGTCATGGTGACTGCCAACCTGCCAGCCTTTGGTCGTCAGGGACAGCAGATCGACGTGGTGGTTTCCTCGCTGGGTAACGCCAAAAGCCTGCGCGGCGGCACGCTGATTATGACGCCGCTGAAAGGCGTCGATAACCAGGTTTATGCGCTGGCGCAGGGGAATATCCTGGTTGGCGGTGCAGGCGCGGCGGCGGGCGGTGCCAGCGTTCAGGTTAACCAACTCAATGGCGGACGCATTACCGGCGGCGCGACCATTGAACGCGAAATGCAGAGCAACTTCGGGACGCAGGGCACCATCAATCTGCAGCTGAACGAAGAAGATTTCAGTATGGCGCAGCGCATCAGCGATGCCATTAACGGACGTGGCTACGGCTCGGCACAGGCGCTAGACGCCCGTACCGTTCAGGTCCGCGTGCCAGTGAACAACAGTTCACAGGTGCGTCTGCTGGCAGATATTCAGAATATCGATGTTTCCGTACCGATTCAGGATGCGAAAGTGATCATCAACTCACGCACCGGTTCGGTGGTGATGAACCGCGAAGTAACGCTCAGCTCATGTGCAGTAGCGCAGGGTAACCTGTCGGTAACGATCAATCAGCAGCAGAACGTCAATCAGCCGGATACGCCGCTGGCCGGTGGTCAAACCGTGGTCACGCCGCAAACCCAGATCGATCTGCGTCAGGAAGGCGGCGCGCTGCAGCGAGTTAACGCCAGCGCCAACCTGAATAGCGTGGTGCGTGCGCTGAACGCGCTTGGCGCAACGCCGATGGACCTGATGTCGATTCTTCAGTCAATGCAGAGCGCCGGCTGTCTGCGCGCCAAACTGGAAATTATCTGATGAATGATACGCAATCTGTAATGAGCGCGGCTTATGACAGCCAGGCGCTTAATAGTCTGAAACGTCAGGCAGGCAACGACCCGCAAGGGCAGGCGTTGCAGGTGGCGAAGCAGGTAGAGGGCATGTTTGTACAGATGATGCTGAAGAGCATGCGACAGGCGCTGCCGCAGGACGGTCTGCTCAGCACCGAGCAGACACGCATGTTCACCTCTATGTACGACCAGCAGATTGCGCAGGAGATGGGGAATAAAGGGCTGGGGCTGGCAGACGTTATCGTAAAACAGATGATGCCAGCCCAGGCGCCGGACGAGCGTGCGGGCACCGTGCCGATGCCGCTCGATCGTTCGGTGGTTATCAATACGTTGCTGCCGCGCCAGATGGAGCAGATGCAGACGCAGATGGCGCAAATGGTGCAGCGCGCCATGCCAAGACTGCCGCAGCCCACGGCCGGCGCGCCGCTGAGCGGCGACAGCAGCGATTTTATTGCCAAACTCACGCAGCCGGCGCAGCTTGCCAGCCAGCAGACCGGCATTCCCCATCAGCTGATCCTTGCCCAGGCGGCGCTGGAATCGGGCTGGGGGAAACGTCAGATCCTGACCGAAGATGGCAAGCCGAGCTACAACCTGTTTGGCATTAAGGCCACCGGCAGCTGGCAAGGCAAGACCACGGAAATCACCACCACCGAATATGAGAACGGCGTGGCGAAAAAAGTGAAGGCGGCGTTCCGCGTCTATGACTCCTATATCGATGCATTAGCGGACTACGCCAATCTGCTGAGTAAGAATTCGCGCTATGCCAAAGTGACGACGGCAAAAACGGCGGAAGAGGGCGCGCATGCGCTGCAGGCTGCGGGCTACGCAACCGATCCGAAATATGCCAAAAAACTGGTCGGTATGATCCAGCAGTTTAAAGACCTGGGTGAAAAAGTTGCCAAAGCGTACGGCAATGAGTTAGGCGATCTGTTCTGATTTTTTACTCAAGTTTCACTTAAGCACGCCGATAACCAAAACAGGCCAGAAAGCGTCCCGTTACGCTTGCGGCACCCGATTCGTTGAATGCCGCCCGGTGCGTACCGGCGCAAAAAGGAACCGACATGTCCAGCTTAATTAACTCCGCAATGAGCGGGCTGAGCGCGGCGCAGGCTGCGCTGAATACCACCAGCAGCAACATCAGCAATTATAATGTGGCGGGTTATTCACGTCAGACGGCGGTACTGAGCTCGCTGCCCAGCACCCTGAACGGCGGCAACTATTACGGTAACGGCGTAACAATCAGCAGCGTTCACCGCGAATATGATGAGTTTATTACCGGGCAGCTGCGCAGCGCCTCGGCGCAAAACAGCGGTATAACTACCCAGTACAATCAGATCTCTAACATCGATGACTTGCTCTCTTCATCGTCAAACAGCCTCTCTACCACGCTCTCTGATTTCTTTACCAACGTCCAGAACGTGGTGAGCAACGCGGATGATCCTTCCGCGCGTCAGACCCTGCTGGGCAAGGCGGAAGGGCTGGTTAACCAGTTTAAAGTTACCGATCAATATCTGCGGAATATGGATGCCAGCATTAACACCAGCATCTCCTCTTCCGTGGAGCAGATTAATAGCTATGCCAGCCAGATTGCCGGCCTGAATACCCAGATTGGCAAACTGCAGGCGGCCGGTGCCGGTGCCGATCCTAACACTTTGCTGGATCAGCGTGACGCGCTGGTCAGCAAACTGAACGACCTGGTAGGCGTAAGCGTCTCTCAGCAGGATGGCAGCTATATCGTTTCTATGTCTAACGGCCTGGCGCTGGTTAACGGCGCGGAAACGCGTCAACTGGTGGCGATGACCGCCAGCAACGATCCAACCCGTACCACCATTGGTTATGTAGATAAAACCGCCGGCAACGTTGAGATCCCTGAAAGCCTGGTAAGCACCGGTTCATTAGGCGGTCTGCTGAAGTTCCGTACCGAAGATCTCGATTCGGCGCGCAATAAACTGAATCAGCTGGCGCTGAACTTCGCCGATAGCTTTAACACGCAGCATAAAGCGGGCTTCGACAGTGAAGGCAATGCCGGCACCGATTTCTTTGCCATCGGCGGACCGACCGTGGTCGGCAACAGCAAAAACGCTTCCGGCGTCACGCTGACCGCCAGCTGGAGCGACACCAGCAAAGCGCAGGCAACAGACTATAAAGTGAGCTGGGACGGCAGCAACTGGAACGTTAAGCGTCTCTCTGACAATACCAGCGTCAGCGCGTCACTGGACGCCAACGGCCAGCTTAATTTCGACGGTTTGCAGGTTACGCCGTCCGGCACGCCTGCTGCCAATGACAGCTTTATCGTCAAGCCGGTCAGCAATGCGATTGTGAATATGGACGTCGTGGTCACCAATGAGGCACAGGTTGCCGCCGCAGGCGCTGCGGGTGGTGAAAGCGATAACCGTAACGCGCAGAAGCTGCTGGACCTGCAGAGCAAGAACCTGGTCAACGGCAACGCGACGCTGGCGCAAGGCTATGCCAGCCTGGTGAGTGATATTGGTAACAAAACCAATACGCTGAAAACCACCAGCGAGACGCAGACCAACGTGGTGAATCAGCTTACCAGCCGTCAGCAGTCGGTATCAGGCGTTAACCTTGATGAAGAGTACGTGAACCTGCAACGCTATCAGCAATATTACATGGCGAATGCGCAGGTTCTGCAGACAGCATCAGCAATTTTCGATGCCTTAATCAGCATCCGTGGCTAATTGAATTGATGAAGGAATAACCACCATGCGACTCAGTACCAGCATGATGTATGACCAGCAGACGCGTGGCGTGACCAACGCCCAGTCAAGCTGGCTGAAAGCGGGCGAGCAGCTCTCTACCGGCAAGCGGGTTATTAACCCGTCGGACGATCCACTGGCCGCCGCGCAAGCGGTCGTGCTTTCCCAGGCACAGGCAGAGAACAAGCAGTACAAGCTGGCGCGTGATTTCGCGACGCAAAGCGTGTCGCTGGAAACCAGCGTGCTGGATGACGCCACTGCGGCGGTGCAGAGCGCCCAGTCACTGGTGATCTTAGCGGGCAACGGAGCGCTTTCTGACGATGATCGTGAATCTTATGCTACCCAGCTGGAGGGCGTACGCGCTCAGTTGCTCAATCTGGCGAACAGCACCGACGGCAATGGTCGCTATATTTTTGCCGGCTATAACAGTGGCAGCGCGCCCTTTACTGAAGATGCCAGCGGCAGCATTGTTTACAACGGCGGCACCGATGCGATCACGCAGAAAGTGGACGCCAGCCGTACCATGACCACCAGTCATACCGGTGCGCAGGTGTTTATGTCCATCACCAGCAACGCGGTAAAAGAGCCGGATGGGTCAGCAAGCGAAACAAATATTTTTGAGACGCTGGATATCGCCATCAACGCCCTGAAACAGCCGATTCAGAATACGGATGATGCAACACGTGCGGTAGCGAAAGAGGCGTTGGATAAGACCACGCGCGGCCTGGGCAACTCGTTAAACAACATTCTGAAAGTACAGTCTGAGCTGGGTACACAGTTGAGCGAGCTGGAAAAACTGGATAGCCTGGGCGACGATCGCAGCACGCTGCAGGAAGTAAGAATGAGCGCACTGGTGAACGTGGATTATACCAGCGCGATTTCAACCTATACCATGCAGCAGCAGGCGCTACAGGCTTCTTATAAGACTTTCAGCGATATGTCACAGATGTCTCTGTTTCAGATGAATAGCTAAAAATTTTAGTTTTGGACGTGCTTAAACCGGGCGCGTTCGTTTTTTCCCGTCACCGATGGCTTATCGTCGCTGACGGGTTTTTTTTTGCTCTGAAAACGGTAAGCCTGATTTAAAAATAATGGGCGTAATGCAGCGAAGCAGGCAGCCAGCAGCAGATAACCAGACGGTAGCAGGCAGGTCGGCAGCAGCAGAGGGTAGTCTGCCGGTAGCCATGGATAAACAGGTAGCAGCAGCGGGTAGCTAACGGTAGCGGAACCAGAGGCCAGCTGCGGGCTGACGTCCGGCATGGAACAGGATTACGTTTGCTTAAGCCATAAAAAACCCCGGCCTGAGCCGGGGTTGAGAGAGGCTTATTTAGCGCAATCAGGGTTTGGTGGCCGGAGCCGTTGCCTGATGTGTCGCGCTGTGGCCACCGGCTGCGCCTTTGCCTTCAAACTGGAAGGGCGGACGTACCCAGTCGCTATGACGCGGCGCTTCTGGCTGCCATGCCGGAGCCGGTGCTTTCGTCATCGGCGCGCTGGCATGGTATTTACCGGCCAGCAGGGACTGACTGGCTGCAGGCGCTTGATCACGAGCCGGAACCGGCGCATGCGGTTCGCGAACCGGCAATACCTCTTCTGGCTCGATTGCTGGCGCATTCAGCACCTGCCCGACCTGGGCCGCCGTATCAGCGCTAACGTCGCTGGCACTGGCCACGGCAACAGCCTGCTGCTCATCCGTTACGGACGGCGTGGCTTCAACGTTCTGCTGCACGGTTTCAACCGGAACCGATGCTGCCTGAGCGGCTTCTGCTGCTGCGGTTTCCACCGGCGCAGCTTCTGGCTCAGCGGCTTCTGCTGACGCGTTAACCGCGTCGTCTGCCGGTTGCGCCTGAGCGGCAACCTGAGCGGCACGTGCTTCAGCAGCGGCCGGAATCACAGAAGGCTCTTCATTTACCGGCACTTCAATAGCTGAAGTGTCATGCGTATCAACCGGCGTTACCGGCGCATCAAACTGCTGCGGCGCAACTTCATGTACTGCATCCTGCGCCGTTTGCTGTTCAGCTTCCGCCGGCTGAGCGGAAGATGCCTCAACGGCGGCTTCGCTGGCGGCAACTGGCAAAGCAACGGCGGCAGCGGTTTCAACGTGGCTGTAGTCCGGCGTTTCATGCTGCACATCAGCTGCCTGAACGGTCTCCTGGCTGGCCTGCGCGACCGGATAGCGAACCCAGACTTTACCTGAAGCCATTTCCGGCGAGGCTGCAGCACAGGAGACAGGCATCGGAGACTGCGTCGGATAACGCTCATCGCGGTAACGACGACGACGCTGACCGCTGACGCGCAGATGACGCGGAGAGCGGCGTGAGCGGCGCGGCATATTGCCGTTATCGCGGTTCTCCTGCTCTTCCTGCTGCTCTTCAGGCTGCGTCTGCGCTTCTGGCGCGGCGGCTTCGAACTGCGGCGTCTCTTCTGGAGCCGCTTTCACGTCGTCAATAGCAGGCTGCGTTTCCGCCACTGTTTCCGCGCTGACCACGCGCACTTTCTGCGCCAGCTGACGCGGCTTACGACGCGGCATGACCTGAACGCGCTCTTCCGCCGGGTTCTCTTCGCTCTCTTCAACGACGCTGGCTACCGGCTGCTGCTCTTGCTGAGCGGCGGCTTTGGCGGCTTCCTGCTGCTGACGACGCTCTTCCTGACGGCGACGCTGACGTTCGGCACGCTGCTCACGACGCTGCTGCTGCTGCTCTTCACGCTGCGCGCGTGCTTCGTCAGTCAGCGTGTTTTGCGTCTCTTCACGCACTTCAGCATTGGCCTGCTGGCGTTTGTTGTTACGACGCGGCTCTTCACGGGTTTCACGATTATCACGGGTTTCACGATTATCGCGCGCCTGTTGTGGGGCGTTTTCCCCGTTGCGGTCACGGTTACGATCGCGGCGGTTATTGTTGTTGTTGCGGCGGTTGTTGCCCTGTCGGCGTTCACGCTGCTGGGTTGGTTCAGACTCATCGCCAGCAGCTTTATCCTGCTGCGGCTGCCCGGCTGTGGCTGGCGCAGCCGGCTCAGAGGCAAACAGCTTTTTCAGGCCGCCAAACAGGCGTCCGATAATACCGGTCGATGCGGCAGGTTCCGCTGCGGCCTGCTTCGGCACGGCGGGCTGAGCAGGTTTACTGCTTTCAACGGCGGTTTCCTGCGGGGCAGGCGGCGTATCAGGCATCACAAAGGCGGCCAGTGCAGGCTGCTCAGGGCGACGACGTTCAGCCTGCTCGTTTTCAGACGGCAGCGCCATCTCAGCTTCATGCAGTTTCGGCAGGTGATAGCTGAGCGTTTGCGTCTCTTCACCGCTGCGTACGCGCAGTACTGAGTAGTGCGGCGTCTGCATCTGATCGTTCGGAACGATAATCGCACGCACGCCGCCCTGACGTTTTTCAATGGCATTAACGGCGTCGCGTTTTTCGTTCAGCAGATACGAGGCGATCGGCACCGGCACAATGGCGTGCACTTCTTTGGTGTTCTCTTTCAGCGCTTCTTCTTCAATCAGACGCAGAATAGAGAGCGACAGCGATTCGTTATCACGAACGGTGCCGGTTCCGCTACAGCGCGGGCAAACATGGTGGCTCGATTCACCCAGCGATGGGCTAAGACGCTGACGCGACATCTCCAGCAGGCCGAAGCGGGAGATATGACTGATCTGGATACGGGCGCGATCCTGACGAACGGCCTCGCGCAGACGGTTTTCTACCGCACGCTGATGGCGTACCGGCGTCATATCGATAAAGTCGATAACGATCAGGCCGCCAAGGTCGCGCAGGCGCAGCTGACGCGCAATTTCGTCGGCAGCTTCAAGATTGGTGTTAAACGCTGTCTCTTCGATATCGCCGCCGCGCGTGGCGCGTGCTGAGTTGATATCGATCGCGGTCAGCGCTTCAGTGCTGTCGATCACAATCGAGCCGCCGGAAGGCAGACGCACTTCACGCTGGAAGGCCGATTCGATCTGGGATTCAATCTGGTAATGGCTGAACAGCGGAATTTCACCGGTGTACAGTTTGATTTTGCTGCTGAAATCAGGACGACCAAGGGCGGCGATATGCTGACGCGCCAGATCGAGGACTTTCGGGTTATCAATCAGGATTTCGCCGATGTCAGGGCGCAGATAGTCGCGGAAGGCGCGAACAATCACATTGCTTTCCTGATGGATCAGGAAGGGCGCCGGACGATTTTCCGCCGCTTTTTTGATCGCTTCCCAGTGCTTCAGACGGAAGCTTAAATCCCACTGCAGCGCTTCGGCTGATTTGCCCACGCCTGCGGTACGCACGATTAAGCCCATGCCGTCCGGCAGCTCAAGCGACGAGAGCGCTTCTTTCAGCTCGGTGCGGTCATCGCCTTCAATACGGCGTGAAATGCCGCCTGCGCGTGGGTTATTTGGCATCAGCACCAGATAGCTGCCTGCCAGGCTGATAAAGGTGGTCAGAGCCGCGCCTTTGTTGCCGCGCTCTTCTTTATCGATCTGAACAATGACTTCCTGACCTTCGCGCAATACGTCTTTGATATTGGGGCGGCCATGAGCGTTGTAGCTGGCAGGGAAATATTCGCGGGAAATTTCTTTAAGCGGAAGGAAACCGTGTCGTTCAGCGCCGTAATCAACAAATGCTGCTTCCAGACTTGGCTCAATGCGGGTGATCTTGCCTTTATAGATATTCGCCTTTTTCTGTTCGTGTCCGGGGCTTTCAATATCCAGGTCGTACAGACGTTGTCCATCTACTAAGGCGACACGCAACTCCTCCTGTTGAGTTGCGTTTATTAACATTCTTTTCATCGTAACGTACTCGTTATTCTTACGTGAGTGACTAAGCTGCGGGCTAAGTAACACTGGACGAAGAATAACCGACGGCCCCGTGTCTTATCGCTTCATCGTCAACCTCACGGTTGTCGGTCGCTCAAGGGGCGCAAAAATCTCGGCAGCCTGTTTTTATAAGGAAAAACAGCGCTCGGATGAGGGAACCGCCACTGAATTTACCAGAGAGAGTCAATCCCGTCTTATCGTCCAGGCTGCAACCCGCAGCCCGCTAAATGCCTGATTTCACAATACGTCTTACGCCATTGCTGCGTGTATGTGCTATCCGGCAAAATTTCTTAATTCGCTATTTATGGTTTCCTGACGGTAAGCGCTCAGGAGACCGGGCCATTATTCCATTGCTAACCTTGTTATAGCAAGGTGACTTTTCATTACTGATAAACTTTCTTGCAGCATTACACATTCATTTTGCAGGCTTTTTCACCACCACTGTGGAAAAGTATGAAACAGGCCGCAAAATTGGCGGTACGTTGTCAGTTAAGCACAGAAAAAGAAGTGGCGCTATTATCCGCCACTCATTAGAATCGCCGCCCATGAATATGAATACGCCATCGGTACAAATCGTCGCCATTTCCGCTGAAGAAGCGGGACAGCGCATCGACAATTTTTTGCGCACGCAGCTTAAAGGCGTGCCGAAAAGCATGATTTATCGCATTTTGCGTAAGGGCGAAGTGCGCGTGAATAAAAAACGCATCAAGCCTGAATATAAACTGCAGGCCGGGGATGAGGTTCGCATTCCGCCGGTACGCGTGGCAGAGCGCGAGGAAGCCGCCATTTCGCCGAAGCTCGAGCGCGTTGCCAGCCTGAAGGATGCGATTCTTTATGAAGATGAATACATTCTGATATTGAATAAACCGTCCGGTACGGCGGTGCATGGCGGCAGCGGCTTAAGCTTCGGCGTGATCGAAGGGCTGCGCGCACTGCGCCCGGAAGCTCGCTTCCTTGAACTGGTGCATCGCCTTGACCGCGATACTTCAGGTGTGCTGCTGGTGGCGAAAAAGCGCTCCGCGCTGCGTTCGCTGCATGAGCAGCTGCGTGAAAAAGGCATGCAGAAGGATTATCTGGCGTTGGTGCGCGGTCAGTGGCCTTCGCATATAAAAGCGGTGCAGGCACCGCTGCTGAAAAATATTCTGCAAAGCGGCGAGCGCATTGTCCGCGTGAGCAGCGAAGGGAAGCCCTCCGAGACGCGCTTTAAGGTAGAAGAGCGCTATGCGTTCGCTACGCTGGTAAAAGCCAGCCCGGTAACCGGCCGTACGCATCAGATTCGTGTTCATACCCTGCATGCCGGTCACCCCATCGCCTTTGACGATCGCTATGGCGAACGGGAGTTTGATAAGCAGTTAAGCGCTACCGGCCTGCGTCGTCTGTTCCTGCATGCAGCGGCGCTCAGCTTTAATCATCCCCACAGCGGCGACAGAATGCGCATTGAAGCACCGCTGGATGATGAACTGAAACAATGCCTGGCGGTGTTGCGTAAACCGTCGTAACGCCTTTACATAAGAAAACCTGATGCGGCGCGTCGCATCAGGCTATCGCATACGCTGTTTATCGCCCCGTGGTTAAAGGATTAATCCCCACTTCACGCAGCATATCGCACAGTGCGATCAGCGGCAGCCCCACGAGTGTATTAGGATCGCGTCCTTCCAGCCGATCGAATAATGTAATGCCTAAACCTTCGCTTTTAAAACTGCCGGCACACTGTAACGGCTGCTCAATGGCGACATAGGCATGAATTTCTGCTTCGCTTAATGAGCGGAAACCGACATGGAATGTTTCATAAAGAGAGAGCAGGCGTTTTTTGTCAGCGCAATAAAGCGCCAGCCCGGTATAAAAGGTAATAACTTTTCCGCTGGCGGCGCGTAACTGCGCACGCGCATTTTCTTCCGTATGCGGCTTGCCGGTTATTTTGCCTTCCAGTACGCAAACCTGATCGGAGCCAATAATCCAGCCGTGTGGATAATGCGCCGCCAGCGCCTGGGCTTTGGCCTGCGCCAGCCGTTCTACCAGCTGCGGCGCCTTTTCATCTGGCAGCGGCGTCTCATCCACCTCTGGCGCAGCGGTAATAAAAGAGAGGCCGAGTTTATTTAACAGCGCCTGACGAAAGGGAGAGGTTGAAGCTAAAATCAGCTGTGTCATATTTTTTCAGTTAAAATATAGCGAATCGGATGCAGACATTTTAAACTGTCCGCCGCATTGGATGCGAATACCAAGTGAAAGATGCTGTTAAACAGCCTTTTTCTTTGACTCTCTGTCGTTACAAAGTTAATATGCGCGCCCTATGCAAAAGGTAAAATTACCCCTGACAATCGATCCGGTTCGCGCCGCTCAAAAACGCCTTGATTATGCGGGCGTCTATACGCCTCAACAGGTGGAGCGCGTAGCCGATACCGTTGTTAGTGTGGACAGTGATGTACAATGCGTTATGTCGTTTGCCGTTGATAACCAGCGTCTGGCTGTTCTGAAAGGAACGGCTGACGTTAGCGTCACGCTGAGCTGCCAGCGCTGCAACAAGCCATTTGCACATCAGGTTCACGTAACGTATTGCTTCAGTCCCGTCGCAGATGATGCGCAGGCTGATGCGTTGCCGGAAGCCTACGAGCCGATCGAAGTCAACGACTTCGGTGAGATCGATCTGCTGGCGGTGGTTGAAGATGAAGTTATCCTCGCCCTGCCTGTAGTTCCGGTGCATGATTCTGAACACTGTGAAGTGTCCGACGCGGACATGGTCTTTGGCAAACTGCCTGAAGAGGCGGAGAAACCAAACCCATTCGCCGTATTAGCCAGTTTAAAGCGTAAGTAATAGGAGTAAGGTCCATGGCCGTACAACAGAATAAACCAACCCGTTCCAAACGTGGCATGCGTCGTTCTCACGATGCGCTGACCACTTCCACTCTGTCCGTAGATAAAGTTTCTGGCGAAACTCATCTGCGTCACCACATCACTGCGGATGGCTACTACCGCGGTCGCAAGGTCATCGTTAAGTAATACTTGCGGCAACGCAAGGCGATACTTTGACACGTTTGACCCTGGCCATCGATGCTATGGGCGGGGACTTCGGTCCCTGCGTGACAGTGCCTGCAGCTTTGCAGGCACTGGCCTTACATTCGCAATTACAGCTTCTTCTGATCGGCGATCCCGCCGCTATCACGCCATTACTTGCTAAAGCTGATTCCGCTGTACAACGGCGTCTGCAGGTTATTCCTGCCGAATCGGTTATCGCCAGTGATGCCAAACCTTCTCAGGCTATCCGCCACAGTCGCGGTAGCTCTATGCGCATCGCGCTTGAGTTGGTCAAAGAAGGAAAGGCGCAGGCTTGCGTTAGTGCCGGGAATACCGGTGCCTTAATGGGGCTGGCAAAACTGTTATTGAAACCGCTGGACGGCATTGAGCGTCCGGCGTTAACTACCGTGTTGCCGAATCAGCCGGGCGGTAATACGGTGGTACTGGATTTAGGCGCTAACGTTGAATCTGACAGTGCCATGCTGGTGCAGTTTGCCATTATGGGTGCGGTGATGGCGGAGGAAGTCTTAGCCATTGAAAAACCGCGTGTGGCATTGCTGAATATCGGCCAGGAAGAAACCAAAGGGCTGAATTCGATTCGGGAAGCGGCGAACCAGCTCAGGGCATCGCCGCAAATTAATTATATCGGCTACCTTGAAGGCAACGATCTGCTGACAGGCAAGACTGATGTACTGGTTTGCGACGGTTTCGTGGGCAATGTCACGCTGAAAACCCTGGAAGGCGTGGTAAGGATATTTCTTTCGCTGTTGAAATCATCTGGCGAAGGCAAAAAACGGGCGTGGTGGATGAAACTGCTGGAGCGCTGGATTAAAAAACGGCTGGCTAAGCGTTTCGGACATTTAAACCCCGACCAGTACAATGGCGCCTGTCTGTTAGGATTGCGAGGCTTGGTTATCAAGAGCCACGGTGCGGCAAATCAACGCGCTTTTGCCGCAGCAATTGAACAGGCAGAGCAGGCGGTGCGGCGGCAAGTCCCGGAGCGGATTGCCGCGCGCCTAAAGGCTGTATTAGCCAGGAGTGATTGAGCGGACATGTATACCAAAATTATCGGTACGGGCAGCTATCTGCCCGCTCAGGTGCGGACTAACGCCGATCTGGAAAAAATGGTGGATACGTCGGATGAGTGGATTGTCACTCGTACCGGCATTCGTGAGCGACGTATCGCCGCGCCTGATGAAACCGTTGCGACGATGGGGTTTCAGGCCGCCGAGCGCGCGCTGGAAATGGCTGGCGTTAGTAAAGACGATATCGGACTGATTATCGTTGCCACCACGTCAGGCAGCCATGCATTCCCCAGCTCAGCCTGTATGATCCAGAATATGCTGGAGATCAAAGACTGCGCGGCTTTCGATCTGGCCGCCGCCTGCGCCGGCTTTACCTATGGGCTGAGCGTTGCCGACCAATACATTAAAAACGGCGCGGTAAAACATGCGCTGGTGATTGGCGCTGATGTGCTGGCACGCACGCTTGATCCCAACGATCGCGGCACCATTATTCTGTTTGGCGATGGCGCAGGCGCCGTCGTGCTTTCCGCCAGCGAAGAGCCTGGCATTATTTCTACCCATCTGCACGCCGACGGCCGCTATGGCCAGCTGCTGACGCTGCCTTATCAGAACCGTGCGCAGCAGGATCAACCGGCTTATCTCACCATGTCCGGTAATGAAGTGTTTAAGGTCGCGGTAACCGAACTGGCGCATATCGTTGATGAGACGCTGGCGGCCAATAACCTTGAACGCGCCGAAATCGACTGGCTGGTGCCGCATCAGGCTAACCTGCGCATTATTAACGCCACGGCGAAAAAGCTGGGTATGGGCATGGATAAAGTCGTCGTTACGCTTGACCGTCATGGCAATACTTCCGCTGCTTCCGTACCGGCTGCGCTGGATGAAGCGGTGCGCGATGGACGTATTAAGCCGGGCCAGTTGGTTCTGCTGGAGGCCTTTGGTGGTGGATTTACCTGGGGCTCGGCTCTGGTTCGTTTTTAATCGAAGGAACAAAAGATGACGCAATTTGCAATGGTTTTCCCAGGTCAGGGTTCGCAAACCGTTGGCATGCTGGCTGAGCTGGCAGCGGACAACCCGATTGTCGAAGCAACCTTTAAAGAGGCTTCTGACGCGTTGGGTTACGATCTTTGGCAACTGACGCAGCAGGGTCCCGCAGAAGAATTAAACAAAACCTGGCAAACGCAGCCTGCGCTGCTGGCCGCCTCGGTTGCGCTCTTTCGTCTGTGGCAGCAGAAAGGCGGTAAAACGCCTGCGATGATGGCTGGACACAGTCTGGGCGAATATTCTGCGCTGGTATGTGCAGGCGTGCTGGATTTTGCCGAAGCGATCAAACTGGTTGAGCTGCGCGGGAAACTGATGCAGGAAGCGGTACCGGCCGGTACTGGCGCGATGCAGGCGATTATCGGCCTTGATGATGCCGCTATCCAGCAGGCCTGTGAAGAGGCTGCGCAGGGAGAAGTGGTATCGCCGGTAAACTTTAACTCGCCGGGCCAGGTTGTGATTGCTGGACATAAAGACGCGGTTGAACGTGCGGGCGCGGCCTGTAAAGCTGCCGGCGCAAAACGTGCGCTGCCGCTGCCGGTAAGTGTGCCGTCTCACTGTGCACTAATGAAGCCTGCTGCAGATAAACTGGCGGTTGCGCTGGAAAGTATGACTTTTAACGCGCCAGCCTTACCGGTAGTTAATAATGTTGATGTAAAATGCGAAACCTCGCCAGAAGCGATTCGCAGCGCGCTGGTACGTCAGCTCTACAGCCCGGTACGCTGGACGGAATGTGTAGAATTTATGGCGGCGCAGGGCGTGACCTCGCTGCTGGAAGTCGGTCCGGGTAAAGTCCTGACGGGCCTGACGAAACGTATTGTTGACACCCTGACAGCCTCGGCGGTAAATGATCCCGCCAGCCTGGCAGCGGCGCTTGAACAATAACAGAGGATAAAAATGAGCTTCGAAGGAAAAATTGCCCTGGTAACCGGTGCCAGTCGTGGTATTGGTCGCGCTATTGCGGAAACGCTGGTGGCACGCGGTGCGAAAGTGATCGGCACGGCAACCAGCCAGAGCGGCGCAGATGCGATCAGCGCTTACCTGGGAGAGAGCGGTAAAGGCTTTCTGCTGAACGTTACCGATCCCGCGTCAATTGAAAGCGTACTGGAAAATATCCGTGCCGAATTTGGCGAGGTGGATATTTTAGTCAATAATGCTGGCATTACGCGTGATAATCTTCTGATGCGCATGAAGGATGACGAGTGGCAATCCATTGTGGATACCAATCTGACCTCCGTTTTCCGCTTATCCAAAGCGGTTATGCGCGCCATGATGAAAAAACGTGTGGGCCGTATCATTACCATCGGTTCCGTTGTTGGTACCATGGGTAATGCAGGCCAGGCAAACTACGCGGCAGCAAAAGCGGGTTTGATCGGCTTCAGCAAGTCACTGGCGCGCGAAGTTGCGTCACGTGGTATTACCGTTAACGTCGTGGCTCCTGGTTTCATTGAAACCGACATGACGCGTGCGTTGAGCGAAGATCAGCGCGCTGGCATCCTGGCCGAAGTTCCTGCAGGTCGTCTTGGCGACGCGCAGGAAATCGCCAATGCCGTTGCATTTTTAGCCTCTGACGAGGCAGCGTACATCACTGGTGAGACGCTGCATGTCAATGGCGGAATGTACATGGTCTGATAATTACGAAAATTATTTGCGTTAATTGCGGTAATAGCCGCAAAATAGCGTGAAATCGTGGTTGGACCAGCCGGGATTGAGTTGCATCTTTTCCAACTTTTTATACACTACGAAAACCATCGCGAAAGCGAGTTTTGATAGGAAATTTAATAGTATGAGCACTATCGAAGAACGCGTTAAGAAAATCATCTCCGAGCAGCTTGGCGTTAAGCAGGAAGAAGTCACCAACGAAAAATCTTTCGTTGAAGATCTTGGCGCTGATTCTCTTGATACCGTTGAGCTGGTAATGGCTCTGGAAGAAGAGTTTGATACTGAGATTCCGGACGAAGAAGCTGAGAAGATCACTACCGTTCAGGCTGCCATTGATTACATCAATAGCCATCAGGCCTAATGAACTACCATCAGGCGGTCACTCGACCGCCTGAGTTTTTATCCGTCCCACATAGTGTCAATCTTTCCCTCCCTGGAGGACGAACGTGTCTAAGCGTCGTGTAGTTGTGACCGGTCTTGGCATGTTGTCTCCTGTCGGCAATACCGTAGAGTCAACCTGGAGTGCTCTCCTTGCCGGGCAGAGTGGCATCAGCCTGATCGACCATTTCGATACTAGTGCCTACGCAACGCGTTTTGCTGGCTTAGTAAAGGATTTTAACTGTGAAGAGATCATCTCGCGCAAAGAACAGCGCAAGATGGATGCCTTCATTCAATATGGAATTGTCGCTGGCATACAGGCCATGCAGGATTCCGGCCTGGTTGTTACCGAAGAAAACGCGACTCGCATCGGCGCTGCTATCGGTTCAGGCATTGGCGGGTTAGGGCTGATTGAGGAAAACCACGCGTCGCTGGTAAAAGGCGGTCCGCGTAAAATCAGTCCGTTCTTTGTGCCTTCTACCATTGTTAATATGGTGGCCGGTCATCTGACCATTATGTATGGTCTGCGTGGGCCAAGCATTTCCGTTGCGACCGCCTGTACAACAGGCGTGCATAACATCGGCCATGCGGCTCGTATGATTGCCTACGGCGACGCGGATGCGATGCTGGCTGGCGGTGCGGAAAAAGCCAGTACGCCTTTGGGCGTAGGCGGCTTTGGCGCGGCGCGCGCGCTCTCCACGCGTAACGATAATCCACAGGCGGCCAGCCGTCCGTGGGATAAAGATCGCGATGGTTTTGTGTTGGGTGATGGCGCAGGCATTATCATGCTGGAAGAGTATGAGCATGCTAAAAAGCGCGGCGCGAAAATCTATGCCGAGCTGGTTGGCTTTGGTATGAGCAGCGATGCTTACCATATGACTTCTCCGCCGGAAGATGGTGCTGGTGCTGCACTGGCGATGATCAATGCGCTGAAAGACGCGCAGCTGACGCCAGAGCAGGTTGGCTACGTTAACGCTCACGGAACCTCAACGCCAGCTGGCGATAAGGCTGAAGCGCAGGCGGTTAAGTCAGTGTTTGGCGCAGCGGCCTCCAGCGTGATGGTCAGCTCGACCAAGTCGATGACGGGTCACCTGCTGGGTGCGGCAGGCGCGGTAGAATCAATTTACTCGATTCTTGCGCTACGCGACCAGGCGATTCCACCGACCATTAACCTTGATAACCCGGATGAAGGCTGCGATCTCGATTTCGTTCCTCATACCGCACGTCAGGTTAAGGGACTGGAATATGCGCTGTGTAACTCCTTCGGTTTCGGCGGTACCAACGGATCGCTGATTTTCCGTCGCGTTTAACGGTACCATTGCTATTTAAGGCCCGCTTTGCGGGCCTTTTTTACATCTGGACTATTCTGAACGGCTCAGGGCTGTAACCTGAGCGCCATAACGGTAAGCTTAAGTGGGCAGCCTCAGCAAACGAGTGAGCAAATGATTTGGATTAACGGCGAGCAGCAGCAGCAGATAGCGGTCAGCGATCGCGCCTTACACTACGGCGATGGTTGTTTTACCACTGCGCGTCTGCACCAGGGCAAAATAGCCTGGCTGGAGGCGCATCTTCAGCGCCTGCAGGAAGCGGCTTCTGTACTAATGATCCCCGACGTTGACTGGCTTCGGTTAAAACAGGAGATGGGGATCGCTGCAGCCAGCTGGCGGCAGGACGACGGCGTTCTGAAGGTGATTCTGTCACGTGGCTCAGGCGGGCGAGGCTATAGCGGTGCCGGATGCCATCAACCGGTACGTATCATTATGCTGTTTGCCGCGCCGGGACATTATGCCGCACTGAGTGAAAGCGGCGTTCGCCTGATGACCAGCCCGGTGCGCCTTGGCATTAACCCTCAGCTTGCCGGAATCAAACACCTTAACCGGCTGGAGCAGGTGCTGATCCGCACACAGCTTGAGCAGAGCGGCGCCGATGAGGCGCTGGTGCTTGACACTGAGGGCAAGCTGGTGGAATGCTGTGCGGCTAATTTATTCTGGCGCAAAGGAAATCAGCTCTATACGCCCGCTGTTAGCGGCGCAGGCGTTGACGGGATTATGCGTCGGCACATCATTGCGCTGGCGCGGCGGCACGGTTATGTCTGTCAGGTGGTGCGGGAAGAGCCGCAGACGCTGGTGGATGCGGATGAGGTTTTTATCTCAAACGCTCTGATGCCCTTACTGCCAGTAAGGCAGATCGATAGCTGGCACTATCAATCCCGTACGCTTTATCAACGACTGCTGCCAGATTGTTAATATTGGATTAATCATGACCCGAAAAATTAAAATTTTGGCTGCTGTGGCGCTGCTGTTAGCTGCCGCTGCTGTCGTTTGTTACTGGCAGGTGCGTGAGTTTGCCGCGTCGCCATTAACCATTAGCCAGGAAAAGATTTTCACGCTGCCGGCCGGTACAGGCCGCCTTGCTCTTGAAGCGCAGCTGGAAAGCCAGCATATCATTAAGCCGTCGCCGTGGTTTGGCGTGCTGCTGAAGCTGGAGCCGGAACTGGCAAAATTCAAGGCGGGCACCTATCGCCTGGACGCTGGCTTGAATGTGCGTCAGCTGCTGACGCTGCTGGCCAGCGGCAAAGAGGCGCAGTTTCCGGTACGCTTTACCGAAGGCACACGTCTGCAGGATGTTCTGCAGGCGTTACGTAGCTCGCCCTGGATCAAACATACGTTGAAAGATGACCGGCCAGAAACGGTCGCAGCAGCGCTGGGGCTGAAAGAGGATGAAAATCTGGAGGGCTGGCTCTGGCCGGATACCTGGCTCTACACCGCCAATACCAGCGATGTAGCGTTACTGAAACGCGCGCATCAGCGCATGAAAGAGGAAGTGGCGAAAATCTGGCAGAACCGTATGCCTGATTTGCCTTATAAAACGCCTAATGAGTTAGTGACCATGGCCTCTATCATTGAAAAAGAGACGGCGGTCAGCAATGAACGAACAAAGGTCGCCTCGGTATTTATTAACCGCCTGCGGGTGGGTATGCGTCTGCAAACCGATCCCACAGTGATTTACGGGATGGGCGAAAAGTATAATGGCACCCTGACGCGTAAAGATCTGGAAGCCCCGACGGCTTATAACACCTACACCATCAACGGCCTGCCGCCGGGACCTATCGCCTTGCCGGGTAAAGCCTCGCTTGAAGCCGCTGCCCATCCGGTAAAAAGCAATTATCTCTATTTTGTCGCCGACGGTAAGGGCGGACATACCTTTACCACCAACCTGGCCAGCCATAATCGGGCCGTGCAGGCATGGCGCACGACCATGAAGGAAAAAAATGAACGCTAAGTTTATTGTAATTGAAGGGCTGGAGGGGGCCGGGAAAACCACCGCACGTGACTGCATTGTTGAACAGCTGCGCGAGCAGGGCATTACCGATATTGTCTTTACCCGTGAGCCGGGCGGTACCCCGCTGGCAGAGCAGCTGCGCAATCTTATTAAGCAGGGGCTGGAAGGAGAAAAGATAACCGATAAAGCCGAATTGCTGATGCTGTATGCCGCCCGTGTACAGCTGGTGGAAACGGTAATCAAACCAGCGCTGGCGCGTGGTGCCTGGGTGGTGGGCGATCGCCACGATCTCTCTTCACAGGCGTATCAGGGCGGCGGACGTGGTATCGACCAACAGTTGATGCAGACGCTACGCGATACCGTGCTGGGCGATTTTCGTCCTCACTTAACGCTCTACCTGGATGTTACGCCGGAAATTGGTTTGCAGCGCGCACGCGCACGCGGCGAACTCGATCGTATTGAACAGGAGTCGCTAAATTTCTTTATGCGCACCCGTGAGCGTTATCAGGCCCTGGCAGCTTGCGATGATTCCATTAAAACCATTGATGCCAGCCAGCCGCTGGAACAAGTGACAATGTCACTTAAAACTGTTCTGCAAGCCTGGCTGGTGGAGCAAAAATAATGAACTGGTATCCGTGGCTTAATCCTGTTTATCGTCAGCTTGTTGCTCAGCATCAGGCTGGGCGGGCGCATCATGCTGTGCTGGTACAGGCATTGCCGGGTATGGGCGACGCTGCGCTAATCTGGGCGGTAAGCCGCTGGCTGTTATGCCAACGACGCGATGGACAAAAAAGCTGCGGTCACTGTCACGGTTGCCAGTTAATGATGGCGGGTACCCATCCTGACTGGCATCGACTGACGGCGGAAAAAGGGAAAAGCGCGCTGGGGATTGATGCAGTACGCGATGTGAACGAGACGCTGTATCACCATGCTCAGCAGGGCGGCGCAAAAGTAGTGTGGCTACCTGATGCCGGACAGCTTACTGAGGCAGCCGCTAACGCCCTGTTGAAAACGCTGGAAGAGCCGCCGCAGAACAGCTGGTTTTTTTTGAGCAGTGCAGAGCCGTCAAGGCTGTTGCCCACGCTACGCAGCCGTTGCCTGAAGCTGCATCTTGCACCACCCGACGAGGCGCACAGCCTTGGCTGGCTACAAAAGCAAAATGCGGGTTCTCATGAAGCGATGCTGACTGCGCTCCGCCTCAGCAGCGGTGCACCCGCCGCCGCGCTGGCGCTGCTTGATAAGCAAAACTGGGAACAGCGTCAGACGCTGTGCGCTACGCTGGCCAGCGCTCTGATAGGCGATGTGCTTACACTGTTGCCGCAGCTCAATCATGATAACGTCGCCGAAAGAATCAGCTGGCTGGCTTCACTGCTAACGGATGCGCTGAAATGGCAACACAGCGGAGACCAGTTTATCGCCAATGTCGATCAACCCGCGCTGATTACTCAGCTGGCACAGCGTCTACCGGCCGCCGCGCTGGATAAAAGCCTGCGTCAATGGCTGCTGTGTCGGGAACGCCTGATACATATTGTTGCGGTCAACCGGGAATTATTGCTAACCGAACAGTTATTAAACTGGGAAACCTTACTCAGACCAGCGTCGACATCGCTGGCTGATTAACCGAGAGAGTTGTTATGTTTTTAGTTGATTCCCACTGCCATCTTGATGGTCTGAATTATGAGACATTGCATAAAGACGTGGATGATGTACTGGCGAAAGCCGCCGCGCGCGATGTCAAATTTATGCTGGCGGTTGCTACCACGTTGCCAGGGTTCAAAGCCATGGCGCAGCTGCTGGGCGACCGCCCGAATGTTGCCTGGTCCTGTGGCGTACATCCTTTAAATCAGCAAGAGGAATGGGATTTCGCTGAGCTGGCGCAGCTGGCTGACGATCCTCGCGTTATTGCCATGGGCGAAACCGGGCTGGATTACCACTATCAGCCAGAAACCAGGGCGCGTCAGCAGGCTTCCTTCCGTGAGCATATTCGCGTGGGCCGCCAACTGAACAAACCCGTTATCGTACATACACGCGATGCGCGGGAAGATACGCTGGCAATTCTGCGGGAAGAAGGGGCAGAGGAGTGTAGTGGCGTACTGCACTGCTTTACCGAGGATCGTGAAACCGCAGCTAAGCTACTGGATATGGGCTTTTACATCTCATTTTCCGGCATCGTTACCTTTCGTAATGCAGAGGCGTTACGCGAAGCTGCACGCTATGTTCCGCTGGATCGCTTGCTGGTGGAGACCGATTCACCCTATCTTGCGCCCGTGCCACATCGCGGAAAAGAGAACCAGCCTGCCTTTACCCGCGATGTGGCGGAGTATATGGCCGTGCTTAAGGGCGTTGATTTAGAAACGCTGGCTCAGGCCACTACGCAAAACTTTTCTGACCTGTTTCATGTTCCGCTTTCACGGTTGACCGATACGCCTGTGTGACTTTTTTTAGAGCTCGTAATTAATCCGTTAAGATCGTAAAGTGCAGCGCCAAAATCGCTGCGCTGACGATTTTTTCTGTACAAAAGTTGGCAAAACAATAAAAAATATCCTAAAGGTTAGCCGCCTGATGGGCGAAACGTGACAGGTATCAAACAAAACTGAACAGATTTATTTTACTCTTCGTAATAAATCCAGAGAGCCTTAACAAGCTCCAGAGGCAGAAGATCCTCCCTCTTTTGCCACGCGTACCACGCGATTAAAAGCACTCATACTCAGGAGTTCCACAATATGTTTAAGAACGCATTTGCAAACCTGCAAAAGGTCGGTAAATCGCTCATGCTACCGGTGTCGGTTCTGCCGATCGCCGGTATTTTATTGGGTGTCGGTTCGGCAAACTTTTCCTGGTTGCCAGCCGTTGTTTCACATGTGATGGCGGAAGCGGGCGGCTCGGTGTTCGCTAACATGCCGTTGATCTTTGCTATTGGTGTGGCATTAGGCTTTACCAATAACGACGGCGTTTCGGCGCTGGCGGCTGTGGTTGCTTACGGCATCATGGTGAAAACCATGGCGGTTGTCGCACCGCTGGTGCTGCATTTACCGGCAGAAGAAATTACCGCTAAACACCTGGCGGATACCGGGGTACTGGGCGGCATCATTGCCGGTTCTATTGCCGCCTACATGTTTAACCGCTTCTACCGTATTAAGCTGCCTGAATATCTGGGCTTCTTTGCCGGTAAACGTTTTGTACCGATTATTTCTGGTATGGCGGCGATTATCCTGGGCGTTATCCTTTCCTTTATCTGGCCGCCGATTGGCAGCGCGATTCAGGACTTCTCTCAATGGGCGGCTTATCAAAACCCGGTTGTGGCCTTTGGTCTGTACGGTTTGATTGAGCGTTCTCTGGTGCCGTTTGGCCTGCATCATATCTGGAACGTTCCTTTCCAGATGCAGATTGGTGAATTCACCAACGCCGCAGGACAGGTCTTCCACGGTGATATTCCACGCTATATGGCAGGCGACCCGACTGCGGGCAAACTTTCTGGCGGCTTCCTGTTCAAAATGTATGGTCTGCCGGCAGCCGCTATCGCTATCTGGCACTCTGCAAAACCAGAGAACCGTGCGAAAGTGGGCGGTATCATGATCTCCGCAGCGCTGACTTCGTTCCTGACCGGTATCACCGAGCCGATCGAGTTCTCGTTCATGTTCGTGGCACCGATTCTCTATGCAATCCACGCTATTCTGGCAGGTCTGGCCTTCCCGATCTGTATCCTGCTTGGCATGCGTGACGGCACCAGCTTCTCGCACGGCCTGATCGATTTTATCGTGCTGAGCGGCAACAGCAGCAAAATCTGGCTGTTCCCGATTGTAGGTATTATTTATGGTCTGGTTTACTACACCATCTTCCGCGTGCTGATTGCGAAGCTGAACCTGAAAACGCCAGGCCGTGAAGAAACCACGACTGAGCAGTCAACCGGTACAGCCAATGAAATGGCAGCTAACCTGGTTACCGCGTTCGGTGGTAAAGAGAACATCACGAACCTGGATGCCTGTATTACCCGTCTGCGTGTTAGCGTAGCCGACGTATCCAAAGTGGATCAGGCTGGCCTGAAAAAACTGGGCGCTGCCGGTGTGGTAGTGGCTGGTTCCGGTGTGCAGGCTATTTTCGGCACTAAGTCCGATAACCTGAAAACCGAAATGGATGATTATATTCGCAACAGTTAATCACTGATGCACACAGCAAAGGCGAGCTTCGGCTCGCCTTTTTACGTTGGGGCCTGTCTTATAACCGCTGTTCGCGATCGGAAGCAGGATGAGGAATTTTAATATCTCAGCCCATACGGCTTTCCGCGCCGGTTAAACCGACAGCGGTCTGCTCCCACGACTGGAGCTTTACCTTGTCCGCCTGAAAGGCACACATGATCCGATGTCTTCGGGGCAACCTCAGCGGTGAATGAATTTTATTTAATCAGAAGGCAGCTGCACTATTTTTCCGCTATCTGTTAGTTGGTAATAACCATCATGTGCAAGAAAATAGAGGCCGCTATTTTTACTGTATCTGACAGTAAAAGTCTTGTCCTTTTCTATGCAGTTTTTTTCGTTTTCATTTCCATGAAACACAGCCTGTCATATTTTCCCTCTTCCATATAGCCGTCGCCGAACAGCCAAAAAGTGATGGTATAGCTGCCAGAGAGGGAAGGTTTAGGGATGCCGTAATGGCTTTTAAGCATCTCGCTGTTTTCCCGCCACCAGCCTATTTTTCCCCTTACGGTGATGGGAAAATTGTCTACTAGTATATCGGTATAATTCCCATCATCATGAACCGCAATAATTTTTACTGGCCGCAGAGATAGCCAGGAGAAATAACTTAATGCTATAGCTGCAATAATTAATATTGACCAGCGCAATTTTTTGTTTTTTATCATCGTCTGGCATCCCCGGTGATTTCTGTTATGGCTTCCATATTGGTGATAAAAGGTTTGAAACCAAAGCGATTGTACCGCTGCAACACAAACCAGATGCGGAAGAAGCGAAACAGGTTAAACTTCGCTTTTAAGATATCGTAAGCATCCAAACCGAAGTGATCCTGTATTGTGTACTTTACCCTGGCCCGGTAATGATAATTATCAATACAGAGTGATTCGATGGTGATATGAGTAGCCCAGGTATCATGTACGGTAATGCCCATACCGTTAATTTTATCCTGAAAACGATCGAATTTTGGTAGCTTACCCTTTGAAATAGCTTTTTTTAACTCTGCTTTATCTGATGCTGGATAAAATTTATTTTTCCAGTCAATTTTTAATGCAAAAGTATCCTGTAATAACAGACGTGTACTGTTCTCGGAAGATCTATCATTAATAATATGCATCCTCAGCGCGCTGTTCAGATAGGGGCTGCTAAACGGCGCGCCTTCGCCATGTTGCATATGGGTAATCATCTCTTCGATAAGATGTCTGTAAGGTCCATAGATGGCAAAAGCCTGCGACAGATGGCGCATTTCATCAAAAAGAATAGTGACGCACTCGGCTGTAGAATGTTTTGCGCCTGCGCCCCAGGAGCCATAGAATCGCGAATGCGGCTGCCGGAACGGGGTAATTTCCGTCAGGGTATATGGATCAATGCGGGTGGAAACATCATGCAGGTGATACTCATTTTTTAACTGCGATTCGGTAAGATCGCCGTAGCGCATATCGTCTGCGCCGTAATCATCCATTCTTTTTTGCGTTTCGAATATCCTGCAGGGAAAACGTAAAGCCGTCATTGCTCACTCCTTGTGTCATCTTTCATCCATGTATTCACTTTGTCGACCGCAGGCTGCTGCGAAAACGATATAAATATTGAGCGCTTTGGTCATGGATTGATAATATCCCCCGGCAGGTGCTGTGTAAATAATGAACAGCGTTATCGATCGGCGTAACGGCAGGCATCGCAGGCGAAAGGTGCGCAGGGCGTTGCCTAATAATACGGCAGCGTTAAGCGGGGGAGGGAAAAGTAGCGAATAGCGACCCCATCAGGGCCGCTAATAACTGTAGAGAAATGTTAAAGATAAACGCGCAGATACTCTGTCAGGCAGAGCAGGGCCATCGCCTGACCATAAGGCATAGAGGTCAGCGGTATCTGGCGGTAATAGTCAAGATCGCTGCCCATTGCCGTGCCGAAGGAAACCTGCGTCAGCTCGCCGTCGCTGTTGATATGCTGCATCACGCCTTTTACCGCCTGTTCCGCCATTGGCAGATAGTCACGTGACAGATAACGCTTACGCACCGCCTTTAATATGCCGTAGGCGAAACCGGCGGTGGCAGACGCTTCCAGATAGCTGTCACGATCGTCCAGCAGGGTATGCCACAGACCGCTTTCATGCTGCCACTGGCGCAGCGCCGCCACCTGGCTTTCCAGCACCTGCTGCAGGAAACGGCGCGTGGCGTGCTGTTCCGGCCATGCCATCAGTTCAATAAACTCCGGGATGACGATGGTCAGCCAGCTATTACCACGCGCCCAGCGCGCTTTGGCAAAATTGTGGCGGCCTTCAAAGTTCCAGCCGTGGAACCACAGGCCGGTTTCGCGATCCATCAAATATTGCACATGCAATAAAAACTGATAGCTTGCTTCCTCAACATATTCCGGGCGGTTGAGCAGCTTGCCGATCTTCGCCAGCGGCAACACACTCATCATCAGCGTATCGTCCCACAGCTGCTGATGATTCTCATTGTTATAAACAATATGCTGCAGGCCGCCCTGTTCCGTACGCGGCATTTCATACATCACCCATTCCGCCCAACGCTCCAGCACCGGCAGCAGCGCAGGATTGCGCGTCTCTTCATAGCGATAAGCGAGAGTCAACAGCGGGCAAACGGTATTGACGTTTTTGGTTGGCGTACCTTCTGCCAGCCGCTCACGGAACCAGTCATCAATAATCGCCAGTGTTTTTGTGTCGCCCGTTTGCTGATAGTAGTGATACATGCCATACAGCCCGATGCCATGTGTCCATTCCCAGCCAGCCCAGCCTTTGGTATCGATCACCCGGCCATCGTCCAGACGCAACAGAAACTCGCCGCTCTCATCAGTAATCGCTACCAGGTTGTCGGTTAGCTTTTCAATCAGCGTTACCAGCTCGGGACGCGGCACCAGAAATTCAGGCTGACGCAGCAGAGCGCTATGCTTTACAGGAAATACCGTCATCATTCAGATCCTATCGTTTTAACGTATGTGGTTGCACCGCGCCTACAGCCTGAGCAGGCCGTAGCGGCGGCGCCGGGGATTTATGGCGATTAAGAAAGCCTATGTTATTGTTGCCCCAAAGGTTTTCATAAGGCATTCCGGCCAGCGTTTCCACCGTTGCACGCGCTGCAGGCGTCAGGTTCTCTGGCACCGGACGTCCTGCCTGGCGCATTTTTTGGGTCTCTTCACGCAGTACTGAATGCGTCTGCAGGTTCAGGCGAAAGCGCAGAGAGATAAAGAAGCCGATCGCCAGTACGCACAGCGTACCCACGCTCAGAATCAACAGAATGGTGTGCTGAACGTTATCGCTCTGATTAGCCTGACCGGAAACGAAGCCGGAAAGCTGTAAGACAATTCCCACCAGCATGACTGCGCCAGCCTGCGAAGCCTTACGCGTTAACGTCATGATGCCGGCGAAAATCCCTTCGCGACGCTGGCCGGTGATCACCTCGTCAACATCCGCGATGTAGGTGTAGATATTCCACGGCACATAGTTGATGCCACCACGGCCCAGGCCCGCCAGCGCGGAGATCAACACCAGCAGCGCCATGTTATCGTTCATGCCGGTATACCAGAGCCCGGCATAAGAGAGGGCGCTCAGACCAAACAGCGTCACGACCAGACGATAGGAAGGTGCAGGACCAAGGCGAATACAAAGCGGGATCATGCCCATCACAGCGATAAATTGCAGAATAGCCATCGTGCCCATCAGGTTGGAGGCGATCTGCGCGCTCTGCATCAGCACGAAAACCACATACCAGGTAAAGACTGCATTAAACACATCCTGTGCAATATAGCCGCCGAGGTACATGCCCAGATGCTGACGGAAAATACGGATGCGAAGGGTGGAGGCCAGTTCGACATACAGACGCTTCAGGCTTTGCGCCAGCGTCAGCTGCTGTTTTTCCGCCTCAGCGCGGCGTGACTCTTCAGAAAAATCTTCTGGTGCGCGTTCCCAGGTGAAAAACCAAACCAGCGTCAGCACAATGGCGCAAATCACCGAAAATACCAGGCTGGCATAAAAGAAGGAGACGGCGTTATCTTTGCCGAAGTGATTGATCAGCACGCCCGGCAGGAAAGCGGCCAGAATAGCGGAAAGCTGAGCCAGTGCGATACGTGCGCCGGAAAACTTGGTTTTCTTTTTGAAATCGTCGGTCATTTCCGGGACCAGCGTTTCATAAGGCACCAGAATCATGGTGTAGACAATATCAAACAGCAGATAGGTCAGCAGGTAGTAAAGGTAACTCATATCGCCGACCCACATCAGGCTATAGCTGAATACGCAGGGAATGCCGAGCAGAATAAAAAACTTGCGGCGTCCAAAGCGCTTGCCGAGGCGAGTAGAGCCAAAGTTATCGGTAAGGAAGCCCATCAGCGGGCTGACCACTGCATCCAGCACGCGCGCCATAGCAAAGATAAAGGTTGCTTCAATCGGCGTCAGGCCGCAGAAAGTGGTATAGAAATAGAGCAGCCATGCTGCCGTCAGGGCTGTAGTGCCGGCACCCAAAAAGTCGCCCGATCCATAAGCCAGGTAATGCCGTAAACCAATTTTACGCACTGGCATTGTCAATCTCCTCGTCATAACCATTAAAAAACGCACGGACTCCGACAGCTCAGACGGATTACCCCAGAAGGTAGAATGGCGGGAGAGGGCAAACCTTCGCGTTTTGGCTAGGAAAAGGCGTTGAGTGGCAAAAAAACAAAGGAAAACATGCCCTGCCTCTAATTTATAAAACGGTGTTTTATTTCTGTCAGAAGAAGTCTGTGAGAATGCGAAAAACCGCACAAAAAATCGGCCCGCTTGTCAGGGCTGTACAAAAAAGTGGCACTACGGCAGGTGAAACAAAAGAAAAACAGCAGGAAGGTTGAAAGAAAACGAAATTCTCGCTCATACTCCATGCTTACGTCTCTGCTAAGGATATGCATCATGGCTGAAGAAACTATTTTCAGTAAAATTATTCGTCGTGAAATTCCGGCCGATATTGTTTATCAGGATGAACTGGTAACGGCTTTCCGGGATATTTCTCCCAAAGCGCCAACCCATGTATTGATTGTGCCGAATATTTTAATCCCGACCGCGAACAATGTCAGCGAAGCACATGAGCAGGCCATGGGACGTATGTTCACCGTGGCGGCGAAAATCGCTAAAAAGGAAGGTATTGCTGAGGATGGTTACCGACTGATTGTTAACTGCAATCGTCATGGTGGCCAGGAAGTTTATCATATCCATATGCACCTGGTCGGTGGTTGCCCACTGGGGCCGATGCTAAGCCTTTAATTAACGTGCGGAACGCCATCATGCGCGCTTTATTAACCAGTCTGCCTCTGGTTTTGACGCTGGTCGCCTGTAGCAGCGATAAACCTGTGATCAACACCTCACAGGCGCTGATTATGGAATCGTCCGTGCTTTCGGCGGGAATTTTGCCCAGCAAACCCACTCTTTCTGAACAGGCCGGACAGCAGCGGGCAGTAAGCACGCTGGAGAATCAGCAAAACAAACCGGTTACCGTGCACTATCGTTTCTACTGGTACGATGATAAAGGACTGGAAATTCAGCCTTTTGAAACGCCCCGCACGCTGGTGGTTCCCGCAAATCAGCGGGTTGAAATCAGTTCGCAGATGGGCAATCTGATGGCCAGTAAAGTTCGTCTCTATATTTATTTGTAAGGGGAAATACTGTGTTCAGGCGTTTAAAACTCTCCGGCGTCATGCTGCTGGCATTCGTTCTGGCGGGCTGTATTAATAATCAACAGCAACAACCACCGGCGCCGGTGGAACCCGTGCAGCCAACGACGCCGCCGGTTGTGGTACAGCCGCCGCCGATTACCAGTCCGCAGCCGGGCGAAACGGTGCCGCAGCCGCCGAAGCTAAAAACGATAAACTGGGATGCCAGCGTACAGCCGCTGGTGGCGCAGATGCTACAGGCCCAGGGCATCACGCCCGGCAGCGTATTGCTGGTAGATCGGATCAAGAACAGCACCAATGGCAGCCTGCAAACCGCGAAGGCAACAGCAGCGCTGCAAAATGCCCTGGCAAGCAATAATACCTTTACGCTGGTTACCCAGCAGCAGCTGATGCAGGCAAGGCAAACGCTGGGGCTATCGCCTGAAGACAGCCTGAATTCACGTAGCAAAGCGATCGGCCTGGCTCGCTACGTTGGCGCGCAGTATGTGCTTTACAGTAATGCACAGGGCGACGTAAAAGCGCCTGAACTGCAGATGCAGCTGATGCTGGTGCAAACTGGAGAAATTATCTGGTCAGGAAATGGCAGCGTCCAGCATTGATACCGCCCTGCAGGCGCTGATTGAACGACTCCAGCCGGCAGCTTCGTCTGCCGGTTATTTTTATCCGCTGAATGGCCTTACCGGACTATCCGGGAAAGTAGTATGTGGCCAGCAATGCTGGCTGGCACGCCGAATCCCACATCAGCCGATCCCTTTTATCTCTCGCCAACGCGAATGGCATCTGCTACGGGGTTTAACCGCCAGCGGACTGGCACCGCGTGCGCTGGCGATCGATCGGCGCTGGCTGCTGCTGGAATGGCTGCCGGGCGAGACGCTGGCGGAAAAGGAATTTCTGGCTCGTCAGACTGAACTGGTTTCGCTGTTAACACGGTTGCATCATCAGCCGCTTAGCGGTTATCGGCTACAGCTGCTGCCATTATTGCACCACTACTGGCGACAGTGCCGTCAACGCAATCCGCGCTGGCTGCGACGACTACGTCAGCTGGCGCGTCAGGGAGAACCGCCGCCGCTGCGGCTGGGACTGCTGCATATGGATATCCATCCGGGCAACCTGCTGGCGCATCCTGACGGCTTGCGGCTGATTGACTGGGAGTATGCCGCCGATGGCGATATAGCGCTGGAACTGGCTGCTATCATCAGCGGCAACAGTCTGAACGCTGCACAACGTGCGACGCTACTGGCTGATTATGCCTGCAGTAATCGGCTGGATCTCAGGGCGCTTAAGCGGCAGGTCAGGCGCTGGCAGCCCTGGCTACATCTGTTGATGGCCAGCTGGTATCAGCTGCGCTGGGAGCAGAGTGGCGATCCGGCGCTGCATCAACGGGCTATTGCCGCCTGGCGACAAATTTAGCGCGCTGTTTCTGCATTCCGGCTATGATGTGCGCCAGTTTTTACAGGAGGAATCATCATGTCGATACCCGGTCCGGTAATGTTGGACGTGGCAAGCTATGAGCTGGACGCCGAAGAGCGCGAAATTCTGGCGCACCCGCTGGTGGGCGGGCTGATTTTATTCGCGCGTAACTATCACGATCCCGCTCAGCTGAGTGAACTGGTGCGTCAGATTCGCACCGCATCTCATGCGCGGCTGGTGGTCGCGGTCGATCAGGAGGGCGGGCGGGTGCAGCGCTTTCGTGACGGCTTTACCAACCTGCCGGCCATGCAGTCCTTTGCCGCGCTGAACAGCCAGGAGCAGGCGGACAGGCTGGCACAGGAGGCAGGCTGGCTGATGGCGGCGGAGATGATGGCAATGGATATCGATATCAGCTTTGCGCCGGTACTGGATATTGGACATATCAGCGCCGCGATTGGCGACCGCGCTTTCCATGAAGATCCCGCTATTGCGTTGCGTGTGGCGCGCTGTTTCATTGCTGGTATGCGCGAAGCTGGCATGAAAACCACCGGTAAACATTTTCCCGGTCATGGCGCAGTCAGCGCTGACTCACATAAAGAGACGCCGCGCGATGAGCGTGATAAGGCCACTATCCGCCAGCATGACATGGCCATTTTTCAGCAGATGATCGATGAGAATGCGCTGGACGCGATTATGCCGGCGCACGTTATCTACTCGCAGGTAGACCCGCGCCCGGCCAGCGGCTCTTCATACTGGCTGAAGCAGGTGCTGCGTACTGAACTGGGCTTTAACGGCATTATCTTCTCTGACGATTTATCGATGGAGGGGGCAGCGATTATGGGCAGCTATGCGGAGCGCGCGCGCGCCTCGCTGGATGCCGGCTGCGATATGATTCTGGTTTGCAACGATCGTAAAGGCGCGGTTAGCGTGCTGGATAACCTGCCGCCGATCAAAGCAGAACAGGTGAGCCGCCTGTATCATCGTGGGACATTTAACCGCCAGCAGCTGCTCGATTCTGCACGTTGGCAGCGCGCCAGCCAACAGCTGAGCGCATTACAGGCGCGCTGGCTGGAGCATAAGGCGTCGGGTCACTAACAGGAAACCCGGCAGGCTAAGTAACGGTGAGGATAGCCATGATTATTTATCTGCACGGTTTCGATTCCACTAGTCCGGGTAACCATGAAAAAGTTTTGCAGCTGCAGTTTATCGATCCTGATGTGCGGCTGCTGAGCTACAGCACACGCCATCCGAAACATGATATGCAGCATCTGCTGAAAGAGACCGATAAGATGCTGATGCTGAATGTCGATGAACGGCCACTGATTTGTGGCGTCGGTCTGGGAGGCTTCTGGGCTGAGCGCATTGGTTTTTTATGTGATATTCGCCAGGTGATGGTTAACCCTAATCTTTGGCCGCAGGAAAACATGGCGGGCAAAATCGATCGGCCGGAAGAGTATCCTGATATTGCTACCAAGTGCGTAAGTAATTTCCGTGAGAAAAACCGCGACCGCTGCCTGACGCTGCTTTCGCGCCACGACGGTATCCTTGACAGTCAACGCACAGCAGAAGCGCTGCAACCCTGGTATGAAATTGTCTGGGACGAAAAGCAGCCTCATAAATTCCCCAGTCTTTCTCCCCACTTACAGCGTATTAAAGCGTTTAAAACCCTCGGCTAATGCCTGTTTAGCGGGATGATTGCCCGACAATCGCCCGCTTTTTTATGGTCAATAATCCGACTTATTGTAGGAAAATTGATCTGCATCAAATTTGGTATGACCAACTTACCCCGTCATGTTATTCTGATTTCAGCTCGCGATTTAACTCGCAACCCTATGTTAATTAAGGTTTTCATTAACCTTTGGTTAACTTTTGGTTTACATTTTAAGGGGGTCATTTTGACTACACCGTTGAGAAAAATTGTTATCGTTGGTGGGGGAGCCGGTGGTCTGGAGCTGGCAACGCAGCTGGGGCACAAGCTGGGTCGCCGTCAGAAAGCGGAAATTACGCTGATCGATCGCAACCATAGTCATTTATGGAAACCACTGTTGCATGAAGTGGCAACCGGATCGCTGGATGAAGGCATCGATGCGCTCAGCTACCTGGCCCATGCGCGTAATCATCACTTCCAGTTCCAGCTGGGGTCGCTCACCGATATCGATCGGGAAAACAAGCGGCTGCAGCTGGCGGAAATTCGTGATGCGCAGGGCGAAGTGCTGGTTCCGGCGCGTGAAGTGCCTTACGACACGCTGGTTATGGCGCTGGGCAGCACCTCGAATGATTTCGGTACGCCGGGCGTGAAAGATCACTGCATCTTCCTCGATAACCCGCATCAGGCGCAGCGTTTCCATAATGAAATGCTTAACCTGTTCCTGAAGTATTCAGCCAATGCCGACCGGCAGGGGAAAATCAATATTGCGATTGTAGGCGGCGGCGCAACGGGCGTTGAGCTTTCTGCTGAGCTGCATAACGCAGTAAAACAGCTGCACAGTTACGGCTACAAAGGGCTGGATAATCAGGTGCTGAACGTTACGCTGGTGGAAGCGGGCGAACGCATTCTGCCAGCGCTGCCGGCACGTATTTCCGCAGCGGCGCATCAGGAACTGACCAAACTGGGTGTGCAGGTGCTGACGCAAACCATGGTCACCAGCGCGGATAAACATGGCCTGCATACCAAAAGCGGCGACTTTATCGAAGCAGATCTGATGGTCTGGGCAGCGGGCATCAAAGCGCCAGATTTTATGAAAGATATTGGCGGACTGGAAACCAACCGGATTAATCAGCTGGTGGTGAAAGAGACGCTGCAAACCACGCTGGATGACGATATCTACGCCATCGGCGACTGCGCCTCCTGTGCGTTGCCATCCGGCGGATTTGTGCCGCCGCGTGCGCAGTCGGCACATCAGATGGCTTCGAAGGCGCTGGAAAACATCCTGGCGCAAATGCGTCAGCAGCCGCTGAAACCTTATGTTTATAAAGATCACGGTTCGCTGGTTTCGCTTTCCCGGTTCAGTACCGTAGGCAGCCTGATGGGTAACCTGATGCGCGGTTCAATGATGGTGGAAGGACGCATTGCGCGTTTCGTCTACATCTCGCTTTATCGTATGCACCAGATTGCGCTGCACGGCTACTTCAAAACTGGTCTGATGATGCTGGTGGGCAGCATCAACCGGGTGATCCGTCCACGCCTGAAGCTGCATTAATTTCCCGCTGCTAAGGCAGCCCGTGCTTCAACACGGGCTGCCCCTTTTCTGATACTCTCTGCGTTAAATAAAAAATGCGCTTAGCTCGCTGGCAACGGCCTGCGGCTGCTCTTCCGGTAAAAAATGGCCGCAGTGCGGCACCAGAATTCCGGTAACCTCTTCGGCAAAAGCGCGCAGCGGCGTAGCCATATCAGGAATCGAGCCAAATTCAGCGCTGACAGCCAGCACCGGCACTTTCAGTTTGCCCTGTTGTTGCAGAGCAGCATTTTGCGTGGCTGAAAGTGATACTGAACGATAAAAAGCCAGGCCGGCGCGTAACCCACCGCTGGCAAGCAGCACGCGCAGATACTCATCAATATCCTCATCTGAAAAGACATCGGGAGAGGCGGTTTTTCTTTTCAGGAACCACTCAATATAAAGACGCTCGCGCCCAACGATCAGCGCCTCGGGCAGATCGGGGATCATATGAAAAGCGAAATGCCAGGTTTTCCAGGCTTTATCTGGCGTGACGGGCAGGGCATCCGGCAGCGTAATACCCGGAATACCGGCGTCCAGTAAGGCAAGACGTTTAACTTCACTGCCGTAAAGCGCGGTATAGGGCCAGGCAACCCAGGCACCTACATCATGCGCGGCGAGAAAATAGCGCGTGATATCAAGCTGCGTCAGCAGGCCATGCACCTTCTGCGCCAGCGATCGCGTGTCGTAACCGCTTTCCGGGCGATCGGAGTCCCCCTGACCCGGCAGATCGATCGCAATAATGTGGTAAGCCGCGCTCATCCGCTGCATGACCTTACGCCAGCCATACCAGCTTTGCGGAAATCCGGCTAAAAAAACCACGGTTTCACCCTGCGGATTGCCGCCAGTTACATAATGCATCCTGATCCCTTCTACCGTCGCGTAGCGGTGTTGGAAATCAATAAGAGTGCGATCGCGCCAGCTAACCGGTTCTGCACTGATCTGGCGAAGTGCAGCCGTGGCTGTGATTTTTGATACATGATTGTCCATAGTGGATTCCTGTATTTTATGATTTGCCGACATGGCGAACACTGTTTTAGGAAATGATCGGTTCCTGAATGGGTAAAAATTTAAGCCAAAAGCTTCATTGCCTGCTTTATTGTCTCTTCCCGGTCCGTGAGGTTCTCTATTTTGCCCAGCACGCGCATACCAAAAGCGATACAGAGCATCAACTCTGCTGCGGTTTCCACGTTAACATCAGGTGACACCGAACCATCCTTTTGGCCCTGTTGCAATAAGGCGACAAGGAACGCTTTATTACGCCTGACGGCATTACGTACCAGCTCTGAGAGCCCGTCATCCAGCACCTGAAGTTCAGTTGCGCTGCCGACAACCAGGCAACCCCGTCTGCCTTCCAGTTCGCGCGCGGAGTCAAGATAGAAGCGCAACAGCTCAGCCAGCTTTTCCCGCCCTGTTGCGCAGGGTTCCAGGCGTTGCCGAAGTACAGCATTACGCTGAGAGGTATAACGCGCAAATACCTGAACAAACAGAGTGCGCTTATCTTTAAACGCCTTATATATGCTACCGGCGGTAAGGTTCATCGCACTGGCCAGATCGGCAATGGATGCGGCATGAAAGCCTTTTTGTCGGAACACCAGCATCGCCTGATCCAGCGCCTGGTCAGTGTCAAATTCACGCGGACGTCCACGTTCTTTTATCTCATTCATGGTTAAGCGGCCCGTCAGATACTAATAAGGAAACGATTGATTCCAAAATGACAGAAATATTTAGCCGCTGCAAGTCACAAACTGCAAATTCACGGCCAGCAGGTTGCGTCAGGTATTTATGTGACCGGCGCAGCGTTAAGGTAAAAAAGGAGCAGGCAACCTTGCCAAAGCAAGGGTTATGATCAACGCGACGGCGGCTAAGAACTCTCTGAAAAGCCTTGGTTTATCCTTCTGTAACGCTTTTCCTCCCTTTATCTGATTGCTGGTTTTTGTCTGCATCTGCACAATTTTTATCAATTACCACGGCGAGTCGCGCACGCCGAGTAGGGCTTACTGCCACGGAACCGGCAGCAGCAGGATTGCGCGGTAACATAGTCAGGAGGTTGTCCTGTGAATAAATCAATGATAGCGGGTATGGGTATTGGTGTGGTTGCTGCTCTGGGTGTGGCTGCCGTTGCCAGTATGAATGTATTTAATCCGGGTCCCCAATACGCACAGGTTATTTCCGCAACGCCTATCAAGGAAACGATTAAGAACCCACGGCAGGAGTGCCGCAACGTGACGCTTACCCATCGTCGGGCGGTACAGGATGAGAATCGCATCGCCGGCTCAGTACTGGGCGCGGTGGCTGGCGGGGTACTGGGTCACCAGTTTGGCGGCGGGCGCGGTAAGGATGTCGCGACGGTTGCAGGCGCGCTGGCTGGCGGCTATGCCGGTAATCAGGTTCAGGGCACTCTGCAGGATCGTGATACTTACACCACCACTGAACAGCGTTGCAAAACGGTCTACGATAAGCAGGATAAAATGCTGGGCTATGACGTCACCTATAAAATCGGCGATCAGCAGGGAAAAATTCGTATGGAGAACGATCCCGGCACCCGCATCCCGCTGGATCGGAACGGTCAGCTCATTCTTAACAGCAACAGCAATCAGGCATAAGCCCTGACAGCATTTCGCCTGGCTATGGGCAACAGACCAGAGCCGACAGGCTAAAGCATGCATAACGAGCCTCATTATTGCAATGAGGCTCGTTTTCATTTTTAACGCCGGGCCGCTATTTTCACCGTCTGCTTCCAGCAACGTTTCTCTTCGCCCACATCATGCTGTGATCGCGCTAATCCAGCATCCTGTGAGTACGCTTATTGCCGGACTCACCTGAAAACGCGGCGGATCAGGCCGCATTATCCAGAATCTGATCCATAAACTCCCGCACCCATTTCATCCGTAACTTTGGCTCGCTCAGATCGCGAATAAACTTCAGCCTGGCTGGACCGTCAAGACGCCAGTTCTGCGGCTCTTTTTGCATCAGGCCAATCAGCCAGCCCGGGTCAGCTTTATTTTTCTCATCAAACTCGATAAAGCCACCTTTATCGCTGGCCTCCACGCGCCGGATGCCAATTTTTTTCGCCATCAGACGGAGTGCAGCGACATCCAACAGGTTACGAGCTGCATCGGGAAGATTACCAAAGCGGTCAATCAGTTCAACCTTCAGATCCTCCAGCTCGCTTTTATCCTGTGAGCTGGCGATACGCTTGTAAAAAGAGAGCCGCGTACTGACATCAGGAATAAAATCATCAGGCAGCAGCGCTGGCATACGCAGTTCGATATCGGTCTGATTGCTGGTCAGATCTTCCAGCGAAGGCTCGCGACCCTCTTTCAACGCATCCACGGCATTTTCCAGCAGCTCCATATAGAGTGAGAAGCCGATAGTTTCCATCTGGCCGCTCTGATCCTCTCCCAGCAGCTCGCCTGCGCCACGGATTTCTAAGTCATGCGTGGCCAGCGCGAAGCCCGCGCCCAGATCCTCCAGCGAGGCGATCGCCTCCAGGCGTTTATGCGCATCGGTAGTCATCGCTTTCGGCGGCGGCGTCAGTAGCCATGCATAGGCCTGGTGATGTGAACGGCCTACGCGCCCGCGTAGCTGGTGCAGCTGCGCCAGGCCAAAGTGATCGGCGCGCTCAATGATGATGGTATTGGCGGTAGGGATATCGATACCGGTTTCGATAATGGTGGTACAGACCAGCACGTTAAAACGCTGATGATGGAAATCATTCATCACCCGCTCCAGATCGCGCTCGCGCATCTGCCCGTGACCAATGGCGATGCGCGCTTCCGGCACCAGATCCGCCAGCCGCTGGGCCGCTTTTTCGATATTTTCCACATCGTTATACAGATAATAAACCTGGCCGCCGCGCAGCACTTCGCGCAGGATCGCCTCACGCACCACCAGACTGTCATATTCCCGCACAAACGTTTTCACCGCCAGGCGACGCGCGGGCGGCGTAGCGATAATCGACAGATCGCGCATGCCACTCATCGCCATATTCAGCGTTCGCGGGATCGGCGTGGCGGTTAACGTCAGAATATCGACGTCAGCACGCATCGCTTTAATACGTTCTTTATGGCGCACGCCAAAGCGGTGCTCCTCATCAACAATCAGCAGCCCCAGGTCGTGCCACTTCAGATCGCTCATCAGCAGTTTATGGGTGCCGATCAAAATATCGATCTTGCCTTCGCTGGCCTGCTCCAGTATCTGCGCCTGTTCTTTGGCGCTGCGGAAGCGGGAAAGCATTTCGATGCGCACCGGCCAGTTCGCGAAGCGATCGCGGAAATTATCATAGTGCTGCTGGGCAAGCAGGGTAGTAGGCACCAGCACCGCCACCTGTTTATTATTCTCTACTGCCAGAAACGCCGCGCGCATCGCCACTTCGGTTTTACCAAAGCCCACATCGCCGCACACCAGACGATCCATCGCCAGCGGCTGACACATATCGCTCAATACGGCATGGATCGCCTGTGCCTGGTCCGGTGTGGTTTCAAACGGGAAACTGTCACAGAACAGTTGATACTGCTCACGATCGTACTTAAAGGCGTAGCCAGCCTTAGCGGCGCGCTGTGCATAAATATCCAGCAGCTCTGCCGCCACGTCGCGCACTTTCTCTGCCGCCTTCTGACGCGCCCGTGACCAGGCATCGCTGCCCAGCTTATGCAGCGGCGCATTTTCATCAGCACCGCCAGCGTAACGGCTGATCAGATGCAGCGAAGAGACCGGCACGTACAGCCTGGCGTCATTGGCGTAGGCCAGCATTAGATATTCCGCCTTGATGCCGCCCGCTTCCAGCGTGGTCATGCCGATATAGCGCCCCACGCCATGCTCCAGATGCACCACCGGCTGGCCGGGATGCAGCTCTGCCAGGTTGCGGATCAGCACATCGGGATTAATGGTACGGCGGGTATCCTGGCGACGACGCGTCACGCGCTCACCCAGCAAATCGCCTTCGCAGATCAGGGCGCGATGGCGCAGATTATCAACAAAGCCGCGCTCGCTGGCACCGATGATCAGATAACGGCCCGGGGCAAAAGCTTCGCTCAGGCGCTGAATCACCTTCGGCTGTAGCTTGATGCGTGCCAACAGCTCCTGTAACGCCTCGCGGCGACCTTCGCTTTCCACCGAGAAGATCACCGCACCATCGAATGCCTCAAGGAAATGGCGCAGGTTATCCAGTGGCGCTTTGGCCTGAGGCTCTACCGCCAGCGGCGGCAGCAGTTGATAATTCAGGTTGGTGTTGGCCGCTTTATCGGGCAACGCCTCGCTGTTCATACGGATGCGCGGCCACTGTTTCAATTCGGCGAACAGACCATCGGTGCGCAGCCACAGCGACTCCGGCGGCAGCAGCGGGCGCATCGGATCCACGCGGCGGTTTTCAAAACGCGCCATGATGTCCTGCCAGAAGCGCTCTGCGCTGGCTTCCAGATCGCCCGTACTGACCACCAGCGTATCGCGCGGCAGATAGCTGAACAGCGGCACCAGCGGCTGTTCAAAAAACAGCGGTTGCCAGTACTCAATACCGGCGGGCAGGGTGCCTTTACTCACCTGCTGATAGATATGTTCCGGCTCGCGGCGTACATCGAAATGTTCGCGCCACTGGCTGCGAAACAGCTCAATGGCGGCTTTATCAGTGGGAAACTCATGAGCGGGCAACAGGTTAATCGCCTCCACCTCTTCCAGCGTGCGCTGGCTGTCGACGTCAAACAGCCGCAGGCTGTCGATTTCATTGTCGAAAAAGTCGATGCGATAGGGCTGTTCGCTGCCCATGGGAAACAGATCGAGCAGCGCGCCGCGCGTGGCATATTCACCATGTTCCATGACCTGATCGACATGACGATAGCCCGCCTGTTCCAGCTGGTCCCGCAGCCGGTCGCGTGACAGCAGCTGCCCTTTATGCATCACCAGCGCATGACCGTGCAGGAAATCGTGCGGACAGTAACGCTGCATCAATGTGGTCACCGGCAGGATCAACACGCCGCGTTCCAGCGTCGGCAGGCGATAGAGCGTCGACAGACGTGAAGAGATAATATCCTGATGTGGAGAGAAGCTGTCGAACGGCAGGGTTTCCCAGTCAGCGAGGCTCAAAACCGGCTGGTGGGTAAACTGTTGAATTTCATCCTGCAGGCGCAGCGAGGTTTGCATATCAGGCGCAATCAGCATCACCAGCCCCGGGTGACGCTCGGCGATTTCCGCACATTCAACGGCGCAGGCGGCGCCGGTTAGCTGTCCCAGCTGGCGTTGATCGTTTGCCGCAGCGGGCAGGGCATAGCGAATCTGTTCAGGCATAGTCGTTTCGACGTTCTCTCTGTTTATTTCAGGGGCATAATCATTCCACAGAACGCGGCGGGGATCATCTGCTGCGGCAGGCTTTTTGCCCGACGGGCTCTCTTCAGCCTTAATGGTAGCTGGCGGTGTTGCGCTTTAGCGCGCGCGAGGCGAGAAATCATTCTCAACGTGGCGATCGCTATTTGCCCACTCCAGCTCTTTTTCCGCATGCAGACTCCAGGTGCCGTCATCCCATTGAACATGATAGCTGGCGGGAAAATTTCCCTGCGCGAAAACCGTAACCACCTGACCGCGAATTTCACCAGACTGATGTTTGACAATATTGCCTTTTAGATACTTACTCATAAGCGGCTCCGGTGCCAGCGGCACGGCTAATTAGTTGCATTAACCCTTTAAATAGCAAGGGCAAGTATAGTGCAGATTAGCGCAGGGTTATCTTCAGCGCAGGAGGCTTTTTTGTACAACAGAGCGCAGCGGAAAAATTCTGATGCATCTTTACCATTAACTCGGACGGGTAAAGGTTCCATAAAACAAGCGGCTCCTTTATCATCCTGACTACTTTTGCTTTTTGCTACGCATAAGACGGATCTCATGTATCAACCTGTCGCGTTATTTATCGGTTTGCGCTATATGCGCGGACGTGCCTCAGACCGCTTTGGTCGGTTTGTTTCCTGGCTTTCCACTATCGGCATCACCTTAGGCGTGCTGGCGCTGGTTACCGTTCTGTCGGTAATGAATGGTTTTGAGCGCGAGCTGGAAGGCAATATTCTTGGCCTGATGCCGCAGGCGCTGATCACCAGCGACAAAGGCTCAATCAACCCGCAGCAACAGCCCGCCAGCAGCCTGAATTTACAGGGCGTACGGCGCATTGCGCCATTAACCACCGGCGATGTCGTGCTGCAAAGCGCGCGCAGCGTGGCGGTGGGCGTGATGCTCGGCGTGCAGCCCGATGAGAACGATCCTCTGACGCCTTATCTGGTTAATGCACAGCAGCAGGCGCTGCAGCCGGGGCAGTACAACGTGATCCTGGGCGAGCAACTGGCTGCACAGCTGGGCGTGAAGCGCGGCGATCAGCTGCGTCTGATGGTGCCTTCCGCCAGCCAGTTTACCCCGATGGGCCGTCTGCCCAGCCAGCGTCTGTTTAATGTGATTGGCACCTTCGCCGCCAACAGCGAAGTTGACGGCTATCAGATGCTGGTAAACCAGCAGGATGCCTCGCGGTTAATGCGTTACCCGGCGGGCAATATTACCGGCTGGCGGTTGTGGCTGGATAAACCGCTGGAAGTGGACAGTACCAGTCAGCAGCCGCTGGCGGCGGGCCTGGTATGGAAAGACTGGCGCGATCGCAAAGGCGATCTGTTCCAGGCGGTGCGCATGGAAAAAAATATGATGGGGCTGCTGCTTAGCCTGATCATCGCCGTCGCGGCGTTTAACATCATTACCTCGCTCGGCCTGCTGATCATGGAGAAGCAGGGGGAAGTGGCGATCCTGCAAACCCAGGGGCTGACGCGTCGGCAGATTATGCTGGTGTTTATGGTGCAGGGCGCCAGCGCCGGCATTATCGGCGCGCTGCTTGGCACGCTGCTGGGCGTGCTGCTGGCCAGTCAGCTTAATAATTTAATGCCGGTTATCGGTATGTTTCTTGATGGCGCGGCATTGCCGGTGGATATCTCTTTCTGGCAGGTGATTGCCATTGCGCTGACGGCGATGGCGCTGGCGCTGTTGTCGACGCTTTATCCATCCTGGCGCGCTGCCGCCGTACAACCTGCTGAGGCTTTACGCTATGAGTGATTTGAATCTGTTACAGTGTAACAAACTGTGCAAACGCTATCAGGAAGGGAGCGTGCAGACAGACGTGTTACGCGACGTCAGTTTCACCATGCGGCCCGGCGAAATGATGGCAATTGTCGGCAGCTCCGGCTCCGGCAAAAGTACGCTGCTGCATCTGCTGGGCGGTCTGGATGCACCTACCTCCGGCGATGTGCTGTTCAACGGCCGCGCGCTCAGCAGCATGTCTTCAGCGCAAAAAGCTGAGCTGCGTAACCGCGAGCTGGGCTTTATCTATCAGTTTCACCATCTTCTGCCCGATTTTACCGCGCTGGAAAACGTGGCGATGCCGCTGCTGATTGGCAAAAAGAGCAAGCAGGAAGCACAGGAACGCGCGCTGGAAATGCTGCGTGCGGTGGGCCTGGAAAAGCGTGCAGCGCATCGTCCTGCCGAACTTTCCGGTGGTGAACGTCAGCGCGTGGCCATTGCGCGTGCGCTGGTTAACAACCCGCGCCTGGTGATGGCCGATGAGCCGACCGGCAACCTGGATGCCCGTAATGCCGATGCGATCTTCGATCTGCTGGGCGAGCTGAATGTGCGTCAGGGCACCGCTTTTCTGGTGGTGACGCACGATCTGCATCTGGCGAAACGGCTGCCCGCGCAGCGCGAAATGCGCGACGGCCAGCTCAGCGAGCAGGTCACGCTGGCAGGAGCGCTGTAATGGCTTCACTATCCTTACTGTTAGCGACGCGCTTCAGCGGCGGACGGCGGCGTGGGGGCATGGTTTCGCTGATTTCGGTGATCTCCACGCTGGGCATTGCGCTGGGTGTGGCGGTGTTAATCGTTGGCCTGAGCGCGATGAATGGTTTTGAGCGCGAGCTGAATAATCGCATTCTGGCGGTGGTGCCGCACGGTGAAATCGAACCGGTTAACGGCCCGCTTTCCGGCTGGCAGCCGCTGTTGCCACGCATGGAGCAGGTGCCGGGCATCGCCGCCGCCGCGCCCTATATCAATTTTACCGGTCTGATTGAAAGCGGTGCGAAGCTACAGGCGATTCAGGTGAAAGGGGTGGATCCCGCGCAGGAAAAGCGCCTGAGCGCGCTACCGCAGTTTGTGCAGAATAATGCCTGGGCCAGCTTTAGCGCCGGTAAACAGCAAATCATTATCGGCAGCGGCGCGGCGAAATCGTTAGGCGTCAGGCAGGGCGACTGGCTGACGGTGATGATCCCCAACAGCGACGGGCAAAATAAGCTGCTGCAGCCGAAGCGTATCCGCTTACAGGTCAGCGGCATCCTGCAACTCAGCGGGATGCTCGATCATAGCCTGGCGCTGGTGCCGCTGGCTGATGCGCAACAATATCTTGATATGGCGGACAAGGTAACCGGCATTGCGCTGAAAATGAACGATCCTTTTAACGCCGTTAAGCTGGTGCGCGATGCGGGCGAGGTAACGAAGGCCTACGTTTATATCCGCAGCTGGATCGGCACCTACGGTTATATGTATCGCGATATTCAGATGATCCGCGCCATTATGTATCTGGCGATGGTGCTGGTGATTGGCGTTGCCTGCTTTAATATTGTTTCCACGCTGGTGATGGCGGTGAAAGATAAAAGCAGCGATATCGCCGTGCTGCGCACGCTGGGGGCGAAGGATGGTCTGATCCGCGCGATCTTTGTCTGGTACGGGCTGCGTGCCGGTTTGTTGGGCAGCGTAAGCGGCGCGGTGGTGGGCGTGCTGGCCGCGCTGAACCTGACGCCGCTGATGCGTGGAATTGAACATCTGACCGGACATCATTTTCTCTCCGGCGATATCTATTTTATTGATTTCCTGCCTTCAGAACTGCACTGGCTGGATGTGGCTTCGGTGCTGGCGACCGCTATCGTTCTGAGCCTGGTGGCCAGCTGGTATCCGGCACGGCGCGCCAGCCGTATCGATCCCGCACGCGTGTTAAGCGGACAGTAGGTTTATCGTGGCGGATAAAGCGATGTTTTACGGTTTCGATATGGGCGGCAGCAAAATCGCCCTCGGCGTTTACGATGCGCAGCGCCAGCTGGTATGGAGCAAGCGCGTCCCGACGCCGCGTGACGACTACGCGCAGTTGCTGGAAAGTTTTACCCGCCTGACGGCGGAGGCGGATGCTATTACCAGCCAGCGCGGCAGCGTTGGCGTAGGCGTGCCGGGCCTGCCCAATCCCGACGATGGCACGCTCTTCACCGCCAACGTGCCGGCGGCACAGGGGCAACGCCTTGGCCGCGATCTCAGCGAGCGGCTGGGACGTGAAGTGCGCATCGATAACGACGCTAACTGTTTCGCGCTCTCCGAGGCGTGGGATGATGAGTTTCGCGCTTATCCGGTGGTGCTGGGGCTGATCCTCGGCACCGGCGTCGGCGGCGGGCTGGTGGTTGACGGCAAGCCGGTCTCAGGGCGCAGCTTTATCACCGGTGAGGCGGGGCATATGCGCCTGCCGGTGGATGCGCTGGCGCTGCTGGGGCAGGATATTCCGCTGCGACAGTGCGGCTGCGGTAAACGCGGCTGCATTGAAACCTTGCTTTCCGGTCAGGGTTTCTCCTGGCTGTTTCACCACTTTTATCAGCAGACGCTCAGTGCGCCCGTGATTATTGAACGCTATTATCAGGGCGATCCACAGGCGCAGGCGCATACCGGGCGCTTTCGTGCGCTGCTGGCGGTTTGTCTCGGCAATCTGCTTACCCTGCTCGATCCGCATTTAGTTGTGCTGGGGGGCGGATTGTCAAATTTCGCAGTGCTCTATGACGGACTGGCGGAGCAGGTGCAGCCGCACCTGCTGCCGCGCGCGAAGCCGCCGCGCTTTGCACAGGCGCGTCATGGCGATGCGGGCGGAATGCGCGGTGCCGCATTCCTGCATCTCAGGTAATTAAGGAGTTTTTATGCGCACACCCCGTCGCCGTTTATGTATTGCGCGCTTTCGTAAAACCAGGCGCAAGATGCATCAGCGTTTCCGGCAGCGTATTTTTGAACGCGATCGTAACGCTGAGCTGGCGGCTCATCCGGAGCCTCGGGTGGTGGTGTTGACCGGTGCAGGCATTTCCGCCGAATCGGGCATTCGTACTTTTCGCGCCGATGACGGCCTGTGGGAAGAGCATCGTATTGAAGATGTTGCTACGCCGGAGGGCTTCAGGCGCGATCCGGCGCTAGTGCAGGCGTTTTATAATGCGCGCCGCCGTCAGCTCCAGCAGCCGGAAATCCAGCCTAATGCCGCGCATCTGGCGCTGGCGGAGCTGGAATCGGTGCTGGGCGACAACTTCCTGCTGGTTACGCAGAATATTGATAACCTGCACGAGCGCGCCGGTAGCCAGCGCGTGCTGCATATGCATGGCGAGCTGCTTAAGGTGCGCTGTGAAATGAGCGGGCAGGTGCTGGACTGGACCGGTGATTTAAGCGCCGATGATCGTTGCCACTGCTGTCAGTTTCCTGCCCGTCTGCGCCCGCACGTGGTCTGGTTTGGTGAAATGCCGCTGGGAATGGATGACATCTATCAGGCGCTCTCTGAGGCGGACTATTTCCTGGCGATCGGCACCTCCGGTCATGTCTATCCGGCCGCAGGTTTCGTACATGAAGCGAAACTGCAGGGCGTTCATACCGTTGAGCTGAATCTAGAGCCGAGCCAGGTGGGCAATCAGTTTGCTGAAAAGCACTACGGGCTGGCGAGCGAAGTGGTGCCTGCCTGGGTAGAGAAGTTTCAGAAAGGGCTTTATCGGCTGGTATGACCCTGGCCTCAAGCCGTCGTCAGCCGCTGATTTCAGCGCCAGGGTGACGCGGCCTGATAACTATTCAGGGCATGCGGGAGCTTTTCCCGGATGCCCTTTTACTTTTGAATGCTATCTGCGGGTTGCGCCAGCTGTTGTTAACGTCCCGCCTTTAGCTTCTGGAACAGCATCTCATACTGTACGCTGGCGTCGCCAACATCATCCTGCCACTCGCCGTTTTTGATCACCTCTGCAGACGGGTAGAGCGACGGATCGTTAGCCACGCTGGCCGGCAGCAGCTTTTTCGCCGCCAGGTTTGGTGTCGGATAACCGATGGTTTCTGCCACCTGCGCGGCGACATCCGGACGCAGCAGGAAGTTAATCAGCTTCAGCGCGCCTTCTTTGTTTTTCGCATTTGCCGGGATCGTCAGGCTATCCATCCAGAAAATGCCGCCTTCTTTCGGCCATACCACTTCCAGCGGGGTGCCTGCCTGACGTGCGACATAAGCCGAACCGTTCCAGATCATGCCCAGATTCACTTCGCCTTCCATAAAGGGATTGCCTGGATTATCGGAATTGAAGGCCAGCACGTTCGGCATCAGCTTTTTCAGCTCTTCATACGCGGCATTGATCTCTTTAGCGTCGCGGGTATTACCGGAATAGCCCAGCTTACGCAGCGCCACCTGGAAAACTTCACGCGCATCGTCGGTTAACAACAGGCTCTGCTTATATTCCGGCTTCCACAGATCGGCCCAGCCGGTAACGCTTTTTGCGTCCATCGCATCGGTATTAATGCCAATGGCCGTTGCGCCCCAAATGTACGGGATCGAATAATCATTGTTGGGATCGAACGGCTTATTCAACAGGCTCGGATCGAGATTGCTGAAATTGCTCAGCTTGCTTTTGTCGATCTTCTGGATCATGCCTTCGTTGCGCATTTTCGCCACGAAATAGGTGGAAGGCACCACCAGGTCATACGCGCCATCTTTATAGGTTTTCAGCTTGGCGTACATGCTTTCATTGGATTCATAGGTGGAATAGATCACCTTAATGCCGGTCTCTTTAGTGAACTGCTCCAGCAGCCCCGGCGGGACATATTCAGTCCAGTTATAGAAATAAAGCGTTTTGCCGTCATCAGCGGCCTGCGCGCTCTGTAAGCCCAGCGCCAGCGCCCCAGCCGCCAGCCAGTAACCCCATTTCTTCATGACTTTTCCTCTTATTTTGTTTTATCACGCAGCAACAGCTGACTCGCGGCGACCAGCAGCAGCGACAGCACCATCAGGATGGTCGCCAGCGCGTTCACCTCCGGCGAAACGCCGACTTTTACCATTGAATAAATTTTCAGCGGTAGGATCTCAAAGCCTGGGCCGGTCACAAACGAGGAGACCACCACATCATCCATCGACAGGGTAAAGCTCAGCAGCCAGCCTGCGGCAACGGCTGGCATCGCCAGCGGCAAAATAATTTTGCGCAGGATGGTTGCTTCGCTGGCCCCTAAATCGCGTGCCGCCTCCAGCATCCTGACATCAAAGCCTTTCAGGCGTGAGTAAACGGTAATCACCACAAACGGCAGGCAAAAGGTGATATGCGAAACCAGCAGCGACCAGAAGCCCAGCGAAATCCCCAGCAGCATAAACAGAACCAGCAGGGAGATCGCCATAACAATATCGGGCGACATCATCACCACAAACAGCATGCCGCTGACAAACGGCTTGCCGCGAAAGCGGTAGCGGTAGAGCGCCACCGCCGTCAGCGCGCCGATCAGCGTGGCGAAACTGGCTGAGAGCACGCCCATGATCAGCGAATGCTGCGCCGCCTGGATCAGGCTGTCGTTGTTGATTAACAATGCATACCACCGGGTGCTGAAGCCCTGCCAGTTAATGCCGAAACGCGAGGCGTTGAAAGAGTTAACGATCAGGATAACGATCGGAATATACAGCCAGGCATAAATAAGAAACATAAAGCCGCTGCGTAATGTTTTACCCATTATTCCAGCTCCACTTTCTTGTTCAGCATGCGCGCTGCGCGCCAGTAGAACAGCAGCATCAGGCCCATCACCAGCGTCAAAACAATGCTGGTGGCCGCGCCAAACGGCCAGTCGCGAATATTCAGGAACTGACTCTTTATCACGTTGCCGATCAGCAGGTTTTTCGCGCCGCCCATCAGGTCAGCGACAAAAAACAGCCCCATCGCCGGCAGCAATACCAGCAGGCAGCCCGCAACAATGCCCGGCATCGTCAGCGGTAAAATAATGCGCCAAAACGTTTGCAGCTTGCTGGCACCGAGATCGCGCGCCGCCTCCAGACAGGGCTTATCCAGCTTTTCCAGGCTGGAGTAGAGGGGCATCACCATAAACGGCAGCAGGATATAGACCAGTCCCAGCACCACCGCTTCGGAGGTATACATAATGCGAAAAGGTTTGTCGATTAGCCCCAGCCACAGCAGAAACTCATTGAGCCAGCCGCGCGTGCTGAGAAAAATTTTCAGGCCATAAATGCGGATCAGCGAGTTGGTCCAGAATGGCACAATCAGCAGAAACAGCATCACCGGACGGATACGTGCCGGCAGCTTTGTCAGGCACCAGGCGAAAGGATAGCCGAGCAGCAAACAGCAAAGCGTGGCGATCAGCGCCATATTGAGCGAATGCAGCAGTACCGAGGCGTAAAGCGGATCAAGCAGCCGGGTATAGTTATCGAAGGTCAGCGCCAGGCGGACAAAACTGGCGTCATCACGCGTCAGAAAACTGGTGGCAATAATCATCAGGTTGGGCAAAAACACAAACAGCACCAGCCAGCCGACAATCAGCGTGATAATGGTTTTCTGAAAGCGGTTACGCATCATTTTCATCAGGCAGCACCACCTCCCAGCTTTCAACCCAGGTAATCGCCATCTTTTGATTCAGCGAATGGTCAAAATCGGGATCGTCCTCGTTAAAAAATTCGCTGACGGTCACCAGCTTGCCGTTTTCCAGCTCAACGGTGGATTCCAGCGTCATGCCTTTGTAATTGCGTTCGCGCACAAAGCCCACCAGGCCTTCCGCACCTTCATTATCACCAATTTCTTCAACGCGCAGATCTTCCGGACGCAGCAAGACATGAAGATGCTGACCGGCTACCACCGGGAAGGGCACCAGAATATCGCATTCGCGCCCTTCAACGCGGGCGCGGACGCGCTGATTATCCAGCGGCGCAATAACCACCGCGTCGAACACGTTGATCTCGCCGATAAAGCGCGCCACAAACAGGTTGGCGGGTTCTTCATAAATTTCACGCGGCGAGCCGTCCTGCTCAATGCGCCCGTCGCGCAGCACCACGATGCGATCCGACATGCTGAGCGCCTCTTCCTGATCGTGGGTAACGAACACAAAGGTAATGCCCAGCTTACGCTGCAACGCTTTCAGTTCATTCTGCATCTGCTTGCGCAGCTTGTAATCCAGCGCCGACAGCGATTCATCCAGCAGCAGGACTTTAGGGCGATTCACCACCGCGCGCGCAATGGCAACGCGCTGCTGCTGGCCACCGCTGAGCTGGTGCGGACGGCGATCGGCAAAACTGTCCAGCTGCACCATCGCCAGCGCCTCGTTAACGCGCGCGGTGATTTCTGCCGCTGGCGTTTTTTGCATGCGCAGGCCAAAAGCGACATTCTCAAACACCGACATATGCGGAAACAGAGCATAGCTCTGGAAAACGGTATTAACGTGGCGGTGTTCGGCGGGCGTGGCGGTAATGGTTTCACCGTCGAGAACGATCTCTCCGCTGTCGGTCTCTTCCAGGCCCGCGATCAGGCGCAAAATAGTGGTTTTGCCGCAGCCGGAAGGGCCCAGCAAGGTGATAAACTCGCCGTGGTGTATGGTCAGGTTAAAGTCGGCAATAATTTCTTTGCCGTCAAAAGCTTTACTGATGCCAGAAAGCGTAACCAGCGCCGTTTGCGCGCGTGTTTGCGTCATTTTAGTCACTCAGCCCGAAGTTATCGGCAGTCAGGGCTGCCTGTATGTGTGTAAAGCCGGTTGCTACGGTCAACCAGCCAACAAAGTCAGGGGCGCGATGATACCTTAAAACCACGCTAATTCCATGCTCGCAGGCCAATAACCGCTCTTTACCCGGATAAAAAAGCGATTTACCTTTTTGCACACTACGCTTTAACACTATGACCTGACGCAATATGTTGGCAACGCAGGCTTTCCATAATAGCTCACTGCCATTGAGAGAGAAGAAAGATGACAACGCTACTCGACCGGTTTTTACACTATGTTTCGTTTGATACGCAGTCGCGTCCGCATGCGCGCCAGGTTCCCAGCACGGAAGGGCAGTGGCAGCTGGCCAGGGAACTGCAGAAAGAGCTAACCGAGCTGGGGCTGAAAGATGTGACCCTCAGCGAGCACTGCAGCGTGATGGCGACCTTACCGGCAAATGTGGATTATCCCACACCGGTGATCGGCTTTATTTCTCACGTTGATACCTCGCCCGATTTCAGCGGCAAACATGTTAATCCACAAATTGTCGAGAACTATCGCGGCGGGGATATTGCCCTTGGCATCGGTGAAGAGATCCTGTCGCCGGTCATGTTCCCGATACTGCATCAGCTGACCGGTCATACGCTGATCACAACCGACGGTAAAACCCTGCTTGGCGCAGATGATAAGGCGGGCGTGGCGGAGATCATGACTGCGGTAGCACAGCTGGCGCAGGGAGATATTCCGCATGGCGAGATTCGCATCGCCTTTACGCCAGATGAAGAGGTTGGGCGCGGCACCGAACATTTTGATGTCGCTGCTTTTGGCGCGGACTGGGCTTACACCGTTGATGGCAGCGGGCTGGGCGAGTTCCAGTTTGAAAACTTTAATGCCGCCTCGGTGACGGTAAAAATCGTTGGCAATAATGTCCATCCCGGCACGGCGAAGGGCGTAATGGTGAATGCGCTGGATCTGGCGATGCGCTTTCATGCCGAGGTCCCGGCTACTGAGAAACCGCAGTTTACCAGCGGCTATGAAGGATTTTACCATCTGCATGGCGTTAAAGGCAGCGTGGAGCGTGCAGAGCTAAGCTATATCGTGCGCGATTTCGATCGTGACAACTTTGAAGCGCGTAAGCAGAAGCTGATTGATATTGCCCGACGTGTCGGTAAAGGGCTGAATCCTGACTGTTATATCGACGTAACGGTAGAAGACAGCTATTACAATATGCGGGAGATCATCGAGGCGCATCCACACAGCATTGAGCTGGCGTTGCAGGCGATGCGCAACTGCGGGGTGGAACCCGATGTGAAGCCGATTCGCGGTGGCACCGACGGCGCCGGGCTCTCTTTTAAGGGCTTGCCCTGCCCAAATATTTTTACCGGCGGCTATAACTATCACGGCAAGCATGAGTTTGCCTCGTTAGATATTATGCAAAAAACGGTAGAGGTCATTGTCGGTATCGCCCGACTGGCAGCTGAGAAAAAATAATAAAAAGGCGGCTGGATCTCTCCAGCCGCCGCAGGCGTTGCTCACCGGTAGCTGCCGACGCTGTTTTTCGCAGAGTCAGTTACCCTTCGTTGAAATACCAGTAACCGTTATTGACCAGTCCGGCCAGCTGCGCCAGAAAGGCCGGATCGTCCAGCGCGTCGGCAAAATCCTGCAGGCCCAGCGTCTGTTTGGCCGCCAGCGCATTTAAGGCTGCAGGCCAGGCGGATGCCAGCTGCTCACCGTTAATAAACACCGCATCGCCGATTTTCAGCACCCGCAGCCCGCCAAGACGTGACAGCTTATCGCCCTGCTGCAGGGCATCATAAATTTCATCGGGCTGATAGGGCGGCTCCGGCGGCGCAATATCCAGCTCATGACGCGACTGCGAAATAAACTCGCCAAACCACTGACGGAACTGCTCCGGCTGATCGATAACCTCCATCATTAGCTGACGGATGCCGTCGATCTCCTGCGGCAGGATCTCTGCCGGGCAGTCACGCGGCACGATCTCCGGATCGTTGTAGCGGCGGCTGCCCAGCTCGTGAGCCAGTACAAAATCAGCGAAGCCGCTGATCAGCTCGCGTCCGCTTGGCGCACGGAATCCCACGGAGTAGTTAAGTGCGTTTTCCAGCGAGTAGCCTTCATGCGGGAATCCCGGCGGAATATAGAGGATATCGCCCGGTTCCATCTCTTCATCGATAATGGCGTCAAACGGTTCAACCTGTAGCAGATCAGGATGCGGGCAGTGCTGCTTCAGCGGCACCTTTTCGCCGACGCGCCAGCGACGGCGGCCGGTGCCCTGAATAATAAAGACGTCATACTGGTCCAGATGCGGGCCAACGCCGCCGCCGGGCACCGAAAAGGAGATCATCAGATCGTCGATACGCCAGTCAGGTAAAAAGCGGAACGGTCGCATCAGCGCGGCGGCAGGTTCATGCCAGTGGTTAACCGCCTGAACCAGCAACGACCAGTTATGTTCGCCCAGATGATCGTAGCTTTCGAACGGGCCGTGGCTCACCTGCCATTTTCCGTCTTGCTGACTTACCAGGCGGCTGTCTACTTCGTTCTCCATCGCCAGTCCCGCCAGCTCATCCGGAGAGATAGGGTCGATAAAGTTTTTAAAGCCGCGTTTCAGGATGACCGGGCGTTTCTGCCAATAATTTTGTAAAAAATCGGTCCAGTTAAGATCGAGCTGATAATCCATAAGGTTTTCCAGTGCAGGCGAGAGATGGCAGCAAGTATATACTTGTTATCCCTGAGGTTGTATGTGCGTTGGCGCGCTTCGTTCACTCCGCTAACTTACCTGGCCGGAGAGGGGCTGCGCTGCCGTCTTTATACAACATGAATTATCCAGAGTATAACAGCGGCGACGCGGTTCTACTCAAGGTTATGTTCGACTTCCTGTCGCTGGAAAATCACTGTCATATGCGCGCCGCCCAGCGCACTGGTTCCGGCTTCAATATCGCCTGCGTACTGCTCCAGAATATCGCGCGCTACCGCCAGCCCTAATCCCTGTCCCGGACGCAGCGTGTCCGCACGCTGGCCGCGCAGAAAGATCATCTCACGTTTGCTTTCCGGAATGCCTGGGCCATCATCTTCCACAATCAGCTGAAGGGTGGAGTCGGTCTGGCGCGCGCTGATTTCCACAAATTCCAGACAATATTTACAGGCGTTATCCAGCACATTGCCCATCACTTCCATGAAATCGTTTTGATCGCCGACAAAGGTGATTTCCGGAGAGATATCCAGCGTCAGCGAGACGCCTTTACGCTGATAAACTTTATTCAGTGCCGAACAAAGACTATCCAGCAGGGCGGATACCGAGTGCAGTTCGCGTTTTAAGGGGTTGTGATCCGCCTGCATGCTGGCGCGATGCAGATAGTAGCCAATCTGCTGCGAGATGCGGCTGATCTGCTCCAGCATAATTGGCTCCGCCTGCTCTACAGAGAGGTTTTTACCGCCGCGCAGTGAACGCAGCGTGCTCTGCAGCACTGCCAGCGGGGTCTTCAGGCTATGGGTCAAATCGGAGAGCGTGGTACGGTAGCGCGTATAGCGCTGGCGTTCATTGTCCAGCAGCAGATTCAGGTTGCGCACCAGGCTACGTAACTCCTGCGGCGGATTGGGATCCAGCGCGTCACGCTGGCTGCTCTCCAGCTCGCGGATCTGGCTGGCCAGCGTGCCGATGGGCCGCAGGCTCCAGTGCGCTGCCAGCCACAGCAGCGGGATCACCAGCAGCAGATTAACCAACAGCACATAGCTGAACCATGACCAGACCACGTCGGAGTGTTGCAACTCCTGCGGAATCGAGTCGATCACCACCACCGTCAGCGCGGGCAGGCTGGTGGTGGCGTCATAACGATTTACCGCCACCGAGTGGGTAAAGGTGCCGTCGCCGTTATCATCATAGGCGTGCAGCTTGATTTTGGCCGCCTGATCATCGCCCAGCGCTTTGCTACTGGTCTGATTATTGGTATCGATTTCGTAAAAGCCGGGCTTTTTCAGCCAGTCAGGACGGATCTTACGGCGAATTTCCGGCACGTCACGCTGCTGCCACAGCAGCCTGCCACGCTCATCGTAAATAAAAACCAGCGTGGGCGAGTTTAGCGTCATCTGCTTCGGCTGGGCGATGGTTAGCTGGTTATTCTTCCATTGCGCAAGGGTGTAAAACAGATTGCTTTCACCGCGCATAACGCGATAGGTGGTTTTGTCAAAGCTGACGATATAGCCAACAACCGCAACCATGCCATAGGAAAGAGAGAGGATCAGTACCACGGCGGCCGTCGCCAGCAGAAAGCGGGCGCGGAGCGAAAAAGGGCGTTTGCCCTGTAGAATTTTCATTGATGGTTAAATATCGAAGCGATAACCCTGACCGCGAACCGTAGTGATCACTTCCTGCGGATAAGCCGCCTGTATTTTTTTACGCAGCCGACCCATTAGCACATCAATCGTATGGCTTTCACGCAGCTCTGCATCGGGATAAAGCTGCAACATCAGCGAATCTTTACTGACCACTTTGCCTACGTTACGGATCAGCGTTTCGATAATGGTGTATTCAAAGGCGGTCAGTTTGATTGACTGATCGTTTACCGTCAGTTCACGGCGTGAGAGATCGATATGAAAAGGGGCAAGATTGATAATTTGCGAGGCCAGCCCGCTGTTGCGCCGCATCAGCGCCTGCATACGCGCCACGACTTCCTCAATATGGAAAGGCTTGGTGACATAATCATCCGCTCCGGCCTCCAGCGCTTCCACTTTCGCCTGCCAGCCTTCGCGCGCGGTCAGGACCAGGATCGGTTGCTTAACTTCCTGAGCGCGCCAGCGACGGATTAACGTCATCCCATCTTCATCGGGCAGCCCCAAATCGACCAGCGTAATATCGGGCGAATGTTCAGCCAGAAAATAATCCGCCTCTTTTGCATCTTCAGCCGCATCGACCTGATGGCCCATTTCACGCAGCTGTACAGAGAGGTGATGACGCAGTAAACCGTTATCCTCTACAACCAAAACGCGCATATGCCTTTCCTTTACAGATAATCTTGAGTTGAGTATAGAGGGGCGCGGATAAACCAGGGGTTAACGCAGGAGCAATCCCGGACGCCAGGCGTCCGGGAAAAGGCTTTACTTCAGATCGTCAACCATCTGCACAGCGCGGCCCAGGTAGTTTGCCGGGGTCATCTGCTTGAGACGGGTTTTCTCTTCTTCCGGCAGCGCCAGGCTGTCAATAAACGCCTGCATGCCAGCCGCGTCCACGCGTTTACCGCGCGTCAGCTCTTTCAGCTTTTCATACGGCTTTTCAATGCCGTAACGACGCATCACGGTCTGAATCGGCTCTGCCAGCACTTCCCAGTTCTGGTCCAGCTCCGCCAGCAGGCGATCGCGGTTAACTTCCAGCTTAGAGATGCCTTTCAGCGTCGCCTGATAGGCGATAAGCGCATAACCCACACCCACGCCCAGATTACGCAGCACGGTGGAATCGGTCAGATCGCGCTGCCAGCGGGAAACCGGCAGCTTGGTCGCCAGATGCTGCATAACGGCATTCGCCAGGCCGAGGTTGCCTTCTGAGTTTTCAAAATCGATCGGGTTAACTTTATGCGGCATGGTCGAGGAGCCAATTTCACCCGCGATGGTTTTCTGTTTGAAGTGATTCAGCGCGATATAACCCCAGATATCGCGATCGAAATCGATCAGAATGGTGTTGAAGCGCGCAATACAGTCAAACAGTTCAGCAATATAGTCGTGCGGCTCGATCTGGGTGGTGTAGGGGTTCCAGCTGATGCCCAGCGAGGTGACGAAAGATTCGCTCAGCTGATGCCAGTCCACTTCCGGATAGGCTGCCAGATGGGCGTTATAGTTTCCTACCGCGCCGTTGATTTTGCCCAGAATCTCTACCTGCTCCAGCTGACGCAGCTGACGCGTCATACGGTAAGCGACGTTCGCCATCTCTTTGCCCAGCGTAGAGGGGGTTGCAGGCTGACCGTGAGTACGTGACAGCAGCGGAATATCGCGATACTGATGCGCCAGATCTTTTACCGCGTCAATCAGCTGCGTCCAGTAAGGCAGAATCACTTCACGGCGGGCGGTTTCCAGCATCAGTGCATGAGAGAGGTTATTGATATCCTCAGAAGTACAGGCAAAGTGGATAAATTCGGAAACGGCATGCAGCGCCGGTACATCGGCCACTTTTTCTTTCAGGAAATACTCAACCGCTTTAACGTCGTGGTTAGTGGTGCGTTCAATGGTTTTGATGCGCGCAGCATCATTTTCATTAAAATTAGCCACAATCGCGTCAAGGTAAGCGTTTGCGTCAGCGTCAAAAGCAGGAACTTCCTTGATCTCTGCAGTCGCGGCCAGTTTTTGTAACCAGCGAACTTCAACCGCAACGCGGAATTTCAGCAGGCCGAACTCGCTGAAAATGCCACGCAGTGGGCTGACTTTGTCGCCGTAACGACCATCGACAGGTGAGACGGCGGTCAGAGAGGATAATTCCATCAGAGCAACTCCTGGATCGTTAACTAAAGGTCTGGTGTATTCGGCCCGATCAGGCCGAAGGCATACCGGCTAAAATACGTTTCGCCTCACGGATAAGGCGGTTTCGGTAAAACATTAACTGCAGGCGGCCACCGCCAACCTGATGCCAGAGCACGGCGGAACGAATCCCTGCCAGCAGGGCGGCGCGAACTTTGTTCTGCACCTGAGTATTTTGTAGCACCGCAGGTGACCCTGTCACCTGAATGCGTGGCCCAAGCGGACTAATTACATCCACATAAATCCCGGCCATGGCGGCGATAATGGTTTCGGAGTCGATATCATAATGGCTCAGCTGGCGATCAAGCTGGGCAATGCGCTGGGCCAGCGTATCAAGGGCAGATTTATTGGCGCTGAGCTTACGCTCCAGCACCATCATACTTAGGGTATAACGCGTCAGTTCCGCCCCCAGTCCCTGACGGCTGGGGTTACTCAGCACCGCCAGCAGCGTTTCAAGCCCAAAACGCAGCTGGGCTTCATCGTTACCGTAAACCGCCAGAGTGGAAGAGGGATTAAGATCGAGCAGGCTGCTCAGAGAGGTTTTCAACGCCTGCGCATCGCACTGGCCCTGATGGGCCAGCTGCTGTGCCAGATGCGCGGACTGGCAGATCCCTGCCAGCGCCAGCGTGATGTCATAATAATTTTTAGCCACGGTTACTCCTGTATACACATCGTAAGCCGCACGCGATTTATGCCGGCACCAGCGGTAAACGCTGTTCAATAATACCGCCGCCAAGGCAAATTTCGCCCAGGTAAAATACGGCAGACTGGCCTGGCGTCACAGCGGCGACCGGCTGCTCAAAGCGCACCTCAATGCGATCATCGTCCAGCGGGGTGATAACGCAGGGAATATCTTCCTGACGGTAACGGGTTTTCACTACGCATTGCAACGGCTCACGCAACGCCTGGCGATCGACCCAGTGCAGCTGTTGCGCAATCAATCCAACCGACATCAGACGCGGATGGTCGGCGCCCTGAGCGACAATCAGGCGATTACCGGCGACGTCTTTGTCCACCACATACCAGGGATCGTCATTGCTCTCTTTCATACCGCCAATGCCCAGCCCTTTCCGCTGTCCAAGCGTATGGTACATCAGACCCTGATGTTCGCCCACCGTCTGGCCATCAACGGTAACGATAGCGCCTGGCTGAGCAGGCAGATAGCGCCCAAGGAAATCGCGGAATTTACGCTCGCCGATAAAACAGATGCCGGTTGAGTCTTTTTTCTTCGCGGTCACCAGCTCCAGCTGTTCGGCAATACGGCGCACTTCCGGCTTCGACAGTTCGCCGACCGGGAACAGGCTCTGTGCAATTTGCTGGTGGCTGAGCGTATAGAGAAAGTAGCTTTGATCTTTGTTGCCGTCGAGACCGCGCAGCAGCTGGCTTTGACCCTTGCTTTCCTGGCGGCGCACGTAATGACCGGTAGCAATATAGTCTGCGCCGAGATCTTCCGCCGCGAACTCAAGGAACGCTTTAAATTTGATCTCTTTATTGCACAGAATATCGGGGTTAGGCGTACGGCCAGCCTTGTATTCTTCCAGGAAATGCTCGAAGACGTTATCCCAGTATTCGGCTGCAAAGTTAACTTTATGCAGCTTCATGCCAAGTTTGTCGCAAACGGCCTGGGCATCGGCCAGATCATCCGCAGCGGTACAATACTCTTCGCCGTCGTCCTCTTCCCAGTTTTTCATAAATAACCCTTCCACCTGATAACCCTGCTGCTGCAGTAACCAGGCGGAAACGGAAGAATCGACGCCGCCGGACATTCCGACGATCACTTTTTTCTGGCTGTTGTCAGACATGACACACTCACGACAAGGAACAAAAACAGGCGGCGTATTCTAGCACGCGTGCGCCACCGACGCATCCCCGGCGCGGACGTTGCCTGACCGGAAAGCCATTATCGATAAAACTGCACCATCGACAGCGGATAACGTACGCCGCTCTGCCAGATGCGTACGCTTTCCGCTACCAGCGGCGAACGCAGATGGTCAGCGGTTAAAATCTGCTGCGGCGGCAGCCACCAGCAACGGTCGATATCACTGTCCTGCGGATTGGTTTCCAGACGTTCCGGTAGATCGAGGGCAAAAAGGAAACGGATAAAAGGCGTTTTATCCGGCGCGGTCCACTGCTGTACGCCGAGAAAACTGTTCATCTCCGCCTGAATGCCGGTTTCCTCATAAAGTTCACGGCTGGCAGCCTGCAGCAGGCTTTCTTCTGCTTCCAGATGACCGGCTGGCTGATTCCAGGTGGCTTTACCGTTAATGGTTTCTTCTACCACCAGCAGTTCGTCTTCTGCCTGCACAATGCAGGCCACGGTAACGTGCGGTTTGTACATAGGCTGCTCCGGTTAAAAACGATCGGTAATGTCACGCCATTCGCCAGGCGCGAGATCATCCAGCGTTAACGACGCCATACCATAACGAATCAGACGCAAAACAGGAAAGCCAACGTGTGCAGCCATGCGGCGAACCTGGCGATTACGTCCTTCATAAAGGGTTATTTTAAGCCAGCTGACGGGGATCGATTTACGTTCACGAATGGGCGGCTGACGCGGCCAGAGCCAGGCGGGTTCATCGACGCTTTCTACTCCGGCGGGCAGGGTAGGGCCATCTTTCAGAATAATGCCACTGCGCAGCGCCTGCAGCGCGCTTTCATCCGGCTCGCCTTCAACCTGAACGTAATAAATTTTTCCGGTACGCTTGCCCGGCTGGGTCAGCTTTGCCTGTAGCGCGCCATCGTTGGTCAGCACCATCAGGCCTTCGCTGTCGCGGTCCAGCCGGCCTGCCGCATAAACGCCACTAACCGGAATAAAATCTTTTAGGGTGGAACGTCCCGCCTCATCGGTAAACTGCGGCAGAACATCATAAGGTTTGTTAAAAACGATTACACGCCGCGGCCCCTTATACTGCGGCCTGGCAGGAGAAGGGCGGCTGAATCGTTTAACTCGGTGATTATTAACAACTGTTTTACGCATAAGCTTTGCACTTGACTTGAATGAGCGCATTATAACGCGAAATTGAGATGATTGGCGCGACGGCAATATTCAAGTAGTATTGACGCGCATCTTACAAATCATTAACAAAAAAGCGCTCGAAGGAGAGGTTAATGGAAAGCAAAGTAGTTGTTCCGGCGGAAGGTCAGAAAATCACTCTCGACGATCAGGGAAAACTGGTTGTTCCCGCTAATCCGATCATCCCTTATATCGAGGGTGATGGCATTGGCGTAGACGTTTCTCCCGTCATGATCAAAGTGGTTGATGCCGCTGTGAAAAAAGCCTACAACGGCGAGCGAAAAATTTCCTGGATGGAAATTTACACCGGTGAGAAATCAACTCAGGTGTATGGTCAGGATGTCTGGCTGCCGGAGGAAACCCTTGACCTGATTAAGGATTACCGCGTTGCCATCAAAGGTCCGTTAACCACGCCGGTTGGCGGCGGTATCCGCTCTCTGAACGTTGCGCTGCGTCAGCAGCTGGACCTGTACATCTGTCTGCGTCCGGTTCGTTACTATCAGGGTACTCCAAGCCCGGTTAAGCGTCCGCAGGATACAGATATGGTGATCTTCCGTGAAAACAGCGAAGACATCTATGCCGGTATCGAGTGGAAAGCGGGCACGCCGGAAGCGGATAAAGTCATCAAGTTCCTGCAGGATGAGATGGGTGTAACCAAAATCCGTTTCCCGCAGCAGTGCGGCATCGGCGTGAAGCCTTGCTCTGAAGAAGGCACCAAACGTCTGGTGCGTGCGGCGATTGAATATGCCATTACCAACGATCGCGATTCTGTGACGCTGGTACACAAAGGCAACATCATGAAATTCACCGAAGGTGCCTTTAAAGATTGGGGCTACCAGCTGGCGCGTGAAGAGTTCGGCGGTGAGCTGATCGATGGTGGCCCGTGGGTGAAAATCAAGAACCCGAACAGCGGCAAAGAGATCGTGATTAAAGACGTGATCGCTGACGCCTTCCTGCAGCAGATCCTGCTGCGTCCGGCTGAATATGATGTTATCGCCTGTATGAACCTGAACGGTGACTACATTTCTGACGCCCTGGCGGCGCAGGTTGGCGGTATCGGTATCGCTCCGGGCGCAAACATCGGTGACGAGTGCGCGCTGTTTGAAGCTACCCACGGCACCGCGCCGAAATATGCGGGCCAGGATAAAGTGAACCCGGGTTCCGTGATCCTTTCCGCTGAGATGATGTTGCGCCACATGCAGTGGTTCGAAGCCGCAGACCTGATTGTTAAAGGCATGGAAGGCGCGATTGCCGCGAAAACCGTGACCTATGACTTTGAGCGTCTGATGGAAGGCGCCAAGCTGCTGAAATGTTCAGAGTTTGGCGACGCGATTATCAACAACATGTAATCGCTGATTAACAACATATAGCCAACATAAAATGTTAAATTTATGTTGGCTTTTTTATTTGTGCTTCTTCCCTCAAAATCTTCCCAGGGCTGTTTAAAAAATAGCCAGATCATCTTTGGCGTTTATCATAGTGAAACTCAGACAGGTTTCGCTCGTCTGATAACGGATTTTGCTACATTCGCTTATCTTTGCGATGTCTGTGTACTTGAGGAATATCAGGGTGAGGGGCCTGGAGATGGATAACCGACCGGCTCCCCTGTCTGTATTTCTTATTTCCCGCTGACTCCTGAACTTCTGTCCCGCTTCACAAAAAATATTAGCACTGCCACGACAGGCGGTTGCGGGTGAACCTGCGGGTATCTCTGTCGGAACCGTTCAGTCGAATTGACCCGTTTTCATTGATAATTGGCTGTAAGCCTTCTCACGTGTCTCCGTCCATGCTCCGTATACTCCTTCCACCAACAGTACGCGGGATGAGCTGCTGAATAACGTAGCCGTTATTTCCGTCTGCCCCAGACCTGGCCCGATGCTGCGTCATCTGGTTTCCGTCAGGCGGGCATAGGCCTGGCTGATACTCCCCCGTCTGCTTAATTTCATTCCGGAGCTTCACCAACATGAGAAATATGCGTCAGCAGGTCCTGATACTTGCGGGTTCACAGGCTATCTTTCAGTCGATATCGGTACTGATAATGACAATAGGCGGACTGGCGGGGGCCCTGCTGACGCCTGATGCTTCACTGGTGACGGTCCCCATTTCAATGGCAAGCCTGGGAACCGTACTGGTGATGTTTCCCGCCTCTTTATGGATGGATCGGGCAGGCAGAAAAACAGGATTCATCACCGGTACCCTGAGCGGGATTGTGGCCGCCGTCATTTCCATGGCGGCAATGATCCAGCATTCATTCATACTACTGTGTCTGGGGATGTTTTTCCTGGGAATATACCAGGCCTTTGCGCAGTTTTTCCGTTTTGCTGCGGGTGAAGTTGCGCTGCCGGCCTTCCGCACCCAGGCCATTTCGCTGGTCCTGGCTGGCGGTGTTGTTGCTGCCCTGGCAGGCCCGTTCCTGGCCAGCTATGGAAGTACACTTTTCAACGTGGCCTATATGGGATCATTTCTCTTTATGGCCATACTGGCTTCGCTGGGTTTACTTCTGCTGTCGCGTTTACACATGCCAGCGCAACCCGGTGACCTGTCAGCGCAGGCCGGGGCTCGTCCGTGGTTCAGGGTGCTTTCCCAGCCGGCTTATCTTGTTGCGCTTTTTTCCGGTGCTTCAGGGTTTGGCATTATGGTACTGGGACTGACCGCCGCCCCCATTGCCATGAAACACTATGGATTTGACCTCTCCCAGATCGCTGTGGTCATCCAGCTCCACATCCTGGGTCGTTTCGTTCCCTCCTTTTTTACCGGGAGACTCATCGACCGGTTCGGTGTCACTACCATGATGCTTGCAGGGATCCTGCTCCTGCTCGCGTATATCGCTCTGGTGCTTTCCGGCGTCACCTGGGGATTTTTTGCCGGTGCGCTGGTTCTGATGGGGATAGGATGGAATTTTCTTTATGTCGGCGGGACCAGCCTGCTGGCAACGACTTACTCTGCAGCTGAAAAAGGCATTGCTCAGGCGGCAAATGACATGAGTGTCTTTATTTTTAGCCTGATTTGCTCGCTGGGCGCTGTCCCGGCGGCACCTGACGTGTCATTCCCCGTTAATGAAATCACTGCGGGAGTGCCTGTATCCGGTTGGCGCTGCTGACAGGTATATATTGACCCGATTTCATCGATTAATGGCCTGTGGGCATGTCACGTCGCCCCGGGATCACCGCTTATAGTAAACCCACTCGCAGCCCCGTTATCCGTTCACAGTGAGCGGGTTGTGGCTTAAATCTGATGAATTACCGGAGTAAGAAATGAAGTCAGATCCGTTCTCAGGGATTTGTTAATATCCTTGTGCTGAAAGATGAAAACCATTTTGTGGATGGCCTGACGATTTACAAAACTGACGGTTCGGGATACCTCTGTTACGAAAAACAATCTGACGACCGGCCACTGCTGGCACATAGCCGGTCAGAATCAACGTGTCAGCGACCGGAATTCTGGTCGCTGTAACTTACGAAAAGGTAAATACGATGTCTGCTCTGACAGTTGCCGTCATTGCTACTGACGGATTCAGCCCGTTCCACTTTTCAGTACCCTGCATCATTTTCGGCCCCGCAATGCCGGAACCGGATCTGTTCCGTGTCGAAATCTGTGCCCAGCGACCGGGCGTAGTGCAGTCTGATATAGGACTGTCCATCAATGTGGAGCACGGCCTGGACCAGCTTGATGTTGCTGATATTATCATCGTGCCTTACTGGAATAATCCTGATGGAAAACCCGCTCAGGCACTGCTGGATAAGCTGGTAAGCGCGTGGCAGCGTGGCGCACAGGTAGTGGGCCTTTGCCTGGGCACCTACGTGCTGGCTTACACGGGTCTGCTCGACGGACACCGTGCCGCTACACACTGGGAGTATGAACAGGATTTCACAACACGCTTTCCTGACGTTCACCTGGACAGTAATTCGCTGTATACCAGCGATGAACGGCTGATTACCTCTGCCGGCACTGCAGCGGGTATCGACTGCTGTCTCAATATTATCCGGGACCATTACGGTTCGGCCGTTGCCAACCGGGTGGCCCGAAGGATGGTGGTTCCGCCTTACCGGGAAGGCGGCCAGGCTCAGTTTATAGAGCGTCCGGTTCCGGGAACCTCGCGGGACAGCAAAATGAATGAATTAATGGATTATCTGCGCCGCAATCTGGACAAACCTCACGACCTGGATTCTCTGGCCGGATTTGTCAGCATGAGCCGGCGAACGCTGACGCGTCACTTTCTGAAGGCCACCGGTACCACGCTGGGAGACTGGATTAACGCAGAACGGCTTCAGCGAAGTCAGGAGCTGCTGGAGACGACCGGTCACAGTATTGAAAAAGTCGCCGAGATGGCCGGATTTCAGTCACCGGTTTCGTTCCGCCAGAGTTTTAAGTCAAAATTCAGCGTGAGTCCCAGTGAATGGCGCCGGGCATTCCGGGGGCCGGATTTGGTTGACCGGCAGAATGACCCGGCGTGACAGCGAATACGGATATTTTATCCGCACAGATACGGCACAGCAGGTTTAGGGCTCAACCCCTTCCGGTCGCAGCATCACCCTCGTGGTTTCTTCAGCCAATCAACGATGTTAATTTTAACTGTATATGATCTGCGGCAAGATAACGGGTTTTTAAGCCAGCTCCGGCTGCTGCCTTAACAATTTTCCGGTTCCGGTGTGTTTTGTTGTTTGACCTGCTTCCCGTTGATTAATCCACCGTGATGTGAGCAATGTCTGTTTCTGGCACAAGCGGCCAAATATAGGTGCATGGTCTGTTATGAGCGAAGAGCGGACCTTGAGCCTTAAAAAGATGAAAGGTCTTTTTTAGTTTTAAAACGAAGGATGAAAGCCTTTTAGCGATCTGAGAGACTCCAATAGTGAAGCGATATGAAGAATGATCTTTTCCCATACCATTTGCCAACTACCTGAACGTTAATCGGCAGTCCTTTGCGACTTTATCCAAAGGGAGCGCTATGTCAGGTAAACCAGTTACGTTCAGCGGAACCGTGGCACTCTGAAGATAAGGCGCATCGATTTCCTGTTCGTCAATGACGAACCGTCCCACACCATATTTGTTCGCAGGGATTGGAAGTGCACGCGTGATAAGTTCATCATACAGTGAAAAGTATTCTGTATAACCGTCACGCAACTTTTCAGCTGACTGCTCAGATATTTGAACAACGCATCTGGACAAACGCAATGTTATTTTTCGGGATAGGTTAATTTCAGACAGTGTTTTTATCAGCTTTGCAGGCCGCTCGGGTGAGTGGATATGTGGGTTAATACATAACAGGGAAAGCATCATGAAACTGGCAGTGATATCCGATATTCATGGGAATCTTCCGGCGCTGGATGCTGTGCTGGCGGACATTCAGTCTCAGGGCGTTGATCAGATCGTAAACCTTGGCGATATCGTTTCGGGAGGACTATTCCCTGCGGAAACCGCTGACAGGCTGATGCCTCTTCACATTCCAACTATAAGAGGTAATCACGAACGACAACTCCTTGAACAGGATGTTTCAGATATGAGCCTGTCCGACAGGCATGCGTTTGATTGCCTTCATGCTGCACACTGGCAATGGCTTAAAAGCCTGCCGACGGAGTTAACTTTCAATGAAGACATACTGATGGTGCACGGCGCCCCGGGTGACGACCTTGTTTATCTTCTCGAAGAAGTCACTGCTTCAGGTGTGCGGCCGTCGTCAGAAGCGCGCGTTTTATCCCTTATTGCAAACAAGGATGTGTCGTTGATCCTTTGCGGCCACACGCACATCCCCCGAAAATTACAGCTGGCTGACGGTCAACTGATCGTCAACCCCGGCAGCGTGGGGTTGCAGGCCTATGATGATAACACCCCCTGTGCGCATGTAATGGAAAGTGGTTCCCCTCATGCGCGCTATGCAATTGTGGAACGACATAACGGGTTATGGAAAGCAGAGTTTAAAGCGGTTGAGTATGACTGGGAGTTAGCAGCTTCAGTTGCGATCAGCAACAACCGTCCCGACTGGTTAAATGCGCTCAGAACAGGGCGGATGTAAATTTTATATTGCTTTCTTTCCCGCCATTTAATAGGCCATAATGGATTTTCTAACGTCCGCTCCTGGCACAGAGCGGACTGATACGCAGGCCAGTATCCGCTTTGAGCGAAAAGCGGGCATTAACCTCATACGGATATAATCATTTAGGCGGAAACGCTCTAAAGATTAATGGTTCAAATTACAGAAGTGCTTAGATTTCAAGTGCAGCAATAATTACGGATTCCATTTTCTTCGGGGTGGAGATCGGTGCAAAACGCTTGAGTGGTTTGCCATCGCGTCCGATCAGGAACTTAGTAAAGTTCCATTTGATTCGTCCTCCCAGTACGCCAGGCAATTCGTCTTTCAGGTAACGAAACACCGGGTGCGCTAAAGAGCCGTTAACCTTCACTTTCCCGAACATCGGGAAGCTCACGCCATAATTGATGAGGCAGGTCTGCGCGATTTCGTCAGCACCGCCGGGTTCCTGTTTACCGAACTGGTTGCAGGGGAAACCAAGCACTACCAGACCCTGGGCGGCGTACTTCTTGTAAAGCGATTCAAGGCCTGCGTATTGTGGCGTAAATCCACAATGGCTGGCGGTATTGACCACGAGAACCAGCTTGCCAGCGTAGTCGGCCATAGGGATGAGCTGGCCACTCAGACTAGTGGCAGTAAGCTGATGAAAAGTGGTCATGTCAAAATCCTCAGAATTACTCATATCGCAGATTCGTTCGTTGTGTAAGACAGGACAACTGCCTGTTGACAGAATTGCACATTTTTCACATCCGATCCTGGCACAAAGTGGACAGCTAAGACAAAGGCAGATAACCAACGTGCTGATGATAAGTAAACATCTAAAAAGGGTGGTGTTGAACGCACTTATATTAATAATGGCTCTGTTTGTCTTAAACTATTTTACCGTTAATGATTTCAGGTCGTTCAAAAATGTATGTAGAGTCATTCTCACGGGTACGCTGGGGGGTTAATTAACTATCAATTTTTCAGGATTTAAAACTACATATGGTGAGAGTTATTTCTTATTAAAAAAGCTCGCTTTGGTGAGCCTTTTTCGTATTTGCGCTCTGACGCTTAATTATACATTGACTAAGGTTTAATCAGGCCGGGCCACCAATTACAGGTAACGTTACAGCATCAACTGTAACCCACTGAAAATGAGTATCGTCTGCATTTATTGGATTAATTTCGTCCGCCGATGACTCAATCGCTTTCAGCACATTTGCTGGCAATTGCTGTTTTGACATAACAATGGCCGATGTGCTTATGATTTCCGGCAGGAGCTTCCTGCCTAAAGTTTCTGGTAAGGGACTTATGAGCCAGGAACAAGATAAAAAGTGTCAGAGAACGAAGCTTTTTCTCCCAAAGCACCGCGAGCAGGGGAAATGCAATCCTTCTGATACCAGACGACCTCATCAACCTTCACCTGTGCCGAGCATTTCTCACACTGGATACTGGCAACGGCTTCATCACTGAAAGATTTTGCCGATGAAGTGAAGCGATCGCATCCGCACTCTGTGCATACCAATTGTATTACTGACATCGTCTCTGACCCTGTTTACGAGGAAGCTAATTAAGAATATTCCTAATTCAGCCGGTTGGCGATAGATTGACCAGTTAATTTTTCGTAAAAGTGCAATCTGACTGTAAAAAACTTCGGACGTAAGCGCGGGTGTGGATGACAAACAGCGTTGAGGACGTAGCACAAGGCACCTGGCCTGCCTGAGCGCGCCAGTCTTCCTTTTAAGATAAAACCTATCGATTTGATAGGTGAAATTTTAGGGCCAATATTTATTTTTTGACTACGTTTTTATTACAAAAATAAATATGGAAAAAAGAGATGGCAAAGTTTTACTACCTTGAGAAACTGTCACAGCAAACTATCAAATATCAGATCCACTCTGAAGGATGCGCATTACTGCCAGCGTGGGGTAAGCGGGACTTTTTGGGCACGTTTTACCACGAACGGGATGCCATAAAAGTGTCCCGGTTGCGACATCTTGCAACCGCTCCCTGTTCGCAATGCTTCGAAAATCCGAGAAAATATCAAATAAAACTCTAACCGCCTTCGGGCGGTTTTTTGTGTCTGTTTTTATGTGCGCTGAGCACCAGCAAGCCCCATGCCGCTGGTACCATCGGTGATAAGTATGTGTTTTCCCTGAAACCTGCCCACAGAACTTAATGCAACTGACCTTCGTCATGTCACCGTTTGCTGCTTAGATATCCTTTTCATATTCTATTGTCTCTTTCACTGCGGTCAGGGCAAGCCGGAGCTTGTCCAGACTGACTGAGCCCAGCGCGAGGCGGATGGCGTGCGGCACGTTTTGTGAGGTGCTGAATGGCTCTGCGGTAGAAACAGAGATCTGCTGCTGCATTAAACGGTTCACAATTCGTTCAGCTCTGATCTCACAAGGTAGCGGTAGCCAGATAAAATAGGAACTGGGATGGCTTACCCCGTTACCATCACCCAGGATCTCGCGGGCAATAACCTGGCGCTGACGGGCATCGCGCCGTTTCATTAACTCCAGACGCCTGATCGTACCATCCTTAATCCAGCCACAAGCAATCGAGACCATAAGGGAAGGCGTATTCCACGTTGTGGCACGAACAGCACGCTCAAGCGCTCCGCGCATGTGAGCCGGACAGACCACAGCACCGACACGCAGGCCGGTAGCAATATTTTTCGCAAAGCCGGTGACATAGACCGTTCTTTCCGGTGCATAGCAGGCGAGGGGGGAGGGGGGACGATGAATGAGAAAGGCATAGGCTGCGTCCTCAAGCACGATGAGATCAAACGTTCTGGCAATGAGGGCGAGTTCCCTGCGCTGAGCATGACTCAGGACCCAGCCAAGCGGATTATGCAGCGTAGGCATTGTATAGATCGCACGAACGCGTCGGCGTTGGCAGATTTGCCTTAACGCATTCAGGTCAGGACCGTCAGAACCCACAGGTATCGGTGCAAGTTCCAGATGATAAAGCGTGGCCAGAGCTTTAAAGCCGGGATAGGTGAGTGCATCTACCGCTACCACATCGCCGGGTTTCAGCAGGCCCATCACAGCTATCGTGAGGCCATGCTGCGCACCATTCACAATCAGGACGTCATCCGCAGAGGGTGAAATACCTGCGTTCCTCAGCCATGAAGCAATAGTATTCCGGTCGTTTTGTCTCCCGGCGTGAGGCTGGTAACGCAGCCCTGATTCAAGATCACCGGTCATGGCCAGTGAACGAATCGCTTCACGCAGCAGTTCAGTCTGTTCCGGCAGAGAAGGGTAATTAAAGTTGAGATCCAGAACGTCTGACGCCACGACATGCTGGTCCGTTCCAAGTCCGGCAGGCAACGAAATATCTCGCACAAAGGTTCCACGGCCAGTTTCTCCACTCACAAGGCCCATGGCTTCCAGTTCTGCATAAACGCGGGTTGCGGTTGCCAGAGAAATACGTTTCCCGGCGGATAGCGCCCTGTGGGTCAAAAGTTGGGTACCTGCCGGAAGGTTGCCGCTTCGGATCGCAGCCGCGTATTCATCCACGATAGCTTTATAGCGCGCCTTCATAAATTGTATCCATGACAATTTTTTGATTGTAATAAATCATGAGGACTAGCATAGGGGCTGTCAATTTTTAAGGCTTGCTGTTTCAGCCATGCTTCAATGCGGGGTATTGTGGTGACCAGGATAGAGAATAAACCGGTTCCCGGTGCGGTGTCCGGCTGGATCAATGGCTTACTGGGCGTAATGATATTCAGCGGTTCGTTGCCAGCCACACGAATAGCGGTTCAGGATATGAACCCTTTTTTCCTGACTTTTATACGAGCCTCAATTGCCGGTATGCTGGCAATCATGCTGATCCTGTTTTTCAGTCAGCAACGTCCGCAGCGCCGCCAGATAGGCTCTTTAATCATTGTTGCACTTGGCGTAGTAATGGGTTTTCCGCTGCTGACGGCAATAGCGCTGCAGCACATAACCTCTGCTCATTCGATCGTGTTTCTGGGGCTGCTACCACTGGCTACCGCCATTTTTGGCGTAATCAGAGCAGGGGAAAGACCACGTCTGCCATTCTGGATATTTTCTGTCATCGGCAGCCTGTTAGTAGGGGGATTCGCTCTGTCGCAGAGTGCGTCGGTCTCCGCGATCGGTGACTTACTGATGCTGGCCTCTGTAGTTGTCTGCGGGCTGGGCTATGCCGAAGGCGCAAAGCTTTCACGTGAAATGGGCGGATGGCAGGTGATAAGTTGGGCGCTGATTATTTCTTTGCCGCTGATGCTCATGGCCACGTTTATAACCATGCCAGAGGATGCCAGCACGATAAGCGTACGGGGATGGACTGCGCTGGGATATGTCTCCCTTTTCAGCATGCTGATAGGATTTATTTTCTGGTACAAAGGATTGGCTACAGGCGGTATTGCCGCTGTGGGGCAGCTACAGCTGCTGCAGCCTTTCTTCGGGCTCGGGCTTTCCGCCTCGCTGCTGTCGGAAACGGTGACTCCTTTGATGCTTGCGGTCACGCTGGGGGTAATCCTCTGCGTCATCGGTTCGCGCAAATTTGCGCGTAAAGCATCTTAATAGCGCACGGAGCAAGCAACTTGAAATTCCCGGTTAAGCAGGATAGCTTGCTTAAATTGAATGGAAAATTATCTTTTTATAACAGGTAACATCAGTAATGGCTCTGATCCCAAAAAACTATACGCGGCTGGAAAGTGGCTACCGTGAGAAAGCATTAAAAATCTATCCGTGGGTATGTGGACGCTGCTCACGGGAGTTTGTTTACTCCAATCTACGCGAATTAACGGTTCACCACATCGACCACGACCATACCAATAACCCGGAAGACGGCAGTAACTGGGAATTATTGTGTCTGTATTGTCATGACCACGAACACTCGAAGTACACAGAAGCTGACCAGTACGGCACAACTGTGGTGGCAGGGGAGGACGCGCAAAAAGATGTGGCGGCCGCAACCTATAATCCCTTTGCCGATTTAAAGTCGATGCTTAATAAAAAGAAATAAGATTAGACATGTCCGCGCCAGGCACATAGCGGTCAGGCTGAAGGTTCGCCTGACCTGCTGTGAGCGAAAAATGGGCATTATGCCAAAGTCATTATTATCAGAATAAGTGACAGAGCATCGTCAATTTTCATGTAAATCGATTTAACAGTAAAAAGGGCAACCCCATTGCACAGGAGCCGGAATACATGTCGCTTTCGCACGAATTAATCTTAATCTATATCACCTACTTCGTCGCAACGGCCAGTCCTGGTCCCAGCAATATGGCTATCATGGGTATGGCAATGAAAAAAGGCCGTAGCGCCGCACTGGCGCTGGCAAGTGGGGTGATTGGTGGCTCGATGTTATGGGCGCTGCTGGCAGCCTGCGGCGTGCTAACCGTGCTGGCAACCTTTGCACAGTTACTGATTATGTTGAAAATCGGCGGTGGTTTGTATTTGCTATGGCTGGCATTCAAAGCAGGGAAATCCGCCCTGAGTCGCCCGGATGCCACCGAGTTTAAGAGCCGTGATGAGAGCGTTGCGTTTGGTAAACTATTTCGTCAGGGTGTCCTGATGCACGTTGGTAATCCCAAAGCCATCCTCACCTGGGTGGCAATTATGTCCGTCGCGCTCAAACCGGACGCAGCACTCTCTACTTTACCCCTTATCGTTGTCGGCTGTGGAATAATATGCATAGTGGTTTTCTGTGGCTATGCGCTGTTGTTCTCTACTGTGGTCATGACCGCATTTTATCGTCGTATCCGCCGCGGACTTGATGCGCTGTTAGCTTGCTGCTTCGCGGTTGCGGGCCTGAAGCTAGTATTTAGCCGTAGCTGAAAATGACTACGAATCAGGGGTCAAATACCGCCTCAACTTCTATTTTAAGATCAGGTGAAAAAAGGCGGCTGACGTCAACAAGAGAACTGGCAGGGAAGTGATCTCCGTAATTTCGGTAGAGAACCTTGCGCAGGTCGTTAAGCTCCTCAAAAGAGGGAGTAAACAGGATGACCTTAATAAGGGCCGAAAAATGCGTACTTTCAGCGCTGGAAATCTTACTGACTCAGCTGAATGCCTCTTCAGCAATGTTTGCGTTTTAAGACGCTGTGTCAAACGCAGTCAGTCCTGAAATATAGAGCGTGTTGCAGTGCTTTACAGAGTAAATATAAGGAGCCTTAGTTTTTAATTCCGCTCCCGGCACAAAGCAACCCATAGCGACGGCATCAGGCCGCTGTGAGCAAAAAGCGGATTTATGCGTTCAGTTCACATCATCTTTTCATATACCTGCTATTCCGGGGGGATAGGCGGCAGATGCCTTGTTGTTGACTCCTGCGTCAGAGCATCGTTTTCCACCGCGCCCAACAGGACATCAAGCAGCCCGGGGAAGCGGGCATCCAGGTCTTCCCGACGTAGCGACAGTAAATTTTCGCGGCCAAAAGGACGCTGCCAGATAACGCCACTGTCTCGTAATACACGCCAGTGGTGAGTCAGCGTTGATTTGGGAATACCGCTCAGCACGGCGCTACAGGCATACTCACCACCGCCAGCCAGTACACGCACCACAGTCAGACGTAGCGGATTTCCCAAAGCCGTCAGCACATTTTCAAGACGTATTTGTTCCGTGTCAGGATGGTTAGAAAGCATCTGGTTACTCCTCGGCTTGGCAACATGCGAACACTCTACTTTAAATTTTATCAGTTGACTAATGTACGAGTACACTCATACATTAATTGTACGTATGTACTCGTACATTGGTTTTTAGTTTATATGGAGATTGTTCAATGGCTATTCCCTCACCGGTTTCAGGCGTCCCTCGTTTACAACACTGGAGCCTTGCGCTGCTTGCGTTCGCCCAGCTTATCTACTCCCTGGATATCAATATTGTGTTTGTGGCTCTGCCAGAGATTGGCGCGGGTCTGGGATTTTCAGAGCACACGCTTCAGTGGGTGGTCAGTGCTTACACGGTATGCTGCGGAGGATTTTTACTGTTCGGTGGACGTGCTGCAGATCTGCTGGGACAGCGTCGCGTATTTATTAGTGCGTTATGGGTGTACGCGCTCTCTTCGCTTGCGGGAGGTTTAGCATGGAGTCCTGTTATCATCGTAATTGCGCGAGCCATACAGGGCATAGGCGCTGCAATGCTGTTTCCATCCACGCTTTCACTTATAAACAGGCTGTTTGAGGAAGGTCCCTCACGCAACAGAGCACTGGCTATATGGGGCGGCGCCGGAGCAAGCGGCCTGACGCTAGGATCGCTTGCCGGAGGTATTCTCACCAGTTTTTGTGGCTGGCCGGCAGTGTTTTTCGTCAACGTTGTCCTGGCAGCTATCGCAATTTCTGCTGCTTTTTTCGTCTTACCCAAGGATAGTCTGCGCAACGAGCGCCGCCGTTTCGATTTTCCGGGCGCTTTGACAGTAACCATGGGAGCAACCCTGCTGGTTTATGCCATAGTTCAGGGACCGGAAGACGGCTGGCTCTCAGGACATATTCTTTTATTACTGGTTCTGGCAGCTGTATTTCTGTTGGCGTTTGCTGCCATTGAGTCACGCAGCCACGATCCACTGATGCCGTTACGTTTATTCAGAAACCGCAGTCTGGCCACAGGCATGGTGATTACATTCATTTATATGGGAACCTTTGGTGCCCTGCCTTATTTTCTGACTGTTATGTTTCAGAGCGTTATGGGGTACAGCGCCCTACAAACTGGCCTGGCATTTATTATCCCTTCGCTGGCAATTTTTGCCGGGACGCAGCTCGGAGCCCGACTGGCAAATTGGCTGCCGGTGCGTACGACGTTACTGGCCGGTTTTTTGACCGGAACCGCCGGGACGCTGGCACTGGTGCCGGCAGCCTTTTCAGGCGCGTCTTATGCGGAAATACTGCCCGGGTTGGTCATTTCAGGAGCAGGCCAGGGAATTGTATGGACGGCAATGTGGATAGCTTCTGGCTCTGGCGTAAAGCATAACGAACAGGGGATCGCTTCCGGCATGGCTTCCACAACGCTGAACGTAGGTAATGCTATTGGTATTGCTTTGCTGATAGCCTTATCCGGAAGTGGGGCCGAAAATCTGCAGCTGGAAACCTCTGTGAGCAGTCTCGAAAATGCCATACAACTTGCTTTTTATCTGGCTGCAGCCGGACAGATGGCGGGGCTTCTTGTTTCCCATCTGTTGCCCTTCAAAGCTGCGACTGGTGTATCAGCAGAAACGACGTAACTGAAAATCAGTATTCTTCTGTATCCGCTTCCAGATGAAAAACAGGGGTATCAAAGACTTGCTGTCAGGCAGGTTTCATTAACGTTAATCTTTTGCATTACCGGCTCTCAGATACGAATTCCTCAGATATGAGATAGCTGAAGAAGCCGTTTTTGGCCAATGATACGGCTTTTGTTCCAGGGTAGCGTAGTCATGGATTTGACCCTATATATCCAGAAACCTTTATTTCGTCTGTTACCCGATCACCTAAATGTAAAGCACTGCGGTTTTCCTACAGTCCGCTTTTGGCACGAAGCGGACTAACACTGGAGTAAGGTCCGCTATGAGCGGAAGTGGACTTTACCGGATTAATTTCAGTTACTTTCATGAGCCCTGGTAAACGATCAGTAATGTACCAGCCCACCGTCTACAGCATACTGGCTGCCGGTAACATAGGATGCATCATCGGAAAGGAGGAAAAGTGCAACTGCAGCAGCCTCTTCTGCTGTTCCTGCGCGACCCAAAGGAACCTGGCTTACCACAAAATCCTCAAACTGCTGACGCGACTCCTCTGGCATAAAATGCCTGAAGTTGGTTTCAATCGGACCTGGCACCAAAGTGTTGGCGCGGATACCGCGTTCAGCCAGCGCAGATGCCCAGCTTTTAACCATAGCGATAACGGCGCCTTTCGTCGCTGCATACAGGCTTGTCATCGCCGCACCTTCATATACAGAGGAGGAAGAAGTAACCAGAACGGATGCGCCTGAGTTAAGTGATTTAGATAGAGCTGCCAGCTGTAGCATCGGACCGCGCACATTAGCGTTCATCATGCGATTAAAAGAATCTGCCGTTACAGATTCCGGGGAGCCGACCTCTGCGAAGCCGGCATTAAGCCATAATCCATCAAGTGATCCCCAGCCGCTAACAGCTTCTTCCAGCGCATTTATGTCAGCTTCGCTTGCAGCATCGCTTTTCACAATAAGCGATGTTACAGGAAGCAGGCTGCGTGCATGTTTCAGCCTTTCTTCATTAAGCCCCGTAATGGCTACATGGCCGCCTTCAGTGACAATGCGCTGAGCGCCTGCCAGCCCCATGCCACTGGTACCGCCCGTGATCAGTATACGTTTACCCTGAAATCTTCCCATGCTTACGCCCTTTACTTGGCTGCGGAATCAGCATCTACCTTACGTAAACAAAACACTATTCGTCATCTGTTTCATTACGCAACGACAGCATTACTGCTTGAATGTCCGCTTCTGGCAAAAGCGGACATGCGTACGGGGCAAGGTCTGCTATAAGCAAAAAGCAGACCTAATGTCCTGTGTAAATACCAATCTGCCAAGAAATTAATAACTGATGGGTATGTGAACGATAAAGTTAATATTTTTAAGCGATTAACCAAAGCTTAACCCGTTGCGAATTGATAGCATCTCTCGGTATAAACCTTTTACACCCTTGAGATATGGTTGCATGCATAAGGAGAACTATGATGATTTCAAAGGATAATGCAGAGCATTATATATGGGGTGGCAATTGCGATGGTTGGTACCTGGTAAACCGCCAGGACATGCTGGTTATTCATGAAAAAATGCCTCCAGGCACCTTCGAAAAGCGACATTTCCACTCAGTTTCCAGACAGTTTTTCTTTGTTCTTAAAGGCGTTCTTTCAATTGAGCTTGAAGGTGAAATGCATAATATTAAGGCCCTGCAGGGATTAGAAATTCCTCCGGGCTCCAGGCATCAAGCCAGAAACGATACTGAATCTCCCGTAGAGTTTATTGTAATTTCACATCCGACCACACGAGGGGATCGTTCTGACCTCCCACCATCCTGATGTCACGTACTAACTGTAATAGCTGGCCTTAACATAAGGTCAGCTCGTTATTTACTAACATAACTGGATATGAGCAATGTCCGTTTCTGGCACTGAGCGGACCAGAAGGGGTAGCTACTGAGCAACGTGCCTGGAATTCTTAATGTTTGGCTCACTAAAGAAATTGGCCAGTGCGTCAAAAACCTTATGGCGGTTCTTTTCCAGAACAACCATATGTGTTGCCTCGCCAATTTCCAGCCACCGTTTATCCGGTGAGCCGGTCATATGCAGGAATAAATCCTGTGTAACGGCAACAGGAACATCTCTGTCCCACTCGCCATGAATGAGCAGCAACGGTACGCGAATATCGGCCGGGTCATAATAAGGCTTTCCTTTGGTCCAGTAGTCCCGGATATCCTGAACAGGACCGTTGCTGGCCCTGAAAGAATTTTGCATTCGCAGATTCTCATCAGGTTCAGTGCTGACAGCTTTGTCTACCCAGGCCTCAAACACGCCCGCCGGGATGAGATCCTGCTGTTTATGCTGCGGGGCACCACTCAGCCAGCGAGCCTTGCCTTCTCCTGCGTTTACGATACGCCATGCATGCAATGTGCCTCCTTCATCAAGGGGCACTGGCTGGCTACTTAGCCATTGGGGTGCAATCAGCCCAAGACGACGGACGTGGTGATTGTTACGTGAGGTAAAGGTTGCGGCAACCGTGCCTCCCCATGACATACCAATGATGTTTACCTGATTCAGCTTATGAAAACCCAGCACATAATTAACCGCGCAGCTGAAGTCGCGGACAGCCACATCGGTTCTCACCGCAGGAACGTTGTTTTCTGCAGGCTGGCTCATTTCAGGCGGGCGGGTAGAAGCCCCGTATCCTCTGACGTTAACGGCATAAACGTTGAACCCTTTGCTGGCCAGCACATCAATAAACGAAGCGCCTTCTGCCGGCGTGTCAAACAGGCTTTCGGATGAATAAGTGGCACCGTGCATCATGATGATGGTATTTGACTCATCGACGCTCACTCTATCCCGGCGGAATTTATGGATAAGGTGCAGCTCAATGCCTTGTGTGTTTGATGGAATAAACAGGCTTTCGCTGATGATGTTATCTTTATGCATGGTCATTACTCCTGTTTAAAGGGCGTCCAGCTCAGACCGAGTGCGCTATTCTGCACCCTTCCGGCAGACGTACCCGGGAAATGCGTGGTGAAAATGGCTGCGTTTTGCTCCAGAGCGAATGCGATAGCCCACTTTCGGGAGACAACGGAGGCGGCTATATCCTCGCAGTAAACCGAGTACCAGTCGGGGACGCGTAATTGTAAAGGGTGATGCATAACATCTCCCCAGAAGAGCAGGGTTTCACCTTCTGATTGCAGGCTGTATGACCAGTGGTCGTAACTGTGTCCCGGTGTCCGGTGTATCTTTAACCCGGGAACCGGCAGGATAGCTTCAGCGTCAACCGGCACAGCCTGACCTGCTTCTGTAACAGGAAGAATACTGTCGGCAAAAATACCCTTACTGGGCTCCCCGACGTTTTTCTCATCTGAATAGAAACTCAGTTCCCGGGCAGAAAAGAAATAACGTGCGTTGGGGAATGTAGGCGTCCAGCGTCCATTCATCAGGCGAGTATTCCAGCCAACGTGGTCCACGTGAAGATGGCTCAGGAATACAAAGTCAACCTGTTCAGGCCTGATGCCCGCAGCCGCCAGATGAGTAAGCCAGCGGGTATTAAGCTGGTTAAAGACGGGGTTTAGCGGACGAAGTTTGTCATTACCTGCTGCAGTATCTATCAGGAATATATGCTTCCCGGTTTCAATCAGCCAACTGTGGGTACTCAGCTGAACCTGATTTTCCTCCCTTCCTCTGTATTCATTATTGAGCCCCGCCATCGCCGCCTGACCTGTTCGCGCATTCCATTGCGGAAAAAGGAAAGATGCATCGATATTGTGCAATTCCATTTCGGGAATTTTTGTGACTTTTAGATCTGCTGTCTGCCAGGAAAAAAGAGAATTCACGGCTGGTTCCTCTGGTTTACTTCGCTAAACATGACGTCAGTCTGCCACTTTTGCCGGAGGGAACAAGCTGATATCCTGCAACCATGAGTTGCATTTTTTGCAACAATCGGAGAGCGATGTGGACAAAATTGACTCAATGAAGGCGTTCATAAGGGTTGTTGAAGCCGGTTCGTTTACGCGTGCGTCAGAACAGCTCGGACTGCCAAAATCAACGGTAACCCGGCTTGTCCAGGGGCTGGAAAACTCGATGGCAACAAAATTGCTAAACAGGACATCCCGCAGGCTGAACCTGACGGAGCAGGGGAGCATTTTCTATCAGGGAGCGCTGAAGCTTCTGGAGCAGTTGAATATTCTGGAAAGCGACACTCGTACTGAGGCCGCAGGACCAAAGGGAAAAGTCCGGGTTGAGATGCCGCACGCGCTGGGGTGCTACCATGTCATCCCGCGTCTTCTGGAGTTCACTGAAAAATTTCCTGGCGTACAGATAGAGGCAGGTATCAGCAACCAGACTTCAGATCTGATCGAAGATAACTATGACTGTGTTATCCGGATAGGGAATCTTTATCAGGAATCACTGATAGCGCGCACTCTTGGCACGCTGAAAATGGTGACCTGTGCGTCTCCTGATTACCTCAACCGACGGGGGACGCCAGAACATCCGGGCCAGCTGTTGCAGGAACATATCCTGGTGCAGATATCATCGCCTCGATCAGGGCGGGCGTTTGAGCATAAAGTTTCCAGAACGGGTGATGAAGTTCAGCTCTGGGGAAAGTGGGTGATATCAGTTAATGATTCGGTGGCAGCTTTCAGCGCGGCAAAAGCAGGGCTGGGGATAGTGACTACTTACCGATTTCTGGCAGAAGAATGTCTGGAAAAAGGCGATCTGATCGAACTATTTCCAGACTGGCAGCATGATGAAGTGCCGGTGCACATCGCGTGGCCGGAAAATCGTCACCTGCCTGCAAAAACCCGTGTGTTTATCGACTGGATAAGAACGACATGGGATTTTTAATGCCGTAGACGTCCGCCGCTGGCACATAACAGATTATCAGCGGCGTTTTATGATATGACACGTTGCGAATAGTGTTGAAGCTTGCAGTGATATTTTATCTGGTGTGGTTCAATATTTTCTTCATATAGACAAAGCGCAAACCGGAATTTATAGGTATTCCAAACCGCGTGTCCTCCACCGGGAAAGGTTCTGTTTCTCCGGTCAGCGTATAACCCCGCCTTTCATACCAGTTAATAAGCGTGTGACGGACGTCCAGTACCGTCAACCGAATAGTATTTCCTTTACGGCTGCTGCACCACTGTTCTGCTGCAGCAATTAACTTACGGCCATATCGGCAGTTTTGTAACAGTGGGTCAATTGCAAGCGAACCGAGATACCAGGTACTGTCAGTAATTGGCTCCATCCAGACACATCCCCGAATTTTGCTTTGCATTTTCCATAGCAACAGACTTGAATCCGGCTTAGACGCAATCTCCTGTCTCAGCGTTTCTTCGCTTATGCGATTCCCGGCAATGATCCCGCCTTCGTTTGTCCATCCACCGTCACCACCGATACAACGATAAGCCTGATTAAGCAACGCTGTGACAGCTGCAATATCATCTTCGCAGACGGGTTCAAGATGTATAACTGTCAACTGGCCGGATTGCTCCGTAAAAAATTCTTCCGGCTGACGCTTTTTAATCCCATCAATTTGGAAAGTCATATTTTTGCCCTTATCAGAAAGTCAGGGAATTATAATCGATTGAAAATGGTCCATTTACTAAACCTATCAGTAGATAAGCGTGCTATCAGATATCTACATAATTTTATGACCTGTCTGGATTTCATACATCTTGTCATCTCTTAACCCCCGGACACGCTGCTACCTCTGCGGTTATGTGCATGTCATGGCCATGAACCGCACAAAGGCTTTCCCCAACAGAGGAATAATCGTTGGCAGTACACATTACTGACCGCTATGGGCATTTTAAGAAGTTAGCGTCACGCCCTATGATTATGTGGCGCAGGCATTTCAGGGGCATAAGATCTCTTGCCCTATGCATGACGAATATCATGTACCCACAGTGGGAGAGTTTTTTTCTGAACCTGGAAAATAAAGCTCATCTAATCCCTTACGTAGCAGTTGCCGATGACTAACTGAACCATCTACCGGCAGAAGCGTTCGCTTCGCAACCTTCCAGCAGCCATCTCGCCGTTCCAGTTCCCAGCGATTTACCACTACGCGGTGAATTCGGTAACCCTTTGACATTCCATGATTTGGAAGCATTTGATTAGGGCCTTCCTGATTAAGTTGCACTATCTGAAGGTAAGAGGTTACTACTGCAACATCGTCACGCAAATCAATCAGTGGGAGCCCGGTAAAATGTGCAAGCCCACCGACAATTGCTTCCTCATGCTCCGGACGTTCAATAAACGCCGCAATATCTTTGGCCCCCTTTGCACCATCCAGTTCAGGGCCACGATCAAAGATACCATCATGATTATAAACCGTGAGTGTGTACTCAGAATGTCCAGTGTCCGCGCTAAGGGGGTGAGCAGCAATGAGTTCAAATATTTTCAATTTATCTTCTATGGTTTGAAGACGTTTTTCATAGTCATTTTTTTTAGATAAAGACATAGAGACTCCTTATAAATTTATAACGACGAGGAAAGATTTTTCAAAAAACGTATGTTCTGACAGTTCAGCCGATACTGTCTGTATGCCTGTTAATATTAAAATGTTGCCACAAAAGGGTTTGCTTTCGGTTGGTTCAATGCCGCTATAATATTATCAAGCGGTTATATAAAACCATTGGATTATTGATTATGTAAAATTTGTCTATGACAGACAGAAATAATAGTTATCATCTCAGGCTGATTTCGTAAAGGAAATTATTCCGTAGTTACCTCATTATTTAATCGGGTTAAGCTTTAATTTTAAAAGAATAATCCTGCTCTGGTAAAATATAATCTATGAAAAATTAGATTTAATAAAACAGTTAAAATTTCCATATGGTTATTTTTTCATGCATGCAAACGGCTTTATTAATAATCAATAGCTTCAATTTCTCAGCAAATCCTTGATCAAGGCTGGCCAACTGATTTTTCTCCCTGCGCGCATCTTTTTTGGCAGGTTATATTCGGATTTAAGTTTACTAACTTCAGAAGGGCATCGAAACCGTTCAGAAAGGATATAGATTAACGCTGCGTCAGGATTAACAATCGTCTGCCGATAGAAAGAAAGCTGAACTGCACAATCATGATTTTTCATTGGCTAACCTCTGATGAATGCTTCAATCAAACAGACATGGAACGACAAGAAACAACCTACCTTCTAGTTGGTTTTGTGTCAAGACCGGACTGTTAGGCTAAATCTCGCTTCCTTGACAATCAGGCTACCTTCTGGTAGGTTGACTAAAGCGCGAGACCCTCTTTTGATATAAATTTGTTGTTTTCTTTGTATAAACTGACCGAGATGATTTATGACTGAACTTTCTCATAAGGCTAATGAAATTATTGCTCACACCAGACGACTGCTTACCACAGGCGGCTATAAAAGCTTTAGCTACGCCGATATTGCTGAGATAGTGAATATTCGTAAGGCCAGCATTCATCATCACTTTCCCGGCAAGGCGGATCTCGTGCGCACTGTGGTCGCACAATATTGTGAAGAAGCGCGTTCGGGTATGTCGGCTCTTGATCGCCAGTTCAATGATCCACTGGTTGAGCTTAAGGCGTATATCGGCTACTGGTCACAGTGTATCAAGGATGGCTCATCTTCATTCTGCATATGCGTGATGCTTGCTGTTGAGTTACCCACCTTACCAGTGGAAATAGCAGCAGAAGTTACCGGTCATTTCCAGGACCTTTCCAACTGGCTGACCTCACTGCTTCAGAAGGGACAAAGTGAAGGTACTTTTCATCTGCAAGATACGCCAGATGTGGAGGCAAAGGCCCTGATGGCTACGGTACATGGTGCGATGCTGGCTGCCCGGGCTTTTGATAATGTCGATTTGTTTGAGCAGATTACACAGCCTGTTTTGAATCGTTTATGCGCCGCAGGCTCACCATATAAACTAGCGAAGAGGTAATGGTTGATAATGTCTTATCCATGCTTTCCTCTTCATCTTCCCTTTATATGCAGTAAAAACCGAGCGGAAATATGATGCAAACGATTGGGATCCTGGGGGGCATGTCTGCGGCCTCAACACAGATTTATTACCGAAAGATGTGTGAGCTGGTTCGTCAGCGCCTGGGAGGCCTGCATTCTCCTGAGCTGCTTATTCGTTCACTAAATTTTGCAAACATCGAAAATTTACAGGTCAGCGGCAAATGGGACGAAGCCGGTTTACTTTTGAACGCTGAGGTAAAGGCGCTGGAACGCGGAGGCGCTGATTTTATCGTTCTGGCAACAAACACAATGCATAGACTGGCTGAGCAGATGATGGACGGTGTCCGCATCCCGCTGCTGCACATTGCGGATGCAACGGCCAGCCGGGTTGTCAAAGAAGGCCTGAAAGCGCCGGGCCTGATGGCGACAGCCTTTACGATGGAGCAGCCTTTTTATCTTGATCGTCTCCGGACGGCTTTACTTCAGCCTGTTGTTCCCGATGCTACCGATCGGGCAGAAGTACATCGCATCATCTATGAGGAACTATGCAAGGATATAGTAACCCCAGCCAGTCGCTCTGTTTATGAGGACATAGCACAACGTTTAGCTGAAAAGGGTGCAGATTGTTTGATTCTTGGATGTACGGAAGTTGGCATGTTACTTAATCAGGATAATGTGTCCGTGCCCGTTTTCGATACCACGTTGATTCATTGCGAAGCAGCAGTGGAAATGGCGTTGCGTCCCTGATTGCACATATCCTTAGTCACATAATGTGTTATCCCGATTTTGTCAGATTCATGTTTAAAGGAGGGGACAGGAAGACTGATCAACCCTGTCGGCAAAGCTCATAATTAATGCTTTCGCAAAGTCCGCAGAACTTTTTTGACCTGCGCTTGCGAGCTTTGCCCTTGTTAAGGTTTACCCTGTATACAACGAGATTCATCAACCAGCATTCGCCCCTAAATTTGTTTGTCTGCTTCTGGCACAAAGCGAACGGGCATCAGGCGCCCCGTCCGCTAAGAGAAAAAAGGGACTCTACATGTCGTGAAAACGAAACATGGAGAATAGTCGTATAATTCAGGAATAACGCGGCAGTGGCAGGCTATGCAGCCGTTGTATAGAATTCGTTAAAGATCCTGTGCTAATCAGCCTCTCAATGTAGGTGGCCCTGAATATCGTCATAGATAATTTCTCGCTCATTTCTGCAGGCAGGATAGTGCCGCAACAACTGCTGCCGACAGGCGACAGCGCCAGCCACCGCTCATGACTGACATTCACGCAACTGAAAACCTCTACCGAAGCACCTCACACGTTTGTGGGGCAATTACGGCGGTCAAGAGGTTTGTAACGACGAGTATTAAGATTGTTCACAACGGAGCCGACCACCATGAACACTGTGATCAAACCTACCCTTGTCGTCGTTTGGTCCACGGACGCCCAGGGCATCTGCATCGCCACTCAGGAAAGCCCTGCCGGCCTTATCCCCGCACTGAAAGGCATAACGCTAAGTGCATGGCTAAGGATCGCAGAGCCTGATGATGAAAAGATCGCGCTGCAACTTACTGCGGCGTTGGAAGGTATGACACCTTTTCATATCGAAGTGCCGATCCATTGTCAGGACGGGACGACGCGGCGTGTGATTGTTTCAGGCCTGCCGGATGACCAACCTGGTGCTTCTCGCCTGCAGTACAGCGGCTTCATTCTTGATATAACCGAGCATCGTAAAGCTCTTGAGGACGCGCTGCGCACGGCGGCGGAATACCGTCTGTTGATTGAAAACAGCACTGATCTGATCGCCCATTGTGACACGGACGGCAGATACGTTTCGATCTCGCCTTCTTATAGCAAAATGACAGGCTGGCCAGCCGATGAGATGATAGGCCAGCTGGTGGTGGAATTCCTGCATCCCGACGACCGCGCACACGCCACGAAGGCACTGGCACATCTCTTCAACGGTGGCGTGCTGCCGGACGTCGTCGAGGTGCGCAAGCTACATCACGACGGTTATTACATGACGCTTGGCACTAAGGCCTGCAGCGTCATCGATCCTTCCACAGGCAACAGCATCGGTGCAGTGCTGGTTTCGCGCGACATTAGTCGTGATAAGGAAAAAATCCGGAAGCTTGAGAAACTGGCAACCCGCGACCCGTTGACCGGTTTGCCTAATCGCGCCTGGATCAACGACCACGTTGACCGCATGCTTGCTCAGGGCGAAGATCTGGTATACACAGCAGTCCTGTTTATCGATTTGAATGGATTCAAGGCAGTCAATGATGCGATGGGACACGCAGCAGGGGATGTCTTGCTGCAGCAGGTAAGCGAACGGCTACAAAGCTGCATGCATCCGGGCGACTCGGTGGCACGCCTGGGTGGAGACGAGTTTGTGGTAGCAACGAAGTGTGGCAGTCGCGAGGCGGCGTCCGCCATCGCCCAGCGCCTTATTGAAAGCCTGAAAGAGCCATTTACTGTCAATAACATGGAAATACGCATCGGGGCGGCTATTGGCATCAGCCTCGCACGCTCCGGGACGGCATCGGCCAAAATGCTATTTGAAAATGCCGACATAGCGATGTACCAGGCGAAAGTAAAACGTGATGGGACATATCAGTTTTTCGAGCCCGCAACACCGCCGTTATGTGATTAGGATATCAGGCTTCGCTTTCTGCCCTTGTCTACGATTCATCATAGTGTTGTTTACCATATGCCCGTTCACTGCCCCTGCAAGCGCCCTCAGCGCGTCCTGGTCCAGGCCCCCTAAAGATCCCGCGCTAAGTTCCGAAAACCGCGCAGATTCATGTAAATCAATCCGGCACCAGAGCATAGCTATGCACATAATCGACGGCAGGGATTTCGGCACTCATCTACATTTATCAGCATTCCGGTTCCGCAGCATAGCTGAATCGGCAGCTGGTTATTGCATGACTTTTTGATTCGCTATGTCCTGTGAGCGTTCACACACACTTAAAAAAACAAAGCAGGCATAAACAAGTTGTGGTCAATGAACAACGGGGAGTACTGGCTGAGTCGGTAAAGCATCGAAAAATCTGTAGAACGTTAGAGGCCATTTTTGTTGGCGAATGTAAGTAATTTGGCTTTACGTTAAGAGCACGGCAGATAAAAGAGAGAAGAATAATCGTTGACAGGCCAGTCTACCTACTAGTAGATTGATCGCAGGCGTCATACGTGATTTTTGAATGCCATCCCGTTGCCACACGCAAAATGTGAATGATTACGCTCGGGTGAGCGTCGACTTAAATTTCTGCAATGTTGAGTGTATTTATGAATAAGCCCTCTCTTTCTACCCGCCAGAAATTAGCGCGCCTGGCGATTGTTGCTGTTATTCCGTTGCTGCTGATAGGCCTGTTCCTGTGGGCGGGTGGCTGGCTGGCCCCCAAGCGGTTGACGTCGGATAAGCTGGTGGCAGCTTTAGAAAAATCTGGCGGCAATCACCCGGGTTATCGCCGTAATCATGCTAAGGGCGTCTGTATCCTGGGCGATTTTTTCGCTAGCGGTAACGCCAGTACCCTGTCACGCGCGGCACTGTTTGCGCCAGGCGTCACGCCTGTGGTGGGCCGTTTTGCCATTGCGGGCGGTAATCCCAATGCGCCTGATTATACGGTGCCGGTACGCAGTATGGCGCTGGCGTTTTATCAAAAAAATGGTGAACAGTGGCGCACCGGCATGAATGCGATGCCGTTTTTCCCGGTGCAAAGCGTGCAGAGTTTTTACGATCTGCAAAGCGCCACGCTGCCGGATGCCAAAACTGGTAAACCCGATCCCGCCAAAATTCAGGCTTTTGTGCAGCAGCATCCAGAGATTAAACCCTTCTTCGCCTGGGCAAAGCAATATGTGCCATCTTCCAGCTGGGCCAGCGATCGATTTAATAGCCTGAACGCATTTAATTTCATTGATGCTGAGGGCAATTCACACCTGGTGCGCTGGAGTATGGTGCCGCACGCTGACTATCAGCCGATTGAGGCAAAAGAGAAAGGAGACACTAACTTTTTACAAAGCGATTTGCAGCAGCGGCTGGCGCAAGGGCCGCAAAAATGGGATCTGATTATCACAGTCGCTGGTCCGCATGACAGAGGCAATGACGCAACGGTTGTCTGGCCAGCCGATCGTCAGATGATTAATGCCGGAACGCTGATCATCAATAAGACGACGCCACAACAGCATGGCGCATGTAACGACATTAATTATGACCCGCTGATTTTACCGAATGGCATTACGGCGTCGGATGACCCGCTTTTGAATGCCCGTTCATCCGCTTACGCCAAATCTTATAATGCACGCACCTACGAACAGGCCGGGGCTCACTGATGAAACAGAACAACACTTTCCATCCGGCACTGCGTGTGATCCACTGGCTGATGGCTGCGGCTATTATGGCAATGCTGTTTATTGGTGTAGCGATGGTAGCTACGGTTTCGTCATCACATAGTCTACTGGTTGCCATTCATAAACCGCTGGGTTTGATGATTTTATTGCTGGTGGCTGTACGACTCTGGCTGCGCTTCACTACCGCTAAACCGGCACTTCCAGCCACGCTGCCTGGCTGGCAGAAATTGTTAGCGCATCTGTCCCATTGGGCGCTGTATGCCATGATGCTGGCTCAGCCATTAATTGGATGGGGCATGCTGTCGGCGGCAGGCTATCCCGTCACGCTGGGTAGTATGGTGCTGCCGCCAGTTGTTCCTGTCAGTAACGCTGCTTATGCCTTTTTGCGGCCGCTTCATAGTTGGGTGGCGCTGGCGCTATTTATGACCGTCATGTTGCATCTTGCCGCAGCGTTGTTCCACGCTTTGATTCTTCGCGATGGCGTATTCAGCAGTATGGCTGGTTCTTGCAAAGGCAAACGCAGCACGCCACGCGCGCTTGACAACCCGGCTGACGGTCAGTAGGTTCAGGGCCGTTTACTGGTTTGAAGTTATTTTATCTTTGCTGCCGGAGCATGCGTGAGTACAGAACATCACAGGAAGTCAGGGGACATTTTACCGGTCTCACGAACTGGCTGACCCCCGTGCTGGACAGGGGCGATAAGAGCAGCGAATTTACCCTGCGGGAAAGTGCAGCGGTAGAGGCAAAATCTATTATGGCAACGGTACATGGTACGATTATCGCTGCGCGTGCTTTTAATAGCGCTGGTTTATTCCTGCAAATTGTCGAGCCGGTAATAAATAGGTTAATGAAAGCTCGCTAAGGCACTGCAGATAAAATGCCGCTTTTAGCGGATCTTTTATTTTGGTTGCTCAGACTTATTCATATTACCAGCAATATGAACACCTTATTAAACAGCAAAGTTCCAGTGCGGTAAATTGCCCATCATGGGATAACTTTGCAGCGAACTTTAAAGCATGTTTGCAGATTTCACATGACGAAAAACAGCGTGTGTCATCGTTGACAGTCAGGCTACCTTCTAGTAGGTTTATTGGGTGGGCTTTAACACTGTTCAGATATAAATGTCATCTATGACAAATAGAAGACGCAGGCATAGCCTTAACGAAATTTATGTATATGCGTCTTTGCTAACACGGGGAAGTTATTTATGACGACTATTCGTGCTCTGCCTTCAATGCCAAATCTGACATCGTTAAATATTGAAAAGATAAGTTACCGATCTCCTGATTCCATAGCATCAGATTTTCATTCCCTGTTACAGACTCAGGTCAAACTCTCACGCTCTCATGGGTCAATTTTGCCAGGCATGCAAAAGCAGTCGGCAAGTATGTCACCACACCGGTCTGACATCGATTCGATGCTTGCACAATTACTCGCCAGCAGAAAGATGCTATTACACACAAAAAATCCAGTTTCTGTTTCTGGAAAAACAAACAGGGAAGACTTAACAGAATGCAGCATGGCTGATAACTCCTGTATTGAAACCGCTGAGGTAAGTAATGCGGAATATGCTCGTGTACCCGTTTCCGATTTATGTAGCAAAATAAACAAAGATCATATTGCATCAAGGGGCGATCCTGAATGTCATGCTCATATTTCAGACCATCACTTTGCATGCCAGCAACCGTTTCCGGCTGTGGTTATGGCACCTCTCACGAACATTTTTATTTGGATCTCTCCCGAAATAATCCGGTTTCCGTTTCCATTTTACAGAGGCCAGCCATTGCGTATACGCAGGCTTCGTCTGTTAAACAGAATAGGTTACCGCCAGGATGGTAATAACCGCAATGAAGTGGGTTAGTATCAAAGTCCGTTGGCGATCACTAATAAGTTATTGTTTTTATAATATTTTAACCTTCAGTTGACTGGCGCTCTCTGGTCGGGAAGCTGAAGTAAGTGCCTTTTAGCAAATAAATTATCGCGTCATGAAGATTAAGAATTCACTTCATCTTCCGGTTGCTCGATTGAAGCGTTTAATCAGGCGATTAATTCCCTTTGACAATTTCTGTGACAGTTCCAATTTACCTGGAGAATCATTATGCAAACCAATACATCTACATCCGCTAACGCTCAAAACCAATGGCTTCAATCTTATTACTATATCCGTGCAACTGGCTCCATTATCTGGATTGCACTGGCGGTATTTATCGGTAAACATAATCCCGTTATCGGTGCCGTTCTGCTTGTTCTCTATCCCGCCTGGGATGCATTCGCTAATTATTTTGATGCTAAAAAGTCAGGTGGTTTAGCAGCGAACCCACCCCAAAAATTCAACTTCATTGTCAGCATTATTGTAGCAGCGGCTATTATCTGGGCCCTCTCAATCAGCATGAGTACAACTATAAAAGTCTTTGGGATATGGGCAATATTTTCTGGTGTGCTGCAGCTTTCTGCATCCATCCGTCGCTGGAAACATTCTAATGGTCAATGGGCTATGATTTTAAGTGGCGCGCAATCCGCATTAGCGGGTCTGTTTATGTTTAAACAGGCGAGTAGTGATATTACTTTGGATGTCACCACTGTTGCACCATATGCTGCTTTCGGCGTCCTCTATTTCTTGATTTCAGCCATCACATTGACAATAAAAAATAGTCGTAAAAGTAAATTAACTTGTTGAACGATAAAAATAGCAGGGTGAATGTCAATATTCAACGGGCGGCTTATGGCGGAGTAAATGATTCGACGCGTAAGCTAATCAACCAGGCCGACAAATAAATTGTCGACAATTCGTCATAAATTCGCCCATCCGTTCAGACAAATTAATTTTAAGAGGTCAACAAATGTATATCAATGATTATCAGGCACAGCTTTCATCGTATAGACTAACGATCGATAATCTCGATGCTGCGCTTATTTATATCCTGGCAGAGCGTTTTCGTTGCACTCATAAAGTTGGCGAGCTCAAGGCTGCACATAATCTGCCGGAAACTGATAAAAACAGAGAGGCCATGCAGCTCACCAGATTGAAAGAAATCGCGCAAAGTGCGAGTCTCGACGTGAATTTTGTAGAAGGATTTATGCGCTATATTATTGACGAAGTGGTCCGCAGACATGGAGAATTAAAAGCGTAACCGCGCTGCCGCTCGCAGTTCTCCTTTTTGTTACAGGTCCTGGCCAGGGGTTGGCGATGCCAACTCTGGTGCGGATAGTGACAGACCGGGTTGCGCCACAGTTTTCAGATATGATTGCTGGCGTAACCAGCTCGGCATTACAAATCAGCACTGCGCTGAGCGTCGCCGTCATCGGCGGCATCTTTTACGGCATGTTGGGCAACGGTGACAGCGGAGCAGCGATTATGCACGCCTTTATCGTCGCGCTTCTGACGATGGTCGTCTGCCTGGCTACCGGGGCAGGGCTAAGTATTCGGCTAATCCGGCGCTCCTCCGATCGCTCTACAGTCCCAGCCAGCTTTTCTCTCAAGTAACGCAACAAATCACAGCTGGCTGCGAACTCCCGTGTGATTCGGCAGCCAGCTGAGAACCCATTATTTTTCGCTTCGGCTCTCTTTACGGGCAGCACAGCCTCTGTGCTTAAATCTGCACAATTTCGATTCTGTGCATCATTCTTGTACTGACAGAGTGAAATGGCCGTTTGTGTGACCGGCCATCATCGGTCATCCCGTTTACTCTTGGTCTCAGAAACGGCTTAGTCATCCGTTGAGCGAGTGAGCTTTTCCCACTGTTCTATTTCATTATTTAATGCCGTGAGCTTTTGCCGCACTAAGCTCAGTGCATCACTGCCTAACAACAAATGCACTGGTGGACTCTGGCTCTCAATCAATGCCAGCATGGCATGGGCGGCTTTAACGGGATTACCGGGTTGCTTACCGCTTTTTTCTTTTCGAATCTGACGAATGGGTTCAAATAAAGTGTCATAGTCTGGAATGCTGCGAGCGCTGCGAACCATTGAACGCCCGGCCCAGTCAGTGCGGAATGAGCCAGGCGCTACAGCGGTGACGTGTATGTTGAGCGGAGCAAGCTCTTTGCTTAGCGTTTCTGAAATCCCCTCCAGCGCAAATTTGCTGCCGCAGTAGTAGCTGATCCCGGGCAAGGTAATAAAACCGCCCATCGAAGTGATATTGATAATGTGTCCGCGACGACGCTGACGCATGCCCGGCAGGACAGCTTTAATCATCGCCACCGCGCCAAACACATTCACGTCAAACTGGCGGCGCATCTCTTCGAGGGACGATTCTTCAAGAATGCCTTCATGGCCATAACCGGCGTTGTTCACCAGCACATCAACCGGACCGACGGTTGACTCAATCTCCTCAACCACCTCATCAATACGCTCAAAGTCTGTGACATCAAGCAGTCGGCCGAAAGCCCGCTGCGCATTGAGCGCCTCAAAAGTCTGCTGGGCTTCGCGGTTGCGTACGGTTCCGACGACCCGATGGCCTGCGGCGAGGGCTTCCTGTGCAAGCGCACGACCAAAGCCGCTGCTAACGCCGGTGATTAAAATCGTTTTTGCAGATGTCATAAAAAAGAACCTCCATGAACAGTGAAGGTTGCATAGTATTTTATACCCTTTTGCATTTTTAGGCCGTATCTTCTCTTTTTCTTGCCTGATTATATGAGGTGCTGTGATGTCTGAGATGATGACCTTAGTGAAAGCACTTGCGGCGCAGGAGGGGTATAACCTTACTGCGTTGCCTGATGTGAGAATTTTGCGGGCTGATCGCCCGCTTGCCAAAACGCCTGTGCTATACGATCCGGGGATCGTGTTTGTCTGCCAGGGCAGCAAGCGCGGCTATTTTGGTCAGCAGACTTATTTATATGATGAACAGCACTACCTGGCGGTTTCGGTGCCGGTGCCGTTTGTGATGGAAACCGACGCGTCGGCAAAACATTCGTTGCTGGCGATTTATATGCATCTGGATTTTCAGCTGGCCGCTGAACTGATGTTGCAGATTGAACAGCATGGTGCCCCGCAACCACCTGCTGCACCGCAAAGCATGATGTCGAGCCCGATGGACGACGCGATAAAAACGGCCGTGCTGCGCTTGCTTGAAGTTCTGAATAATCCGCTTGAAGCGGCTATCCTCGGCCCTGCGCGGGTACGTGAGCTTTATTTCCGCGTATTGACGGGCGCTCAGGGCAATGCAATGCGCGCCGCGCTGGCCTTGCAGGGGCAGTTCGGCAAAATAGGCAAAGCGCTTCAGCGCATCCATGCCACCTATGCTGAGCCGTTAACGCTGACGCAACTGGCTATGGACGCCGGAATGAGCGTGCCAACGTTTCACAGCCATTTCAAAGCGATAACCCGGATGCCGCCGATGCAGTATGTGAAATCGGTACGCCTGCACCAGGCGCGGATGTTGATGGTGCGTCAGCAGATCACTGCCGCCGCCGCAAGTTATGCTGTCGGCTATGAAAGTCCGTCGCAATTTAATCGTGAATTCAAACGCCTGTTTGGGCTGCCGCCAGCAGAGGAGATAAAACGCATGCAGCGTTATTTCGCCGTTCCGCCTGTACAGAAAGCATCGGTATTTATTTCATCGCATTAAAGTTTATTCGACATAGCTGAATAAACCGTAAGGCAGGCAACGTCCGCTTCTGGCACAGAGCGGACATGGGTGAAGCCAGGTTCGCTTTGAGCAAAAAGCAGATAACTTCTGGCACAAAGTGAACGCATAAGCCAATATCTGCCATGAGCGAAATGCTTACATTTACCTGTAGCGGGTATGAAATGTCGGGATTAGAAATGAGGACTGACTGCTTTCCAGTTCTCTAAGCTCATTCTGTAGTGGTTTACTGAATTTGGCCACCTGAACAGAGGTGATATGCTCGCCTCAGAACAATACAGGTGCCCCAATGAAAAAAAGAAATTTCAGTGCAGAGTTCAAACGCGAATCAGCCCAGCTTGTCGTCGATCAGAATTACACCGTTGCTGAAGCGGCTGAAGCGATGGATATAGGGCTTTCTACCATGACGCGCTGGGTTAAACAGTTGCGTGATGAACGTCAGGGCAAAACGCCAAAAGCCTCGCCGATAACGCCGGAACAAATTGAAATTCGTGAGCTGAAGAAAAAACTTCAACGTATTGAAATGGAAAATGACATATTAAAAAAGGCTACCGCGCTCTTGATGTCAGACTCCCTGAACAGTTCTCGTTAATCGGGAAGCTCAGAGCGCGTTATCCCGTGGCGATACTGTGCCATGTGTTTGGGGTTCACCGTAGCAGCTACAAATACTGGAAAAGTCGTCCTGATGAACCGGATATCAGGCGGACAGCGTTGCGTAGCCAGGTGCAGGAGTTACACAGCATCAGTCATGGCTCAGCGGGCGCAAGAAGCATTGCCACTATGGCAACACTTAAAGGCTTCCGTATGGGGCGCTGGCTTGCTGGCAAACTCATGAAAGAGCTGGGACTTGTAAGCTGCCAGCAGCCAACACACCGGTATAAGCGCGGTGGACAGGAACACATCGCTATACCGAACCACCTTGATCGTCAGTTCGCGGTCATCGAGCCCAACCAGGTATGGTGCGGCGACGTGACTTATATCTGGACAGGAAAACGTTGGGCATATCTTGCTGTTGTTCTCGACCTGTTCGCCAGAAAACCCGTGGGCTGGGCAATGTCATTCTCACCGGACAGCAAACTCACTATGAAAGCGCTGGAAATGGCCTGGGAGCGTCGGGGAAAGCCAGGCGGAGTGAATCGCCACAGGTTTAACAGACACCCCGGAGTCATTTAAGATGACTTAAAAGAGAGGTGCTCATGAGCGGTAAACGTTATCCCGAAGAGTTTAAAATTGAAGCGGTAAAACAGGTTGTTGATCGTGGTCATTCTGTTTCCAGTGTTGCAACACGTCTCGATATCACTACCCACAGTCTTTATGCCTGGATAAAGAAGTACGGACCGGACTCTTCCACCAACAAAGAACAGTCAGATGCTCAGGCTGAGATCCGCCGACTCCAGAAGGAGCTGAAGCGGGTTACTGACGAACGGGACATATTAAAAAAAGCCGCGGCGTACTTCGCAAAGCTGTCCGACTGAGGTACGCCTTTATCCGTGACAACACCTGTTGCTGGCCTGTTCGTCTGCTCTGTCGGGTGCTGAATGTTCATCCGAGTGGGTTTTACGCCTGGCTTCAGCAGCCGCATTCACCACAGCATCAGGCGGATCTCAGGCTGACAGGACAAATCAAACAGTTCTGGCTGGAGTCCGGTTGCGTTTATGGCTATCGCAAGATCCATCTCGACCTGAAAGATAGCGGGCAACAGTGCGGGATTAACCGGGTCTGGCGGCTGATGAAGCGTGCCGGGATAAAGGCTCAGGTCGGGTATCGAAGCCCACGAGCGCATAAAGGTGAAGCCAGTATCGTGGCACCCAACAGACTCCAGCGTCAGTTCAACCCGGAAGCACCGAATGAACGTTGGGTAACGGACATAACTTACATCCGAACTCACGAAGGGTGGCTGTATCTGGCCGTAGTTGTTGACCTGTTCTCGCGCAAAGTTATTGGCTGGTCAATGCAACCCTGGATGACAAAGGATATTGTTCTGAACGCACTGCTGATGGCTGTATGGCGGCGTAATCCCCAAAAACAGGTGCTGGTTCATTCTGATCAAGGGAGTCAGTACACAAGCCATGAGTGGCAGTCGTTCCTGAAATCACACGGACTGGAGGGGAGTATGAGCCGTCGTGGTAACTGTCACGATAATGCGGTTGCAGAAAGCTTTTTCCAGTTACTGAAACGCGAGCGGATAAAGAAAAAGATTTACGGAACGCGGGAAGAAGCCCGCAGCGATATTTTTGATTACATCGAAATGTTTTATAACAGTAAGCGTCGACATGGGTCGAGTGATCAGATGCCACCGACGGAATATGAAAATCAGTATTATCAACGGCTCAGAAGTGTCTAGATTATCCGTGGCGATTCAGAGTGATGTTCCATAGCGATCAGGGTAGCCACTACACAAGCCGGCAGTTCAGGCAGTTACTGTGGCGTTGCAGGATAAAGCAGAGCATGAGTCGGCGGGGAAATTGCTGGGATAACAGCCCAATGGAGCGGTTCTTCCGGAGCCTGAAAAATGAATGGGTTCCCGTGATGGGATACATGAACTTCAGTGAAGCCTCTCATGCGATCACAGATTACATCGTGGGTTACTACAGCACGCTCAGGCCGCATGAATATAACGGTGGATTACCACCAAACGAATCGGAAAGTCGATACTGGAAAAACTCTAAAGCGGTGACCAGTTTTTGTTGACCACTACAAGATGTGATTAGAGTTGTCACCTGTGAGCGAGAAGCGGACCTGCTTGTTGAAAATCTAAAAAAGCGATCGAGCCAGAATGAAAGTGTGAATAGACTCAGTAAGCGCTAATCCATGAGGGCAGGGCATCCAACAATCTCCAGAGAGTGGTATGAGAAAGCCGCCTGGTAGCGGCTGAGCTCTGAGTGTGTAAGACAGATAATTATATGGTTTTAACTATAGCCATGACGAACCCATCCCATCCCTTTTCACCAACAGTTTGTATGGCTGTGGCCTCAAGTCGTTCGTCTTCTGAAATGATCTGAATAAACTCTCTCAGACCCTGCACGTTAGGATCGTCACTATCAGAATCAATCACACTACCGCCACGCACTGAGTTATCACCCACGATTACAGTACCTTGCTTCGACAATTTGATGGCCCATTCCAGATAGCGTGGGTTATTCACTTTATCAGCATCGATAAAAATAAGGTCAAAAGGTGCCTTAAGCATGGGTAAAACATCAAGTGCAGCATCAGTGTGAAGCTCAACGCGCTCAGTTAATCCTGCATTGTTTATATTCTGGCGGGCAACATCTGCATGATGCTTATTGAATTCAATGGTCGTTACGCTTCCATGTTGGGGTAAAGCTTTGGCCATCCAGATCGTGCTGTAACCTCCAAGGGTTCCTATTTCAAGAACGCGGACAGCGCGTGTCATTTGAATGAAGATGGCCAGCATTTTTCCCTGCAAAGCAGACACATCGTGTGTGGGTAATCCTTGCTCTGAATTATTAGAGAGAGTGTATTTTAAATCTGGCCCTTCAGGTGCAAGCTTTTCAGCAAACCAGGCATCTACCTGTGACCATTTATCAAAGTCCCGGGAAGGATAATCAGGGGTTCGCATATGGGATCTATTCTCCTTTAGTGGTTATTTAAGAAGTTTAGATAGCGTTTGTTACAGCTGTCGGCACGTTAATGTCCCTCTGGGCATTAAAAGTTATGTCCGCTCCTGGCACATAGCTGGCTTTTGCAGGCCATTTTTGTAACAGTACTGGCCCCGGAAAGCTTCTGCATGCCCGGGGCGAATTCAATTAGCGGGCACGAACCTTTAGCATCATAATGAATCCCGTTAAAACTGACTCAGCCTGAAAAGTTCAAGGTAACTTCTATACTTTGTATTTTATAAATATGAACCAGAAAAATGTCAGATCTAACAGATAAAAGTCATAATTCTTCACAATGCCATTCTTTATCGGGCGTGGCGCTTGTAACATTATCAGTACTTATGTGGAGCTCTGTGGGTATTTTTGTTCGCCACCTGCAGATGGACGTCTGGTCTATGGTTGCATGGCGTTCCTTTTTTGCCACCTTAACCCTTGCTGTCGTGCTGCTTTTTTGGCGTAATAGCAAATGGTTTCCTCAGAAAATAAGGCTGGGCTGGCGTGAGATCATTACAGCCATTGTGATGTCCCTTTCAATGTTCTGCTATATTGCCGCGCTCAAGGTGACAACTGTTGCGGGTGTGATGACAATTTATGCCACTACCCCTTTTATTACGCTCGGGCTGGGATGGGTATTTCTTCGGGAACGGCTTACAGCCATGGCGGCTTTCTGCTCTCTGGCGAGCCTTGCCGGTGTATTCGTCATGACCGGCTCTTCCAGCAGCCGGGGCGATATGGCTGGTTATCTTCTGGCCTTCCTGATGGCGCTTGGATTTGCAGGGAGCATAGTTCTCGCTAAAAAATGGCCGGATATGAACCTGCCGGGCGTGACATCTGTTGCCTGCCTGATTTGTATGATTATCTGCTTTATTAAAAGTCCTGCTGACGCGCCCATCCCGGATTTGTCTGACATGCTCTGGTTGTTTGCTTTCAGCATGGCGACACAGAGCCTGAGCTATCTGCTTTATCTTGGCGGAAGCAGGTTCATTCCGGCAACCCTTGCCGGTCTCATCGGTCAGCTGGATTTGCTACTGGCACCGCTGTGGGTCTGGATAGTTTTTGACGAAACGCCGCCTTCATCAACGTTACTGGGTGGAGCTGTGACTTTTACAGCTGTTATTACTTATCTCGCTACGGCCGCTGTTCGCGCACGACGGGTATGATTTTAAAACCTAACCTGCTTGCCCAGCGGGTAACAATCAGCCCCAAGCCGCCCGCTACAGAATGAACTATGAACCAGTCACCTGCTTTAACATTCTGTACCTTATGAAGCAATAAGTGTGCGTGTCGGCCTGTATGCTTCACCTCGGGCTGGAAACGCCACCTGAAAACTGGGTATTCATTGCATACAGAAACTCGCTGGAGCATGTGACTGGTTAACTGCCCGGATTAGAAAAAGCTTTATGCGTTTACAGTGCAGTCTACGATAATGCAAAGGATTCCGACCATAGCCCGACTTGTTCTATCGGTGAGTTGCAGTGACAGCCGCATGCAGAATGTGCCAGAGCGCTTTTCGTCTTCTCTCTGCCGCAGCGGGCGAAGCGTAAAGCAGTTCAACATGGACGCTGTCGATAATGCCGATATAGGCCTCCGCCAGCAATTCTGCATCAGAACTGTTTTGTTGCAGCTTCGCCACAAAGCGAGCCCTGATGTGCGAAATAAATTTTTCGTATCCCAGAGAGACCTGTTCTCGCAGCCCTCCCGGCGGAATAAAAGCGGTACGCAGCATCAGGCGCAAATGTTCGGATGTGGAGTAGCGGGAAGCTACCCTCGCCAGATACCGTTCCCCAGCCTCTGTATCAGCATCAAAGCAACTGGATACGAAAGCACCCTCAACCTCAATCGACCCACTAAAAGCGTGGAGGAATAGCTCATCTTTATTTTTAAAATGCGAATAAATAGTCGCTTTTCTGATGCCAGCGGCCTCAGCTATTTCCTTTAACGAGGCGGACTCAAACCCTCGCTCCGCAAAGTGGGTAACAGCAGCGTCTGAAACTTTTTGAGCAGCAGAAGAGATTGCCATATGAAAGTGCTTTCCTGAAGTTAATGACCGGCAGCGTATTCTATATCATCCCGGGCCCAGCGGATGCTCAAAACGGTCAGCGCAACCACGAAAATGCCAAACAAGGCAAGGAAGCCCAGCCAGGGCATGCTTCCCTTCGCCGACAAGTATCCTGCCAGTGGGGTCGCAGTAGCCGAGAGTATAAGTTGCAGCGCGCCGAGAACGGCCGCAGCAGAGCCCAGAGCTGTCTTCTGGGTGGACATAGTCATGGACATCAGCGTGGCCTCAGCAATACCCAGCCCGAACAGGGCAATAAACATACCCGCTACCACGCCCGGCAGGCCCAGACCACTGATGACAGAAAGGCCTGCCAGTAATGTACCTGCCGCCATAGCTAAAACGCCCCGCAGCGCAACGGCAGGCACGCTCAGTTGCATGACCCAGCGACCCGAGGTAATAGCGCCGAGCAGCACTGCGATGCCGGTGCCGCCGAACACCAGGCCAAAGGTGTCTGGTTTGAGACCGTAGTGGGTCTGGTAAATCACCGGCGCACCGCCGATATAGATGAACAGGAAAAAGAATGCGGCAGAGAGAGAAAGCGCGGGAAGCATAAAGTCGCGATCGCGCAGTAATCGCCCGTACGTTCTGAAGATTTGCGAAGGGGCCAGCGACTGACGTTGAGCAGGGGGTAGCGACTCCGGCAGGTTAAACCAGCTGTTGATGAAAGCTATCAGCCCCATTGTTGCCAACACCAGCATTACTGCTGACCAGCCTGCGTAAGCATCTACATACCCACCAATGGCTGGTGCCAGTACAGGGGCCAGCCCTTCAATAGTCATCAGCATGGCAAACAGTTTTGCCGCCTGCGTTCCTGATGAAACGTCCCTGACCGTGCTTATGGCCACAACGAGCGTCATGGATGCCGCAAGTCCCTGGAAGAAACGAGCGTAGAGCAGCGCAGAGATAGTATCTGACCAGGAAGCCCATATTGAGCAAACAATAAACAACAGAATGGCGGACAGCAACGGTGTGCGTCGGCCGTAAGCATCGATCAGAGGGCCTGATATAAGCTGGCCCAGCCCCATTGCCAGTAAAAATACTGTAAGGGTCAACTGAATTTGCGTCAGTGAGGCACCAAGCTCCGCTGCCATGTCGGGCAGCGAGGCAAGATACATATCGATCGCTGATGGCCCCAGAACAGTAATAAGGGCGAGCGAAACGGATAATCTGAAATGCGAAGAAGCCATGATAATTCCTAAAGATTATAAGAGGGCCCAGAATATACCTACCGACCGGCAGGTCGTAAAGATGTTTTGATATTTTATCGTTCCTGAATAGCAAAAAAATCAGACATTAAAGAATGTGTCGCTTTTCCCCAGAGGGAAGATAAATGAGTGAGAGCCTGTTAGCGGATTTGTAGGTGTCTGATCCCAGAACAATTCGGTTTATCGTCAGTTCTAAAGCGGTTCCAAAAACGCCTTCATTTCACTAAACCACGGAAAGATGCATTTCATGCCTGGCGACAGAAGGATAATGGCTGACGCTGAGGTCAACCTGTGTAGTCAGCTAACATCAGCAAGTTTATTGACTACGAAGCTACGGCCGCTATGAGCGAGAAGCGGAAGTCACTTCACGTTTAGGGCAGGGCTTAGGTAATCAATAGACCTGATGATTCACTCAGCCGTGTTGGTAAAAATTCTATGCTTTTGCGAATAACTTTCCGAAAACATTGATGTGCAGAATTCCTGTCTTTCCTGGCAAGCAAGCCCCGCAACTCGACTGCGCTAACCAGCAATGCAGGTAAACTTTGACTAACCGTGAACGGATTATATTCGGCCTGACGGCAGGGTTACGGTTGTCTTGTCTAGAAAGATTGAGATGATGATGAATTAAATTGATTTGATTCAACTTCGTCTATATGGTTTTTTCCGGCTTTAATTCAATATATCATAAATAAAATGAAGTGTAATCAACGGGTTAAGAAGAAGCGCTGTGAATAATTTGCCTGTTTTCATAAGCTGGACTTCTTTCATATCAATTGCTTTCTGTAATGCTTAATTATCCTGTTAATAATCACCGGTAGAAATAACGTTAGGAAGTGTTCGCAGAACTATGTTCGGCAAAAAAAATATATATTTTATGTTTAGATTTAATTTAGCTTGTTTTGCGACCAATTTGGTTAATTTAACTGATGTTAACTACTCAGGTAGTGTTTTTTGTTTCTGCATCATTTAAAACGCCCTCAAGTAGTATGATTTTTGAACAAGGCGCGCTTAATTTCTTAATAAGTGTTTAAATTTCAATTGGTTATAAATTTAATGACAAGTAAATTCAATGTGGTTAAAGTAAATGAAATGTAAATAACTGGTTGAGTATTGAGCGTTCGCGGAATGAATTTGAGACAAGGATGCGCAGTCAAAATCTCTGATCCAGCACCCTGCAATTAAATTTTATTGAACTGTTTTGAGGGTGGGTTTAGATTCAAAGCAACCTCGGGTGACAGTCTGTTAAAATTGGAGCACATTCGGGATGTGAATAGCGATAATAATTCAAATTCCTTTTTTCATACTCTTATCAGCTTATGCATGCGGCATAAAGCTTCTAATGATTTATTGTTTAAAAATCAGGAGCTCCGTAAATGTACAGGATTTTGACACATTATTTGAAGCATCTATTTGTATTGATGAATTTCATTTACATTCCGGAAAATATATTCAGGGAGATCAGGAAAAGCTCTACGTCTTTAAGAAGCTCTGGCTTAAGTCTGGAGGGGTATATTATGAAGCATTCATTAGCTTGCTAGAAATGCGAGATGTCAAATCCTATCTGAACGGAAGTGACTATAGTGACGTTGGTTGTAATTTACCTAAAGATGCGGTTTCCTTGAGGCCGACTACGAAGAGCATTTTTATCAGTTAGTAGGCATCATTGCTGCGCAAAAGCTAACAATGCCTTTTTTGATTGAAAAGATAATGCATGGGGCGCACCGGCTTGAAATAAGGAATAGAAAGACTCTAATGATTTATGAAAAAACAAAAAATAATATTGATTATTCAGATAAGTGGATCCATGACGAACTAATTCCATTAGTATGGTGACGAATTTAAAAATAAGAAATCTGTCATGCTTGGAGCGTCAGTTTGTTTGGATGCGCAAGCTAATTATTATGATGCATTTTTGAGTATTGAAAATTAATCATCAAAGGGAACAGTATTATCTCAACCTAAATGGTTGGCCTTGCCCTATCGGGCTTTAAAAATGGAGTGATGAAGTGATTAATAAAAAATTCAGCTTAACGAAAGAGCAGATTTCTGACTTTAGAGAGAAAGGTTTCCTTTTGTTAAAAGGTTTTTATTCTCCAGAGTTTGTGAGTTATATCAAGTCAACTATTGGTCAATACATTGATAAACCCACTGATAAGTATTAGACTGGGTTCAGCCGATTAGCTTTTGACATGTATGATGGCGATGAGGTGGTGATTGGCCTGTTGAAAGACCCGGCATTTAAGAAAGCCATGAAAGACTTGACTGGTAGGAATATGTTTTATGCGCAAGCATTATCTTTTGAGCTTGAAAAACTCAAAAATAAGGGCTTTCCATGGCATATCGGTACTCAGAGTTTTGGCTACCATCATGCTGAAGATTTTGGATGCACCATCTGGGCCCCTTTAGTTAATATCAATCCTAAAGGGCAACGTGGAGGGATGGCTTACGTACCAAAAAATCGTGTAAACGGTGACTATCTTTATAGCCATATAGATCCTTCTGTGTTCAGTATGCTGCAGGAAAAAATTGACGCTAATGAGAATCCAACTACAGACGATTTCGTTCAGTGGCGCGATGGGCCTCTCAACGATAACGCCCAGATGGCTATTCTTAACCACTTTGGTGTAGAGGATGAGTTTGAAGTTGGAGATGCACTTATTTTTGACAAATACGTCATCCATCGAAGCATAATGCTTGGCGAAGGAGAGGTAGACATTCGTGCAGCGTTTGTGATGCGTTTCTTCTGCTCTGAAAGTACATATGACGCCAAACGAGCCAGCGATTTGGAAATCCCAAGAAACTACTTCAAGTATGCAGGCCCGACAAAATTCCACCTGGAAGTAGCTAAGAATGAGGGCGACCGCCTTGTTGACAGCGCTCTGTTTGTCGGGCAGGAATACAGAGATCTCTCAATCTAATCTACTAACCGCCGGGGGGAACGCCCCCCTTTGGACAGGGCAAATTCATGTCTCAGATTTACCTTTATATCTTAATTGCCAGCCTAACCATAGCGAGTCCGGGACCGGGTGTATTGCTCACGTTAACGAATACACTTAACTACAGTTTACGTAGTGCCTTAGCTGGAATTATTGGTGTGGCAGCAGGTATGGGTGTTATTTCAATCGTTGCAGCAAGTAGCTTGGGCATAATTATAACAACTTCTCAGTTTGCGCTGGTTGTGGTAAAAATTGTAGGAGCTGCTTATCTTGCCTACCTGGGCGTTAAGCTGTTTCGTTCTACTCCAAAAAAAATGAGCGAATCTGGAAGTGAGAAAGCTTTAATTCTTCCGTCAAAATCTTCAAGGTTTCGTCAAGGTTTTTTTGTATCTTTGCTTAATCCAAAACCCATCGTGTTTTTTATGGCGCTGTTTCCTCAGTTTATAAAATCGGATAAGCCTTTTATCAGCCAGTTCTGTATTCTTTCAATAACATTTTGCGTGTTGGTGGTTATTATTCATTTCCTATATGGTGTATCTGCAAATTCAGTGAAGAAAAAACTGGCTACTGGTAAAGCCTTTTCATATCTGAATAAGATTGGTGGTAGCGTATTTATGGTTTTTGCTATTGGCCTAATAATCTCTGTTATTACACCGTACTTGCACTGAGTGATAGTATTGAATAGAGGTGGCCAAGATGGTTGTGGCTGCCTTTATTTTTTAAAGTGATTTGTTAATTAAGGAATCATCGAGGGTGTCATTTTGACCTATACCCGCGAAAGTATCATCAAATGCACCTTATATGGCAGGTACAGAAAGTAGCTTTTACAGTTGCCCAAGACGAAACAGCACCTTGGACGACTTTGGTATTGAGATGTTACTGCCGATGCAGCGCAATGATCTGACCTGCTCCCCATTGATTAATACACCACGATGTTAGTAATGTCTTCATTAGCAACGTGAGGACATCCCCATGAAGAAGCGTTTTTCCGACGAACAGATCATCAGTATCCTCCGCGAGGCTGAAGCCGGGGTTTCTGCCCGGGAGCTTTGCCGCAGGCATGCTATCTCCGATGCTACTTTCTATACCTGGCGCAAGAAGTTTGGCGCTATGGAAGTACCTGAAGTGAAGCGGCTTAAATTGTGCGGTTATCAGGTCTTCGTATGGCGCTGGTTACGGCAACCCAGCGTGTTCTTCCTGTAATCAGGGACTCAGCAGCCTGGGCAATATCGCGGGGGGGCTGTCAGTTTCAGGCCCCCATGATCCACGGCTTCGGTCTTTTAAACAAAAGAGCGGGATAAGTAAATATCCCGCTATAACTTTGTCTCTTAACAAAACCGACGTGAAATCAAGCTCCAATCACTTCCTTAATTCTTTTGGCAATATATTCAACATGCGTTTCCAGAGCAAAGTGACCCGAATTCAGCAGCTCTACTACCGCATTCGGATTATCCCGTTTAAAGGCCTGCGCACCCGGCGGAATAAAGAATGGATCATTCTTTCCCCAGATAATAAGCGATGGAAGCTTAGTGCTGCGGAAGAAGGCCTGAAATTCTGGATAAAGTTTTAAGTTATTTGCATAATCCAAGTAGAGGTCCAACTGGATATCTTTATTCCCGGGACGTTCCAGTAATAACGCATCAAGGTAATATGCTTCAGGTGCAATGGCTTCGGGATCCTCAACCCCATGAACATACTGCCATTTAGTGCCTTCCAGATGAAGAATCGCATCATGGATAACTTTCCTGTTTTCAGCAGTCGCATCGGCCCAATAGGCGCGGATAGGGGCCCAAGCATCTCCCAGTCCCTCAAGATATGCATTTCCGTTCTGTGAAATCAGTCCAGTAATACGGTCCGGGTATTTCAGTGCCAGCCGTAATCCTGTCGGAGCACCGTAGTCAAAGACATACATTGCAAATTTTTCCATGTGCAGTGTATCTACAAATGAAATGATCGTCTGAGCGAGTGCGTCGAAGGTATAGACATATTCCCGCTCTTGCGGCACTTCTGTAAAACCAAAGCCGGGAAGGTCTGGCGCAATAATGTGAAACTTATCCGCGAGTAAAGGGATCAATTCCCGAAACTGATGGGATGAACTTGGGAAACCATGCAATAACAGTAGATCCGGATTTTCAGGATGACCTGCCTCACGGTAAAAAACCTTAACGCCGTCAGCTTCTGCGTATTTGTACTCAACAGAGAAATGCACATTGCTATTCATATCATCACCTCATTTGTCCAGGAAAATTAACGTTGTGTTGTTACGTGATGAAGTAATCTTAGCCTAACCATGTAACCTGTAAATATCTCTTTTAACGGTTACAGTTGATTTTATAAGTTATCTACGCCGTGCTTTATTTCTTATGTATAAAATTCAATAGATTAAGCGATATTTGATGCTGGCAATTGTATTTGTAACAACATATTTCTAATGAGGTAACTATTAAAATAAACTCAAAGCGGTTACATTAAGCAGGGCAGATATGAGCAGGAGAGATTATGACCGGTACAGTCAGCATTACGAACAGAGGAGGCCCCTGGCTCCTCGCAGACCAGATTGCGCTAGATTTCATAAATACAGTTGCCATGACCGATAAGGTGACTCACGATTTTCTTCAGGCTGACGATGATGTTCTGCATTGGCTGAATAAAGCAGGGATTGAAATTCAGGCGTCACGGAATGCCCTGCCTGGCCCCCCTGGCGAGTTATTACTGTCAGCCCGGACACTGAGAGAACTTATACGCAGCCTTGTCGAAAAGAAAAAACATGGTCAACAGTTCGATCCCGATGGGCTTAATGAATACCTCAGAAAAATTGTGAGTTATCCCAAAATCATTACTGACAGCGAAGGTACATATCAGATTATTCGTTGTTCTGAGACGGCCTCGCCAGCCAATGCTCTTGGGATAATTGCAGAAGCGGCTGCAAAGCTACTTACCGAAGGTAATTTCGATTACATTCGCCAGTGCGAGCATCCGGACTGTACTCTCTGGTTTTACGATCGTACCAAAGCGCATAGAAGGCGTTGGTGCAGTATGGCACTTTGTGGCAACCGGATTAAAATTGCTAAGTTCAGGCAAAAAGCGGAAACTGAAAAATCCTGATTTATCAAAAAGTTGGTGTATTTTTTTCATTTAGTGACGCCATATATTTTCTGATAGGTCGCCGGGCTCATTCCCGTAATTTTTTTAAACGCCCTTCGCATGACGTCACTACTACTGTATCCACAGCTCGTAGCTACCGCTTTTATAGGTAGCTGTTCGATAAGAAGCTCTCTGGCGCGTGATATTCTTGCCTGCTCCAGCCACTCCCCTGTACTGACTCCCATTTCCTGTTGAAAGATCCTGTTCAGGTGGCGAACACTAAGATTGATATGAGTTGCCATCTCAATAGCATTGCGCGTTGTGTCCAGATGGGTGAGTACCCAGCGTTGTAAATCCTGCAGAGCGGTGACGCCCCGGTCTACGGGCCTAATCTGCGCGCCTCCTGCCGCCGCATGGAAGCCGCGGGCTGGCTGCGCACCCTGCGGGCGCCAAACCTGCAGCTGGCCGTCAAACTCACGGACGCGGGCAGGGAGCTGGCCGCCCCGCTCCTGACCGCCGAGCAGGAACGTGTGGTGGCGGAACGGCGGGCGACGGAAGTCAGGGTCCAGCCCTTGGTCCCGGTCAGGGAGACGGATGACGCTGACACCCGGGATGACGACCGGCCGGTCGAGCTGGGCGACATCTTGTACATGGCGTGCCGGGGCGATTACGTCATTCGACTCGACGGGATCACCTGCCTGCAGCTGTGGAGAGGGTTTCTCACAGCTTATCCCGTGCAGGGTATCTTTTATCTGTATGTGACCTTCAGCTATCAGAGGCGGTTGCCCAGCTGCCGCCTTATCTGGAGAAAATGCGCAACTATGCCCTTTCACTCAGTGAACTAGAAGGAGAGTTGCGTACGCTGAAGGAACTGCTTATCGATACCGGACTTCTGACACGCCCGGAGGCCGTCCGTGAATACACTCACCGGGGAGAACGGGTCGCCGTGACAATTTCCCAGCCCAAAGATTATGCATACGGTGCCTGGGTTGTTCGTCTGGAGCTGCGTCCCGGCCGGCTGCCGGCACATCTGGAAAAGGCAGGGTTACTCTTCCCCAAACTAAAGGGCAGGGTATTCGTTCCCGGCACCGTCTATGGTCATGCCGTTCATAATCCGGACACCAGTGAATTTGAACTGGGCTTTCGTTTTATCAACAACATAAGTGAGTTTCACATGTACAGCAGCGGATGCGACGAAGAGAGCAACGAGACAGGTATAGATGATTTGGCTGCAGTGCTCTGTCTCCGGGTTGAGGAATATATCGGTGATTATATTCAGCAGAATACTGACCCGCTATAAGTCGAATCAGATCCGTAGAAGATAAAATACCCTATAGCTAAATAGGCTGTTAATAAAGGAACATATAATGAGCAATGCTGAGCGGATTATTCGCGTAATATTTATGCTTTTTATGGCTGTTATACTGGGTGCAATCATTTATGGTCATGGCGGCCAAAGCAATGAAGTCAGTAACTGGGTTATTGCCGGTGCTAATATAGTGATGGCCTTTGCTGCCGTAATGGCGTTTAAAACAGCAAAAAGATACCTAAACGAGTTTTTTGCCAAAGAGGGATACCGACACGCTATCGAGATGGTTAACGAAAACATTATTCATTTGGGTATTGATAACAGATTCACACTTATAAGCCATGAGATAGTGATCGCTTATTTCAGCATCGCGGCTGTTCCAGCCATCTTCAGCGAGCCGTACCTTTTCAATCGCCGTTTCGCGAGTGAAGGGAGGAAGGGGCGGGCGAATCTGTTTTTCGGACATGGTAGCGCCTCCAGGCGATCAGGATATATCAGTAGAGTCAGTATTTTGACGCTCAGGCCGGGTGAGAGGCCTGCTTCAACAGCAGTTGCGCCACGTCTCTTGCGCTGTCGGCGGCGCTGGCATCGCCCATCACATGCGACATGGTGATGGCACCTTCTGTCAGGATCAGTAGCTGTCTTGCCAGAGCTAACGGGTGCTCAATGTTCAGTTGACGGGTGAGTTCAAGCGTATAATCCAGTAGCTTTTGCTTATGAAGCTTTGCTATCTGCCGTACGGGATCGTCAGGATCACCGACCTCTCCGGCCGTGTTGATAAAGGCACAGCCACGAAAGCCATCTGACTCAAACCAGCCTCTGAGTACAGTGAACATATTCAGGATACGTTCCTGAGGGGACGTGCCTTTATTACATTCCATTATGAACCATTGCATCCAGCGTTCATCACGCGCATTTAACGCGGCGGCCGCCACCTCATCCTTGGTCGCGAAGTAGCGATAGATACTTTTTCTTGCCACGCCAGAGGTTCTGACCAGCAGATCCATCCCGGTGGCATGAATGCCATTCTGATAAATAAGCTGCTCTGCGGTTTCCAGGATTTTTTCCCGGGTATCGGTTGTTTTTTTGTTCATGAAGCGATGGTAGAACGATCGTTCTACCCTGTCAGGCAACAGGCTAAGTACATTTTCAGAGAACGCAGGCAACGTTTTCCAGATGTGAGCGCGCTCTGGTTCATATGGCTGATGTAGTCAGAAAGTGGCCGCTTCTGGCGCAAACCAGCGCGCAGTGTCAGGCAGCGATGAGCGAAAAATGAACATTAACGGCTAAGCATGCATACACCAGGCCGGGAAGCATCAGCGTATGAAGGTATCAGGCAGATGATATGCCGCTGTTAAGCGACAGGTATTTGAACCCGGATTTAGCCTGAGGTCAGGTCATGACTGTCAGCAAGCAGCTCATGGATTTCTTTCGCGGACAGCGGCCCGGAAAGCATCACACTGACCCAATGCTCTTTATTCATATGGTAAGCGGGCAAAATACCCTCTTTCAGACGTAATGAGCCCAGATGTTCAGGTCTGATCTTAACCACAAGAATATCAATGTTTTCATCTGTTTTCAGTCCCAGCTTTGTACCTGGTACGTTCATCACGATACCAAACCATTTATCGCCATCATGATGGCGAAGCACTGCATAGTCTGGCAGGTTGCTCCAGAGATATTCCGGCTCTGCGTTAAAATGTTCCCGGGCGTAGCTGAACAGTGTATCTTTTTTCATAAGAACTCCCTTGCAGTGAGTTTATAAATATTAGAGCTGCCTAAGAAATCGAACAAGATGCTTGACGAACCTTCTACAGGGTTACGCTCGTTGGATATGGGAAAAGCTTATCAGATGCTAAAAAAGCGCGCTAAGCCAACCTGCTGCGCAAAAACGTCATGTGCGGGCTGCTAAGGTGAAAACAGCGCCTATAATAGGTGCGCAGGTAACAAGATACCCAGGCGCATCAGAAGGGGAGCTATGAAAAAGGTATTAATGCTGGTGGTCTGTTTATATCTTACCGGTTGTTCATGGGGTATGGCGTCACTGATCCCTGCCTCGGATGTTTGTCCAAACGGGCGGGATGGTATAACAGGGCAGTGTCGCTAGCAGGGCGTTTAGCAGTTCCAGGCGACTAACCGCCATCGTTCTGTACGATGGCGGTTAGCTACATTGCCATTATTTCAGGCGTTTCCCGGTCTCATCAATGATGATTTCGCCATCCTCTTTAACAAACATTCCCTGCTGCGGATTAGGCAGAATATCCAGAACCTTTTCCGCCGGGCGGCAGAGCCGGGTACCCAACGGCGTCACCACAATCGGGCGGTTAATCAGCAACGGATACTGCACCATAAAATCAATAAGCTGTTCATCGCTAAAACGATCTTCTTCCAGTCCCAGCGTGGCATAAGGCTCAACGTTTTTTCGTAATAAATCGCGTACGCCAGTGCCCATCTTTTCAAGTAGCGCTTTCAGCTCTGCCTGCGAAGGCGGCGTTTCCAGATAATAAACAATGTGTGGTTCATCGCCGCTGTTGCGAATCAGCGCCAGCGTATTGCGCGAAGTTCCGCAGTTCGGATTGTGATAGATAGTAATGCTCATTAAAGCCTCTCAAAAATAGCCATGGACAGATTATACTGACAGCCACAGCGCCAGTGCGATAAGCGTCACCACTAAAACCGGCAGCGTCATAACCAAACCCACACGGAAGTAGTAGCCCCAGCTGATACGAATATCCTTTTGCGCCAGCACATGCAGCCACAACAGCGTTGCCAGGCTACCGATCGGGGTAATTTTAGGACCCAGATCGCAGCCGATGATATTGGCGTAAATCATTGCCTCTTTTATCACGCCCTGCGCATCACTGGCGTTAATGGAGAGTGCGCCGATTAATACCGTCGGCATATTATTCATTACCGAAGAAAGCGCAGCGGTAAGCAGGCCTGTACCAAGCGTAGCGACCCAAATGCCCTGTTGCGCCAGCTGATTGAGAAGGGCAGAGATAAAGCTGGTCAGGCCCGCGTTACGCAGTCCGTAAACCACCAGATACATGCCGAGGGAAAAAATCACAATTTGCCACGGCGCGCCGCGTAATACTTTGCCGGTATCAATAACTTTCCCCTGACGGGCAATCAGCCAGAGGATCAGCGCGGCCACTGCAGCCACCAGGCTTACCGGCACGCCAAGCGGCTCCAGCACAAAAAAACCAATCAGCAGGATAGCCAGCACGATCCAGCCCGCCCTGAAGGTACGACGATCGCGAATGGCCTCCCGGGGCGCCTTAAGTCGTGCGGTATCATAGACGGCAGGAATATCCCGACGGAAGAAAAGGTGCAGCATGGCCAGGCTGGCGGCAATGGCAGCAAGATCCACCGGCACCATAACCCGCGCGTAATCATTAAAGCCCAGATGGAAATAGTCCGCCGTTACGATGTTGACCAGGTTGGAAACCACCAGCGGCAGGCTGGAGGTATCGGCAATAAATCCGGCGGCCATCACGAAGGCGAGCGTTGAGGCACGACTAAAGCCCAGCGCCAGCAGCATGGCAATCACGATAGGGGTGAGAATAAGCGCGGCGCCATCATTGGCAAACAGCGCCGCTACGCAGGCACCCAGTAGAATAATCAGAGTAAACAGCCGTTTTCCACGACCATGCCCACCACGCGCCACATGCAGCGCTGCCCATTCAAAAAAACCGCTTTCATCCAACAACAGGCTAATAATAATAATGGCAATAAAGGTGGCCGTGGCGTTCCAGACGATTTGCCAGACAATGCTGATATCGCTGACGCTAACCGCACCGCTAAGCAGAGCCAGCGCAGCGCCGATAGAGGCGCTCCAGCCAATCTGCAGGCCGCGCGGCTGCCAGATAACCAGGACAAGGGTAAAAATAAAAATCGCACCAGCCAACAACATGGCAACTCCGCTGTGAAATAAAAAAGGTAATAACAAATACAGCAGCCAAAGACAAAAAAACAGCCCCGCTCCTGTAAAACGCACCTCAGCAGCATGAGACGCGTACAGAAACGGGGCTGACAAACAGGCCAGATGTCAGGCTATGTCGCCTGAAAGCTAGTCGCGAGAGACAAAAATAATATGTGAGGGCGTTTCGTTACTCAGCAACATCTCTTCCGCCTGGCCGCTGGCGGAAACAAAGGTCACGGTATCGCCCTGATTCAGCTCCTCAAAAGCTTCGGCAGGCTGCGTCGCCTTTAAAATTTCAAAATGGCTGCGTGGGGATGCATTTTCTCCTTCAGGCTGCTCTGTAAAATAGTTACCGGTGAATGCATATTCCGGATGGTCTTTGATGTGCAGTTGAACAGAGGGCATAACACCTCCTGATTACCGTGGTCTGAATTATCATCCTAAACGCAGATATCCAGTTTGCCATTTAGCAAAGATGAAAGGGCGATGATTAAGATTTATCCTAAACGATCGCAGCGGCGGTATAACGCTAAGCCTGTTTGGGTAACCCTGACTGACAAATATAGATAAATATATGCAATTTTAAACAATACGGAGGCTTGTTAAAGCGAAGGTTAAGCGTAGTCTTAAGGCTCGTCAGAAATGAACGAGATGTTTTTTACGTGAGGTGATTATGCATTCATTAAAGTTTTGTTGTCCCGTCTGCGGTAGCAATAAATTCATCTTTACCTGCCAGTCCAGCACTAAAAAAAACCAGCACGGAGCGAGCTGCGCCTGCTGCCAACGTCCTCTTACTATGGCTTCCTGCCTGACCAACCCGGCTGAACCTCCCCGGTGGACTAAAAGCCTTTAGGCTGACATCGTCCTTTCACACTTTTGCAATACGGGCGTGGTATAAGCGGTGATTACGCCAGCCGTACCGGCTGAGGATGCGGGTTCGAGTCCTGCTGCCCGTTCCAACCCAGGCTGCGCTGACAAACAGTTTATCTGCAACGCTTTTATGCTCCCGGCCTGATTTATTTCATAAAGATAAACGTCCTGTTAATTATTTGCTGTTAGATGATAATTTTGCCTTTATAAAATAATAAGAAAACAGATTAGTAGAATAAATAGTCATATTTAGAATGACTTTCCCCGCTTTAATAGAACCTGATATTTTGCCTCATAATTATACAATTTACTGACACGCCGCCCTGTTATCTTTTTTCTGATAGAATGCGCTTCTGCAGACGTTTTTCTATCCTGACGGGTTCCCTTAACCCAAAGGCATAAAGTCTGTACATTTTATTCGATTCGTGATGGTTTATTTGTAGGTTTTTATGAAACAGCAGGGTTGGAAACTCCAGGATACAATCTGGACGTTAGGTTTGTATGGCACCACGGTGGGCGCAGGCACGCTTTTTTTGCCGGTTGAGATTGGTACGCGTGGCCCGCTTATTTTTATTATTATGCTGCTGCTGGGGTTACCGCTCTCATTACTGCCGCATCTGGTGCTGGCGCGCGTCTATATGAGCGAAGCGACGCCGCAGCGCCTGCCAGCCCTGAGCACCTGGTTTGGGCCGCGTGGCGACTGGCTGATGACGTTGCTCTACTGCGTCGCGTTTTATCCGGTAATGCTGGTGTATGGCATTTCTCTGGTTAATGCCCTGGATAACTTTCTGGTAGATCATCTCCACTTCGTTCGCATCAACAAAGGGTTACTGACTCTGTTATGTATGGTTGTGCTGTTTGGTATTCTGAGCAAAGGCCGCAGCAAAGTCGTTGGCACGTTAGGCACTCTGGCGTTGCCTTTCGCCGTGGCCATTATTGCAATTGCCGCTGTACAGATCCCGGCGTGGCGCTGGAGTAATGTGACCGATGCCCTGAATGCGCTGCCCGATGCCTCTGCTGAAACTACCTTTAAAAATATCTGGCTGACGCTGCCGCTCATTACTTTCTCTTTTTGCTGTGCACCGATTATCTCTCCTTTGGTGGCGCACTATCAGCAATCGCAAGATAAACCGCGGGTATATCGGGTAATAAAAGTTGCCTATCTGGCGATATTCCTCAGTATTATCTTTTTTGTTTTCAGCTGTGTATTGAGCATTCCGCCCGCAACATTTGTCGAGGCAAAAGAGAAAAATCTGAACGTGCTGTCGGTTATTTCATCACCGGGCAGCGCTGGCGTGCTGTTTTATATCGCGCCCCTGATCGCCATTATCGGCATGACAAAATCCTTCCTTGGCGTCTCGCTATCGGTAGCGGAAACCTTTAGCGACTTTATCGTCAGGCTGTTTAACTGCCGTAGCGATAAAAGCCGAAAAATCAGCCAGGCGGCGGCCATGCTGGCAATGTATGGCGTCACCTCGTTGATTGTTTATGAAAATCCAAACGTCATTACGTTGATCGAAGCATTCTGCGGCCCGCTGATTGCCATTATTCTGTTTTTAATCCCCGCCTGGCTGATTTATAACAAGCCCGGTCTCGCTTTTCTGCGCGGCGGCAAAGCGTTGGTGATTTTAGCTGGCGGTATTGCCACACTTTCGGCGCTGCTCTATTCAATGATGTAACCGGCGTAGCGGGAGAGGGAAGCCTCTTTCCCGCTCAGGCAGAAGCGTTGCCAACAACAGGCGGGAGGATGCGAATTATTCACTCGCCTCGCTTATTAATGCCCGGTTGCGACCATCGTGCTTGGCCTGATAGAGCGCATGGTCGGCACCTTCCTTAATGCGCTGCGCATCCTGTCCGTCATCACTGCCCACCAGAACAATACAGCCAGCACTAAGCGTTACCACGCCCGCTTCTAATGTAGTGCTTTCATGCGGGATAGCCGCTTCGCGTACCGCATCAACGGCGCTTTGTGCAATATGCAAGGTCGCGTCAGGCGAGGTATCCGGCAGCACAATCGCAAACTCTTCACCGCCGTAGCGTGCTATTAAATCTGTTTGCCGCAGGGGGAGATTTTTCAGCGCCTCTCCTACGCGCCGCAGGCAGTTGTCGCCAGCAACGTGACCATAGGTATCGTTGTAAAGTTTGAAAAAATCGATGTCCATCATGATTAATCCCACCCCTTTGCCGTTGAGCGCCGAACGTTTCAGGCTTTGACCCAGAAAAAGATCAAACTGGCGACGGTTCGCCAGGCCTGTCAGACCATCCAGCAGCGCCAGCGCCTGCAGGCTTTGATTGATGGTGGTCAGCTCATCGCGCAGCGTGGTGAGCTCGACCTGGTTTTCTACATTGGTGCGCACCTGACGCAGAACCAGAGTGCCGATCAAAACGATGATCAGCAGCAGCGTACCGTTTAGCACCAAATCCGGCATGCTGTCATGCAACCAACGTGACCAGAGCGCAGATTTATCGAATCCGGCCGCCACAATCAGTGGATACTGACCGGAGCGTGCATAGCCAAAAATACGCACTTTATTATCCAACGCAGAGTTCCAGGTGCCTTTTCCCCGATCCGCACGAACCAGCTGAGTGGTAAACAACGGGCTGGCTGAGAGGCTTTGATTGATAAAAGTATCCGGAAAAGGGCGGACATACAAAGCGGTTCCGTCATCCAGCAGCAGCGCCAGCAGGTCGCCCTCGCCCAGCTCAAAATAGCTGTAAAAACGCTTAAAAGATTCAATCCGCACCGTTGCCAGCGCCACGCCGACGAAGCCGTTGCCCGCATCATTCAGACGTATCGAAACCGGGATCACCAGTTCGCCGGTCAAACGGCTACGGATCACCTGACCGATATGGATACCACCATGACGATTGTTACGATGGTAAGTAAAATATTCCCGATCGGCATTATTCATGCCGGTTGACGTTTGGGCGGCGGCAGTGGCGATCCAGTTTCCCAGAGCATCATAAACAAACAGGCCATTCAGTTGCGGCAGTCCACTTTTCATCTCTGCCAGTGCGGCGTTTAGCGCTGCTTTATCCGCATGGGTTGGACCGCCAGCCGGGATCTCACGCTGGATAGCACGCAGCGTGATTTCCGTTTGTAAAAAGGTATCTTCAGCCTGACGCGCCTGTGACACAGAAAGGTTGACCGCGCTACTCTCGGTATCCTGTAGCTTACGCGACCAGGAGCGGTCAAGCGTCCATGCGCTAACCACCAGCACCGCCGTCAGCAACAGCAGCATAAATATCATCATTGTCCTGCCAAGCGAAGAGTGCAGAACAAACGTACCGGAAAGTTTTTTGCTGATTTTCATGGATCTTTTCGCCGCCGGGGAAGGACTTTTAAGTAAAGCACAGCTTATGCTTTTGCGGCATCAACGGATCAGCCATACGCCATGGCGCTGTAATGGTCAGTCAGCAGCAGCAGAAAAGCGGTGAGTTAACGCCATAAAAAAGCCCGCACGAAGCGGGCTGGACATTTCCGAAGGGCCGATAGCGATACCGGCAAGCAGCTTACAAGATTACGTCAGTGATTAGTCACCTTACGAGCAGGGCGAACCCACAGGCACAGCGCTATCTCGTCAGGTTTGATGACTATCGGCGCGCGGCGGTGGAACTTTAGCGCACGGATAAAAACGTCACTCTTCCTGTTCTGCCATTTGGGCGATCTGTTGGTTAATCAGACTATCGGATACGTGAATCGCCGCAGTAAAGCCTGCGGCTATTGCCAGTAGCCACATCAATTTTTTCAGCGTCATGACTTTCTCCATAGCGTTATTAATCTATTAATTTCCGGCTATCGTGGCGCGTTGAAGGCTCCGGTTGAAACACGCAAAATATCCTACAGACAAGGGATTTTTTTGTACAGAATGTTAATGGTTTCAACAGACAGAATGCGATTTTTAAGCTTTTGCCTATCTCAGGAAGAAGTACGATCAGCTGGCCTGGACTGAGCTTTATGGAAATAATCGACGCATGACTACTTATCGTATTCGCGTTGGATTCCATAATCCTTCTGCACTGACTTTTTTGCAGCTGGACGAGCTGCTGGAACCGCGTCGCTTCTGCCGGCTTAGTTCGTATGGTGAGAAGTTTCGTTGTTATATTGAATATGAATATCAGTCGGAGGTACATGACTACTGTTCTGTCTGCCAGCTTGCCTGGACACAGGCCTGCAAAGTAAAAAGAAATCCGCTGGTACTGGTTGAAGTAAAAAATATCTGAGCAGTGATGAGGGAAGGGAAGGCGAGCACGCCTTCCTGTGGGGCCTAACGATTATTCATTTCTACTGCCCGAAGGCTGGCGGGACGGGAAAAACAGCGCTTTACATAATCTGCTAACGATTCGCTAAGCGTCAGGCCAGCCGCCTGCGCCCAGGCAAGATTATGCGCCAGGAAAATATCGGCCAGGGTAAAGTTTTCACCGGCGATCCAGCGATCCAAACGGGCCTGCGACAGCAGGCGCAGCGCCGTCTGAGCATCAGCCGCAGCGCTTTCGGCAACGGCCTTTACCCGCGCTGGTTCAGGCAACAGCAGCTTGTGCTTTAACGTTAGCCACACGGGCGCTTCCAGCTCGGTTATTGCAAAGCTTAACCATTGATCGATGATCGCCTGCTCCTCCGGCTGCACCGGATAGAGCACGCGTCCTGCATATTTCGTGCAGATAAATTTACAGATAGCCTGCGTTTCAGCCAGAAAAAATGAGCCATCTTCCAGCACCGGAACTTTACGCTGAGGATGAGGCGATCTTATTCCTGGCTCTCCCGGCTTCAGGGCGACCCGGACGGGCTGATAAGGGAGCTCCATTTCTTCCAGCGTCCATAACACACGCAGCGAGCGGCTTTTAGGATAGGTGTAGATTTTCAGCGTCATTCTCCTCTTATTTAGTGTCCCGTTACGTCAGCGCAGTCTGACGCGGCAAAACATCGTTAGCAGCTTAGCGTAGCAGAAGAGGAAACCGCTCACACTGCTTAATGTTTTGCATACAGCGTTACGGATGAGGAGGCACTGAAATGAAAGCCTGGAGCCGCGCTCCAGGTTCTCAGAAACTATTTAGCTACCGAAAAGCCAAAGGTGGTTTGATCGAGATGAATATCGCAAACCGCTTTATCTTCATAAGGCGTATCGTTAGCCGTCATCAGCAGCCATTGTCCGGCTTTCAGAATGGGCAGGCTTAATTTGCCGCTGCTGTCAGTACGATCTTTCATTGCTGCATTTTCATAAGCATAGGTATGTGCCAGCGCCGGGTGGCTCAGGTTGGCATCCACGCTGTGATGATGATGGTGGTGGGCATGCGGTTTAGCGGCAACACGCGGACCTGATAAATCCACCATGGCAATGCCCACTTCATGATTAGCCAGCGGTTTTCCGTTAGCTAAAAGCGTAAGGGTGAGCGTATCGCCGGTTTTTAGCGTAGCGGGGTCGACCTCAGGCACAAATTCCAGTCGGACGCCGGTTGGCTGGGTCAGAGCATTGTTATTCCCCGGTGCGCCTGCGTAACTGACTGTTTTGGCGCTCATGGTGCTTTCCATGCAATAGCTGCCGGCCCACTGAGATTTATTGCTCTGACGCCACTGATATTTCTCACCGTCAGGCTTCAGAGACCAGAAAGCGGGCTTATAGGTGGCCGTCACCAGTACGGAACCGCTGACGGTGTTGTTCTGACTGAATTTGTACTGTTCGCTGTTAATCGGGAACTCAGTGACTTTGCCATCGCTGCCTGTCACCCTGAGCGGAGCAAACAGCGCCTGGCGTGCAGCTGGGATCGGCTCGCCATGCGGGAAATTTTCCCCATATCCCATCTCAATTTGTAGCGGGTTGCCTGCAGTGACCGGCGGTACGTTTAACCACAGCTCATGCGCCTGCAGGCCGGTAGAGGTTAGCGCCGTGATGGAAAGCGTGGCGCTCAACAGCATATTTTTCATTTTATCTCCTGAACATTCCCAAAGGTTCCCGTTACCCGGGCGCTTAATAGCATCGAACGCTACAGTCGCCATGGGTGCGAAATGTTATATCATAACAAATTCTGGCTGGGTAGCATTGTGATGGGGATTGCTGCAGATAAAACAGGTGCCTGTAGCTAAACAGGAAGTTTTAACTACCGTAGCGCAGCGCTGACGGTAGTCGGGAGAGAACAGAAATTGAATGAATCTGGTTAATGTGTCTCTTTCTCGCCCAAAAAATAGAATGCCAGCGGCAGAGAAAAGATAAGTGTAATCACCGTGGTGTAAACCAGCACCATTGCGCCCTGCAGGATATACATTTGCATTGACCAGGCTGAGAGCGGCAGGTTGTATTCTTCAATCACGCCGCCAATGGTAGCGCGAATAAGAATTGACAGCACAATGATAAAAATAACCAGCACTGAAAGCAGAAACTTTTTGCCTTCAGGTTTTTTTAATTTTTCCAGCAACATACAACGCCTCTTTTGCGTTAATAACAGCGATCGTGCTAACCGCTAAGCAAGTATACCGTTTTAGCTGCTGACTATCTCGCCCACTGGACCGGCAACCGGGCTCTGGATACTGCGCCCTGCCTGTAAAAGAAAGCAGGAAAGGCCGTCCGGTAAAAATAGCCCGGGCCTGCGTTAACCATTCCAGCCCAGTTGCTGGCTAATGGCACGACGATAGGGGGTATCTAACTGTTGCGGCACCTGAGCAAGGTAGTTACGCGCGTGCTCACGCTTCTCGCCCTCCAGGCTGCGAAGATAGGCGATGGCATCGTCAATCGTGGGAACTAATCCTTCGTTGTTCGCGCTGCGTGGCGGTAGCGCTGTCCAGATTACCGCATCAATTTGACGCTGCTGCGCCCACTCTGCCAGCGGGCCAACAGGCGAACCCTGAGCAATCAGCACGCCGATGCCATCATTTCTGTCTTGCGGGATCTGTTCACGCTGGCGCAGCGCTTTGCAAGCCTGTTCCAGCGTATCAACAGCCAACAACGCCCAAAAAACCTGCACAGCAGGAGCATTAAGACAAACTGCAGTTGCCAGTTCACCATTATCGCCAATGCGGGATAATTCAATCGGAAGCCAGGGGCCATCAGCGTGCCACTCGCCGCTGACGGGTAGCGGACCAGGCTTCCACAGCAGCGAACCCCAACCCAGACATGCAATATTCATTTTACTCTCCTGAATCGTTTTAATTATTTTACCGCTGACAATTTATCGCGCTGAAAGTGCTTCTATCAGCATAGAACGAACCGCAGGGAGTACCAGCTCCGCCCTGGCCGACAGGTTGGTTTTTTGATACGGGCCGGTCACAGGCAAATGCGCGTGGCAACAGCCGGTAAGAGAAGATTTCTGGTGGTTAAACCTTTCGATTTGATAGGAAACGCCTTAAATATGATTGCGAAATCCGGGCATTGCCTGACGCCACTTAAAGAAGAATCTGGCGGTTAAAATGCATGATAATGGGCAAGTATGACGGTAAATTTCATCAAAAGTATCGGGCTACAGGCCAGGTGAAGCCGGGCAGAACGATGCTGTATAGCATGTCTCAAATGAGAATTTTTATTATTGATATTTGATTTATGCATAAACACCTTCCAGGCTTGTTTAGGTTTTAAGCGTTTCAACCTATCAGGCAAGAGAGGAGGATTATATGTTTCACCACTCATCAAAAATGCAGTTTCCGGTACGAGTAGAAAAACCCGATCCAGAATTCGCGATGCTGCTGCAACAGGCTATCGGCGGAGTAGAAGGCGAAATTCGCGTAGCAATGCAGTATTTCTTCCAGGCAATGGGCGCGCGCGGCGATGCGCGTATCAGGGATCTGCTGATGTCTACCGCCACGGAAGAGCTGGGTCATATCGAAATGCTGGCCTATGCCGTCGCGCTGAATCTTGAAGGTGCGCCGCTTTCTTATCAGGAAGCCTCAGCCAAAGATCCAGTGGTTAATGCCATTCTTGGCGGCATGAATCCACGCCATATTCTTTCTTCAGGTCTGGCGGCCATGCCGGTAAATGCTAACGGCATGCCTTTTGATATGAGCCATATCTATGCTTCAGGTAACGTTGCGGCAGATATGCTGGCAAACGTCACGGCCGAGGCGACAGGGCGTGTACTGGCTACCCGCCTGTATAACATGACTGAAGATAAAGGCATGAAAGATTTCCTGTCCTTCCTGATCGCCCGCGATACCATGCATCAGCAGCAATGGCTGGCGGTGATTGAAGATATGGGTGGCCTGAACGCTTCTCTGCCTATTCCTAACAGCTTCCCGCAGGAAAATGAGGCAACAGAGCATTCTTATTATTGCCTGAACACGTCACTGGATAAACCGTTGCCAAAAGGTCGCTGGAGCGAAGGTCCTTCTTATGATGGCAAGGGGCAGTTTACCGCTAAAGAAAAACCTGAAATCCTTGGTGATGAGCCGTTACTGGGGCCAGCCCGTCCGGGGTCTGGCGCGCAGAATGAGCAGATTTCCGGTTCGGTGCCGCCAGCAGGCACGGTTAAATAAGCTGAGCGTTGATCGTTGCTGTTCATTTTGCAAGCTGCACAAGGCCACCCTCCGGTGGCCTTATTTTTTGCTGTAAAAGAAGAGGCTGCTTCTTTTTTCTGGCTTCTGTGCCAATATCATTACGGGTTGAAATCATCGCTGTGGAGGCGGCCATGCTGGAATTAAAACCAAATTGCGAGTGTTGTGATTGCGATCTGCCACCGGAATCACCGCTGGCAATGATCTGCTCTTTTGAATGTACTTTCTGTCGCAGCTGCGCCATAGTGCGGCTTCAGGAGCAATGCCCTAACTGCGGAGGTGAGCTGGTACGTCGACCTGTCAGGCCGCGTAATAAACTACTCACTCATCCTGCCGCTACGAAAAGGGTGGTCTCGCCCTGTTAAAGCCATGTTCTGGCTGCGTTAATCGCACATAAATAAGCATGTAGCCGTGCTCTTCAGGCCAGGCCGTTATTTGTCTGTTATCCAGTCGTGTGGTTAGCAATAACGGCTAACACCTTAATTTTACCTGCTTTAACATGATGCGAACTGTCTGCGGTACAGTGCAGCATTAATTTCTGCCACCACGTAATAATAGCTCCAGCGCCTGACGGTAGAACTGAAGCCTGTCGCGATCATGTTCTGTTTCGATCTTTTCTAACAGGCTGGCAATGATCTTTTTTTCACTACGTCCATGTGTTTTGGTGGCAATTTTTTCCATCAGCGTGCGCAATACCTCTTCATTAGTGCTTTCTTTTGTCGCTGACTGTTTAAAGTAGTTGACGATCTGCTTTTCAATTGCTTGTTCCTGATTCACAGTGCATCTCCGGTGAATAATCTATCGTTAGAAAGTTAAAAAAAAGTAATGGCTTGCGTACATTTGTTATCTGAAAGTAACCTCCTGCAAATCACGACAAAATGCCCACATCTATTATAGGGTTATAACATGGTATTTTATCGTCCGATGCTGAAGTTATATCGCAAAATCAATATTTATCCATTTTTTAGTAAGGAATTTTCTTACTGATATCTGATGCAGATAATTAATATAGCCTGCTAATAATTGCTTTCTAATCTATTTGATGGCTTAGGATTAGTTTCCGCAAATTTATTGATTTTATTTAAGTTGTTTGTTGTTAATTCAGGAAAGCGTAATCCCCTGATTAACCGGGGGCAAAGATGTTTTAAAGGTTATTTCTTTTTAATAGCGTGAATTTTATGAAAATAAATTATGCAGAATATGTTGCTTAATTAATGTCAAGTTCTGTCCTTAAGCGTCATTTTTTCTCTACTAAAGAAACTTAATTAGATAAACCCTGGTTTTATTGATCTCTGTTTAATTTTATTTAAATAGTAAGAATTTTCCTTTCAAACATTACCAAAGTGAAATATTATTTCACTAACAGTTAAACATAACTGCATTGTTACATGGAATTGCTAAGTTAGCGATATTTAATGGATTTTTACAAGTGGGAGGGGACGGTATGCATTATAACGTCATGGATTCTCTGATGTGTCCTTTAACAGGAACGGTTTTTAGCGGCGTTATAACCAGGAAAAACCTGAAGTTAATTATCTGGTATCAGGGAGAGACGATCGTTCAGGCTGGAGATGTACTATCCTCGACTGGAAAAGAATTACTGGTCAATGGCATAGCCAGCGATGTAAAGATTATTACCGTATTTCCTTTTAATCGCGCAAACTGGGCTTTACTGTCCAGCCGCACTGGATGCCCGGCAAATGGAACGCGGCCACCTTCAGCCTGCCATCGTCTCGATACATGTCGTTTTGCATCTTGCCCATACGGATTAGAAAAGTTGGCCGCAATGGAGGAATGAAATAATACCAGGGCAACGGCAATCTTCCTCGTTCTTTTGATTTTTAATGGCATACATTATGGAAGATGCGGTTGTCCCTAAAGTTAACTTTGGCCTTAAATTTTAGCAATTCGGCTACTCTGACTCACATGATATAGATCTCGCTATAGCGGAGCATAAACCTTTTAATGCAGAAAAAAGGTACGTGACTTTCGCTATGTGCCAGATGTTAAAGCGCGATCAGGGTGAAACGAAAGGGCATTTTGTTATTCGGCACTTATGCTTATAAGCACAGGTGATTGGTGGTTGCTGGCTATTACCAGGGCAGCTTTTATTGTAGTCATAGAGATTTCGCCAATAGACTGCCCGAAATATAGAAACATCAAGCATAGTAAAAGGCTGAATATGCCCATTAACTATCAAACCATTCTCAGTTGTTTCCAGCCTGTCGCCGGGAAAGAGGTAAGTCTCCGAACCGTACCATAAAACAAACTTCAGATTATAGGGCGAACTGACAAGCGAAAATACGGTATCTGAATCGGGGCTGACAATAGAGTCAAGTACATACCAAACCATAACTGCTCCATTAAACGGCAACAAAAAAATCCTGCTTTTTGAGTGTTAGAGTCTCGACTCTACTCAAAAGATTATAGTCAGAATTTACTGTTCTTCTTGAGGATCAGTTAATTTATTGCAACTTTTAAGCAGCCCGGATTTAACTTATTGATTATTTTGCGAAATGAAATAAGTGGTTATTGTGCAAAAGTGATGCAGAAGGACGAGTGAGATGCAGGACAAAACGGCAGGAGTTTTTTAGAAAGCCCTCATACCTGTACTTTAAGAGAGTTGATACATAAGTTATTTTAAAGGAATATAGACCTCGTTGATTGCGGGCAGCCCAAAGCCGTTCAGGGTGCCCGTCAACAGCAACGCCGTTACAGCATCATTTTGCTGTTCGGCGCAAAAAGCCATACGGCTGCCGCACCAGGGAAACCTTTCTGGAAACAGCGCTACGCTTTTCTGGAAAAAACTATAAAAAATTAATAGATATTAAGGCCGCCTTTGGGTGGCCTTTTTAATTTCATGCTCCGTCTCAACGTGTTGAACTGCATGACCCCTGTTTTTCTGTTTCGCCGCGCTCATCCGATCTGACGTTACCTGTGGGCAGGGGGCGATAAAAATAAAAACTGTCAGAGACAAGACAGCATCAGAGAAGGGTGCTAAGCTGGTGAATCACTCAATAAATATTAAGGCTTTCTTATTTTAACTATTAAATACCGATGCTCTCGTTGTCAGGGTCATCAATGTCGTATCTCGTTGTTCGACGTATCAATGCGTAACCCCCATGGTGCCATCTGCATCTTTTGTAAATCCCCCATGCTTGTAAGTTACCTGACGTCCCAGGCTGCCTGAATCGTTTCTTTTGTGGTCCTTTCCCTGAAAAGCGGGTTCTCTGCGTTTTACTGATGCCCGGCGACTTGAAGTGTGGGACACCTGCAACCATATTTAATCTTAATCATCAGATCAGGAGGAAATCATGGCCAGCGGTTGGGCTTCTGACGAAGCCGTAAATGAACAGATTGATAGCACCATCAATGATGGCGTAGAACGGGTCCGCCAGGCTCTTGGACAGGGCGAAAGTGAACGTTACTGTCAGGAGTGTGGTGAGGAAATCTCTGAAGCAAGACGAAAGGCGCTTAAAGGCGTACGCTTTTGTCTTGCCTGTCAGAGTGAGATGGATAAAAAACAACAAAACCTCAGCCTTTATAATCGGCGCGGCAGTAAAGACAGCCAGCTACGCTAATCGTATGGAAGGCAAAATACACCGATAAATAATCATTGCGGTTATTGCTTTGTCTTTACAGGGTAAACAACAACCCTTTGCCTCTTTTTCCCTGTCGTACCACCCAGAACCCTTGCCTGACGCCCTTTACCGGCTATGTATCTTATTTTTTAACATCTCTTATTTTCTTGGCGTCAGCAGATAATCGGGATGTTTCCCCGCCAGCAAAAGCAGCAGTTCATATTCACCCTGACTTAGTCCTCCGTTCTTGCTGGCTTCCGCTTCCGACTCTTTCTTTTGCCATACACGCAAACTGTAATCAAAGCGTTCTGCCGCTTCCGCCTGCGTCAGACCTGCTGCCTGACGCGTGGTTTTAATGGTGGCACCGGTCGCGGGGATCATGGACAGTACTTTCAGAGGCATCGCATTCTCCACAACAATTTATAATAAGTTTTTTCCTAAGCATTAACACGGACCCTTCCGGTGTCAAGGCAAGCTAAATTGTTGTAGTTTTATAATTAATTGATATTACAATTGTTGGCTGGTTTTTAAACGTTATCAAATTTAAAATTTCAGTTAATGCTGAAAAAAACAGAGGATTTAGCGAAGCGGTAAAAAAATCTATCATTTGTGAAAGGCGATCTTCACCTTTACGCGCTGCGTTTGAAGTAAATAGCCCCTCTGTTTTTTGTAAAATATTCCCGCTGCGCTTGATCGAAACCACCTGTTACGTTTACTGTAATTATATACAGTGTTTATCAGGGTTATTTGTTATGGATTTCATCAGGCCTGCTGAACTGCGCGCTATTTTGCATTTGCCGCTGTTTATAGAGCGGGTAGCATGTGGTTTTCCTTCTCCGGCGCAGGATTATATTGAACAGCGTCTTGATCTTAACGATCTGTTAGTGCAGCGACCCAGCGCAACCTATTTTGTCAGGGTAAGCGGCGATTCAATGATCGAGGGCGGCATCAGTGATGGCGATATGCTGGTGGTGGATTGTTCGCTAACGCCAGAGCACGGCGATATTGTGGTGGCGGCAGTGGAAGGAGAGTTTACTGTAAAAAAACTTCAGCTGCGGCCGCGCGTGCAACTGGTGCCGATGAATCCGGCTTATCGGCCTATTGTTTTGAACAGCGAAGAGGGGCTGCAAATCTTTGGCGTGGTCACCTTTACCATTAAAGCGGTGAAATAGACCCAGGGCAAACCACTTGTTGCCAGCCACGCAGCCCCTGTGCGTCAGTTTTGTTCAGATACCAGTATCGCGAGCGTATCGGGTTCCAGCGCCCGGAAAATATGCTCCTGGTCCGCCGGATAAGAGATATAGTCACCGACGTTTAGCTCTACCGGCGAGCCGCTCAGCCCCACCAGCGCACGTCCCTGAGCAATAATAATATGCTCAACCGAACCCAGCGAATGCGGGCTGGAAAGGCGCTCAGAGCCAGGCTGCGTCATCAGTAAATAGACGTCCCGGCGTGCGCCTGGCGGACAGGTGGCAAGCAGAATTGCTTTATAATCGGCCAGCTCGGCGGTAACCGTTGGCCCTTCACCCCGACGAATAACCTGCATCTGATTAACTTGCGGCTCCATCAGACGGGCAAAAGGAATATCCAAAGCGACACACAGCGCCCAGAGCGTCTCAAGGCTGGGATTACCGGTGCCTGCCTCAAGCTGAGAAAGCGTAGATTTGGCAATGCCGGCGCGGCGCGCTACTTCTGCCAGCGAGAGACCGGCTCTATGCCGTTCACGCACCAGTCCTTCAGCAATAATCGTAATGGGTTGGGTCACTCTCTTGTCCTGTATCGAACGATCGTTCATCTTGTAAAACGTTCCGGAGGTGTTCATTATAACGAACATTCGTTTGATATGGAAAAGGGATTATGGCTCGACGTCGGTTCTTACTCAAAAATGATGTGTTCAAAGCTATCGCGCTGGTTTGCCTGGCCGATGCGCTGGTCGGGCTTTCCTACGGCTCGTTGGCTATTGCCGAAGGCTTTCCCTTTTGGGTACCGATGACGCTCTCGGTTTTAGTGCTTGCTGGCGCATCGGAGTTTATGTTTATCGGCATTATTGCAGGCGGCGGCAGCCCCTTTACTGCCGCCGCCGCAGGCCTGCTGGTGAACGCCCGTCATCTGCCTTTTGGCATTGCCGTTAAAGATCTGGTAGGACGTAAATACCTTAGCTGGCTGGGTTGTCACATTATGAATGATGAAAGCGTGGTGTTTGGTATTTCTCAGCGCAAGTATGTGGAGCGCCGGGCTGCCTACTGGTTCTGCGGGCTTGGCATCGCCTTCTGCTGGCCGCTCAGTGTCATGCTGGGAACGGTGGTTGGGCAGTGGATCCCGGATACCGACGCTATCGGGCTGGATGCCGTTTTTCCGGCCATCCTGATTGCGCTGATTTTTCCGGCGCTGCGGCATCGGCGAGTGTTAATTCCTGCTGCGACGGGCGCGGTGGTTGCACTGGCGACGTTACCGTGGGTGCCGGTGGGTATGCCGGTACTCTTTTCCCTGTCAGGACTGCTGGCGTGGAGGAACAGAAAATGATGCCAGCAACGATGACAATCGGCGGCATCGCTCTGCTTGCCGCAGGCACCTGGTTAATGCGTTTTGCTGGCTATAAGCTGGGCAGTCGACTGGCGCTATCTGAACGCACCCGGATGTTGTTATCCGATGCGGCTATTGTGCTGCTGCTGGCCGTTGCCGCCACCGCCACGCTGTTTAACGGACAAGCGTTTGCCGGGTATGCGCGTCTGGCTGGCGTACTGGTGGCGCTGTTTCTCGCCTGGCGTAAAGTGCCACTGATTCTGGTGATTATCAGTGCCGGGCTGGTGACCGCCCTGATGCGCTATGTGGGTGTGATGTAAAGCAAGCGTAAACCAGGCACAGGAAATCAGCGGCGCGGAAACAGCGTTATGTTTACGCCGCCGCGCCGGAGATAAACAGGTTAGTTTCTTTTGCTTAAGCTCATGCCGTCATTATTTAAGCTGATGCCAGCGTCATATTCTTTATTCAACCGACGCGCCTGATAAAAAACGGACTGCCAGTAAGGGTTGTCCAGCGAGGAGCGAATCACGCCTTTACTGGTGGAAGCATGCAGGAAATGCCGGTCAGTATCATAAAAGCCGACATGCATTCCGCCATTGATGCGGAAGAAAACTAAATCACCGGGGCGCAATTGCGTTGGCTTAACGTGCGTGCCCATATGAATAAGATCGCGCGTAGTGAGCCGCTCAACCGGTAAGTTAAAGCGATCTTTTAATGTTCTCCAGACAAAGCCTGAGCAATCCACGCCTGATAATTTCGTGCCGCCCCATTCATAAGGCGTGCCGTGCCAGGTATGCATTTGATCGTGCAGGGCCGCAATCACCGGAATCAAATCAGCCTGCTCGCCTTGCGCGCTGGCATCGGCAGAATCCTGTGCTGTTGCTGAGTTTTTCCCCGGAGATGAAGAACAACCGGCAAGAGCAATAAAAGAGACAAGCAATAACGTTTGAGCCAGTTTGCGATTCATTTTAGATTAGCGCGCTCCAGGAAGGGGAAAAGTGCTGAATATTCTGTTTTATAACTGAAAGAAGCGCTACCCAGAAACTTAACTTTTTCTTTTTACGTTAATTTACTGGAAACCGGCCGGAAAGCGCCGGTTTTACAGCTTTTCTGCTGCATTAGCGCTTTGTGTCGCTAAAATTATGTTACACATTCAGCACAAACAAACTGCTCGCTACCGGACAATACGCCTGCGTTTGGCAACGGCGCGTGAGATTAGTAAGGGCTGGCAGTAGGACGCACAATGATTTCACTCACGTCCACCTCATCAGGCTGAGCGATGGCATATGACATTGCGCGGGCAATGCTCTCTGGCTGCAGCGCAATTTGACGAAACGTCTGCATCGCCTGGCGCGCTGTGTCATCGCTGATAATATCGGCCAGCTCCGACTCAACCACGCCCGGCGAGATCACCGTTACCCGAATTTTATCGGTTTCCTGCCGCAGCCCGTCAGAGATGGCGCGAACAGCATATTTGCTGGCGCAATAAACGGCAGCGGTGGGCGAGACGCTGTGAGCGCCAATGGAGGCTACATTGATAATATGGCCGTACGCCTGCGCCTGCATAGCCGGAAGCACCGCTGCAATGCCATACAGCACTCCGCGCACGTTAACATCCAGCGTCAGCTCCCATTCCTCTACTTTCAGCGCTGACAGCGGCGACAGCGGCATCACCCCCGCGTTATTAATCAGCACATCGATGCGGCCATATTTTTCCATGGCCAGATCGGCCAACCGCTGCAGCGCGCTACGCTCCAGCACGTCACACTGCAACGCATCAATGTTTCTCCCTTCGGCGCGCAGTTCGGCGCACAGCGTTTCAAGACGATCGAGACGGCGTGCGCCTACAATCAGCATATGGCCTTCAGCTGCCAGCAGGCGGGCAGTTGCTTCACCGATACCGCTGCTGGAGGAGGTGCGTTTTATGCGTGCAGACCAGCCCATTGAACGTACGCCAGTGCTCTATGAACCCAGCATTATTATTGTTTGTCAGGGACGTAAGCGAGGCTATCTCGCCGATCGCATCTGGCACTATGATGCGCAGCAGTTTCTGGTGCTCTCGGTGCCTTTACCTTTTTCTTCAGAAACAGAAGCGACGCCGGAAGAGCCGATGCTGGCCGTGGCGGTGAAGCTTAACCTGGCGCTGGCGACGGAGCTTCTGCCCGTTAAACGTGCCCATGCTGGCGGAAAAAGCAGGAATGAGCGTGCCGCGTTTTCATATTCATTTCAAGGCGATTACCCACACATCGCCGATACAGTACATTAAATCTGTCAGGCTACATCAGGCCCGGCTGATGATGATACGCAGCAATCTTCCCGCTGCAAAAACTGCGCTGCAGGTAGGCTATGAAAGCGCATCGCAGTTTAACCGCGAATTTCGTCGTTTCTTTGGTCGTAGCCCAGGCGACGAGACTCGTCGGATGAAACAGGCCCTTGCTTTATTACCGCCTGCCGGGCTGGAAAGACAGGCGATTTCCCATTAATAAGCGGGGATCAAGGCTACGCTTCAGTCTCTTGCGCGCGTGGAGCACGGAATACCATCATAATCCCCAGCAGGATGGCAACCATACCGACCATGCCTGACCAGGGCAGCGCATTGCCCAACAGGAAATAATCCAGCACGGCAGTGATCACCGGCACCAGATAAAACAGGCTCGTCACGTTAACAATACTGCCGGCGTTAAGCAGGCGGTACAGCAGCAACTGTGCCACTACCGAAATCAATACGCCCAGAAACAATACAGAGATAAAGAACGCCTGGTTAAAGCTTACCTGGAATGTCCCCAGCGGCAGTAGAAAGAGGCACAGCAACAGCCCGATCCCGTACTGCAGGGGAAGCACGTCAGCGGGTGCCTGGCGCGTTTTCTTTTGCATAATGGCGCCGAATGTCATAAACAGCAGGGCGGCCAGAGCAAAAAGAATGCCGGCTGCGGGCAGATGAGAGGCGGACAGGCTGCGCCAGACCAGCAGCACCAGGCCTGAAAGCGCCACGCACAGGCCAAAAAATCGCAATCCCTGCATCCTGCGTTCCACAATGCACAGCGTGAGAATGGGCTGAATTCCCATAATGGTGGCAATCAGGCCGGGCGTAACGCCGTACGCCATCGCCTGGAAATAACAGATCGAATAGCCACCGATAAGCATCAGTCCGGTCAGCGCCGCCTGGCGGCGGGTGCCTTTTTCCGGCAGCCACCGTCGGCGAAAGCAGCCGATAAGCAGTAGCGTGGCAAGAGCAATAGCAAAACGGAAAATCAGTAGCGCTAACGGCGATGCGTTATCCAGACCCAGCCGGGTAAAAATAGCAGCGCAGCCCCAGAGCAGTACAAAGCCGGACGTTGCGCTCTGCGAGGCAATGGTTGTTTTATTTATCGGCATAATTAACTGTTTTCCTTGCTTATTTTATATCGGCGCGCACCGTTCCCGGCGTGCTTTTATCTGGAATTTATCACCCCAGTTGAAATTACAAAAACGAATGTTTAGCATGCAAAGCATGACAAATTCAGATGAAACGACGCATTCATGGACGTAAACATCCAAAAATATAAGGCTTTCCTGAAAGTGGTAGAGCTGGAAAGCTTTACCAGAGCGGCGGAAAAACTGTTTTATTCTCAGTCAGGGATTAGCCGGATGATTAATGATCTGGAAAAGGAGTGGAACGTCACCCTGTTTGAGCGCAGCCGGACGGGTGTGCGGCTAACTTCCGACGGTATCAAGCTTTTGCCTTTTGCCAAAAATGTCTGTGAGGAGTATCAGAAGCTTCAGGCAGAAGTTGATGCGCTCAATGGACTGCAGTCGGGAATTATTCGTATTGGCACTTTTTCCAGCGTCGCTACCCACTGGTTACCTGATATTCTGAAAGCGTTTCAGGAAGATTATCCCAATATCGATTTTGAACTGTTGCTGGGGGACTATACGGAAATTGAGGGCTGGATCGCTGAAGGGCGGGTGGACTGTGGTTTCACACGTTTACCGGCTTCACCTGCCTTTGAAACCCTTTTTCTTGAGAAAGATGAATATCTGGTAGTGCTTCCTGAGGGGCATGCGCTTTCAGCGTATGATGCGGTTCCGGTTGCCTCTTTATGCCAGGAACCTTTCATTCTGCTTGAAAAGGGAAAGAATACTGAAATATCCGAGATATTCAGCGCATCTGGTCTGGTACCGCGCGTAAGGTTTACGTTATGGGATGATTACGCCGTTATGGCTATGGTAGAAAAAAAGCTGGGCGTCAGCATCTTACCGGCGCTTATTCTCAGAAATGTTCCTTATCGTGTCGTTACCCGAAAAATCGACATATCACCCTGTCGTGATATTGGCCTCGCTTTCCGAAATAAAAAAACCACTTCGCGTGCAGTGAAACAATTCATTGACTACCTGGATTACAGAAAGCCATAGGCTTTAACAGCAATCTGATTAAAACCGCCTTGCGTTCTGACAGGCGAGGGCATCCGCTGTCGGCAGGTTTCTTTCCGCCAATTCCTCTCTTTATCGCTCAATCCTGATCATTCATACCTGTTGCCAGGCGTAAATTTTCTACAGTGCTGGCTGGGTACTGACGTCATAATCCATCACACACCTCGCTAAATGAAAGATTTTATCTTTCATTTATTCTTTCATTATGAAAGATTTTATAATCATTATGTGATCTCCATATCTTTTATTGTTTCATTTTCGATCTACCTTGTTATCGCAGTGAACAAGAAGTTATTTCTGTTTTCCAGGTGAAGGGGTTGCAACATGATTGAAAGCATCACACATGGAGCCGAGTGGTTTATTGGGCTCTTTCAGAAAGGGGGCGAAGTTTTCATCGGGATGGTCACCGATATTCTTCCTTTGCTGATCAGCCTGCTGGTGGTTATGAATGCGCTGATCGTTTTTGTCGGGCAGCGTCGCATTGAAGCGCTTGCACAGCGCTGCGCCGGTAATCCGGTTTCTCGTTATCTGCTCCTGCCCGTTATCGGCACGTTTGTCTTCTGTAATCCCATGACGCACAGCCTTGGCAAGTTTATGCCGGAAAAATACAAACCGAGCTATTACGCTGCCGCTTCCTACAGTTGTCACTCAATGAACGGTCTGTTTCCACACATCAACCCCGGCGAGCTGTTTGTTTACCTGGGGATTGCCAACGGACTGACAACGCTTGGCCTGCCGCTGGGGCCGCTGGCCGTAAGCTATCTGCTTGTCGGCATAGTGACCAACTTTTTCAGGGGCTGGATTACCGATCTCACCACCACCATTTTTGAAAGAAAGATGGGCGTACAACTCGACCGTCAGGTTCGTTTATAAGAGCGGAGCAGAAGATGACTGACACCATTACCGTTAAAAAAGGCGAAAGTGGCTGGGGTGGCCCGCTCACAATCACCGTTACGCCCGGGAAAAAGATTGTTTACGTTACGGCAGGTACCCGACCGGCCATCGTTGACCGGCTGAAAGAGGTGACCGGCTGGGAGGCTGTGGATGGTTTCAAGGAGGGAGAACCCCCGCAGAAGAAATTGGCGTGGCGGTTATCGACTGTGGCGGCACGCTGCGCTGCGGACTCTATCCGAAGCGACGCATTCCCACTATTAACATTCATGCCACCGGTAAGTCCGGGCCGCTGGCGCAGTACATTACGGAAGATATCTACGTGTCAGGCGTTCGTCCGGAAGATATTCAGGCCGGCAGCGGCACGCCTTTGCCAGCCGCTGAATCACAGCCTGTTGCAACGCCTCTCGGCAAAGGGCGCGACTACGACACCAGTAAAAAAATCACCGAACAGAGCGACGGCCTGCTGGCCAAAGTCGGGATGGGGATGGGATCGGTTATGGCTGTTTTCTTCCAGGCCGGTCGTGAAACCATCGACACAGTACTGAAAACCATTCTGCCATTCATGGCGTTTGTCTCAGCGCTGATAGGCATCATCATGGCCTCCGGCCTGGGGGATTTTATCGCCCACGGCCTGACGCCGCTGGCCAACAGCCCGGTCGGCCTGGTGACGCTGGCGTTGATCTGCTCTTTCCCTCTGCTTTCACCGTTTCTTGGTCCCGGGGCCGTCATTGCGCAGGTTATTGGCGTGCTGGTCGGGGTGCAGATCGGGCAGGGAACCATTCCGCCGCATCTCGCGCTACCGGCGCTGTTTGCCATTAATTCACAGGCGGCCTGCGACTTTATTCCCGTCGGCCTGTCGATTGCCGAGGCGCGCCAGGAGACCGTGCGTGTCGGCGTGCCATCGGTGCTGGTTGGCCGTTTCCTTACCGGCGCGCCGTCAGTGCTTCTTGCCTGGGCCGTATCCGGGTTTATCTATCAATAATAGCGGGAGAGCTTATGAAAACCGTTTATGAATCCACGTTTATCTCTGTTGGCCCCTGTGCGAATGAGTCGCTGGAAGACAACTTCATTATCACTTTCGGTGAAGGCGCACCGCAGGATGTGGCGGAATACTGCTTCATTCACCGTACCGACATCAACGACGGTGGCGCATTTGATGCCGGTTCCGTGCTGGCTATCGGAGAAAGAGAGTATCCGGTCACGGCCGTTGGCAATGTAGCGCGGGAAAACCTGCGCGACCTTGGGCATATCACCGTGCGTTTTGACGGTGCCAGTCAGGCCGAGTTTCCCGGCACCGTTCATGTTGCCGGCAGCGCGCCGGCATCCATTGAGCCGGGCCAAAAGTTTCGTATGCTGAGTGAATAATCGGGAGAAGAGAATGGATCAGGTTGCTGTAGTCATCGGTGGTGGTCAGACGCTGGGTGCTTACCTGTGCGAGGGGCTGGCGGAGGCCGGTTATAAAGTGGCGGTTGCCGACCTTAATCAAGGGAATGCCAGCAAGGTCGCCGCAACCATTAACGAGCGTTATGGCGCAGGCCGGGCGCAGGGGTTTCAGGTCGATGCCACCAGTGAAGAGAGCGTGATCGCGCTGGCGCGCCAGGTTGACGAAGGATTTGGCCGAACGGATTTACTGTTGTACAGCGCAGGTATTGCCAAAGCCGCACCGATTACGGAATTCGGGCTTAATGATTTTGACCTGTCGCTGCAGGTCAATCTGGTGGGCTATTTTCTTTGCGCCCGCGAGTTCTCAAAGTTGATGATCAGAGATGGCATTAAAGGACGAATCATTCAGATTAACTCCAAATCGGGCAAAGTCGGCAGCAAGCATAATTCCGGCTACAGCGCGGCCAAGTTTGGCGGCGTCGGGCTGACACAGTCGCTGGCGCTCGACCTGGCTGAATATGGCATCACCGTTCACTCACTGATGCTGGGCAACCTGCTTAAGTCGCCGATGTTCCAGTCTTTGCTGCCGCAATATGCGGAGAAGCTGGGTATCAGACCCGATCAGGTAGAGCAGCACTATATCGATAAGGTGCCGCTGAAGCGTGGATGTGATTATGAGGATGTGCTTAATGTTCTGCTGTTCTACGCAAGTGATAAAGCCGCTTACTGCACCGGGCAGTCTATTAACATTACCGGCGGACAGGTGATGTTCTGACAAGGGAACCGGCAGCGCAGGCTGCCGGTTACAGAGGAAAAAAGATGGATCCTGTAAATGCACTAATCTGCATGGCAGCCGCTGCCTGGATTGGCCAGATCGCGCTGGGCTGGCAGCAAATTAACCGTTTCAATCAGGCGATCGGGACGCTTTCAAAGAGCGGACAGATATGCATTGGTCGCTCGGCCGGGCGTTTTAAGCCGCGTATCATTCTGGCACTGGCGGTCAGTAATGAGGGCCGAATCACCGGTAATTTCGTAATGAAGGGATTGACGGTGTTTGCACGTCCGTACAGCGAGAACGCACTGACCGGCAAAACGCTCAGCGAACTGCATCCTGAAACCCTCTTTCCTGGGAATAAGGCGCTGCGCGAGGCGCTGACGTTAGCTATTTCAAATAAAAGATGTTAACTTTCATTCTGAAAGATTATTCCTTTGCATCGCGAGTCAAGACGTCCGGGATGATGAGGAAGTTCAGAAACTGAAAAGGACCTCTTTATGAAACCGATACAGCGTCAGGCGCAAATCCTTGAATATCTGCAGCAGCACGGCCGAACAACCGTAGAAGCGTTGATTGCCCATTTTAATACCACCGGAACCACCATCCGCAAGGACTTGACGCGGCTCCAGCAGGAAGGGGCCGTAATACGAACCTATGGCGGCGTGATGCTGAACCGCGATGAAGGAGATCAGCCTATCGACAGAAAAACGCTTATTAATACAGAAAAGAAAAAGCGTATCGCCGCACGTGCCGCTTCACTTATCAGCGAAGGCGACTCGCTTATTTTTGATGCCGGCAGTACCGTTCTGCAAATGGTGCCGCATCTGGCGCGTTTCAATAATATTACCGTGATGACCAACAGCCTGAGCATTGTCAATGAGCTGGTGGAGCTGGACAACGATCAGGTCATTCTTATGCCTGGCGGCACCTATCGCAGCACATCCGCCTCTTTCCACGGCAGCCTCGCGGAATCCGCTTTCACCAAATTCAGCTTCGATACGCTGTTTATTGGCGCCGACGGCGTGGATATGAGCGCCGGGGTCACAACATTCAATGAAGTGTTTGCCGTCAGCCAGGCGATGTGTCACGCCGCCAGGAAAATCGTCCTGCTGGTCGACGCCTCAAAATTTGGTCGCCGCAGTCCGAACGTGGTGTGCAGCCTGGATGCTGTCGATGTGTTGATCACCGACAGCGATATCCCCCCGGATATTGCGGCGCAGCTGGAAGCGAAGGGGATTGAGGTGATTATCGTCGCAGACGACTAATCTGTTCGCATGAATTTACCGGGGCGCGACCCAATGAGAAGGGAGAGTATTTAACCCTGTGCCCCGATGAGCAGGCAATGATGCGTTAGCGGCTGCGTTCGATCGTCGTGATAATCAGTGCAGTAAGCTCCTGCAATCCTTCCTGCTGGCTGATATCACCACAGATCACTGCACTGGAAATGGCATCTGCCGCCCCCAGCAATCCCCACATGGTAGCCAGAGGAATGCCGGAGGGCGCAACAAACGCTGCAAACCAGCCGCGAAACTTTTCGATAAAATCGAGCTGATACTGGCGCTTAACCTCGGCAAGCTCCGGGGTGCTGTCCAGCGCAGAGAGAACATCAGGAATTTCGCGCCCCTGCGTCAGCACACAATTCACATAGCTGGCGGCCACCACCGCAGCTTTGTCCTGTAGCCTGTCGCCCGCCGCCGCCATAGCCGCATCGAAAAGCGCGTTCTGACGAATATCAAAATCTTCGTACAGCGCAGCCAGCAAGCCGTGACGCGTACTGAAGTGATCGTACACTACCGGCTTGCTGACGCCTGCTTCTTCAGCCACGCGGCCCAGCGTAAGCGCATCGGTGCCTTCCTGGCGTATCAGATCCCATGCAACGGTTAACAGCTGCTGTCGTCTGGCCTGATGAGTCATACGCTGGCGTGGAGCCTGATTCATATCTTTTCCTTCTGTTCAAACAACTGTCGGCCAAGATTATAGGCCAGGGTGTAATGTGCGTCGGGATAGTTTTCATCAGCAGGCAACAGCAGTTCGCTGGTTATCACCGGCGCGCCGCAGTAGCCAAAAATACCCAGGTCAATTTGAGTGCGCATGCTGCTGAAATAACCGCGACGGAGATAAGTGCGCGGGGTGGCTGCGCCCAGCGCCAGAAGATGCACCTGCAGATGTCCAAGCTTTCCGATGACCTTATCCCCGGCTTCTTCATATGCCCAGCCATGGGTAAATACCCGGTCGATCCAGCCTTTTAGCTGTGCCGGAAATGACCACCAGTAAACGGGATAGACCAGCACCAGCGCATTAGCACGGTTTAGCCGCTGCTGTTCGGCCAGCACATCAGCAGGTAATGGCGAGCCATGTTTAAACTGCTCATAGTCAGCCTGGCTGAAACGCGGATCGAACTGCTCCGCAGCGAGGTTGACCTGCTCAAAAGTATGTATGCCGCTGGCGGCAACGCCATGGGCCACCTGTGAAGCTATCGCCTGGGTATGTGACTGACTATCGGGATGGGCAGAAACGATCAGTGCGTGCATATCAATGACCTCATTTTCAGTTTACCTACTAACAGTAACTTACTAATGGTAGGTTAATGCCGCACGTCTGGCAAGCGCGTTTCTGTCCGGCTTTAGCGTTGCAGATAAAATAAGCGCCAGCGCGATCTTTGATGGAATTCAAACAATCATAATTCCCTATGACCGTGCGTAAAATTTCTGTTGCACGCCGTTATCACTTATTTCACGATGGTAGAACGTTCTAATAAAACGTTCTACTTACAATAACAGCGCGTTTTTAGCGCAGGTAACGGCCTTAACCCGGGGAAGAAAATGAGTGTGATATCAGGGTTTGTGAAGTCGCTGTCTAAGCTTTCTATGATTGGGCGCGCATTGATGCTGCCTATCTCTCTGTTGCCCGCCGCCGGGCTGCTGCTGGCGTTCGGGGATAAGTTCCACTTACCGCTAATGATGAATGCGGGCGGGGTGATTTTCGATAACCTGCCGCTGCTGTTTGCTATTGGCTCCGCCGTGGGGCTGGCCTCTGAATCAGGGATTGCTGCACTCTCGGCTGCCGTCTCGGTGTTTATTACCAATATGACGATCGGCACCGTGTTGTCGATTACCCCGGAAATGGCTGCACAGGGCGGAAAGTATGCAATGGTGGTCGGTATTCCTACGCTGCAAATGGGCGTGTTCGGCGGCCTGCTGTGCGGCATTCTGGCAGCCTGGTGCTACAACCGTTTTCACACCATTCAGTTGCCGGAGTTTCTCGGCTTTTTCTCAGGCAAACGCTTTGTCGCTATTGCCACCGCGTTTCTCTCTTTCCTGCTGGGTCTGCTGTTACCCTATATCTGGCAATATATTCAGTCCGGTATTGATGCGCTGTCGGTAGTGGTAAACGGCGATAACCAGGCCGCGTCGACGTTTATTTTCGGGCTGGTGGAGCGTGCGCTGATCCCGCTTGGGCTGCATCACATCTGGTATCCTTCTTTTTGGTATTCATTCGGGGATTACACGACCCAGGCGGGGCAGGTTATTCATGGCGACCAGACCATCTGGTTTAAAATGCTGGAGGAAGGCACGAAATCTTTTAGCAGCGACACTTACCAGAATGCCGGTAAATTCATGCAGGGCGAATTCCCGTTAATGCTGTTTGCACTGCCGGCGGCCTGCCTGGCGATGTACCATGAGGCGCAAACCAAAAACAAAAAAATCGCTGCGGGGATCCTGTTTTCCGCCGCGCTGACCTGCTTCCTGACCGGGATTACCGAACCGGTTGAATTTACCTTTATTTTTGTCGCGCCGATCCTCTATGTGTTTAACGCAGTGATGGCCGGGCTCTCCTATATGTGTATGTATCTGATGCATGCGCATATCGCCAAATCTTTCTCTGCCGGGCTGATTGACTATATTTCGTTTGGCATCCTGCCCTCGTTTAACGGGTATCAGACCAACTTTCTCAATGCCATCATCATCGGGGTGCCGATGGGGCTGATTTACTACGTTACCTTCCGCTTTGTGATCCGCCGTTTTGATATCAAAACTCCGGGTCGGGCAGATATCACTGCCGATGCCAGTGATAAAACAGACGACGAACTGGCTACGGAGATCATTGCTCTGCTGGGCGGCGCGCGTAATATTGATTCCGTGGGCGCCTGTATTACTCGTCTGCGTCTTGAAGTTGCCCAGGGCGGGCAGGTGGATAAAGACGGGCTGAACGCGCTGGGAGCGCGTGGCGTGGTATTTGTCGGTGAGAGAGGCATTCAGGTGATCTTTGGTGCACGGGCGCAATTTATCGCCCAGAAAATGTCCCTGGTGCTGGGCAAATAAGCGAGGCGGGCAGTAAAAAAGCCTCCTGGCTTTTCCCAGGAGGCTTTACTCTGGCGGATAAGCCGTACCTTCAGGGAGAAAATGTGAAAAGGGTTAGCATCGTTGAGGTCGCTAAACAGGCTGGCGTGTCGGTTTCAACCGTATCGCTGGTGCTGCGTCAGAAAGGAAAGATTTCCGCTGCCACCATAGCGCGGGTGCATGAAGCGATGAGCGCGCTGGGCTATGTGCATAATGTGGCCGCCGCCAATCTGCGCGCCAATACTTCCAACCTGATTGGCCTGATTGTGCCTGATTTCAGCGACAGCTTTGCCGTTAAAGTGATGGCGAGTATCGTGCAGGAGCTGGAACGTCAGCACTATATGGTATTTCTGCGACAGCCGCAGGATGAAGGCGACGCGCTTGAGCGCTGCCTGCTCTCCTTCAAACAGCAGGGCGTCGCGGGAGTGATCTATCTGGCATCAGATGTCACCGCCGCCTTGCTGCCGGAAAAGATCCGCCGCTGTCCGCTGCCGCTGGTGGTGGTTTCGCAATCCCTGCAACAGGATGGCTGTAATTTAGTGATGCGAGATAACCGGCAGGCAGCCTCTCAGGCCACCCGCTATCTGATTGAACGCGGCCACCGTAATATCGCCTATATCGGCGGCACGGAGAACGATCGGATTCGCCAGCAGCGTCTGTTGGGTTTTAGCAGCGCCCTGGCACAGTACGGGATGACGCTTCGGGAGACATTAACGCCCGCCTGTGCTGAAAGTACCCAGGCGGCAAGCCTGGTAACGCGTCATCTGTTGGAGAATAACAACACAATTACGGCGCTGCTCTGCCATTCACCAAATGCGATGATTGGCAGTATCAGCGCTATTTATCAGGTTGGTCGTACGCCTGGCAAAGATGTGTTTCTCACGCAACAGGTGGCGCTGCTCGGCTTCGAAGATATGCTGCATGTTAACCTTACCTCGCCATCCTTCACTTATGTCTCCTCTGCCAGCGAAGAGACAGGCCGACAGGCCGCCGCCCTGATCCTGCGCAAGCTGAGCGAGCCGGATCTTCCCCCGCAGCGCATCACGCTTTCCGGCCAACTGGTGGTGCGGGAATCAGCATAAAGCCCGGTGGTTTAAAAAACAGACTTGACGTGTAAAGCGATCGTTTTACACTTTGTTTATGAATAAACGAAATGAAATCATTGTGGGTGCTGCGCGCATATTTGAAGCTGAAGGCTTTCGGGGCGTGGGTGTCGATCGTGTTATCGCGCCCGTGGGCGTCTCGACCCGCACGCTCTATAAGCATTTTGGCACGCGTGACGGGCTGGTGATTGCCGTGCTTGAAGCAAGGCATCGTGCATTTATGGCGCGCTTAGCAGAAGAGACGGCGAACGCCGATCCGATCGGGTCACTGTTCGATACGCTGCAATGCTGGCTGGAACAGCATGGCGCGCGCGGATGCATGTTGCTGCGCGCGCGTAGCGAGTATAGCGAGGCCAGTCCTGAAATCGTTTCGCTGGTCGGCCAGCAGAAAGGTGAATTTCGTGATGAGATTGCAAAGCGTGTGCGGCGTGTTCTTGGCTATGATGACGCACATCTGAGCGCCCAAATCTGGATACTGTTTGAAGGCGCGACGGCGGCGGCAAGCGTCGCCAGCCACGCGCTCACCAACGATGCGCGGGATGCCGCGCTTTTGCTGGTTGACATTGCCCGAGCGCGCAACGGATGAGATCCGGACTTAATCTGATCGCCGCAGCTTTTACTCTGACCGCGCTTTCCTACGGTCTGGCGCGCTTTGCTTATGGGTTGCTTTTACCTCAGATTCGTGCCGAACTCTCCCTTGATGTCACTATGGCAGGATGGGTTGGAAGCGGCGCCTTTGCCGCATACTGTGCGGGTATTCTTTTCACTTTTTATGGCAGCGGTAAACTCAGCGCCCGTACGATTGCGCTGTCGGCCGGTTTCGCCGCAACGGCGGGCATGGGGCTGGTTTTCGTTGCCTCTTCAGGCGCGGGGCTGGGCGCAGGCATTGCGCTCGCGGGATTAAGTACCGGCCTGACATCCCCTCCGCTGGCTACTGCTGTCACGCGTCACTTCAGCGGGAAGGCGCGTCCAAAAGCTAACGCGATAATTAACGCCGGGACGGCGGCGGGTATCATGTTTTCTGGAGCAACGACGCTGGTAGCTGTCGGAGCATGGCGCGAGCTTTATGCCTTATTTGCACTAACTGGCGGAGCCGTAACCCTCTGGCTCTGGTTTGCCATTCCTGCCTATACCAGTACCGATGTAGGGAAAGTTAGCTTTAAAATCTTAACGCGTCCCGGTCTCCTGACGCTTTGCATTAGCGCATTTTTGATGGGCCTCTCCAGCACGGCAATTTGGACATTTGGAGCGGATATTTTACGTGGCAAGTACGGGTTTACCGATACGGATATCGGCTGGGCCTGGATTGCACTTGGCGTGGCTGGTATCGGTGGGTCCCTGACGGGTATTTTAACTAACCGGTTCGGTACCGCACGCATCCATATATTTGCACTGCTTGTAATGGCGACAGCAATGGTGGGATTGACTGCCGCTTCGCTGTCACCAGTTTATGGTTTCGTTGCCATGAGCGTCTTCGGTGCTGCCTATATCGTTTCTTCAGGTGTTTATCTGATACAGGGCATCAACCTCCTCCCGGACAGACCAGATTTAGGCCTTGGCATTCCTTTTCTGGTTCTGGCGCTGGGTCAGGCTGTAGGTACGCCTCTGTTCGGCGCTGTGCTGGAGGGAGCTGGCGTGATAAGCGCGCTTATTCTTTTTGCTGCAACCGCCTGTCTGGCAACAGTGATTCGCCCTTCGCGATAGGATCGGCTGGCAACATTTTGCATATGAGGGCTGTGAGGAGATATCTGTAATCAGAAGCGCGGCGTTCTGACAGCACCAGAGAGAAAATGGTCTCTTTTCAGGGTGATAATCTTTTGAACTTTACCTCAAAAGGAAGAGATCATGACCACGCTTCGTCTGCCTTATTTCACACTCTCTAATGACGCTTATATGGGCCTGATTTCCACTAAAAAAGCCTTAGAAAACAGCACGCTGGGAAAGGTGCTTGTTGAGCTTATCTATCTGCGCGTTTCTCAAATGAACGGCTGTGCCTTCTGCCTTGAAATGCATGCGAAATCACTGCGGGAATCGGGGGTAGAGAACGCTAAGATTGATGCGCTTGCCGGATGGCGCGTCAGCCACCATTTCGATGATAAAGAAAAAGCTGCTTTGCAATGGGCAGAAGCGCTGGTCAGGGTTGATGAGACATTTGCCTCTGATGACGACTTTGAACCGCTCAATAAGTTTTTTACCGATGTTGAAATTTCCGATCTCACTTTCGCCGTTTCGCTTATGTCAGCCTTTAACCGGCTTGCCATAGGAATGAGACAGTAAGCCTGCCTCAACGGATCAAGCCTCACTCATGTGGGGCTGATCGGCACGCTATTTTAGCGCTACACAGGGGTAAACCGGCAATAAACCGTTTTTATTCGCCACCTAAAAGCCATCCCGTCAGATGTTTTATTTCCCAGAATAGTAAGGAAACTCTGAATACTCCTCTTTTTGCGCTGCCTAATATATTGAAATTAATGCATATTATCTGCAGGGTTTCACCATGTGATCTGAGTAGGTTTACTTGATCTTGCTTATATTTCAATCTGTATCTTTAGATTGCGTGATGTTTTTACATAGCGGATGGCTGTCGCCTTTCAGAGGTTGCTATGACGATAAAGAAACGCTTTTTCGATATCCTTGTTGCCTCATTTTGTTTGCTTCTGCTCATGCCGTTTATGTTAATCACGGCGCTAATTCTGTGGCTAACAGGTATGAAACCCTTGTTTAGCCATCCCAGAATGGGGCAGGGTGGCAAAATCTTTTACTGCCTGAAATTTACCTCCATGCTGCCGATGGAGAAAGTTTCTGCTGCTGAACAGGCGCGTATACGGCATGAGCTGCAGCTCTACAGCGTGGTAAAAAACGATCCGCGCGTCACCCGTTTCGGCGCCTTCATTCGTAAAACCAGTATTGATGAACTTCCGCAGTTTATTAATGTACTCCGGGGCGATATGTCGGTTATCGGACCGCGTCCCATCGCGGCGTATGAAAAAGATAAATATGGGCGCAGTTACCGCTATTACTGTTCCGTAAAACCCGGTATTACCGGCCTGTGGCAGGTATCAGGGCGTGACGATCTGCCTTATCACCGTCGCGTGGCGATTGATCGCTATTACAGCCGTCGCCGTCGCGCCCGAATGGATATCTATATTTTTCTGAAGACGTTCGGCGTGGTAGCCGGTATGAAAGGGGTGAACTGATCATGGAACAGCTTTTTTCTTACCGACGCTGGCTGATCATCAGCCCGCACGCTGATGATGCAGAGTTGGGCTGCGGCGGCAGCATCGCCAGAGCTGTCGACGCCGGTATTGAGGTGCATATTGCGGTAGTGATACTGAAAGGGGAAACCCATCTGCGTGGGCAGCGTTATGTTCCTGCTTCCCGGCGCTATCAGGAGCTGGCCGCCGCTATGAACAGCGCCGGGGCGCACTATTCCGTGCTGAATTTTGTTAACGAGGGGGAGTGCTTCGATCTGGCCTCTTCAAGCCAGTCTGGCTGTGTTCAGCAGCTGGATACGCTTATTGAAGAAATTCAGCCTGAGCTGCTGCTGATGCCGGTTCCCTCGTTTCATCAGGAGCATCAGTGGGTCTATAACTGCTGTGTTGCCGCTACACGTCCTACCAAAAACCCGCGTTCGCTGCGCCTGATCGCCGCGTATGAGTATCCGGCTGCCGGGTGGGGTAACTCCTCATCCTGGGACAGTTCGCGTGGCGCGCTGTATATCAATATCAGCGATTATTTAGTGGAGAAACTGGCGATGCTGGCAGAACATCAATCGCAGATGTCTGCGGCAAGAAATGCGCTTATCTCACTCGATGGCGTAAAGCGACTGGCATCATTTCGGGGCGTTGAAGCGGGATACGATTATGCAGAGATGCTCTATTTTATGCGTGGATGGATTGATTAATAAATCTTTCTGACCGCAGGCGGGCTTGCTGACGATGAGTTAAACCGGATAACGATGAAAGCATACCCGGCTTTTAGATTGCGGTTATATCATTAAAACTAAAAAGGGCGTGTAAATCAGGCCCGTTTCGCGATGGAATTTAATTACCACGCGGTCCAGCACGCTTACTGAGGTAATGTCCCAGAAGTGGGCATGCGTTACGTCAATTACCACATGTTTAATCGCCTCGTGGAAGTCGAAGTGGTTGGTGAAGCGGTCAGATGAGGCAAAAAAGACTTGTCCGGTCACGGTATATGTACGGGTATCTAACGGATTGTGCAATCATTGCGCAACCCGCCATGCCGCCGATAAATGAGGTGCAGATATTGGCAATGCCCTGTGCCTTGCACTCGCGGTTTTTATCGCCCGGCGTGTCCGTCATATCGTCCACGATAGTGGCCGTCATCATTGACTCCAGCAGTCCCACCACGGCGAGCCCCGCCGAGTAAGGCAGAATAATTAGCAGCGTATTGAGGTTAAACGGGATATCCGGGATAAGGAATACCGGCAGGCTGTCGGGCAGCTTGCCCATGTCGCCTACGGTGCGGACATCCAGATGCAACCACAGGGAAAGAGCGGTCATTTGCCGCCATATTGCTGAGGCGAAAAGCGCCTGCTGTTGCACAGACGCGCGACATGAACAGCAGCGGGAAAAGCTTATGACCTCTCAAGACGCTTTATGGTATTCGGGCAATAACTTTTATTTCGAAATCGAAACCGGCCAGCCAGTTAACCCCAACCGCCGTCCAGTTTGGATAGGGTGCCTGGGGAAAGATCTCCTGTTTAACGGCCATGATGGTTGCAAACTGGTTTTCAGGATCGGTGTGAAAAGTAGTGACATCAACCAGATCGTCAAACCCACAGCCTGCGGCTTTGAGTGTTAACCGCAGGTTTTCAAATGCCAGCCTGACCTGCGCGGCAAAATCCGGCTCCGGTGAGCCATCTTCACGGCTGCCGACCTGCCCGGAGACAAACAGCAAATCACCCGAACGAATAGCAGCTGAATAGCCGTGCTGTTCATACAGAGCATGGCGACTGGCCGGGAAAATCGTTTCGCGTTCCATTATTAGCTACCTCTCTTTAGCTGTTACAGACGGGGATGCGTGAGACACGCAATTCATTTAATATACAAATCGTATGTTAAATAGATAACACATACGCTGCGTATGTCAAAACAAATACGTACCGTATGTCAAACAGGGAGAAAAAAGTGGCTGTCGGACGTCGTGCTGAAATGATGGAAGAAAACAGAAACAAGCTTATCGCTGCAGCGCGCAAAGCGTTTGCGGAAAAAGGGTTCGCTGCGGCATCAATGGATGAGCTGACGGCAAGCGTGGGGCTGACTCGTGGCGCGCTGTATCATAATTTCGGCGACAAGCGCGGGCTGCTGGCTGCGGTGGTGGCACAGGTGGATGGCGAAATGGCGCAGCGGGCAAAAGAGATCGCCAGTACCGCTGAAGAGGGCTGGGATCGTTTACTGGCTGAGGGTATCGCCTATATAAAAATGGCGCTCAATGCAGAGGTCCAGCGTATCGTATTGCTGGATGGCCCCGCTTTTTTAGGCGAACCGTCAGGCTGGCCCAGCCAGAATGCCTGTTTTGAGGCGACACGCAGCGCGGTAGCCGGGTTGATCGAACGTGGCGTAGTAAAACCGGTTGATGTGGAAGCGGCGGCGCGGCTACTTAACGGCGCAGCGCTGAATGCGGCCCTGTGGGTTGCCGCGGCGGAACAGCCCGAACAGCAACTGCCAAAAGCGATTGAGGTCTTTATTCATATGGCAGAGGGGCTGCGCTTTTAAAGAGGCGTGAGTAGCTTATTAGCCATTTAACGATGAAAACGGACCAATATTGAAGCAGGGAATTGGGAGCCGCAATGCTCCCGCTCCGTTTCAGCACTCCACCCACACGGCGCCCGCATCTGCCGAACGCACGCAATTTTCTACCCAGCGCACCCCCGCCAGACCCGCATGTACATCCGGGTACCAGAAATCACTGAGGAACGCCGTATCGCCGCGATCTGTCGCATCTATTGCCAGCGCGAAACGACGATAGAGATTTGACCAGGCTTCAAATAACCCTTCCGCATGGCCGCCGCTAATACGATCTTCTTCCAGAGCGCGCGCGTTAAGATAACCCATGCCTCGCTCAAGAATGCGTACCGGTTCGCCCTGGACTTCATAGCGCAGCTGATTGGGTTGTTCATCCCACCATTCCAGGCTGGCTCTGGAGCCTGTGATTCGTATCTTTTGACTGTGCATAGCGCCGGCGTTTACCGCCGAAGCCCACATGCTACCCACCGCGCCATTCCTAAACTCCATCAGTACATACGCGTTATCCTCCAGCGGCGCGCGGCTTTCAATAAAGCTCTGACGGGCGCACATCAGGCGTTTAACCTGCAGCCCCGGCACCATGGTTTCCGCAATAAATAAAGGATGTGTCGCCAGGTCTCCCAGCACATAGCTGGGCCCCACGAAGCGCGGATCGACGCGCCAGCGCGTGCTGGGGTTTTTTAACTCTACCGCCTCGCTGTGAAAGCCGTGGGCGAACTGCATATTGATAATCCGGATATCGCCCAGCTCGCCGGCAGCAATCATCTCCCGCGCCTGATGGATGAGCTGGTAACCGGCATATCCATAGGTGACGCCGATAATTTTGTTTTTTTCTGCGCTTAAACGCTCAAGCTCATCGGCTTCCTGGGTGGTAAAGCACAACGGTTTTTCGCAGATCACATGCAGGCCAGCCTGTAGCGCCGCCCGGCAAATGGCAAAATGCGTATTATTGGGCGTGGCGACAGAGACCGCCTGAATGCCATCTTCCCGTGCGGCTTCTGCGGCAAACAGGCTTTCATAGTCGGGATAACAGCGTTCCGGCTGAACGCCCAGTGCGGTGCCAAACGCCAGGCCGCGTTCAGCATTAACATCAAATGCGCCGGCCAGCAGCGTGAAGGCGCTGTCACGCTGCGCCGCTGAACGATGAATATAACCAATCTGACTGGTTTCGCCGCCGCCTACCATACCCCAGCGCAACGAATGTCCGAGGGGATTAATGCCATTAATCATTTCCGTCTCCTTAAAAACCAATGGATTGCAGATAGTTCAGGCTTGCCGTGACGTCGCGCAGACTGGTATCGGCATCGCGCGGATCCCTTTCCTGTTCGATAGTGATCCAGCCCTGATAATGACGCTGTCGCAGAAACGCATGAATTCGCGGATAGTTAATCGCTCCGCTGCCCAGCGGGCACATTACGCCCCGGGCACAGGCGGAGAAGAAATCGATCTCATCGTTAATAACCTCCCGCCATACGGAGGCGTTGATATCCTTAAAATGAAGGTAGTCAATGCGATCCCAGAATTTGTCGAGAGCGGTAATGGGATCCATGCCGGAATAAAACAGATGGCCAGTATCCAGACAGAGACCGGCAACGGAATGGGGAATATCCGTCACCAGTTGCTCAATTTCGTCCTGATATTCAATGCATCCTCCGGCATGCGGATGGATCACCGGGCGCACGCCGTACTCTTTCCAGGCTATCTCACTGAGTGCGGATATATGCGCCATCATGGCTTGCCATGCAGCAGCAGAGAGACGGGGGGCTTTTGTCGGCTGGCCCGCTAAAGCGGCACGCTGCGGATTGCCAAAATCAATAATGACCAGGTAGGGGGCTGGCTTATTATTACCATGAGCTTTTTCGGCGGAGGGCGCAGCTTTAAGGTTGCGGCAGATATTATGCGTAAGCTCCACCATCGCCGGAAAATTCTGTTCGCTGACCAGATCGTCAAAAATGGTACCGGCAACAAGAGAGAGATCGTGCCTGTCCAGAGCCTCCTTCAGTTCATCTGCCTGTACCGGCAGATAACCCCAGGGGCCAAGCTCTATGCTTTTGTAGCCCGCCTGCGCCGCCTCATGCAGGACTTTCTGCCAGGCGGGTAAATAGGGATTTTTCGGGTCGTCCACCCCCCAGCTGCAGGGCGCGTTGGCGATAAAAAGAGGCATAGTATGTTCTTCCCGCACGGTAAAATGTGCAGGCAGTATCAAACGAAAATTTCATTGCCAGCAACAATGAAATTTTCATATTTTGATGGCGATCATGATTTTTTATATCATAATTATGATGTGTTTCTATCATTTGACGGTTGAGGCAGGATTACCCTGTTACCGGGTTAAATATTTTCACGGATCACCAGATCAAAAGGCACGGTTATATGAACCGGGATGGCATCACCGTTGTGGAAGTTATTGATAAACGCGCGCACGGCTGTTTCCGCAATTAAATCAATTCGATGTCTGATCATCACTTCAATGTGGCCTTCAATAAGCGCGAGGTCGCCATTCACCACCGGACCATGGCAAAGCAATTTTATGTTCTGTCGACCGCTCTCTTTAATGGCTTCAAGAACGCCTTCTATTCCACCGCAAGGCGCGTAGATCATGGCAAGATCGCGATGATTTTTGAGCAATGTTCTTGTGGCTGAATAGCCGCCCTCAACGTTTTCATGCGTTTTTAACGGCTCAAGAACCACATAACCGTTATTTTTTTCACGCAGGAAGGAGCGAAAGCTGATCTCACAGCTTTCCTGACAGTTAAAACGATGGTCGCCCAGCAAAACGCCAATAACGCCCTGGCTTTGTAATAAGCGATCGGCAAACCATCCGGCGGTACGTCCCGCTTTTTGGTTATCCAGTCCAATATAGCCAGCATGTCCACAGGGCGAGAAATCAGAAAAAAGGGCATAAACCTGAACGCCAGAGGCGGCAATTTTTTTAATGGTGTGTCGTATCAATGGGTGGTCAAGGGCCACCAGGCCAATGGCATCAACCCGCTTTGCCAGGCTCTCCAGAGAGGTCACCATGCTCTCTACATTCTGAATATCACGCCATAAAAACTCAGGTTCATGTTGGGCGTACTCATGTGCGTAGCGCCGTAATGCGTCTGCAAGCGGCTGATAGAAAGAGTGATCTTTTGATAACAGAATAAAACCCATACGAACGGGAATTTTTTCCGGCTTTTTCTCGCTGGCCATTACCTTCAGCATCTCTTCACGGTATCCCAGCCGTTCCGCCGCCAGCAAAACCTTTTGTCTGGTTTCCTGGCGGACCGGCGTCCGGTTGTTTAAAACACGATCGACGGTGGCAATACCGACTCCGGCTGCTTTAGCAACAGCAGCCATAGAAACTTTTTTCATTGCTTTATCCCGGATGATAAATTTTTATCATTATGCCGATGCGTCAGGGTTCCTGCAAAATCTGTGACAGCCGGTAAAAGCGGAATGCCAGCGCGCTGACATCCGCTATGGATGTTCTAACGAACGTGAGGGAGGTCGGAAAACCGTGTGGTATAGGCGGGGGAAAGCATTTCACGCTTCATCTGCCAGGGCTTCTGAATACCCTGACCGGCAAACCAGAGCGTGCCGCGCCGGGTATGATTCAGGCTGTCAACAACACGCATCAGCGCTTCGCTGTTTACCCTGGGTTTGATCTCATCAAACAGTCCCGGCTGCGCCACGCCATTTTGGTAAAAGTCGCCCAGGATAATGCCGGCTTTCGCATAGCGTGGCCCGTGCAACCATATCTGTTCAAATATGCTTAGCGCCATTTTAATGATGTCGCGCGTGTCATTGGTTGGGATCTGACAGGTCACCGCTCCCTGTCGGGAACAATATCCGCCTGCAGTGTCATAACCGCTGGTGCGAAAGAAAACCGTAACAGAGCGACAGAACTGCCTGTCTTCACGCAGTTTCTCGGCGGCGCGTTCGGCAAAAGCACATATCGACTGACGTACCGCATCTTTATCCGTCACTTTAACGCCATAGGAGCGGCTGCAAACAATTTGTTGCCTGGCGGAGGGGATCTCTTCTAACGCCAGACAAGGTTCGCCACGCAGTTCACGCACCGTGCGTTCCAGTACCACGCTAAATTTTTTACGAATCAGGTGAGTATCGGCAGTCGCCAGATCTAACGCCTTTTTAATGCCCATAGCGTTAAGATGCTTGCTAAGGCGCGCTCCCACGCCCCAGACCTCACTGACATCTACCAGCGCCATCAGTTTTCTCTGACGCACGGGATCGGTAAGCACGACCACGCCGCCCGTTTTGGTCCATCGCTTAGCGGCATAGTTGGCCAGCTTCGCCAGCGTCATGGTTGGCGCGATGCCAACCCCCAGCGTCAGATGCGTTTCACGCTGTACGCGGCGGCGTATCTCGCGGCCATAAGTTTCCCAGCACACCAGCTTTCCCATGCCCTGCAGAAATAGCCATGATTCATCGATAGAGTAGACCTCGGTTTTAGGAGCCATCTCTTCCAGAATCGTCATTACCCGCAGGCTCATGTCAGCATTTATGTGGAATGGAAAATCTACAGATATTATTGGTATTTTAAAGTCTGCTATGAGCGAAAAGCGGACATTCCAGACTTTCAATCTAAAAAAACCGCGAAACCTTAGTAAGCAGATCTGCACGCTTTTGTGAGAATTAACACGGGAGCTGTTTTCCTGCGTTCTGAATCCCCTGAGACAATCACTTTCTCCTTATCCCAGCCGCCATAGCTGCAGTAACGACGCTTAAAAAAGCTGTGAGAACAGTCAGAGAAAATGACAGCGATCCGGCTGTCAGCAGCGCGCTTGCGATGATAATGCCAGCAGCAATGGCCGTACGCAGCAGCGCAAATACCTGAGCCTTCTGATGCGGGGGAGACAACCTGTCCAGTATCAGAGAAAAGTGCGTACCCAGAGGTGCCGTCACTGAACCGATAAAAATGACGCCCATGATGGTCGTTATTACCGAGCAGTTAACTGCCACCGCTATCGCTCCGGTGATCATAACCAGAAGCTGTATCAGTACGGTGCCGGGCGCTGACATACGGTTACGGATGCTCACCAGCGCCCCGCCGATTACCGAGGCCAGACATAAAGGAACGGTAAAAATTACGGCGTAGGCAGGCGTGTAGTGAAACTCAAGCGCCAGCGCGACGGCCCCTATCTCTGTGGCCCCGACGACAGCCGCAACGGCTGTGGCACAGACCAGCCAGAGCGCCACAGGCCGGGTTAATGTCCTCTGCCTGCTGACTGCCGTTGGCGGTGAATTGTGCACGTCCTGGCCGGGTAGGAGCAGGGCCGGCAGCAGGCCCAGGGCCGCTATCACGCACAGTGAAAGGGCCGGGGAAAGCGTGCCCAGCGCGGACGCCACCACCGGTGCCAGAACAAAAATGACTTCATTCAGCGAGGCGGCCAGTCCGAGCGCACGGGGCAGACCGCCCGCATCAACCAGATGATTCAGGATGACCCGCAGATATCCCTGGGCGGCACCCGTTACCAGGCCCGCCATACCGGAAAGGACAATCATGACCGGAAACGGCAAACGGAACCAGGCTGCCAGGGCGATGGAGAAAAAAGAGAGGGTACGAAACACTATCAGGAATCGCAGGTAACGCACGGGGCCGTACCGGGAGCCCAGCCGCGTGAACGGCAGCACGCCGGCAATCTGTGCGGCCGTCATTGCCAGTATCATGGCCGCACCGCCCCTGCTATTCCCTGTCACGCTGAGTGCAAGCAGCGAGAAAGCAATCGGACCGGCGCCCTGTGGGAAGCTCAGCAGAGCGGAAGCGGCAAGCCATCTCAGCAGCGCCCGCGGAAGTCTGAAAAACGGTCGTTTTCCAGGAGATGTGTTACTGGCTGAAGGCGGGGACAAATTATTCATGGCTGGCGCGCTTCTGCTGCCTCCTGTTTATCAGAAATTCCTGCCAGTCCGGGCAACGTCCGGCCCGGAGCAGGGAGCGCCGGGCCGTCAGGCGCGGTAAGACTCAGGCGTCCGCATACTCCATGTCTTTATGGGGGATGCCGTCATCCAGGTATTCACCGGACACCGTTTTAAACCCGAATCCCTCATAGAACCTGACGAGGTGAGACTGTGCCGAGAGCTTTATCGCCTTGCCCGGCTCATAATCGTGAATAAGGGACATCGTTTTTTCCATCAGCCTGACGCCCAGTTTCTGTCCCCTGAATGCGTCATCAACAATCACCCGCGTGATTTTCGCCGCATCAGGAGAGTCATCCACATGCAGCACCCTTGCGTAGGCGACAAGCTTTTCGTTGCTGTAGCCGGCAACGTGGAGGGTACTCTCAGGCAGATCCTGCCCGTCAATATCCTGAAACGGGCACGTCTGCTCCACGACAAAGACCGCGATGCGCAGCGCCAGAATATCATGCAGCTGCCGTGCGCTGAGGCTGCTGCCCCGCAATGCCTTCCAGCTTATTTCCATCTTTAACCCTTACGATGTTTCTTAACCATTATATTACGACCATGCCGGCCTTAACGCGTCCGGCTGGCTAACGCAAGCAGCACGCCAAAAATCACCAGCAGGCCGCCGAAAGTTCTGTCTATCCAGTGACGCACGGCCAGAAAGCGGTCGCGGACCATGCCCGCAGAAAAGCACAGCCCCACAAGGCTGAACCAGACCATATGTGCCACCGAGATAAACAGTCCATAGCCAATCTGTACCATCAGCGGCGTCTCAGGCTTCACCACCTGCATAAAGAGGCTGACGATAAAAATAGTGGTTTTGGGATTCAGTGCATTTGTCAGGAATCCGGTGCGCAGGGCCCCCAGATCTGACAGGGGAGCAACCCGGCTGTCAGTCACCGCCCCGCTGGCTTTTGTGCGAAGCATTTTTATGCCCAGCCAGATAAGGTAAACGGCGCCGGCCAGCTTGATGGCGTTAAACAGCCAGAGCGACTGCTGTATCAGCAGCCCCACGCCAAACAGCGTGTACGAGACGTGGACAAGAACGCCCAGTCCGATCCCGAATGCCGTCAGCAGCCCCGCGCGGCGCGACAGCAACAGGCTGTTGCGTGAAACCATGGCAAAATCGGGCCCGGGGCTGATGACGGCGAGTATTGTGATGGTGATAACAGCTAGCAGTTCAGTCATAATGTTTTCCGGTATAAATCAATGAATGTGCGGAATTTTACTGTGCGCATATACGGGTGAATAACGATGTTTTCTGACAAAAACTGTGAGTCTGGATCACCACTATTTTCTCCTCGTCTGCCCTCACTGATTGCCTTACGCAGTTTTGAAGCCGCGGCGCGCCTTGAGAACTTCAGCCGGGCGGCCGCTGAGCTTCATATTACCCACGGCGCGGTCAGCCGGGCGGTGCGACTGCTCGAAGACGAACTGGGCGTGCTTCTCTTTGAGCGACGCAGTCGTCGCGTCTTCCTGACCGATGCCGGCCACAGGCTTGCCCGTGCGGTTGGCGAAGGGCTTGAGGTCATGCAGCAGGCCGTTGACGCCCTGCGCGCCAGCGCGCGACAGCGGCAGCGGTGGGTATTGTCCTGCGAACCCACGCTGCTGATGCGCTGGCTGATACCGCGCTGGCCGGCCTTTCAGGCGCAGCATGCTGGCACTGACATACATCTGGCGGCCGGTGGCGGCCCTTTTTCATTTGCCAGCGGCCTGGACCTGGCTATTCGGCGTGATGATTTCGACTGGCCGGAAAGCTATCACGCCGCTCCTCTCTTTATGGAAAAGGTCGGACCGGTATGCCGCCCGGACAAAGTATCCCGGTGGTTTACCTCAACGGCGTCCGGCCCCGTACCGGCGCCGGACGCTGAGCGCCTCCATACCCGTACGCGCCCGGATGCCTGGCAGTCGTGGGCCAGCGCCGCAGGGCAGCCCGCAGCCGGCACGGGGGGGCAGGTTTTCGACCATTTTTACTTCAGCCTGCAGGCCGCCGTGGCCGGACTTGGCGTGGCAATTGGTTCGTGGTACCAGGTCTGTGACGATCTGGAGAGCGGCGTGCTGGCGGCACCGCAGGGTTTTACTGAGGATGGTTCACGCTACTACCTGCTGTCACCGGAACCGTTTGAGCCGGGCAGCCTGCAGGCTGAACTACTTGCCTGGCTCCGCACCCTGATCGCGCCTCAGTAGTCCTGGCCCGCATTTTAATCCAGCGGTCTGAACAGGAGCAGGACGCTCAGCGACAGCATAAACAGAGCAATCAGCGCGTCCAGAATCTGCCAGGCACGCGGCCTGCGGAAAACCGGCTGCAAAAGGCGGGCACCGCAGGTCAGCGAGGTGAACCAGACTACGCTTGCCATGCAGGCGCCTAGGCCAAACAGCCACTTACCCGCGCCCGGGTAGCGGGCAGACAGGCTGCCGACCAGGATCATGGTGTCCAGGTAGACGTGCGGATTCAGAAAGGTAAATGCCAGTCCGGTCAGCAGCACTTTTTTCCAGCCCGAAGCCGCTTCTTCTGCCGGGCGAAGGACGTCCCCCCCTTAAGGGCTCTTCTGGCGGCCATCAGTCCGTAAGCTGCCAGAAAAGCCGCCCCGCCAAAGCGCAGCACCTGCAGTGCGGCCGGCCACGCCTGAACCAGCTTTCCCGTACCGGCCACGCCGGCCATGATGAGCACTATGTCGCTGAGTGAGAAAGCCACAACAACGAGTGCAACGTAACGCTGCTGAAGACCCTGACGCAGCGCAAAAGCGTTCTGCGCGCCGATAGCCATAATAAGTCCCAGCCCGGTCATAAAACCGGCCGGTATTGCGGACAGGTACATATTTACTCTCTGGTATGACGTCAAAAGGCAGCTGGCCCGGCACGCGCCGGGAGAGCAAAAGTTACTGCACGTCAGACGACGCGTTGCTGATGAGAACGGTCTGCCAGCGCGCGCCCGGCATCATTTTTTCCAGGCCGTCTGTCAGCATCCGGCCTGCCTCGTGCAGCGCTTCCAGCGGCATTTCAGGCAGGCTCTCAAGGATGAACCACATGCTGCTGTCCGCCACGCTCAGCCGGGTCCGTACGCCCTGTCGCCAGTTCCACCGGCGGCAGGTCACGCCGGTGTCATCGCGCCAGACAACCTCTCCCGCCTCCGGTGACTCACTTCCCGGCTGACCGTCCTTCATGGTATCAAAAGTTTCGGTCCCGTCAGCCACAACCAGCTGTGGCATCCCGGCGTAAGCCGCAAAATTTTCACCGCCCACCGGAACGGCGTACCGGATGCTGACGGCGTTATAGAGATCAACCACCGGATCGAGTGCGGCCATCGTGCCATCCTTGATGACGCGTTTTCTCAGGGCTTCTGCTGAACAGGGTGTGCGCTTAGGCTTTGCACCGAAGGCCCGGAATACATCCGCCCATGCGCTGAGGTGGGCGTCTGCCCAGTCAGGCTGGCCTGCCAGCGCGGCCTCGCAGGCTTGCCGCAGTGCGACTTCACCCACTCGCTCATCGACCACGGGAGCCGCTTCAACGCAGATGCTGAGCGCACGAAAGCCCGGCGCGATGCGGTAAATTTCGGGACTGATTGACGGTGACACGGCTGACATACGATAATCCTGTAATGACTGATTTGTTGCATGATAATGACCAATGACCATTAAAGTCAATATAACGACCGATGCCGATGCCGCCAGGGTAAACGAGGCCGTTTCCGCGCGGATAAAACTTTATCGCAGCCAGAAAAAGATGTCGCTTGATGAGCTTTCCCGCCTGTCGGGCGTCAGCAAGGGTATGCTGGTTGAGATAGAAGGGTGCCGGGCCAACCCAAGCATTGCGCTGCTCTGCCGCCTGGCGTCCGCCATGGGCCTGTCCGTGGCAGACTTCGTCAACGTGGCCGGTAAACCCGCCGTCCAACTCATCGGGGCCGGTGAAATCCCCGTACTGTGGAAAGGTGAGAAGGGCGGCAGCGCGCGCCTGCTCGCCGGAACCAGCGGGCCGGACATGGTCGAGCTGTGGCAGTGGAGGCTTTATCCTGGCGAAACCTTTGAATCGCCCGGTCACCCTGAGGGCACAAGTGAACTGCTCCACGTGGCTGAAGGGACCCTGACGCTCGCCGTCAGCGAAACCACCTTCGTGATTAACGCGGGGTGTGCGGCCGTGGCGAGAACGGATGCGCCGCATGCCTATATGAACATCGGCACCGGCGTGGCCGTTTTCACCATGACGGTGAGCGAGAAAGGCCGCTGAAAGCGGCGCGCCATGGTTTTTCACGGTACGCCTTCGCCTTCTGGCGTGCACAGCCATTAATCAGCACGATGAGAAAGCAATGCCCGTCCTGCTGACCGTCAACCGGAATGAAAAGGATAAGTCATGTTTAAAGGTCTCAGCGCGTTTCCGCTTACTCCGTTTACGGACGGCTCCCCGGATGAGAAAGGGTTTCTGAAAATACTGAAGAGGCTCACCGACGCGAGGGTTGATTCGCTTGGCGTGCTCGGATCGACGGGCAGCTACGCTTATATGACGCGTGAGCAGCGCGGGCGCATTGCGAGACTGGCGGTCGATAATGCCGGAAATATTCCTGTCATGGTGTGTGTTGGGGCAGTCAGCACAGATGAGGTGCTGCGGCTGGCCGATGACGCACAGGCAGCCGGTGCAGGCGCGCTGCTGCTGCCGCCGGTTTCTTACCAGACGCTGAATGATGCAGAAGTGTACGGACTGTTTGAAACGCTCGCCCGTCACGTATCCGTGCCGCTTTGCGTCTACGACAATCCGGGCACGACCCATTTTACCTTCTCAGATGAGCTGCACGGGAAAATTGCAGCGCTGCCCGGCGTACGCTCGATTAAAATTCCGGGTGTTCCGGCAGATGCTGAGGCTGCCTCTGCCCGGGTAAGAAGCCTGCGCAACAGGCTGCCAGCAGACGTAACGATCGGCATCAGCGGTGACAGCTCGGCAGGCACCGGCCTGAGCGCCGGCTGCGAGGTCTGGTATTCGGTGTGTGGCGGCCTGTTCCCGGTGGTGGCGAAAAAAATTACGGAAGCGGCGGCGGCGGGCAACCACGCAGAAGTTCGGGAACGAAGTGAGCGGCTCAACCCGCTCTGGGCGCTTTTTCGCCAGCATGGGGGCAGCTTCAGGGTCATCTCAGCTGCGGCCGGCATTCTTGGTCTGGCTGATGATAACTGCCTGCCCCGTCCGTTATTACCGCTGCGGCCAGACCAGATCACTGAGGTGAAACGCGTAATATCCAGTCTGGAGCTGTCGTAAACAACGCCTGTCGCGGCGCAGGTGACGGCCGATGCCAGCTGAGCTGCAGCAATACAAAGAGCGCCCGGCGCTCTTCAGTCAGCATGAACAGCAGGGTGCAGTATGGTCCGGCTCACCGGGCCAGACTCACACCGGTCAGACGGGAACACAAATCTCCGCTCTCATGAACGTCACCGCCTTCCCTTCAATAACCACCCTGTCTTCTTTCAGCTCACAAATGAGATGCCCGCCTCTGAGAGAGGCCTGCCAGGCAGACAGTTTGCTTTTACCCAGTTCTCCGGCCCAGTAGGGCACCAGCGTAGCGTGTATCGAGCCGGTCACAGGATCCTCCGGAATGCCCGCGCCCGGGGCAAAGTAGCGCGAAACAAAATCGTACTGACTACCCGATCCCTTACCTGTCACCACCACGCCGACCGGTCCCAGTCCGGCAAGCGCATTCATATCAGGCTGGCATGCCCTGACCGCATCCTCACCGGGCAGCACCACAAAGATATTTTCGAAATTTCTGAACCAGTGTTCAGCCTGACCGGTGAAGTCCGGGCTGATGGCATCAGGAAGCTGCTCCAGCTTTTCCGGAGAGATGCAGGGCAGGTCGAGGAGGTAGCCGTTCTCTTTCACCTCAACCCTGAGCTGCCCGACGCGGGCGGAAAACGAGAGCGGTCCCGCTACGCCATATTCCGTTACCAGAACGTGTGCGGTTGCAAGCGTGGCGTGGCCACAAAAATCCACCTCCACAGTGGGTGTAAACCACCGCAGATCCCAGCCATCACCGGCACGCTTCACAAAGGCTGTTTCAGCCAGGTTATTTTCCGCCGCAATGGACTGCATCAGGCTGTCCGGCAGCCACTCTTCCAGTATCAGAACTGCCGCGGGATTACCGCCAAAAATCCGGTCAGAAAAGGCGTCCACCTGGTACATTTTGAGGAACATAAAACACACTCTCTGTTGACTGGTCCTGCCCGTCAGGATGGTCGCAAACGGGCAGTGGTTTTACTCAGACATGGCTCAGCAGGTTGACAGTTCCTGCAGGTATCGGCTGACCAGCGCAAGTCCCTGCTGCAGGACTTCGCTGTTGTTGGCAAAGCCGATTCGCAGATAACCTTCCATATCCAGCACTGCGCCTGGCGTGAACATCACGCCATGGCGCTCCAGCAGACCTACGCAAAACTCGCGGGAGCCGAGTGGCAGATCGTATTTCAGCAGCGCGGTAGTCCCTGCCCGGGGTTTCACGTAGCTTATCAGCGGTTCGTTACTCACCCACTCATCCAGCACCTGCAGGTTATCGCGCAGTATTTTATGATTGCGGGCCAGAATTTTGTCGCGGTTCTTCAGCGCCAGCGTGGCAAAGTAGTCGTCGAGGATGCCCACGCTCACGGTGTTATAATCCCGATGAATTTCCACCTCTTTCAGCAGAGAGACGGGAGCGGTAATCCAGCCCAGTCGCAGGCCTGCCAGCGAGTAGGCTTTTGACATGCTCGCGGTGCTGATCCCTTTCTCATAAATGTCCGCAACAGCTACCGTATAGCCGTTCCCCTCCTGATTAGTGCCGCGATAGACCTCATCGCACAACAGCCAGGCGCCGGCCTCCCGGGCTACCTTAATGATTTCACGCAGCAGCGTTTCATCCATCAGTGCCCCGGTGGGGTTGTTCGGGTTATTTATGGCAATCAGCTTTGTCCTGTCGTTTATCAGGGTCCGCAGCTCAGCCACATCCGGCAGGAAGCCATTTTCCTCGCGCAGCGGCAGAATTCTGACGTCGGCGCCGTAGCTCGCCGGAATGGAATAGTGCTGCTGATAGGTCGGCAGCACGGAAATCACGGTGTCGCCCGGCTCGACCAGGGTTTCGTAAATGAGCGCGTTGGCCCCGATAGCGCCGTGCGTAATGAGCACGTTTTCTGCTGACTGACTGGCATACTGCGTTGAGATCAGCTGGCGCAGGTCTCCGGAGCCGGTAATGTGGCCGTAGGTCATCCTGATTTTCAGCATCTCATCAAGCACTTCGCCGGCTTTTCCCGTCATGTCCAGCAGCTGCTGCATGGTCAGGGACTCGACGCAGGTTTCTGCCAGGTTATACGCGCAGCGGGTTTCCCACTCGTTCATCCACTGTTCAACGCCAAAAGGTCTGATCTTCATTTTTCCGTATCCTGTTCTTTGAGGTGAGACAGCACGCTGTCAGCGATAGCAATATCTTCCAGCCCCAGCCCCAGAGAGCGGAAAAATACGTGGCGGCGGTAGTCAGGCTTTGCGCAGGCATCCGTTACCAGCTCCGGCAGGTCACCCCGTATACGCTCCCCGCTCCAGCCGTGTTCACGGGCCGCGATCACCATTTCACCCGCATGAGCTGGCGTGGTCTGCCGGTAGTCGCAGTACACATCCATTTCAGCAAGCGCACAGGGGGCAATTTCATGCGCGTGAGGTGCGTTGGTGCTGATTGACGTAACAAGGCAGGGACGCGTCAGCTGGTCCAGAGCTACAACCGGCGTGGCCGAAGAGGTGCACAACATAAGCACGTCCGTATCCCTGACGGCCTCGTCAGCGGAGGTACTGACGGTAATGAGTCCGGCGTCAAGCCCCAGTTCGCGGGAAAGCACTTCCGCAGACAGGCCGCCGCTGCGATTCCAGACCCGGATTTCTTTCCACGGGCGGACAGTGAGCGCCTGCCGGATGTGCGCACGTCCTGCGGCGCCTGTTCCGATAACGGTGAGGATAGCCGCCTTATCCGGGGCCAGCATATCCACGGCCAGTGCCGTGGTGGCTGCCGTCCGCTCGATGGTCAGCAAAGACGCATCACAGAGCATCAGCGGCATCCCGTCCTCTGCCGACATCAGCAGCGTCCAGGCAGTAATAACCGGTTTTGTTTCTTTCACCAGATAAGGGGAAACCTTTACGCCCAGCAGGCTGCATGACATATCAATGCCAAAATAGCTGATGACATCCCCCCTGTTGTCGGGCAGCAGCATAACCTTTTGTGCTGGCTGTACTGCCTGCCCGCTTGCAAGGCCTGAAAAAACGCGACGCAGGGCCGCAGGTACATCGATGCAGCGCAGAATGTCGGCAGTCTGCTCAGCGTTAAGAAGGGGGAGCCCCATCAGCATAATGATCCTCTCTGTTTAAACCACGCGGGTGCAGATAAGCACGATATGAACTAAAAAGTACATCATGAACTTTTTGTTTACAATATGATTTTAACTGTGTTCCGATACCACGTCAGAGCGCGGTGAAGAAATCTGGCCGCACACGGAGCGCGACATAACCGACCCCGGCCTGTCGTGCGATACGCCGGATAGATCGGGTACGGGACAATTGCATGTTAAAGTAGGAATGCATAATGCGCGCTGGTTACGGGGGAGCACCGGCAGGGACATATCAGAACCAATTCCGGAGAGAGCAGCAGGTGGCAGAAAAAATTTTTACACAGAAATCCCAGCTGGACGTGCTGACGTCAGTTGCTGATGGTATAGCAGCGCTGTTCTTCCCGAGCGTGGAAGTCGTTATCCATGACGTCGCGACAAGAAAAGTGGCTTACATTGCCAACAATCTGTCAAAGCGTAAACCCGGAGATGATGCTGGCCTGGAAGAACTTCAGGGAAGCGATCTGGCCCCGGTCACCGGACCTTATGAAAAACTGAACTGGGATGGGAAAAAAATGCGCTCTGTATCGGTGGCAACGGGCAGCGGCAATGATCCGGGGTACCTGCTGTGCATCAATCTCAGCACCGCAATTTTTGAAGAAGCGCGAAATGCCCTGGAGCTTTTCCTTTCGGTAACCCGCCTGCAGCCGCAGCCGGAACAGCTGTTCCGCGATGACTGGCAGGAAAACATCAATACGTTCCTGCATCACTGGATACGTCAGAGGAATACTTCGCTAAACGCTCTGAACCGCAGAGAGAAAAAAGAGCTGGTTATTGCACTGCATGAAGAAGGTGCGTTCCGGGCCAGGAATGCGGCCGAGTATATCGCCAGTGTGTTGTCGCTCGGACGCACTACCATCTATAAATATCTGCGTGAAATCCGGGGAGAATAAAATAGTGATGCAGCAATATCATTCCTCATTTTGAACCCGTAACTAAACTGACTGCCTTTTCCTGGCATCAATGCCATTCTTATTCCTGGCTGCTGACGTCCGCTTTTGGCGCAAAGCGGCCCGTTTTACCCTTCGGGTTTAAGGGGCAACCTTTTAAGAGCCTGTTCAATTTTCTCTGCGTCCTGTTCAACGATGGCTCTCTCATCGGGTGTGAGCGGAACCTCTTCAAGGTAACGTCTGACAGAGGCTTTGCTTTCCAGTACCAGTCCGCGCGCGCTCTGTTTGAGCAGGTTAAAATCGCAACCAATGCAGGCCATCCGGTGCTGACAGCTGCTCCAGAAAGGGTTCGTGCAGTATGAGTCACCCAGATCATAGTACGTCGCGGGTCCGGTCAGACTGGCGGCTTCCGGATCGTGGTCAATCAGCACGCTTATCATGTGAGCCACTCTGTCTGCTTTTACGAACGAGGCGGCCAGCTGAGTCGGACGTATACGAATATAATGCATGGTTGACTGTGGGGACGAGTGGCCGGCCCACTGCATCAGCTCATATAAAGACATGCCCTGAGGAACACCGGCCAGTGCTGTAACGGCAGAAGCACGGCCGCGGTGACTTGTAATGGGACCGCGTGAATCTTCCACAGGCATACCCGCTCTGGCGCAGAGAAGCGGAATGACAGTGAGATTTATTATGTTCCTTCCCACCGGTTTACCCCGATTCTGAAACAGATAACGAACTTTTTCACCGGTGCGTTCATCCGTAAGTGCTGCCTGCTCCTGAGGACGCTCACTGAGCCAGATATCGACATATTTTTTCACAACAGATGAGACCGGCTTAACAAAAGCTTTAGACGTTTTGCCGGCAGGCACGCTGAGATAGCACAGAGTACCCGCCGGGATAGCGCTGCCGTTTTCCTGCAGAATGTCATCCGCCTGTGGAGTAACGCAGTTCATTGTCAGGCGCATAAGTTCGTTCTGTCGCAGCCCGGCATGTGTCCAGATCACCGCCATAGCCTGAAGCATAGACAGGGGGTAATGAATTTCGCTCAGCAGGTCTTCCTTACGCAGATTCAGGCTTGCCCAGACCAGTTTCAGCCAGACCGGATCATCAATGACACGGGGGTTCACGCCCTGACGAAACAGCGGTGTGTCAGGCGTGGAAAGATGACGGGCCGGACTGAATTTTAATTTCCCCCACCCCCAGCTTTCATAATCAAGCATAAAACGACGTACTGCATAAACAAACCGGCTGCGGGAATGGGGCATCAGAGGCTCTCCAGAGCGGCTTGATCGCCTGCCTCCTTTATGGGTGTCCAGTGACAGCCCGTCCACTTTCAGTCTGCCAACCATTGAAATAAAGCTGGCGCAGGTTTCCATTGTCCAGTCAGACGGCTCGCATATTTCCGGCTTTTCCCGGGCAAGCCACAGGCCACAGCGGAGAATGAAACTGTACTGATTTTCTCTGGAGCGGGGGCGGAGTACCGACGTTTCCCGCCACTTCCGGCACCACCGGGCCCAGTCAGGCGCGATACCTTCTGTTGGCTTTTCATGCCATTCTTTATAATTCCGCATTCTCAGGGGACTTTTTATAATTCCCATAGCAGCAAGTGCATAGGATATTTTTCCTGTAACTCTTGCGATTCCCCGGTCGTGGCAGTTCTGCCCCCGCCACAGCAGGTCTGTCGTAAAAGTTTCAAGTTGCGGATCATTGTTCATCAGCATCAGAACACCCAGCATACCCGACAGATTGTGTTTCTGATTCTGCCCGACATATCCCAGTGAGATCAGAACGTCCGTCAGCCGGTTGAGTTCATGGCTGACAAAATTCCGGCCATAGATGGCACTGGCGTACAGCGACGGTGCGCCATGCACTGGCAGGCTGAGCGGAGAGGGAAACGGGCCGAGATGAAAGGCAAAAGCAGCAAGCAAAGGCCTGCCGGAACTGTGTTGCTGACAGAGCGTTAACCATCTTTCCTGCGTCCACAGCCAGCAGGGTTGGCCCGCCCGGTGCGTTTCTGCCAGAACGGCAAGTATGATAATTCTGACCAGTCTGGCACTGATACTGCTGCGCGAAGCAATATCCTGCAGGGGCAACAGTAAAGACGGCAGGGAATCCGGCTGGTCTAAAGCAGCTGACCGTCGATAGCCTGTACTTATTGCTTCCCTTTCCTCAGGACTTAATGCATCGCTCAGCTGATAATCTGTGCGTTTAAAAGGTACATAGGTGACGCTGGCTGTCTTTTCCTTCATCAGTATGTCCCCGCCTGAAAAATAAGCCCGGCGACTTTTTTGTCGGTTTCGGCCACGGCTGCGGTTATCCGGCCAGCCAGATCGGAACCTGACAGATGGATATAAATCTGTGTGGTGCGCGGATCCCTGTGTCCTGCATAAGTCGCCAGCTCATGCAGCTTCCAGCCGGCCCGTGCCAGATGAGTCAGACGAAGATGACGGAAGGTATGTGTTGTAATGTGTGGAAGCCCGGTATCCAGAGCCCATCTGCGTACGGTTTTACTCCAGTTCCACACAGAAAGGGGGGTGCCATAATTACGATCAGAAAATGAACGGAACAACGCACCCTGTGTCCAGTCAGCCTTCTTCAGCTGCCGAAAATGGTTTGCCAGTACCGGCACCACGTCCGGACCATAACACACAACCCTTTCCCGCCTGCTTTTCGTCGTTTCCGGGCGGATACGGATCAGGCGATGAGCTGGGTCAATATCTTCAAGCGCCAGGGCTGTCACCTCTGCACGGCGGAGTGCACCAAAATAAGCAAGCGCGAGCATCAGCCGGTCACGCAGGGAGGCAGCTGAAACATGTTTAAGAAATCTCAGCCATTGATCATTGTCAGGTATTACGGGTAAGCGGGTGATACGCGGGACCAGCCCCCGCCCGGTATAAATGGTACCAGGTAAACCCGCACGGGGTAGCGGATTGAGATTGCATATATCCTGATAAACCAGAAAATCATACCAGAGACGGATCGCAGACAGGCGAAGCTGAAGCGTGGCGCTTGCCACGGGGAAAGGCATCCCGGGCAGCTGAGGGCTGATGTAAGCAGCCAGGTCTTCAAACCGGGCCTTTTCAGGTTCAATATTATGCAGGCTGCAAAACGCAAAATAATGGCGGAGGGCACTGCGGTAGGCGGTAAGTGTAGTCTGCGCCCGCCCCAGATCAGATAACAGTTTCAGCCAGCGCTCTGCCAGCAACAGGATATGTTCATCCGGTGGAATCAGCATAGCGGTCACCTCTGATAGCGGTAGTGCTGCTCAAAGTTTACTTAGTCAATGTTGCATTCCACGTAACTTACTAAAGCGCATAGTTTGATGAAAAGACCTGTACGCCGTGCTGCCGCAAAAAATCGCCCCATTTAAACAGCGGCGCGCCCATGGGGATGCCTAATATTTTAGCTTCCGCCGATCGCGAGATAATGCAGCCGTCATTATTGGAAACAACAACAACCGGCTTTCCCCATAAATCGGGCCGGAAGATAGTCTCTACCGAGCTGTAAAATGAATTGACGTCACAGAGCGCGTACATGGTGGAAGAGTGCCTGGTTGATCCCTGTTTTACCCGGCGTACTCCCGGCCCGCTGATAATGATTAATGGTTAAGGGCAACAGGCTGAGCTTTAGCCATAAGCATTTGGCAGGCTGCGTGCGGCGGATAAAAAGATTTGTGCTAAGTCTCATTTTTATGATTTACCTGTTTTTATATACAGTATTCACTATTGAGTGAGTAAATCAAGTAGCAGAACGCTGTCCAGCCGGATATCACACAAAAGCGAAGCAGGCTGCGTGTCGGGAGCACGAATAATGCCGGGATGCCGCTAATGAACCAGCAGCAGCGGTATTTATCCATGCGTCAGATTAGGCTTTTTCTTGTTGGGACTGCAGGAAATGTTTTACTGCCCCCAGCAAGCCGGAATCATTGCCGTAGGTGGCAGTATCCACCTGTACATCAAGATCAAACCAGGCGAGATGATAATGAAGCTCCTCCAGGAAGCTTTCCCGCTCGGTAATGCCGCCGCCAAGGAAAATACATTGCGGATTAAATACGTGCGCCAGGTTATAGATGCCGCCGCACAGATCCTGATAGAAATTCGTCACTAATCGTCTGCAAATCGGATCGTTATTATCGTAGCGGGCGAATATCTCTTCGCCGGTGATCTCTTCCTGCTTTTGTCCCGTGTGCATACTGTAATTTTGCGTCAGCACGCGCATCGTGCAGGTGGTGTTCATTGTATAGTGGCGAACATTCTCGCTGCCTGGTCGGGTGCTGAGCAGCGAACCGAATTCACCGGCGCGACACTGCTTGCCACGGACCAGCGCATTATTGCAGAAGATCGCGCCGCCAACGCCGGTGCCGATGGTCATCATTAAAAAGTCAGACATCTCCTGCGCTTTACCCAGCCAGCGCTCCGCCAGTAACGCACAGTTGGCATCATTTTCTACGCTGACAGGCAGCGGCGTTTTCTCCCGCAACCACTTACCAAGATGAAAATCATCAAAATCGCGGATAGCGCCGCCCATCGCAATATAACCGCTGTCCGGATCCACGTAGCCGGGCGTACTGACAGCGACGCCTTCACAGTCGGCATGCCGATCCAGCCAGGTCAGTACACCGTCAAGGATCTCCTTGCCGGAGTGGTTCATAATATCTTTTTTATCGCGCGCTACTATTTCGCCTTTATCGGTGACCACGCCCATTTTTAATGATGTGCCGCCGATATCAAACGCCGCTATTTTCACTTAATTTTCTCCTCTGGTTTTTAAAATATAAACATGAGTATAGGCCCGTCATGCGCACGGCGATGTTGTGAGGTGTATGCGGCGGCGGATTCTTTTAAGATAGACCGCTATCGGTTGTTACTGGAGAAGGTTTTATGAGCGCATTTGAAACACTGTTTAAGCAGGGGAAAAATACCGCAGAGTTTATTGCTACCGGCACGCCGGAGCAGATCGCCGATCTGCAGCGCTGGCAGGCGATGCTGGAAAGCCAGAGTGAAGCGGTAGAAAAGGCGCTTGCGCCTGCACAACGGGCGGCAGGGCGCTTCCGGCTGCTGGTGGCGGCCGAGATGTGGTGCCCGGACTGCCATCGCAACATTCCGCCGATGGCGCTGTTGTGCCAGCGTCTGCCTGGCATCGAAATGGCGATTATCACCCGTGATGAGGCGCAGCCTTTTATCGAACTGCTGGGCGTTGATAAGGTGAAAATCCCGATGGCCGTGGTGCTGGATGAGGCTTTTACGCCGTTAGGCGTCTTTATCGAGCGGCCTGCCTCAGTGGTGAATGGCGACGCGGAGCAGCTTGAGGCTTACCGTCGCGGCGAGCTGTTAGCAGAAACCATCAGCGATATCAGCGCTATTATCGCAGCGTAAAAACAGGACAGAGCCTCGATACAATTTCTGTCTACAGGACAGAGGCAGGCTACAATAAGCTGAGAACACAAGACAAAGCTGAACGGGGGAGAGCCGGGCCGGATTATTCCCCGTTTCAGTGCCCGTAGATTTTGCCGTTAACGCTTTTATATCGTTTCTCCTGAAGGTACAGAAGATCAACAGGGGATAAACAATTACTCACTAAAACTTTCCTGCAGGCAGAAATGCCCATTATTGATGTTTTGATAAAAATATAATTTAAAACAGAGTGTTATAACATTACAGAATTGTAATCACCTTCATGTTTTAGCTGTGATAACTTCCAGGTAACAAAAATTAAACTTCCTGAACGGTAAGTGCTGCTTGTGCTTACGTTATGGAGAGACACCTTGTTTTGAGGTGACATGAATGTGCTGGAGTTGAGTCATGCAGCTTAAAAGTTCACGACGTAATTTCATTAAAGGCATCACTGCCGCTGGTATTGTCGGTGGCCTGGGATTGAGGTCGTTCGATGCATTTTCGGCGGTCAGCCTGATGCCGTCCCGTACGCTTACCGGCACTGACTTTGATCTCTTTATCAGTGAAACGCTGCTCAATATCACCGGTAAAACCCGTTACGCAAAAACCATCAATGCCGGCCTGCCGGGACCACTGTTGCGCTGGAAGGAAGGCGACACCGTTACGTTACGGGTTAAAAACCGCCTGTCCGAAACCACCTCTATTCACTGGCATGGCCTTATTTTACCGGCAAATATGGATGGCGTGCCGGGGCTCAGTTTTCATGGCATTGAGCCGGACGAGACCTATGTTTACTCCTTTCAGGTAAAGCAGAACGGGACATACTGGTATCACAGTCACTCCGGCCTGCAGGAGCAGGAAGGCGTTTATGGTCCAATTATCATCGACGCGGCGGAGCCTGAGCCCTTTGTCTGGGACCGCGAGCATATTGTGATGCTGACCGACTGGTCTGATGAAAAAGCCTCAGACATTCTCGCAAAACTGAAAAAGCAGTCAGATTATTACAACTTCGCCAAACCCACCGTTAGCGACTTTTTCCGCGATGCCAGGGAAAAAGGTCTCGGTAACACATTAGCCGATCGCAAAATGTGGGCAGAGATGAAAATGAACCCGACGGATCTGGCTGATGTCAGTGGTGCTACCTATACCTATCTTATGAACGGCCAGGGGCCCGGTAAAAACTGGACTGGTCTGTTCCGTAAAGGGGAAAAAGTACGTCTGCGTTTCATTAACGGTTCAGCCATGAGCTATTTTGACGTACGTATTCCCGGCCTGAAAATGACGGTGGTGGCTGCTGACGGACAGTATGTCACGCCTGTCTCTGTTGATGAGTTCCGCATCGCCGCTGCTGAAACCTACGATGTTATTGTGGAACCGGTTGACGATGCCTACACCATTTTTGCCCAGTCCATGGACCGGAGCGGCTACGCTCGTGGCACGCTCGCGGTTCGTGAAGGGCTCTCTGCACCGGTTCCGGCACCCGATCCGCGTCCCTGGCTGACCATGGACGATATGGGTATGGGCGGCATGGATCATGGCAGTATGGATCACAGCCAGATGCAGAGCATGGACCACGGCACGATGGACCACAGCCAGATGCAGCAACATCCCGCGAGCGAAACAGATAATCCTCTGGTCGACATGCAGGCCATGATGCCGACGGCAAAATTAAGCGATCCGGGCATCGGGCTGCGTAATAACGGCAGAAAGGTACTGACGTATGCCGATCTGAAAAGCACCTTTGAGGATCCGGACGGCCGTGAACCGTCACGCACTATCGAACTGCATCTTACCGGGCATATGGAAAAATTTGCCTGGTCATTCAACGGCATTAAATTCTCAGATTCGGAACCGGTCACGCTCCGCTACGGCGAACGCGTACGTATTGTGCTGGTTAACGACACCATGATGACGCACCCCATTCACCTGCACGGTATGTGGAGCGATCTGGAGGATGAGCAGGGCAATTTCCTGGTGCGTAAACATACCATTGATATGCCGCCGGGAAGCCGTCGCAGCTACCGTGTGACGGCGGATGCGCTCGGGCGCTGGGCTTATCACTGTCATCTTCTTTTCCATATGGAAACCGGCATGTTCCGTGAAGTCCGGGTGATTGAGTGAGGGGGTAATGATGCCAGTTTCAGGGTGGAGTGATATGACAAAGAATTTTTCACGTTCAGCGGCAGGGCTGGCCATTTGCTCGGTGATTGCCGGAACCCCCTTTGCGCCCGCTTACGCAGCCCAGAGCGAACCGTCTCAGCATATGCAGCACGATATGTCGGGTATGGACCACTCTGCAATGCAGGGCATGGACCCTTCTGCGATGCAAGGAATGAGCCCCATGTCGGGTATGGAAGCGATGGAATCCATGCAGCCTGCTGCGCCAACGCAAAGCCGCACCCCCATTCCGCCGGTGACGGAAGCCGATCGTAAAGCAGCGTTCCCGGATGTTCATGGGCATGAAGTGCATGACAGCAGCGTGAATTACTTTCTGCTTGCCGATCGGCTGGAATGGCAGAAGAGCAATGACCCTGGCGGCTTCAACTGGAACCTGAGCGGTTGGGTAGGGGGAGATATTGATCGGCTCTGGTTACGCAGCGAAGGCGAAACCCGCGACGGTAAAACGGAATCGGCAGAAATTCAGGTTCTGTGGGGACATGCCGTTACACCCTGGTGGGATGGGGTTGCCGGTGTCCGTCAGGATTTTAGGCCCGGAAAACCCCAGACCTGGCTTGCAGCCGGTTTTCAGGAAATGGCGCTCTATAACTTTGAAACGGAGCTGACGGCTTTTGTCGGAGAGCAGGGGCGTACCGCGTTGAGGCTGGAGGCGGATTACGATGTTCTGCTGACTAATCGTCTTATTTTACAGCCCTCTCTGGAAGCCAATATGTATGGCAAAGATGACGACGCGCGCGAAACCGGCAAGGGGCTATCGAGTACTGAATTAGCATTGCGTCTTCGCTACGAAGTGAAACGTGAGTTCGCCCCTTACGTGGGGGTTTCCTGGAGCCAGCTCTACGGCAATACCGCCGATATGGCTGCCCGTGAGGGTGAAAAAGATAACGAAGTGCGTTTCCTTCTCGGGGCTCGCATGTGGTTCTGATGCCGTTAATTCAAACAAAGCAGGTATCTATTATGAAACGTACTTACGCTGGCTACTTTATCGCTGTTGCTGCTTCTGTGATTGCTTTTGCTGCACAGGCGCATCCGGAACTGGCTTCTTCCGTACCTGCGGACAAAGCTGAGGTAACGGCACCTGCAAAGGTGGAACTCCATTTTACTGAGGATCTGGTCACTAAATTCTCCGGTGCGCGCCTTGTGATGACCGCCATGCCGGGTATGGCTTCCCATGCGCCTATGGCGGTTGCGACGAAAGTGTCAGCAGGCAGCGATGCGAAAACAATGGTTATCACGCCGGTAAAACCCTTGCCTGCCGGAACCTATAAAGTGGAGTGGCGGGCGGTATCCTCTGATACTCATCCCCGTACCGGGAACTACAGCTTCACCGTGAAGTAATCTCATGAACGATCAGCTTTTTATTGCTATCCGGTTTCTGCTTTATCTTGATCTTATGCTTCTTTTTGGCCTGCCTTTATTTGAGATGTACGGGGTGAAAGGCGCTCTAAAGAAACCGGTGTCTTTGTTCAGCGGCTGGTCGTTCTGCTTTACGTTTATCTCTGCGGGTATTGTACTCTCTCTGGCGAATATGCTGCTTGTTGCCCAGTCGATGAGCGGCGTCGCCCATCCCGGTGAGTTAACCCTGCATATTATGGAAATAGTTGTCGGGGAAACCGCAGTCGGTATGAGCTGGGTGATCCGGCTCGTTGCGCTGGTCATGGCCTTTGTCGGTCTCAGCCTGCGGTTAAGATATGCCAGGCTTTCACGCTATGTTCTGGTCCTGTCTGGCGGCACGGCGCTGGCGACGCTGGCATGGGGCGGTCATGCGGCCATGAACGACGGTGTCCGCTATTACCTGCATCTGCTGAGCGATATTGTCCATCTGTTCGCGGCGGGAGCCTGGGTCGGTGCGCTGGCGGCCTTTACTCTGCTGTTGTGCAGCAAAAAGGCTGAAGAGGCCGACTATGCCCGGCAACTGGCCGATGCGCTAACAGGGTTCGCCCGCGCGGGAACCCTCATTGTGCTGAGCATTGTGATTACCGCCGTAGTTAATGCCTTATTTATCGTTGAAAAACCCCTGACGACCTTACCAGGGAGCGACTATGGTCTGCTGTTGCTGATAAAAACCCTGCTGTTTTGCCTGCTACTGCTGCTGGCTGCGCTAAATCGCTTTCGGCTTGCCCCGGGGCTGGAAAATGCGCTGCTTCAGGGTCACCATAAAGCAAGCATTATCCTGATGCGTAAAAGCATTATCACGGAATTTACCCTATCGATACTGATACTGGCCATCGTCGCCTGGCTCGGCACATTGTCGCCCGGTAGCGGTATGGCGTAACCACCAAACGCAGCCCAGGAAAACCGCATCATGACCACCATGCTGATTGTCGAGGACGAACTGAAAACCGGGACCTACCTGAAGCAGGGACTTCAGGAAGCAGGATATGAGGTGACGCTGGTGCATGACGGACGGCAGGGGCTGGAGCATATCCTGCAACAGCGTTACGATCTGATTATTCTGGATGTCATGCTGCCTTCAATGGATGGCTGGGATATCCTGCGACAAATGCGAATGGCCCGCCACGAAGAGCCTGTGCTGTTTCTGACCGCCAGAGATAATGTCAGTGAGAAGATTAAAGGTCTCGATCTGGGCGCGGATGACTATCTGCTTAAACCCTTCGATTTTGCCGAGCTGTTGGCCCGTGTCCGCATGCTGCTCAGGCGCAACCGCATGCAGGCTTCCGGAACGCACCGCATTGCCGATCTGGTTATGGATGTTGCCCGCCGAAGCGTGAGCCGCTCCGGCAAAAAAATTCATCTCTCCTCAAAAGAGTTTGTGCTGCTTGAGCTGCTGTTACAGCGAACCGGAGAGATATTACCGAGAAGCCTGATTTCCTCCCTGGTCTGGAATATTAACTTTGACAGCGATACCAATGTGATTGATGTCGCCGTCAGGCGGCTTCGCAGCAAGGTGGACGATGACTTTACGCCAAAGCTTATTCATACCGTCAGGGGAATAGGTTATGTCCTGGAGATACGCGAAGATTGAAACGTAACGGTTCCCTGACCTCACGGCTGAGCATGATATTTGCGGGCGTGATGATGTCCGTCTGGCTGCTTTCCAGCGTCCTGCTGGTGGCCGCCCTGAGCAGCTATTTTCGCCATCAGGATGCCTCGTTATTAACCGGAAAACTTGAACTGGTTACTGAACTGCTTGAGGGGGAAGTGCATGCAGGAAGGCTCGACAGCGCGTCGCTTGCGCGCAAGCTTACGGATGCCATGGTCGGTCACAGCGGGCTCTATCTTTCCGTTAAAACCTCAGATAATCAGATACTGGCTGATTACGCCTCATCTGGCTTTCCGGTTCCGCAGCAACGCTTTGCCGATGAAGCCGCCCGCCTGGATACTCTGCAAACTGTAGAGAAAGAGGGAGGACGGTATCATGTGTTGGTCAGAAAAATCAGTGCCCGTGATGCTGGCAGACAAAGCGACGTGCTGATCACGGCCGCTTATGATACCGGCTTTCATGATGCGTTTATCGGTCAGCTTAAAAAGTGGCTGGTCTGGTTTAACCTCGCCCTGATCTTTATTTCAGTATTTCTGGGCTGGCTGGTCACCCGCATGGGGCTGAGACCACTGAATGAAATAAACCGGCTGGCCTCGGCGATCACCATTAATAACCTCAGTGAACGTCTTCCCGCGCATGATCTGCCAGCGGAGCTGAAGGCGACGGTAGCTGAATTCAACAGCATGCTTGAGCGGCTGGAAAATTCATTTCGTCGCCTCTCTGAGTTGTCATCTGATATTGCCCATGAGCTGCGGACGCCCGTCAGTAACCTGATGATGCAGACCCAGGTCGCCCTGTCCCGGGAGCGCGATGCGGAAAGTTACCGGGAGGTGCTTTTTTCGAATCTGGAAGAGCTCAGTCGGCTTGCCAGAATGAGCAGTGATATGCTTTTTCTGGCGAAATCAGAGAACGGGCTGATGCCTCTGGAAAAGCAGCGCATTTCCCTTAACGCAGAACTGGCAGAACTTATCGACTTTTTCGAACCGCTGGCTGGCGACAGCGATAAAACCCTGTTACTGCAGGGCGAAGCTGCCGTCAAAGGCGATCGTCTGATGCTGCGTCGTGCGTTAAGCAATCTGCTGGCCAACGCCATAAAATATTCTTTACCCGCTTCAGCCATTAGTGTGCTGGTGGAACAGAAAGCGGGAGCGGTATTGGTACAGTTTTCTAATCCTACAGAAAATCTCTCTCAGGAAAACCTGGGACGGCTTTTTGACCGTTTTTATCGTGGCGATGCCTCCCGGCAGCATAATACGGATGGTGCCGGGCTGGGGCTGTCCATCACGCGCGCGATTTTACTGGCGCATGATGGCGATCTGCAGGTTGCCATGAAGGATAATGTCATTACGTTCACGGCTATTATTCCGGCGGCAGTCGCTGCTCAGCACCCGACGGATTAACTTGCAGAAAAGCTAACTGACTGAAAAATAACCGTGGCATAAAGTGGAAAGTCTGCTGCTACTGCGTTTTGCTACACTCTCAGTTGGATCTCTAACGCAATCTGAGGTGAATTAGTGAAAATCAAGAGCTATGCAGCGATGGAAGCCGGTCAGGCTTTAGAACTCTATGAATATGAAGCAGCATCGCTGAGCGCCGAAGATGTTGAAGTCGAAGTGGAATACTGCGGCGTTTGTCATTCTGATTTGTCGATGATCGATAACGAGTGGGGTATTTCTCAATATCCCGTGATTGCCGGTCATGAAGTGATTGGGCGCGTTTCCGCACTGGGCGAGGCGGCTAAAAATAAAGGCCTTTCCATTGGTCAGCGCGTGGGCATTGGCTGGACGGCGAAAAGCTGTGAACACTGCGACGCCTGCATCACCGGCGATCAGGTCAACTGCCTGAACGGCAGCGTGCCGACTATCGCTAACAAAGGCGGCTTTGCCGAGAAGCTGCGCGCTAACTGGCAATGGGTGATTCCGCTGCCGGAGAAACTGGATCCTGCATCAGCCGGTCCGCTGTTGTGCGGCGGCATCACGGTTTTCAAACCGCTGCTGATGCATAACATCACTGCCACCAGCCGCGTCGGGGTAATCGGCATCGGCGGCCTGGGCCATATTGCGATTAAAATTCTGCATGCAATGGGCGCGGAAGTGACCGCATTCAGCTCAACGCCGGAGAAAAAGCAGTCGATTCTTGATATGGGCGCGGATCATGTGGTCAACAGCCGCGATCCGGAAGCGCTGAAAAAACTGGCCGGTCAGTTTGATCTGATCCTCAGCACCGTGGCGGTGGATCTTGACTGGCAGCCGTACTTTGCAGCGCTGGCGCCGCGCGGTAAATTCCATACCGTGGGCGCGGTGATGAAACCTTTCGACGTACCGGCGTTCAGCCTGATTCTGGGTGACCGGGCGGTAACCGGTTCTTCCACCGGTTCGCCGGGCCAGCTGCGTACGCTGCTGAAGCTGGCGTCGCGCACCGATATCGCGCCGAAAGTGGAGTTTTTCCCGATGTCGAAAATCAATGAAGCGCTGGATCACGTGCGAGCCGGTAAGGCGAATTATCGCGTGGTGCTGAAAGCAGATTTTTAATCTGCCAGCGCGCAAAAAGCTAAGTCAGGCGGCGAGATAATCTCGCCGCCTTTTTTACGATCAGGATCCAATGCTGGTTTGCCAGGACTGGCGCGCCCGCGCCTGACGGCGGCGCAGCGTCAGCCGCCAGAAAATGGCCAGCAGGATAAACCAGACAGGCATGGCGCACAGCGCCGCGCGTGTATCGGCATCGAAAACCATAATCACCAGCGAAAACAGGAAAAACAGCAGCGTCAACCAGCACATCGCCCGGCCGCCCGGCATTTTAAACGTTGACTGCTCATGTAACTCCGGCTGACGCCGACGGTAAACCAGATAGGCCACCAGAATCATTCCCCAGCTGTAGATCACCAGAATTGCCGCCAGCGTGGAAACAATGGTGAACAGCGTCATGACGTTGGGCGTCAGAAACAGCAGCAGCGTGCCGCTCAGCATACAGAAGCAGGAGAACAGCAGGCTGCGCACCGGTATCGCCGTGACGCGCGACAGGATGCGGAACTGGCGATGCGCATGTTTTTCCACCGACAAGCCATACAGCATGCGGGTACTGGAATAGACGCCACTGTTGGCAGAGGACATGGCGGAAGTGAGCGCAACAAAGTTAATCAGCGCGGCGGCGGCGGGCAGGCCCGCTTTATCAAACAGCGTGACAAACGGGCTGGTATCTGGCGAAACGTGCTGCCAGGAGGTGACGGCAATAATCACCACCATCGACAGCACATAAAAAATAATAATGCGTAGCGGAATGGCCCGGATGGCGCGTGGCAGGATCTTTTCCGGCGTTTTGGTTTCCGCCGTCATGGTGCCGAGCAGCTCAATGCCGGTATAGGAAAAAATAGCGATCTGAAAGCCAGCAAAGAAGCCGACCACGCCGTGCGGCATAAACACCGCCGGATCGGTCAGATTACCTGGCGAGGCTTGCACGCCGTCCGGCGATGTCCAGCCGGTGGCGATCATCCACAGGCCGGTAAGGATCAGCGCGATAATAGCGATAACCTTGATGATGGCGAACCAGAACTCCGCTTCACCAAACATTTTGACCGACAGCAGGTTAAACGCCAACAGCAGTGCCAGCGCAAACAGCGCCGGGATCCAGGGCGACAGCGTCGGCCACCAGTACTGTACATAGCCGCCGCACACCACCACATCGGCGATGCAGGTCACCACCCAGCTTAGCCAGTATGACCAGCCGAGAAAGAAGCTTGCTTTCGGCCCCAGATAATCTGAGACAAAATCTGCAAATGAACGGTAATCCAGCCGGGTAAGCAGCACTTCGCCCATGGCCCGCATCACCATATACATAAAAAAGCCGACCACGATATAGGTGATCAGAATAGAGGTGCCGGAAACGGCAATGGTTTTACCTGCGCCCATAAACAGGCCGGTGCCGATCGCGCCGCCGAGAGAGATCAGCTGGATATGTCGTTCGCTCAGGCCGCGTTGTAAGGTCTGCGGCGCACTCTGTTCATTTCCCGATGGTCTCGATCGCGGTGGTTGTTTTGCGGTCATGGCTTCTCCTCTTATAACGGCTGACCATGAAGTAAACTCCGATTGCAGACAAACGCACCCCCTCCCCGTAACGACGCAGGGATCAGGCGCTCAGCGCGCCAGGAACAGGGCAGGCTTGTCTGGATAATGAACGATATTCAGCGGACTACAGGCAGCCTCATTTTCAACATTTTGAAAACGATAGCGATTTCTGATTCGCACAAGAATCAGCCGGTACAACAGTAGCTGGCGGGTTAATGCTGGCTGGCGAATTTTACATTGTCAACTCTGTAAAATAACGAAAATTTAACTTTTTGATCCCTTTCAACTTTCTGAAAAGTCAGGAAAAATCTTTTTTATGCATAAATAGTGCATAATAACTGCATAAAGTCCGCCTCCTTATGGCAACCAATAAAAGTAACTAATTATTCATCTCTGTTGCGATTGCTTTACGCAAAAACAATTTTTTCCATCGGACTGAAAAATCCATCGACGATAATTAATGGTAAATTCATCAACGCATAGTGATATGCAGGTCATTTCCACGGTTAAACAATATAAATAACTTTGTTCAAAAAGGTTTGTTATGGAAAAGCTATCTTACGCGTCAGAAAGCGGTACATCGGCCTGGAACACCTACCTTCAGCAAATCGATCGCGTTGCCCCTTATCTGGGTGATTTGTCGCGCTGGATCGATACGCTGCGCCATCCGAAACGTGCCCTGATCGTTGATATTCCCCTACAGATGGATGACGGAACCATCCGCCATTTTGAAGGCTTTCGTGTTCAGCACAATCTTTCCCGGGGTCCGGGTAAGGGCGGTATTCGCTACCATCCTGACGTGGATCTGAATGAAGTCATGGCCCTCTCCGCCTGGATGACCATCAAATGCGCCGCGGTAAACCTGCCTTACGGCGGGGCGAAAGGCGGCATTCGCGTCGATCCGTTCTCGCTGTCTGAGGGAGAACTGGAACGTCTGACTCGCCGCTATACCAGTGAAATCGGTCTGATTATTGGGCCGCAGCGCGACATTCCGGCGCCGGATGTGGGCACCAACGGTAAAGTGATGGCATGGATGATGGATACCTATTCCATGAATCACGGCACCACCATCACCGGCGTGGTGACCGGCAAACCGATTCACCTCGGCGGCTCGCTGGGTCGTGAAAAAGCGACCGGACGCGGCGTATTTGTTACCGGTCGTGAAGTAGCAGGGCGCGCCGGTATTGAAATCGAAGGCGCAAAAATCGCCGTGCAGGGCTTTGGTAACGTCGGCAGCGAAGCGGCTCGTCTGTTTGCGGAAGCGGGGGCGCGCGTGGTGGTGATCCAGGATCATACCGCTACGCTGTTTAATGCGGACGGAATTGATCTGCACGCGCTCAGCGAGTGGCAGCTCAGCCACAAACAGATCGCCGGTTTCCCTGGCGCCCAGAAAATCAGTAGCGAAGATTTCTGGACCACGAAAATGGATATTCTGATCCCGGCGGCGCTGGAAGGGCAGATCACGCGCGAACGCGCAGAGAAGCTTAGCTGCAAACTGGTGCTGGAAGGGGCGAACGGCCCAACCTATCCTGATGCGGATGATATTCTTAAGGCGCGCGGCATTACCGTGGTGCCGGATGTTATCTGTAACGCAGGCGGGGTAACGGTCAGCTATTTTGAATGGGTGCAGGATATGGCGAGCTTCTTCTGGAGCGAAGAAGAGATCAATGCGCGTATGGACAAGATCATGACCGAAGCGATGGTGCATGTCTGGGATAAAGCGATAGAAAAAGAATGTACGCTGCGTACCGCTGCCTATATCGTCGCCTGCGAACGTATCCTGATGGCGCGTAAAGATCGTGGTATCTATCCAGGCTAAGTAGCTGGTCACGGCGTGTTGCGCTGTGAACAGAGCGGGCCCGGCGCAATACAGAGGCTACGGGCCTGCGGTTAACCTCTCGCATCAGCTGGTCTGGCTGGTGCGTTTCCGGTTCTGTGTGGTGTATTTGCGTCCTGCTCTGGCGCGGTTTAACGTATGCGTAAACAGCATTACATCTTTACGCAGCCAGACGCGAACGGAAAGTGGCGCATGATTCAGCGACTCAGGCAGCGATACGCCGTCAATGGTGCCGCGATTACAGATAGCGCGAATCAGTTCGGTCTCTTTGATACCCGCATACCGGGCAAACTCCGGGGCGGTAAAGTGTTGGCGTGCCATACAGTCTCCTTAAGCCTGCTTTGGATAATGATTAATAAAATTTAGCTTAAGGTTATTTTTTATCCCTTTTTCTGGCGGAATTATTGATCCATGTCAGAAAGTACGAAACTCTAAAGTAAAGTTTTTTTATCATTTCGCTTGTTTAATCAGACGGTTAATAGCGGCGTAACAGCATGCGGTAATCATGTTAGCCTCTAAACCCTACAAAGGCTGCTTCAGGTAATCTGTAAGATCGCGCCAGGGGTTTTTAACATCTGAAACAGCTGCTGCTGGCTGGCGTCTGAAACCTCCTGTGTATCCCAGCCGTGCCGCCAGGTCAGGTGATGGATATGACCCAGCTGACGCCACAGCGCAATGGCAGAAGCGGCCAGCGAGCAGCTTTCGTCGCTTTGCAGGCATTCAAAGGTGGTATGGCTCTCTTCATCCAGTGCGTTAATAAACACATGCGTGACCTCGGCGGGGATCACGGCCCGCAGATCCTCCAGCATATCTGCGCTGACGGAAGCGGAAAGACGCAGGATAAATGACGCTGAATTCACGGTTACCTCTCTGATAAGCATCTGGTTACCAGAATGGTACGCCAGCAGCGTGAAGCGCGCGCGTTTTTTCTTGCGGGTAAAGGCAGCAGAGGGCGGTCCGGGAAGAGAAAAATCATCAGCCCTGACAGAGCAGGGCTGAAAGGCTTATTTGGCCGCGTAGGCTTCGGTAGAGATAGTCAGCGTAACGTCATCGCTAACGGCGGGAATATACTGCTTCAGATTGAAATCGGAACGTTTTACCGTTGCCGTGGCATCAAAGCCAATCGCCTGCTTTTTCAGCATGGGGTGTTCTCCCTGCTTGTTCAGCGTGGCGTGTAGCGTGACCGGACGGGTAACGCCTTTAAGCGTCAGATCGCCCTGCACCTCATAGCGGTTGTTGCCTTTGTTGATAACGCGCGTGCTGCGGAAAGTCGCCGTGGGATAAGTACCGGTATTAAAATATTGATCGCCTTTGAATTCGGTGGTCAGCGCCTCTACATGGGTATCAATATTGGTCAGGGGCAGCGTCACGTCGACTTTTGATTTTTCCGGATTTGCGCTGTCGAAAACCAGCGTGCCGCTGGTGCCGGAAATATCAGCGGTCGGATGAGAAAAACCAAAATGCGACCAGCTCATTACCACGGAGGTATGTTCCGGATTCAGCTGATAGGTCTGCGCCTCAGCATGGCTGAACTGCGCCCAAAGGCCCAGGCTTAACGCCAGCGGCGTGGCAATTTTTTTCATGCTCAACATAACGACAATCCTGCAATCACTAAAAAGGAATTTAAGTGTGGCCGCTGACGGCAAGAACCGAAAGCAAAGATAATTGTTTTTGTTTTTCAAATAATTTGAAGAAAACAGCGAGGCAGGCGATGCGGCATAAAAAAGACCCACCAGCGGCGGGTCTTGCACAGGGTCGAAAGCTCAATGTCTCTTGTCGGCCCTTCGGTAAGTCAGGGAAGGGCGAATTAACGGCCAGGACCGCCTTGATGGAATCCGCCGCCACCGCCATGACCGCCGCCCGGGCCACCCCAGCCGGGCCCCCACCAGACACAGCCGCTTAATGATGCGGTCAGCACGACCGCCGTTAATAACATAAACATTTTTTTCATGATTACCTCCAGCAAGTGCGCGCGATTCTAAGATAAAAAAATGAGCCTTAAACCAGGCGAGCCGCTGATTTTCACTTTCCTGACACTTTGCTGCGTTTTTCCTGCGACACAGGCGAAAAGGCCTTTGCTGCCAGGCTTTGCTATATTTAAAAAAAAGAGACAGGAGGCAAGAATGGACGTGAATATTGAAAAACATCAGATGGCTAACGGCGATTATGAGTATCGTGCCAGCTGCGAACAGCCGGGCTACCGCTTTACGCTTATTGGTAAAGGAAAAAACGCGACAGAAGCGGACAATAACCTGCGACAGAATCTTGAAGAGATGAAAACGCGTCTTGATGAAATTATTGAGATCAGCAAGGTTTCTGCCTGACGATTAACCTTCCGTTTATGCAGCAACATTCGCTAACCGCAGGCCGGGCCGTATAACGCTGTCCGGCCTGTTTTGGTATTCAGCGCAGCGAAAATATTTGATGCCGCTTTAATAATCCTGGCGATAAAAATAACTCTTATCTCGCCTGTGCTATTTCCCTGAGGGGCACAATGAAATCCGGTTATAATAATGCGTCCACAATGAGCGCCGCACAGGCAAAAAAGTCTCTAATGTTGCGCCTGTTTTGCCGATATAGCTAAAGACGACGTTAAGGTCGTTTTAATCCAGAACCTGCAGTAAATTCGAAATGATTCGTTATTCCCTGTCAGGATGAGCGGGTAATGCTGGCTTCTCGGAACCTATTTTTCCGGAGAAAAGCCCTTGTCCACAAAGAGCATGCGTACTTCCTGGTTTGAACCCGATCTGCAGGCCGCGACCAGCGCAACCAGCAGCAGTTACTATTCCAGTGCGCCCACTGTCCATTACAGCTCCAGCCAGGCTGCGGTTCAGCTCACTCGCAGCGGGCTGAGCTGGAATGGTTATCAGGTCTATAACAAGCCGTTGGAAATCAGTTTCGCTTTTCCCGATAACCTGACGAGCACGCCATACGGTGATAAAGGCATTGTTACCTTTAACAGCGAACAGCAAGCGGCGGCGCTGAAATCGCTGCAGTCCTGGGCCGATGTGGCGAACATAAAATTTACGCAGGTGAGCAGCGGCGCCCGGTTAACCTTTGCCAACTATACGCAGTATGCCAATGGTCAGCAGGCGGACGATCAGGCGTATGCTTATCTGCCAGGCGGCAGCCGGGCGGCGGGTACGATGTGGTTCAATTACAATATGGACAATAACCGCTCACCGGAACATTATGAATATGGACGCCTGACGCTGACCCATGAATTAGGTCATGCTCTTGGCCTGAGTCATCCTGGTGACTATAACAGCGGCACCGGAGAGATCTCTTATAGCGCCAGCGCTCCTTATATAGAGGATTCGCGCCAGTACACCTTAATGAGCTACTGGAGTGAAACCAATACCGGCGCTAATTTTTACGGCCACTATGCGGCTTCGCCGCTGTTGCATGACATCGCTGCTATCCAGCGTCTGTATGGCGCTAACATGACCACGCTGACGGGCAATACCGTGTATGGCTTTGGTTCGAATACCGGACGAGACTATTACACCGCACTCAGCAGCAGCGATGCGCTGATCTTTTCTGTGTGGGATGCAGGCGGCAACGATACGCTGAACTTTTCCGGCTTCCGGCAGAATCAACGGGTTAACCTTAATGCAGAGACGTTCTCTAACGTGGGCGGGCTGATTGGCAATGTCTCTGTCGCGCTCGGCGTGGTGATTGAAAACGCCATTGCCGGCACCGGTCACGATACGCTGATTGGCAACGCGGTTGCTAACGGCCTGCGCGGCAACGCTGGCAACGATACGCTGTACGGTAACGATGGCAACGACACGTTGTATGGCGACAGCGGCAGCGATCGACTCTACGGCGGCAACGGCAACGATGTGCTGTATGGCGGTCTTGATATCGATACTCTGTATGGCGATAGCGGACTCGATCGTTTGTACGGTAATGACGGCAACGATCTGCTGTATGGCGCGCCCGGTAACGATACGCTGTATGGGGAAAACGGTAACGATCGTCTGTTTGGCGGCGAGGGTGATGACCTGCTGTATGGCGCGAGCGGCATCGATACGCTGTACGGAGAAAACGGTCATGACCGGCTGTACGGCGGTGAGGGTGACGATCTGCTGTACGGCAATAACGGCAACGACCGTCTGTACGGCGAAAACGGCCACGATCGTCTGTTTGGCGGCGAGGGGGATGACCTGCTGTACGGCAACAACGGCAACGATCGGCTGTACGGTGAAAATGGCCACGATCGTCTGTATGGCGGCGAAAACAACGATCTGCTGTACGGCGGCGGCGGCAACGATACGCTATATGGTGAAAACGGCATCGACCGGCTGGAAGGCGGAGCAGGGGCAGACCGGTTATATGGCGGCGGCGGGGTGGATAAGCTCTACGGCGGCGCAGGTAGCGATCGGTTTATCTTCACCAGCGCGAAAGATTCCCTGCCTGGACTGCGTGATTTAATCGGTGACTTCACCAGCGGCAGTGACAAAATCGACCTGTCAGCGCTGGACAGCCACGCATATCCGCTGCGCTTCGCCTCAAAGTTCACCGGCAGGCTGGGCGAAATGCAGATGACGTGGGATGTCACTAACCATCTGACGCATTTAAAACTGAACCTGTCGGGAGATATGCAGCCAGATATGATTATTGATATTGCCGCGCGCCCTAATATGCATATTGATTTTATTGTTTAGAAAGCGGTCAGGCCTGAGTTGCCGTTCGGTCTGAATAGCATCCATCTGCTACGCTTAGAGGGAGATAAATTTTTTAGCGTAAAAATGGAGGATGCATGGGACTGTTAAGCTTTGTGAAAGACGCAGGAGAAAAACTGTGGGATACGGTAACGCATAACTCACAGGAACAGGATGCAAAGCTCAAAGAGCATCTACAGAAAACCGGGGTGCCGGATGCCGATAAGGTGCAGGTCGCGGTAAAAGATGGTCAGGCAACGGTAACCGGCGAAGGTCTGAGCCAGGAAGCGAAAGAGAAAATTCTGGTGGCGATCGGTAACGTAGCCGGAATCAGCGGGGTTGATGACAAGGTAGCAGTATCACAACCCGCCACGGAAAGCCGTTTTTATACCGTGAAGAAAGGCGATACTCTGAGCGCTGTCTCGAAAGAGGTGTATGGCAACCCCAACGAATACAATAAGATTTTTGAGGCCAACAAGCCGATGCTGAGCAGCCCCGATAAGATCTATCCGGGTCAAACGCTGCGTATTCCGCAATAACATACTAGCCCGCCTTTAGGCGGGCTTTTTATTTCCGGGACTCTCTTTACGGCCGTAGCTCCGCTGTATACAGACGCCAACGCCTGTCGCGCACGAATTTTTAGCGCTATAGCCATGTTAACAAAACGGTTATTTCGATGAATATATTCGATTGTTAGCATAAATAAAAGGCGTATAGTGAGTGTGTCATTGGAGGTTAGCATTAATGTTAAGAAATCACTTAAAGATTCAGGAAAGTGACACGCTGGAACGCGTGGAAGAGATTCATTTGAAAAACCGTGGACAGGAAGATATCACCACGTGGTCGATAAAAGGGCCGGATGGCCGTCTGAAAGGGCGGGTCACGCTGTTTGATAAATTTTGTAACCGCCGCTCCTGGCCGGTTAACTACCGCATTACCCAACGTGATTGCAGCGGCAAAATTGTTGTTGATAAGCTGACCGACAGCCTGTAACGCGCAGCGGTGCGGAAAAAGAAAAGGGGACATCCGGTCCCCTTATTTGTGTTCTGTTCCATCAGGTTCCTCAGGGCGCAAATACCGCCCGCAGGCAGCCATCTTCCTTGTGTTTAAACATCTCATAGCCGCGAGGTGCCTCTTCCAGCGAGAAGCGGTGGGTCGCCATAAATGCGGGGTTCAGTTCACCTTTCGCCACATGATCAAGCAGCCGATGCATATAACGCTGGCCGTGCTGCTGTGCAGTGCGGATCGTCAGGCTTTTATTAATCATCAGTCCCAGCGGAAACTTATCCATCACGCCGTAAACGCCCAGAATCGAAATATTACCGCCTTTGCGGCAGGAGTAGAGCGCCTGGCGCAGCGCAGCGCCTACGTCCGTTTGCAAGTGCAGCAGCTGTTTAGTGCGATCGTAAACCTGCGTCAGGCCTTCACCGCGCGCCTCCATTCCTACAGCATCAATACAGCTATCCGGGCCGCGTCCGCCGGTCAGCTCCAGCAGCGCCTCATGGATATCCGCCTTGCTGTAATCCAGCGTAATGGCACCGGCATAATCGCGCGCCATCGCCAGTCGTTCCGGGAAACGGTCAATTGCGATCACCTGATGCGCGCCCATAAGCCAGGCGCTCTGCATCGCCATCAGCCCCACGCCGCCGCAGCCCCAAACCGCCACGGTATCGCCGGGATGAATATTACAGAAATCTGCGCCCATATAGCCGGTAGGGGCGGCGTCCGATAAAAACAGCGCCTGTTCGTCGCTGACCGTCTCCGGTACCACAAAGCAGTCATTATCGGCGAAAGGAACGCGCACATATTCAGCATGAGAACCGGCATAGCCGCCGAAGGCGTGGCTGTAGGCGTAAATCCCGGCGGTTGCGTGTCCCAGTATCGGTTCGCCTTGTTCCCAGTGCGGATTAGTATTATCGCAGCAGGAAGGCAGTTCATGCTGACAATACCAACAGGAGCCGCAGGAGATAAAAGAGGGCACCACCACCCGATCGCCGCGCCTGATATTTTTAACCGCGCTGCCGACCTCTACCACTTCACCCATAAATTCATGACCAAGAATATCGCCTTCGTGCATGGTCGGGATCAGGCCATCAATAACGTGCAAGTCGGAACCGCAGGTGGTGGTTAAGCGTACTTTGATAATTGCATCATGCGGATTCAGCAAAGCGGGATCTGCCACGCTTTCTACCCGTAAGTCATTGACGCCGTTCCAGCATAAAGCTCGCATTACGCCTCCTTATCTTTTCGTTCTGTATGACGACCCGCTGGCTGCCCGTCAAGGCTGGGGATCTCTCCGGTTTCGGCCAGGCTCTTAAAGCGGTGCAGCGCCTTGCTGAGCTGCTCTTTGGGAAACAGATCGAGCAGCGTAGTCACTTTTTTACCCAGCGCGCCGCCCGGTGGGTTAAAGCGCAGCGTCAGCGTCAGCTCGGTGCCCCATTCGCCGGGTGCAGGGCGAAACTGCAGCATGCCTTCGTTTGGCACGTCAGCACCGTCCAGCGATTCCCAGGCGATAACCACGCCCGGCTGTTGTTCGACAATCCGGCTACGCCAGCGAAAGCTTTTTTTCAGCGGCCCCTTAACTTGCCAGTCGGCGTCGGTATCATCGATCACCGTTATCTGAGCAAAGTGCGCCATAATTTGCGGCAGCGTGGCGGGATCGCGCCATAACGCATAGAGCTGATCGGCGGGTTTACCGATGGTGATCCAGCGGCGCAGCTGGGTTTCGTGGGCGACATGGGTGCCCTTAGCTTGAACTTTCTTACTCACAAAACCTCCGGTTGTTAACAGCGGTTGTGATGCAGTCTGGAAGGGAAGGAACGGCGTCGCGTATCCCAAATAACATGCCCCGCGCCGAAAGCCAGCGCAGGGGCAGATATCAGAACAGATGAAAATGGTGGCGCAGGCTGAAAATGCTCCAGTAGATGGCGGAAGCAACCAGATACGCCCAGCAGCCCCAGTAGGCCACCGGTTCACGTTTACTTTTCTCTTTCGGCAAATTGACAAACAAATAGAACGCAGAGGCGATCAGCGCAATAAAGTAAAATATTTTCAATTTACTCTCCTTTTTCCTTGGCTACTCTGAACATAGCGTTGTAAAAGCTATAGCACAGAAGCGCAGATAAGGAGAAATAAACGGCAGAAATCGCCCGGCAAAGATGAGGCGAAATAATGGTTTACTGTTGTAACCATCTCTCCAGCGCAGTGGCTTTCATGGGTGCCGAGCAGTAAAAACCCTGCACTTCATCACAGCCCAGCAACTGCAGCTGTTCATAGGTTTCTTTATCCTCGACGCCCTCTGCCAGTACCACATAATCCAGATCCTTCAGCATGCTTATCACGTTACGGACAATAATGCCGCTGGCGGTATCATGCTGGAGACGGCTAATCAAGGAGCGATCCAGCTTAATGACATCAATCGGAATGCGCCGCAGGTAACTGATATTGCTGTAGCCAGAGCCGAAGTCATCCAGCGAAATCTTAAAGCCGCGCAGCTTCAGCATATCGAAACCGTGCAGCGCGTTGGGGCTGGCGTGGATCTCTTCCGTTTCCAGGCATTCAATACCTAAATATTCTGGCGTCAAACCGCAGCGCAGCAGCCGCTCTTCCTGGCGATCGGCAAAATCAGGACGGCAAATATCGGAGACGCTCACGTTAACCGACACCGGCAGATGAATGCCTTTTTGCGCCCAGCGCTGCAGCTGCCTGATGGCGCTATCCAGCACCCAGTCGGTCAGCTCCGCCATCAGGCTGGTGCCGGCCGCCAGTGGAATAAAACGGCCGGGCGGGATCTCGCCTTCAACGGGATGCTTCCAGCGCAGCAGCGCCTCCAGACCCACCGTTTTGCCGGTGTGCAGGCAAATTTTCGGTTGATAAACCAGGTAAAGGCCGTAGCGTCCGCGCACCGCCCGCGCCAGATCGTTTAGCCGCTGAAACTCCTGATTCCGTCTTTGATCGTTTTCGCTATCGAATAGCTGGAAGAGATTTTGTTGAGCGATCGCCTCATGTAACGCGCTGAGCGCACGGCGCATCGCCTCCAGCGGCGGCAGGGTTCGGGGAGAAAACTGCACTTCTCCAACGCGAACCTGTAAATCAATGGTAATGGTATCGCCGAGACAGGCATTAATGCCGCCCAGCTTTTCGCTGCAGAGTTTGCTGTCCATTCCCTCTTCGCTGTGGGTTAACAGCGCAAAGCGGCCATGGTTAATCAGATAGAGCATCGGCTCTTTGCCGTGAAGGCTCAGCCGCTGATGCAGCACCCGGGTTAGCTCATGCAGCAGACCCTCAGACGCGGCAATCCCCAATGAGCGCGACACATCGAAAATGTGCTGCGGATCGATACAGTCAATCATTAACAGACGCCACTGCTGATCGGGCAGCATGTCGGCGCTTAATTCCAGATCGCGCAGTAAACGCTGACGATTGGGCAGGCCGGTAACGGTATCGATATAACCACTGGCATACCAGGCGTCGAGAAAGGCGGCGGTGAGGCGCGCTAATGTTGCCAGCGTTATCTGCTGTTCTTCGTTGAACGTGCGCGGCTGCGTATCAGTGACGCAGAGCGTGCCGATGATGTCATCTTCACCGGAGATCAGCGGTGCGCCAGCGTAAAAGCGGATAAACGGCGCGCCACGCGTCAGCGGATGCTGCTCAAATCGCGGGTCTTGCCAGGTGTCAGGGCAAATCAATAGCCGTTCGCACTGTATGGTATGTCGGCAGAACGCATGTTGTAGCGAGGTTTCCGTTAATGGAAACCTCTGTGGCGCTTTAATGTACTGGCGATCTTCATCAAGAATCGAAACGTAGCAGCCGGGAATGCCTAACAGCTGGCTGGTGAGTAACGTGAACTGACTAAGAATTTCATCCCGGCAGCGGTCATTTTTTTTCAGCAGTTCCAGTGCTGCACGCCTTTTGCTATTTAATGGTTGTAATGGGCTAAGCATGATTGTTCGCCTGGCGTCGGAACGAAAAATTAAAAGGGAATGATTATACTTATCGAAGTATCGGCGCATGTGGCCTTTGCTTTAGTTTTACTTTTGGGCCAGATTCAGAAAAGAGGAGCAAGTAATGAAACGTGATGCACTAAGCGAAGACTATTATGACGAGGTTTGCCGGGTGATTGGCGATGCGGCAATCGTGTTATCGGAAAGCGGCCTGAATACCGAGCGCGAAACGCTCGCCAGTTTGCTCTGGCAAACGCGCCAGCGCCGTCAGGATAGCGACCGGGACGAACAGAAAGTACTGGAGCATGCGATCCGGCTGATTAAGCCCTGAATTGCATCCGGATTATGTCTGTCGCGGCGGCAACGAGGGAAATTCTGTCACCAGGAAGTGACGCAGATGATCCAGACACCATTCGGCATCCTCGCTGTGCTGACAGCAAAAGGCGAGGGTGATTTTCTTGCTGTGTACGCCACCCATCTCCAGTTCAGACCAGCTCCACTTCAGCGCGGAACGCGCATAGTTCACCATCGCGCCATCGTTAATGTGATGATCTAACTCCTGTTTCGCCAGATACGCCCAAAAATAGTCATCCAGGCTCACGGCATCCACCGTTAACGAGGCGGGTAAACCCGGGCGAAAGGTAAAATCCACATAGCCGCCGATCCCGTTTTCCAGACGTCGATAATCACAGCCCAGCGTCATGAACAGTCCATCCTGCAAATTTACCTCTTCCAGCAGGCGTCGCAGGTTAGGAGAGCGTTTGGCTTCCTCAATCTCATCAATGCGCTGTGTCTCATGCGTTAAGTCGATTCCGCCATAATTAATGCTGCCGTCGCTGTAATTTTCATGCGGATAGGGAAAACTAATGAAGCGGTCGTGCTGTGTATCCTGTTCCATGCTGATATCCCGTTCAGGTGAGCTTAGCGTTAGCTGTGGCGGATTACTTCCCGCAGGTCCAGGTAATCATCTGATCCTGTTGCGGATCGATAAGGCGAAACTGTTTATCAGAAATACGCTGGGCAAGATAACCCTCTTTAGTGACCGCTGCCGGGATGTAGCGGGTGCGGTCGGTAGAATGAAGCGGTCCGCTTTCCACTTTGACGTCATCAGTAGCCACGCTAAACGAACTAACCAGATCGAACACGGTGCCGTGGGTAACATGACCTTCCTGACCGTAAATCGAGGCGACTTTGCCGGGACACTCAACGCCCTGCGGGCCGGAAGAGCAGGCAGCCAGCAAAAAGGGAAGCGTGAACATCATCACTCGCAGCATATTCATTGCCTTTTTATCTTATCGCTTTTCCTGCCAAATAAAACAGGACCGGCGCAGCAGCGCGCTACGCTTTCAACAGCATAGCATTCACCCGAAGAAATGATGGAATTCAGCCTCGCTGTTTCAACTGGACCAGTGAAAAAAAATGACTTAACTTGGTTTGGCGCAATAAATTTGGCAAACTGTGCGCCCTATCACGAAAGGGAAAAGCGGAATGAAAGAAGAAGAAGCCAGTCTGATGCTGATTCGCCATGCTATCGATAACCTGCCGCAGCCGCAGAAGGAGCGGGTAGAGCGCTGTATTGGCAGAATAAAAGAGACCCTGCGCGAGTATGAGGAAGAAGATGCTGGCCTGGCGTTGATGCTGGTGGCAGCGGAAATTGCCGCAGAGTAAAAAAATTGTGGCACAAATTTTGAGCGGATCTGAAAGCCGCACCATGCGGCGTTATTCCCGCCGGTGAATTCAGCGATTCATCTCTTTCACCAGCCAGGCGTGGATCACCGTAACAATATAGCGCTGCTGTTGGGCGCTTAGCGGTTGATGTGCGGCGATTCGATGCCACTTTTCCAGACAGCCACGGCAGCAGGTTGCAGTGGCATGCTGAGCAATAAACACCGGGTGCCCGCGCATGGGCGTCTGTTTGCCATCGTTACGCGGCTCGGCAGCGGCAAGACGCTGGGCAATAAAATCCGCCGCATGGCGGTCAATCACCTCGGGACCTTTTTCCAGGCAATATTGCCGCTCCTTACTGCCCAGCCGAAAACGACGACGAAAAGTCGACGCGTCCAGGCGTTGAAACAACCGATCAAGTTCAGACATACATCGCTCCTGTTCACCGCATCAACGTTAATGGCGATGTTAATTGCATGATGCGCGTTGTCAAATCAATGGCTGACAGGGTGTTTGTCAGCATTTTCAGCACTGGCTTGCGCCAGATCATCTCTTCCGTTCGCATTTCCGGCGATGTCAGACTATGGATATTAAGGCGATATTTTGTGTAATTACGCTGAGGATGCATGCGTTATGAGGAAATTATTACTGGCGGCAGGATTGCTTACGCTGTTTACATCATCTGCCCGGAGCGAAACTGAATTTCAGATCACCTGTCCGGGCAGGGCAGTGATGACCATCTCACGTGCACAGCACGGCCTGACCACGCTTATGTGGCCGCAGCGCCACTTTCAGGTCGCCTCGGGTCAGGTGCGACACACGCTGGAAAATGGCGCGAAGGTCGCCATTACTCGTTTTCGCAATGGCGATCGGTTGATCATTAATCAGAGCAGCGGCAAGGTCTGGTTTGCCTATCGCAATACCAATAAGCTGCTGCCCTGTAGCCGTAGCGCTAAACGCGAAGTAGAAGCGATCACCCTGGAGCGGTTTGACGATCGCGGCCATATTGATTCTTAGCGCTCTGTTTCCGACGCTGCGTGGGCAGATAATACCGGATGACCGCTGATGCGCAGGCTGGCCTGGCCGCGCGCCACGCTCAGCGTGCCCTGCGCCCCCAGCGGCAGCGTTACCGTCGCCTGGTCATGACCAAAATCGAGCCCGTCGACGATCGGCAGGCCGGTGAGCTCGCGCATGCGCTGCCAGACGGTTGCAAAGCCGAAGCCGTTATCATAGTCAGAAGGTTTACAGCCGGTGAAGCTGCCAATAATAATTGCCCGCTGGCGCGCCAGGATACCGCACTGATGCAGCTGTAGCAGCATGCGTTCGGTGCGAAACGGATGCTCATTCACATCTTCGATCACCAAAATGCCGTTATCAATATCCGGCATCCACGGCGTGCCGATCAGCGTCATGATCATGGCCAGGTTGCCACCCCATAGCGTGCCGCTCAGCGTCGGCAATGTCGGCGTACTGCTTGCCCACCTCAGGGTAAACTCAGGCGAAGTTAACGCCTGCCAGAAGTGGTTCCAGCTAAATTCAGACAACTCCGGCGCGCCAAAATTGCCGCACAGCATCGGCCCGCTGAAAGTGATCAGCCCAGACTGCGCCAGCAGCGCCAGCTGCAGCGCGGTAAAATCGCTATGACCGCACAGCGCGACCGGCTTGCCCTGTAGCTGTTGCCGCAGGCCGGCGTAATCGATCTGATCCATTAACCGCGTCACGCCATAACCGCCGCGCACCGCCAGAACAATATCAGGCAGCGGGCTGAGCCGGGCCAGCGCATTGATATCCTGCAGGCGTTCGGCGTCGCTGCCAGCGAAGCGCTGAAAACGGCGACCGGTTACCGTCTGATTGGTTACCTGATGTCCCGCCTGTTGCAGCCGCTGGATACCCAGCGCGGCGGCAGGCTGATTATGGCAGTAACCGGACGGCGCGATCAGATGGATAATACGAGGCGTATGCGGGTTCATTAACGGGACTCCTGTTGTTTATCGTCCTGCAGTCCAACTGCGTGATGATGACGAAAAGCGTGACTAAAGTCATCATTTGTCACACTTTATTCAGTAATTCAGATAAGTGGTAATTTTTAAAAGCGAACCGCTAAGTAAGATGGGGCGCAGCAATAAGGCTTCGAGGAACCCTAAGCGTGAAAATCAGGATGCTGGTGCTATCGGCACTATTACTGGCAGGCTGTGCCAGTAAAACCACCCACCATACTGCCCGGGAGCGGCAAACGCCCTTAACCAAAGCCGCGCCAGCACACGTTTCGCAAACCTGGTCAATGTTTACGGAAAACGCCGCCAGCCATTATGGTGTTGACGAGCGCTTAATCAGTGCGATTATCAGCGTTGAATCGGGCGGCAATCCTGATGCGGTAAGCCGCTCGAATGCCGTTGGCCTGATGCAAATCAAAGCCTCGACCGCCGGACGTGAAGTCTATCGTGCGCAGGGACGTCATGGACAACCTTCGACGCGCGAGTTGCGCGATCCGGCAAAAAATATTGATATCGGCACCGCCTATATCCGTCTGCTACAGCAGCGGGCATTGGCAGGCATTCGCGACCCGGAAACGCTGCGTTACGCCACGATTGTCTCTTACGCTAATGGCGCAGGCGCGCTGTTGCGCACCTTTTCGCGTGACCGCGATCGGGCTATTGCCATGATTAATGAGATGTCGCCGGACGAGTTTCGACGCCATGTGCAGACCAGACATCCGGCTGCACAGGCGCCGCGCTACCTGTGGAAAGTGAATACCGTTTATCGCACCATCTGAGGCTGACGGTCAGCCTTCTGGTTATCCTCATCCTCGTTAGACGCCTTTTCCGCCATGTTCAGTTCCGGCAATGTCCCGCCGGTAAACTGAACGTGACGGATCGGGAAGGCGAAATGCACATCCAGTTCGGCCAGACGTTCCATCAGCTGCAGGTTTATCTCCTGCTGAATATCCATATATTTGTTGTAGTCGGCATCGGTAACAAAATAGATCACTTCATAAGTCAGCTGGGAAACATCAAACGATAAGAAGTGCGCGCGGTCGAAACGGGTTTGTTCAACGCCCTCAATAATCTCTTTAACGATGTTGCCAATTTTACGCGCTTTCTCCGCTGGCGTGTTATAGCTGATGCCAAAGCGGAACTGGATGCGGCGCTCCTGCATACGCTTATAGTTGTGAATGGTTTGCTGTAGCAGCACCGCGTTAGCGCAAACGATCTGTTCACCGCTGAGGCTGCGGATGCGGGTCGTCTTCAGGCCGATATGCTCAATGGAGCCGGCAATATCGCCGAAAACAATAAAGTCGCCAATTTCAAACGGCTTATCCAGCCCGATAGCCAGCGAGGCGAAAACATCGCTCAGCACGGTTTGAATCGCCAGCGCGACCGCAATACCGCCTACCCCTAAGCTGGCGACCAGCGCAGTAATGTTGACGCCCATGTTTGACAGGATTGCCAGCATCATAATCGCCCAGATAAATATCCGCAGCATAATGCCCAGGATCACCATGGTGACCGGGTTACGCACATGTGTGGGATCGCGCAGCATATTTCTCAGCCACAGGCGTACGCCGCAGTCCAGCCACAGCGCGAACTGCAGCATCAGGGCGATAAACCAGCCGTGAGAAATGTTGCTTTGCCAGGTGACCGGCAGATCGATAAATTTAATCGCAATCAACAGGGAAAAGATAAACAGCAGCAGGCGGCTGGTGGTGCGCAACATCTCAACGGCGATGTTATAAAAGCGCGAGCGGTGATCGTTTTCAAAACGTCCAAGACGGGAGCTGATAAAGCCAATCAGTGAGCGCAGCAACCAGTAAATAATAAATGTGCCGGCAACAACGATAACCGTATTGAACCAGAACGTTTGGTTAAACAGCAGTGACAGATTCCGGTCGGAAAATAGAGTTTCCATCAGGGGAGCTTCTCCTTACGGTTGATTGAGTGGCCTGAAATCAACACTAAGCCTGGCTCAGGCGGATGTCCTTTGCCAGGCGAGAGGAGAAGCATTCTTTAACGAAAGCGCATCGCTTTTTCACGCGCGACGCGTTCAAGAGAGAAAATAATTTGCTGTAGCTGACGCTCCTGCGCGGCGCTCAGCGAGGTAAAACTAAAGCTCAGACGCGGCGTTGAAACCGTCTCGTTTTTACTGCTCACGGTAGTGCGGGTGCCCACGTGCAGCAGCTGACCATCTACCTGAAGCTCGCCATATTCGCCCATATCCAACCGCATGCCGCGCCAGAGATCTCCGCAGACAAGGTTTTCCGGCATGTCGCCTTCCACCAGTACGCCAATGCCGCCCAGGGAAATATCCTGCAAGCGGAAACGCGCCTTGCCGCCTTCAGGCCAGCTGGCATGACAGTAAAAAATCGGGTCCAGCGGGGCGCTAATCCGAAAATATTCACGACGCTGGATCTGCAACAGCTCAGACGGCAGCGGGGTGCTGAAAGCGGGCAGGCCGCCAAAATGCGTCTCGTGCAATTGCTCCAGATTGAATTCGACTTTTGCCCCTTTCATTTCTGCAGTAATGGCCAGGCTGCGCATCTCCAGCGTGACCTGATTATCATAATCGTTACTGCCGTAATCGATTACCAGTAGCTCTTTATCAACGGACAGGATATGGCTAATAAACTGGCCGCGCGCATGGGAAACCATGATCGGCGTACCGTCACGTTCTATGTCGCGCAGTACGCCTAACACCGCCAGCGTGCCACGTTTGTAATACTGCTCATTGTCAGACTCTTTCACTTACTTTCCCGTCCCGGTCTGTTTCCAGATATTTCTGTAATACGCGTTATCTGCTGTTTATCGGCATTGCAACGTAGAAATTTATAGCAGCCGTTGCTTTTTTGGGTAAAAAACCTGCAAAAAGTTATCTCTGAAATCACATAGTTAGAAACCTGTCCTATACTTGTTGCCAGAAGTGTGATGAACAGGTCAGCCGCTCACCGATCTCAGGAGGACTGGGTATGTTTTCGAAAAAAGAAACGCGCGACAGTCTGGAATATGCGCAGGACCGTACACGCGAAGCAGGCAGTGAACTGTGTCGTGAAATGAACAACGTAACGCATCAGGCGTGTACGTATGTAAGAAGTAACCCCTGGGCAGGCGTCGGTGCCGGTGCCGTAGTGGGTATCATTGTTGGTATGTTAATTAGCCGTAAATAAGAAGGAGTTACAGATGGGAATTCTGTCATGGATCATTTTTGGTTTAATCGCCGGTATTATCGCTAAATGGGTCATGCCGGGTAAAGATGGTGGTGGCATCATTATTACCATTATTCTGGGCATCATCGGTGCCGTCGTCGGCGGCTGGATCAGTACCTTCTTTGGCTTCGGCCGCGTTGATGGCTTCAATTTCGGCAGCTTTGTGGTCGCGGTGATCGGTGCCATCCTGGTGCTGTTTATTTATCGCAAGGTTCGTCATTAAGCTTTAAATACAAAAAAGGAGGCTAACGCCTCCTTTTTTTATGCCTGCGATCCCACGTTTTTCATTGGTGTACGCTGTATAAGCGCAAGGGACTTTCCAGCCAGTTCGCCTGCGCCAGTACCTTTAGCAAGCCGACACAGAGTCGCGCCGTCAGAAATCGTAGCCCACGGTGGCGGTAACAGTCCGCTCCGCACCCCAGTAGCAGTTGCCGGTACCGTAACAGGCGGCAACATATTTACGATCGGTGAGGTTATTGGCCGCAACCTGAACCCATGCGCCCTTCAGCTGACTATTCCAGACACCCAAATCTGCGCGTACGGAAGCATCGAACAGGGTAACCGATGGCAGGCGAGTGGTATTTTCATTATCCGCCCACTGTTTGCCGATATAACGTACGCCCGCGCCGGTGCTGATGCCGTAATCAAAGTTATATTTCGCCCAGAGTGACGCGATTTGATTCGGCGTTACGTATGGCGTATGCCCATCGTTACCGTCAACGGCATCTTTGAAGCGCACGCGCGTAACTGAATAGCTGGCAATCGTACTCAAGCGCGGCGTAAGCTGGTTACGCGCTTCCAGTTCCAGTCCACGCGAATGAACTTTTCCTGCCGGCTCGTAGAAGGAAGTATTTACAATACGGTTGCCTACATCTTTCTGTGTCAGATCGTAAACCGCCAGGGAGTACATATCAGAGGTGCCTGGTGGCTGATATTTTACCCCGGCTTCATACTGCTCGGCGGTGGTGGGCTTCAGCAAATCGCCGTTCGCATCCGGCAGGCTGGAAGGGGTAACAGCCTGGCTGTAACTGACATAAGGGGATACGCCATTATCAAAGGCGTAAAGTAGCGAGGCACGGCCGCTGATATGATCATCGGAACGACGGCGGCTGGTATCCGTGGTGTCGTTGGTGCTTTTCGCTACCAGACGATCATAACGGCCGGAAAGGGTCATATGCCACTGATTCCAGACCATATCATCCTGCAGATAAACGCCTGTCTGATGATAACGACGCGTTTGATTATAGGCATACAGGCCAGGCACGCGAGCGGTGCCTTCAGCGTAAGCCGTTTGCCAGAAGCGCGTACCGCCTTCGCCAGTTTGCGTGTCGAGCGGGTCAACATACGCGCTGGCATCCCATAATTTGTTACGGTATTGGTGATAATCTGCGCCAAGTACCAGCGTATGCGCTACCTCGCCGGTGGCGAAATCCGCTTCCAGTTGGTTATCGATAGCAAAGGCATCCAGAGAAGAGCGTTCGCCGGAATAATAACGCTCCAGCAGGTTACTGTCGCCGCGCCAGCCAATTTGATACACCTGATCTAAATCGACATTTGAATGGGTATAGCTGGCGTTAGAGCGGAAAGCCCAGGTATCGTTGAAACGATGCGAGAACTCATAGCTGTAGATCTGCTCGCGACGCTTAAACTGATCGAGAGAGCTTTCGCCGTCATAAAAGCTATTACTTAACTTTTGGCCGTTGTGTTCGGTAATACTGCCTTCGCCCGGCACCGAACCGTGATAGCCACCGGAAGGATCTTTTTGCAGATAGGCTTTCAGCAATAAAGAGGTATCGCTATCAGGCTGCCAGAGCAGGGAAGGAGAAATAGCATAACGTTCTTCACGCGTATGGTCATATTGCGTATCGCTATTGCGCGTAATACCGGTAATACGAAACGCCCACTGCTCGTTCAGCGCGTTGGTGTAATCGAAAGCAGCACCTGTAGTGGCGTTAGTGCCCGCCATCAGGCGGAAATGACCTTCCTGCGAGAACTGTGGACGTTTAGAGGTCATCATAACCAGCCCGCCTGGTACCGTCTGGCCGTACAACGCGGAAGAGGGGCCTTTAATCACATCGATACGTTCAAGGAACCAGGGATCAACCTGTAGCGCGTTGTAGCTGCCGCCATCGGTCATCAGGCGCAGGCCGTCGAGGAAGGTATTATCCACATCGCCGCCGTGGAAACCGCGCAGGGAGACCGTATCGTAACGGGTCGCCGCCCCGGCAAAGTTCGTGAATACGCCTGAGGAGTAGTTCAGTGCCTGGTTAACATCCATCGCGCCCTGATCTTCCATCTGCTGGCGTGTTACCACCGAAACAGACTGACCGGTAGTAATCAACGGCTGATCGGTTTTAGTCGCGCCTTTACTGGTTTTAACGGTATAGCCTGAGGTCGGCGAATCGGCAGTTTCAGCAGGTTGCGCGGTGACCGTCAGCGTCTCTTCCGCGATAGATAAGCCCGGGACGGTGAGCGCCAGTGAACAAAGCAGCGCAGAACGTTTCAGGTTAAAAGGCATTCCCATGTGATATCCCTTAAACAGAGTCGAAAAGGCCGCCCGGTAACGGAACGCGGCCAGAGGCAATGTAATATCGTGTAACTGAAAAGACTAATGAGAATTATTATCTTTATCGATTGCCGATTCAAGATGTAATTTATCTGATTATTTCCAGATAAAGTGTGTGGATTCAGGGGATTAAAAGGCGAGGACTGGCAGCCTGGCTGTTGCCAGGCTGCCAAAATTTACTGCGATTTTTTCATGTCACTGACGTTATTACAGGTAACATCTTTCGGGCAGTACATATCCATGAGCTTAAGGGTGACGCCGTTGGTCCAGCCAAAACCATCCTGTAACGGATATTCGCCGCCGCCGCCGCCGCCGAGGTTACCTTCCACCACATATTTTTCTACCAGCTTATGCTCGCGGTCATAGGTGGCCTGAACGTTATCAAGGAAGCGCATCCCAATCTCTTTCGCCAGCGTCTGTTTGCCATAGTGATTCAGACCTTCCACCGCGACCCACTGCAGCGGTGCCCAGCCGTTCGGTGCATCCCACTGCTGACCGTTATGCACATTGGTGGTTACCAGGCCGCCCGCCTTGACCAACTGTTTTTCAACTGCGGCAGCAGTTTTCGCCGCCTGATCGTCGCTGGCGACCTGCATATAGAGCGGGAACAGCGCGGCGGCAGTCAGCTGCGTGCGCACGCTGCTGCGTTTCCAGTCATAGTCGGCATACCAGCCGCCTTCCGCATTCCATAAATAACGATTAATCGCCGCCTGACGTTTTTCTGCCAGTTCCGCATAGCGTTGGCTGTCGCTCTGCTTGTCCGCAACTTTACTGGCACGTTCCAGCGTTTTTTCCAGATGGAACAGCAGGGCGTTCAGATCAACAGGAACAATTTCGGTGGTGCGGATAGTGGACAGATCTTTCGGGTCGTCAAACCAGCGCGAGCTGAAATCCCAGCCCGACGCCGCGCCGGAGCGCAGATCGCGATAGAGTTCCGCTTTATTGCGCTGTTTGGCTTTTTCCGCCGTGGCGATGTCATCCATATAAGATTCGGTGCGCGGCACATCGCGTGCGTCCCAGTAACGGTTCAGAATGGTGCCATCTTTCAGCTTTACAACGCGCTTGCTGGCATTACCGGCCGCCACGCTTTGGGCGTCCGCCATCCAGTATTGATACTCTTTTTGCAGCTGCGGCAAATACTTACTGTATGTGCTTTCACCGGCGTGCTGCGCCAGTAAATCAACCATCAGGCTAAAAAACGGCGGCTGCGAGCGGCTCAGATAGTAGCTGCGGTTGCCGTTGGGAATGTGGCCATATTTATCCAGCTCATGAGCAAAGTTATCTACCATATTCTGAACGCGGTCCCAGTGGCCGCTTTCCGCCAGCCCCAGCATGGTGAAATAGCTGTCCCAGTAGTAAATCTCACGGAAACGACCGCCCGGCACCACATAAGGTTTTGGCAACGGCAATAGTGAATCATATTGATTCACTTTATCCGTAGTGCGCGTCAGCACCGGCCACAGGCCGTCGATATGCTCGCGCAGACTTTGTCCCGCTGGCGGCACATAGGCTTCGCCTTTGCCCGGCAGGGTGAAATTAGCATCGACAAAGCGGCGTAGATCAAAATTGCGCTGGTTTTTTTGCATTTGCCAGTCGGCCAGAATGGACGCCGGATCAAATTTCGGCACCGCATCGGCAAAGGTTTTCTGATCCGGGAAGAACTTCGCTGACTGAACTGCATGATAAAGCGGCCCCAGGCGCACATCCGGCGGCTGCGGTGCCTGAGTCAGCAGGCGTTGATCGTCCGCCGCCCGTGCATAAAAAGATCCCGTTGCCAGCGCGCCGGTAATCAGTAAAGGCAATAACAGCGCGCCTTTCCATTGAGAAGGTACGGCCTTTTTCATCAGTATTCTCCTTGTCCAGACCCGACATGGCCTGTAAGTGTTTGACCATTCAAAAAACTTTAGACGAAATTAAAGAGTTTGCCTGGCGTGAAGTCGGGAAATGTGAGTTGGATTAGGGTTTTAACTTGTACGCCAGAGGTGAGGTGTTACGGGTCTGTTTAGCGGCTGGCTAATGAATAAGCGGTTGATTTTAGCCCTGTTAAAGGTTAAAAATTTTTAACTATTGTATCGTGCAGGTTGATTTTTACCTGATACTCGCCCTTGTGGAGAAAGAGATGTCCGTCACGGATTCACTGCTTGCCTTTTCATTTGCCGCATTGCTGTTAACGCTGACACCCGGGCTGGACACGGCACTTATTTTGCGTACTGCAACGGCTGAGGGCAGGAAAAAAGCATTCCAGGCGGCAACCGGCATCAATACCGGCTGTTTTATCTGGGGAGCGCTGGTGGCTTTGGGACTGGGGGCGTTGCTGGCGGCATCTGAAATAGCTTATAACTTGCTGAAATGGTGTGGCGCGGCCTGGTTATGCTGGTTAGGGATAGGACTCATATTTAAGCCGCGAAGAAAATTGGTCACCTCAGACACTACGAATCCGATTGCAACAAATTGGTTTGTAAAAGGGATGCTGGGTAATGTACTGAATCCCAAAATAGGCGTTTTTTACGTCTCATTTCTGCCACAGTTTATACCTGCCGGGCACTCCCCGGTGCTGTGGACATTCCTGCTGGTATCCATCCATATTGCTATCGGTACGCTGTGGTCAGCGGTATTGGTAACGGGAACGCGTTTCGCGTCAGGAATATTGAGAAAACCACGGTTTGTCCAGTGGATGGATCGCGCTACCGGCACCCTTTTTATATTGTTTGCAGCGAAACTGGCGCTGAGTCACCGCTAGCTATTTTGTGATGGTTAACGCGGGAAAACGTTCTTCCCATTACAACCTGAAAGGAGCAAAAAATGATCGTCAGAACCTGGCACGGATGTGTCCCGCTAAAACACGCAGACGGTTTCGCCAGACATCTGCAAAAAACCGGCGTTGATCATTCAACAGCAACGCCGGGAAATCAGGGCGCGTTTGTACGACGGGAGACGCAGGGCGAATGGGAACATTTCTTTTTGGCAACCTACTGGGAGGACCTGAATGCAGTAAAAGCGTTTGCCGGAGAGGAGTATCAGATTGCGGTAACTTATCCTGATGATGAACAATTTGAGCTGCTGTCCGATCCTTATGTATTTCAGCACACCGTTCACTCCGTCTCTGCCTTGTAGCATGTTCCCGGTCGCCAGCCTGTGGCGACTGACCTGTCTGCGCTATTCTTTATCCTGCTTCCTGTGATACTCAATGTAGCCAGACTTCAACTTGCTCAAAGGCTCTATATTTAAAGCAGCATGGAGAGCCTTGCGTACGGGTTCCTGTTTTTTCTCGTTGATAAACTAAAAGCAAAGTGAGGTATCAATGTTAAGCGAGAGGCAAAAAGAGCTGGTTAAAGCCACGGTACCGGTACTAAAAGAGAACGGAGAGGCGTTAACGGATTATTTCTATAAGCGCATGTTAAAAAATAATCCCCACCTGAAAGAAACGTTCAACATGGGCCATCAACGCAGCGGCGCGCAGGCGAAAGCACTGGCGGGAGCGGTACTGGCTTATGCCGAAAATATTGACGATCCCTCAGTATTGATGCCGGTTGTTGAGTTGATTTGCCATAAACATGTCAGCCTGAATATACAGGCTCCCGATTATAATATTGTTGGTGAGAATCTGCTGCATTCCATCAGCGAAGTGCTTAACATCCCGATGGATGATGAGCTTATTGCCGCCTGGGGCGTAGCCTATCAACAGCTGGCTGACATCTTTATTGCAACTGAAAAGCAACTGTACGAAGAGCGCAAAAACACCATCGGAAGCTGGACAGGCTGGCGAAACTTTATCGTGGATAAAAAGATAAAGGAGAGCGAGGAAATTACCTCGTTTTATCTGGTTCCGCAGGATGGCGGGCCGCTTCCTGCTTATAAGCCCGGCCAATATATTACCTTACGGGTAGAGGTTGCGGCGCTGGGTATTAAACAACCTCGCCAGTACAGTTTGTCCAGCAGCCCTTCTGACCCTTATCTGCGTATCTCGGTTAAGCGCGAAGATGCCCGTACGGAAGGGCAGGATCCGGGTTACGTTTCTTCCACGCTGCATAACGCTATTAACGAAGGCAGCGTGGTTGAGCTCAGCGCTCCGGCAGGCAACTTTTATTTGCTGAATCCGGATGCCGTTAATGTGCTGATCAGCGCGGGTGTTGGGCTGACACCAATGATCTCTATGGTTAATCATCTGCTGGCTGAACATGCCGATCCCAATGTTAATCCCGCGCTACATAAAGAAACCCATGCCAGTGACAAAGCGTATCGGACGCTGAAAAAAGATATCTATTTTATTCACGCCGCCCGTAGTTCTGAAGTGCATGCGTTGCGTAAAGAGCTGGAAAACCTGGCCAGCCAGAACGACAACCTGCATGTTTTTATTGCCTATGAGAATGTGAAAGAGAGCGAGGTAGCGGGTAAAGATTATCATATGCAGGGAAGGCTGGATTTAAAGGCACTTCCTGTTGGGTATCTTCCCAAAGAGGCAGATTACTATCTATGCGGGCCGATTCCGTTTATGCAAGAGCAGTATCGCGCTTTGATTGCGTTAGGGGTCCCGCAGGAGAAAATATACAGCGAAGCCTTTGGCACCGGCGGGCTGCATTTATAGCGCCTCGCTGCATACTTTATGCATACAAAAAAGCCTGAACTTTCGCTCAGGCTCTCTTATGAAATATGGCGGTGAGAGGGGGATTCGAACCCCCGATACGTTGCCGTATACACACTTTCCAGGCGTGCTCCTTCAGCCACTCGGACACCTCACCATATTGTCGTCAACAGGCACACTGCTGACCGGCGCTAATGTAGGGATTTTGCCGCGGCGCGTCAATCAACTTTCTGCGCTAAATGATGCGTTTAGTCAGTTTTAAACCACTTCGGCGCGAAAATAAGCGATAAACAGGGCAATGCACCCGAATAGCATAAATCATACTGCATAATCCGGGCTGGAGATGCATACTGATGCGTAATTTATGCTTAAAAATCACTGAGGTCAGCTTGAACAATCCAACCAAAGCGCAACCACAGGGGGTTCCGGCTGGAACCGGGGCGCTGTTCTTTATTCAGATTTTCGCAACGCTCGGCTTCGCCGTGCTTTACTCCACGCTGGTGCTCTATGCCACCAAACGCCTCGGCTTCAGCGAAGCGCAGGCCAATGCCACCATGGGCGTTTTCGGCGCATTCAATTACGGTTTGCACCTTTTTGGCGGCTACCTGGGCGGGCGTTTCCTCAGTAACCGTAATCTGTTCGTGCTGGGCATGGTATTACAGGTAATCGGGTGCTGGGTGCTGTCAGGTGAAAGTGCGCCGGGGCTTTATTGGGGGCTGGCGATGTTCCTTACCGGCAGTGGGCTGAATGTCACCTGTATCAATATGATGCTGACCCAGCGCTTCACGCCTGACGATCAACGTCGCGAAAGCGCGTTTTTATGGAACTACGCCGGAATGAACCTGGGGTTCTTTATCGGCTTCACCGGCGCAGGTTATTTTCAGCTTGGCGAGCATTACCAGGCGCTGTTCCTGTTTGCTACCGTGGGTAACGCGCTGGCTATTGTTATCAGCCTGCTGCGCTGGAAAATTCTGGCGGATATTGATACGCCGCTGCTGCATGCCAGCCCGCGTCAATACTGGGTGCGAATGGCAACCGGCCTGGCGGTGCTGGTGGTGCTGGTGCCGGTTATTCGTATCATGCTGACGCACGCCGATTTTACCGGCTCTTTTGTTATTGCGCTGGGCGTGCTGATCTTCCTGCTGCTATGTATTACCACGCTACGCCATCGGCCGCGTCACGAACAGCGCCGCATGACAGCTTATCTGCTGCTGGCGTTGGGCTCGCTGGTGTTCTGGATGCTTTATCAGCTGGCACCGATGGGGCTGATGCTGTTTGTTGAACACAACATTAACCTCAGCATCTGGGGAATACGTATTGCGCCGCAGTGGGTGCAAAACATCAACACGCTGGTGATCGTTATCGGCGGGCCGCTGCTGGCCGTTGCCTTTAACCGTCTGCGTCAGCGCGGCTGGCGCATCGATATTCCGCTACAGTTTGCCTGCTCGTTGTTCTGTATTGGAATGGGCATGCTGGTTCTGCCGCTGGGCATTATGCTGGCGGGGGGCGACGGTATGGTGGCTTTCAAATGGATCTTCTTCAGCTACCTGCTGCAAAGTATTGGCGAGCTGCTGATTTCGCCAATCGGTTACGCGATGATCGGCAAACTGGCCCCGACGCGCTATCAGGGCATTATGATGGGCTGCTGGATGATGGTCACCGGTGTTGCATCGGTACTGGCGGGCTACGTTTCCGCACTGATGCCGGAAAACAGCGGCAGTAGCGCGCTGTTAACCAATCCCGGTTACAGCCATATTTTTAGCCTGTTGGGCTGGGGGGCGGCGGCAGTTGGTCTGGTGATGCTGTTGCTTATGCCGCTGCTGCGCAGATTGATTCAGTCAACCGCGCCACAGGCGTAATCATTTTCAGGCCCACCCGGCGTGGCGGGCCATATTCTGCAATTTTTTCTTGCCAGCGCCTCCAGTTTCCCCGAGCCTTGGATGAAATAAAAACAAAGGAGGCTCTATGGACATCATTTTTTACCATCCCACCTTTAGCCCGGAAAAATGGCAGCAGGGCCTGCAACAGCAGCTTCCGCAGGCGCGGCTGCGGCTCTGGCAGCCGGGCGACAACGATCACGCCGACTATGCGCTGATGCGCTTCGCGCCGGTTGAAATGCTGCAGGGACGTCGCGGACTAAAGGCAATTTTTGCCATCGGCGCAGGCGTGGATGATATTCTTGGCCTGTTAAAACAGCATCCGGATATGATCGATCCGGCGGTACCGCTGTTCCGTCTGGAGGATACCGGCATGGGCTTGCAAATGCAGGAGTATGCGGTACACACCGTGCTGGGCTGGTTCCGCCGCTTCGACGACTACCGCTTGCAGCAGCAGCAGGCGCTCTGGCAGCCGTTGCGCAACTACAAGCGCGAAAACTTTACCATCGGCATTATGGGCGCGGGCGTGCTGGGGCTGAGCGTGGCGGAAAGTCTGAAGCCCTGGGGTTTTCCGCTGCGCTGCTGGAGCCGCTCGCCAAAGCAGCTGGCGGGAATTGAGAGCTTTCACGGCGATGACCAGATGGCGAACTTTCTTTCCGGCACTCAGGTATTGATTAACCTGTTGCCCAACACGCCGCAGACCCAGGGGATCATCAACCGTGCGCTGCTTAACCAGCTTAATGATGGCGCTTATGTGATGAATCTGGCGCGCGGGGCGCATGTGGTGGAAGAAGATCTGCTGGCGGCGCTGAATGACGATAAAATTAAGGGCGCAGCGCTGGATGTTTTTGTTAATGAGCCGCTGTCGCCGGATCATCCGTTCTGGCTTCATCCGCGCGTCACGCTGACGCCGCATAATGCCGCAGTAACCCTGCAGGATGAAGCGATACGCTTTATCGCCAGCGCGATTGCGCAACTGGAAGCGGGGCAGCAGCCCGAAGGCCGTGTTGATCTGACGCGCGGTTATTAACCGTAACCATTACGATGGCAAGGCGCGGCCCTTGCCCAATCTGAAGGAGAAGGCCTTAAATGTACCCTGTTGATTTACATATGCACACTGTAGCCAGCACCCACGCATACAGTACGCTACATGACTATATCGCTGTCGCAAAACAGAACGGCATCAAACTGTTCGCTATCACCGATCATGGCCCCGATATGGCCGATGCGCCGCACTACTGGCACTTTATCAATATGCACGTCTGGCCGCGCGTGGTAGATGGCGTGGGCATCCTGCGCGGTATTGAAGCCAATATCAAAAACACCGCTGGCGAGATCGACTGCACCGGACGCATGCTGGATGCGATGGATTTAGTGGTGGCCGGTTTTCATGAACCGGTGTTTGCGCCGCAGGATAAAGCGACCCATACCGAAGCGATGATCGCCACCATGGCCAGCGGTAATGTGCATATTATCAGTCATCCCGGTAACCCGAAGTTTCCGGTCGATATTCCGGCAATTGCCGAAGCGGCAGCGAAATATCAGGTGGCGCTGGAGATAAACAACTCCTCCTTTACCCATTCGCGCCCCGGCAGCGAGCCGAACTGTCGCGCCATCGCCGCGGCGGTGAAAGAGGCGGGCGGATGGCTGGCATTTGGCTCCGATTCCCATACTGCTTTTACGCTGGGAAATTTTGAGCATTGCCTGCGTATTGCGCGCGAGGTGGATTTTCCGGAGGAACGCGTGTTAAATGTCACACCGCGCCGCCTGCTCGATTTTCTGGAAATGCGGGGCGGGAAGCCTCTCGACGCGTTTGCTGACTTTTAACGGCGGCGTCTTAACCTCTGAACGGACTGAAAGTAATGAATGAGTTTTCCATCATCTGCCGCGTGCTTGGCTCGCTGTTTAATCGGCAGCCGCAGGATCCGCTGCTGGTGCCGCTGTTTACGCTGATCCGTGAAGGTAAGCTGCAACAGAACTGGCCGCTGGAGCAGGATGAACTGCTGACGCGTCTGCAACAGCACGCCGATCCCCAGGCGCTGGCCGCCGATTACAATGCGCTGTTCGTCGGCAGCGACTGCAGCGTGCCGCCTTATGGCTCGCAGTGGCAGGATGGTCCGGCAGAGGCAGAGGTGCGCGCTTTTTTACAACAGCGCGGTATGCCGCTGAGCGATGCGCCAGCCGATCACTTTGGCGCATTACTGCTGGCAGCCTCCTGGCTGGAAGATCAGGCGCAGGAAGATGAGATTCAGGCGCAGATCGCACTGTTTGATGAGTATCTGCTGCCCTGGTGCGGCGCGTTTCTCGGCAAGGTTGAAGCGCACGCCACCAGCGGTTTTTATCGTACGCTGGCGGCATTAAGCCGCGAAGCGCTGCAGGCGATGCGTGAAGAGCTGGCAGAAGCGGAAGAGGAAGCAGAAGAAGAGGGCGAAGACGAAGCGTAATTACGCACCTGTCGCTGTTTTCTGGCCAGGCGCTTTACCTGCAGCTAAAACGCAGTAAGTCCCGGCACGGCAAAACCAAACCGCTACCGGTCTGGCAACCAGTTGGCGGAGGCTGAACCCAGCGGGCTGCCGCTGCGTGACCAGAGCAGCGGGGTACCGGGCAGCCATAGCGGTGGCCGCAGCCGGTAACCCATGCCCAGCGGGGTGAGTTCCAGCGTATCGCTTTCATCGTGCGGCTGCGTCGGGCCAGGGCCAGTCGCTGCTGTGTTGGCTGCGTAAGGATGGGAAGTCAGCAGATGCGCGGTGCGCGCCAGAGAGAGCCGGGCCGTTATGCCGGAGCGATGCGCGATGCGTCGGCGCATGCCTTCCAGCACGGCCGCCGCCATCAGATAACCCGTTGCATGATCCAGCGCCTGAACCGGCAGGGGAGATGGCGCATCGGCAGCCTGCCAGCGTTGGCCCGCATCGGCGATGCCGCAGGCCATCTGCACCAGACTGTCATAACCGCGTCGATTGCGCCAGGGGCCGCTCCAGCCCCAGGCATTCAGGCTGACATCCACCAGTCCGGGCGCCAACTGTTGCCGACGGGTACTGTCGTAACCCAGTTTTTCCAGCGCATCGGCGCGATAGCCATGTACCAGTACATCTGCCTGTGCCAGCAGCTGTTCAAACTGCTGTCGCCCCTGCGCGCTTTTTAAATCGAGCCGGGCGCAGCGTTTGCCCTGCATCATCTCCTCTTCCAGTGAAGGCTCCTCCCAGTCAGGAGGATCGAGACGCAGCACTTCAGCGCCCAGCCCGGCCAGAAAGCGGGTGGCCACCGGTCCGGCGATAACGCGCGTTAAATCCAGCACCTTAACGCCCCGTAACGGGCGTGCGATCGGAAGAGGCCATGCGGGCGGCGCGCCCTGCGTCTGCGTTTCCCAGGCAATTAGCGGCTCCTGCGCCACGCATTTCCCCTGCGGATGCTGCTGCCATTCAGCCAAAGTGCGCATCTCTGCAGCACAGCCGCCGGCATCAATGATGGCCTGCTCAAGCGTCTGTTTTTGCCAGCCGGCAACCACTTTTGCCAGCGCCGCACGGTCCGCCTGTTTTCCCAGCACGCGCTCCATTGCCTGACGGTGATGCGGCGCATTGGTGTGCAAACGGATCCAGCCGTCAGCGGTAGCGTAATCACCTGCGAAAACATCCCAGGCGACAGGCAGCGGACGGTTTATCGGACGAAAAGTGCGCTGGAACCAGCGTGAGGCGAGACGGATATCAACCGTGACCTTTTCAGGATTGCCAACCAGGCCCGCAGCGGACTGCGCCGCCAGCGCCATGCTGGTGGCGGCAAGTTCACTCACCGGAAAAGCTGATGCAAAGACTTCATATCCCTGCAGGATCATGGGTGGGGGCGATATCTCTCCCTTTAGAGCATGCCACAGCTGCTGCCAGAAAAGTGCCGCCAGGTTGCTATCCATATCCTTCTCCCTCAGTTCATTCTCTCTTTCACCTTAGCAATGGATGGACTTTTTTTCCTGTTACGGCTGACGCTTACGCCGTAGCGGCAAACGGGGAAAACGGGCATGCATACGTAAACGACGGATATTGATTACTGCGATAGCGGTGCCACAAATAACCAGCAGCGAGCCAATAATTTTAAACATATTCATGCTGTCGCCCAGCACCAGCACGCCCATAATCACTGCCAGCACCGGCGTTAGCAGCGAATAGGGCATCAGCAGATTGACGTTATATTTTTTCAGCAGCGCATACCAGAGCGAATAGGCCACAACGGAAGAGGCGATAGCGCTATACAAAATGCCGAACCAGCCACGCCATGAGGCGTGCAGGAGCGCGTCAATCTGATGCGCTTCGGTCAGCCATGAGGTTACGCCTACGATGGGGATCGCCATAAACGACAGCCAGCCGGTCATGGTTAACGGTTTGATTGGCGGCGCTTTTTTGACAATCAGGTTGCTGATGGCCCAGCCGCATGCGCTGGTCAGCAGCAGCGCCAGCACCCACCAGTTGGGGATCGTTGGGCTGCCGGTTAATACCACCACGCCGCTAAGAGAGATAGCGATGCCAGATAATTGCATCAGTGTTAACTTTTCTTTCAGGATCACCCAGGCGAGCAACATGGCAATTGGCGTGCCCAGCTGGACCAGCACCGCGCCGGTACCGGCATCGGTGTAGCTGATACCGACAAACAGCAGGGAGAAATGCATAAAACCAAAGGTAAATGCCAGCGCCGCCAGCCAGGGCAACTGAGCGCGGGTGATACGGGTAAAGGGGATGAGTACCAGCGCAACGACTACGAAGCGCATAAAGGTCATAAATAACGGCGGCAGATCCAGCAGGCCCCATTTAATGGCCACGTTATTAAATGCCCAAATGGAGACAACCATCAACACCAGAAAAAAATGACGCAGAGTCACAACACCATCCTTAATTGTCTGCAATAAATCATTAACTATCATGACAGGTATCGACACACAGACAAGCCTTAGCGCGGCGGTTTTCTTTGCCTGCTTATTATCAGTTCGCACTCAAGTCTCAGAAAAAGTTATGAGACAGTCCCCGACAGAGCTGCAATACTGTGCAACCGAAACGCTCCCGTAACAGGAAAAGGATTCGGTATGACCTGCACGCAGCATCCTCTTGCGATTATCCAGCTTGAACGGCCTCCCGCGCCGGTGCGCGAACGTATTGGCGAACAGGCGCGCTGGTTTATTGATGCGCTGGATCTCACGCCCCACGACTATATTATCTGCCGCCCCGACCTGGGTGAAACGCTGCCTGAGTTCTCTGCCATCAGCGGCGCTATTCTGAGCGGCTCCTGGGCGATGGTAACCGACCACGCCGAATGGAGCGAGCGCACCGCCGCCTGGCTGCGCGCGGCAATGGAACAGGCGCTGCCGCTGTTTGGCGTTTGCTATGGTCATCAGCTCATGGCTTATGCGCTGGGCGGTGAGGTGGGCGATAACCCGCGCGGCTGGGAGCGGGGCGCGCTGCCGATCGCGTTGCAGCCTGGCACGCAGTCCGATCCGCTGCTGCAGGCGCTGCCCTCCCGCTTTTCGGTCTGGCTCTCCCATCGTCAGACGGTGCTGACGCCACCGCCCGGCGCGCGCGTGCTGGCTCGCTCCGACGGTGATGATTGCCAGATCATCCGTTACGGACCGCATGCGCTATCGGTGCAGTTTCATCCCGAATTTGACGCGCACATTATGCAGGCCTGTCTGCCGGAGGGCGCGGATTTTAATCCTGCCGCTCAGCCGGATACCCATCAGCCACGTCTGATTTTACAGCGTTTCTGGCAAAGCCTGCGTCAGCGCGAGCAGCTTAGCGCCTGAGGCGCTGAATCTTTCCGCCGCGCTCACACTTTTCTCCTGTGGCAACTGACAAAGCTGCTGCACTCGGCCATGTTAATAAATAGTTACTTGTTTGTTATCTAACACCACAGGAGAATCGGTATGCGCTACGCCTGGCCCGGATATAAAGATTCGCTGATAACGCTGCAGCAGCGCTATGGCAACTACATCAACGGTGAATTTGTTGCGCCGGTTAGCGGCGACTATTTCACGAATACGTCGCCGGTTGACGGCTCGGTTATCGGCGAATTCCCGCGCTCCGGCCAGCAGGATATTGAAAATGCGCTGGACGCCGCGCATGCCGCCGCCGATCGCTGGGGCAAAACCTCGGTGCAGATACGGTCTCAGCTGCTGCTGAAAATTGCTGACCGTCTGGAGCAGAACCTGGAACGTCTTGCAGTTCATGAGACCTGGGATAATGGCAAACCGGTGCGTGAGACCCTGGCGGCCGATCTGCCGCTGGCGGTGGATCACTTTCGCTATTTTGCCGGCTGTATTCGTGCGCAGGAGGGCACGGCGGCGGAAATTGATGAGCATACCGCTGCCTATCATATTCACGAGCCGCTGGGTGTGGTTGGACAGATTATCCCGTGGAATTTCCCGCTGCTGATGGCGGCCTGGAAACTGGCACCGGCACTGGCGGCTGGCAACTGCGTGGTGCTGAAGCCTGCCGAGCAGACGCCGCTGTCGATCACGCTTTTTGCTGAGCTGGTCGGCGATCTGTTGCCGCCGGGCGTGCTGAACGTGGTACATGGCTTTGGTCGCGAGGCGGGCGAAGCGCTGGCGGGCAATCCGCGCATCGCTAAAATCGCCTTTACCGGTTCTACCGCAACCGGCACCCATATTCTGGAGCTGGCGGCGAAAAACCTGATCCCGTCCACCGTCGAACTGGGCGGTAAATCGCCTAACATCTTTTTTGAAGATATTATGCAGGCGGAGCCTTCTTTTATTGAAAAAGCAGCGGAAGGCGTGGTGCTGGGCTTTCTTAATCAGGGCGAAGTTTGTACCTGTCCATCGCGCGCGCTGATTCAGGAATCGATTTACGAGCCGTTTATCGCAGCGGTGATGGCGCGGATAAAAACCATTCGACGCGGCGATCCGCTCGATACCGGGACGATGATCGGCGCGCAGGCTTCGCAGCAGCAGTTCGATAAAATTCTCTCTTATCTGGATATCGCGCAGCAAGAGGGCGCAGAGATCCTGACCGGCGGCGGCATTGAGCCAACAGAAGGGCAACTGCAAAGCGGCTACTATATTCAGCCAACGCTGTTGAAAGGCAGTAATAGTATGCGGGTGTTTCAGGAAGAGATCTTCGGACCGGTTGTGGGCATCACCACCTTCAAAGATGAGGCGGAAGCCATCGCTATTGCCAACGATTCGATTTACGGCCTTGGCGCAGGCGTCTGGACGCGCGATATTAACCGCGCCTGGCGGGTCGGACGCGCCATCAAAGCGGGTCGCGTCTGGACCAACTGTTATCACCTTTATCCGGCGCATGCGGCGTTTGGCGGTTATAAAAAATCGGGTATTGGCCGTGAAACCCACAAAATGATGCTCGATCATTATCAGCAGACCAAGAACCTGCTGGTGAGCTACAGCATTGAGCCGCTGGGCTTTTTCTGACCTTGCCTTCCCGCATCAGGGGCGTTTCTCGCCCCTTTTTTTATCCTTTGATGCCAATTTTTGCAGGCCTGGTTCCCGACGATCTATGCTTAGCTTTTATCGTAACGCAACGGGACGTCTATGACCGTGGGGATTTTGCTGCTGGCAGCGGGAGAAAGTACGCGCTATCGCGCCGCCTGCGGTCGCCACAAGCTGCTGGAGCCGATAGAGGGCGAGCCGATGCTGGCGCGCAGCTACCGTATCGCCAGAGAAAGCGGCCTGCCGGTGGCTGTGGTGCTCAGACCAGCGCCGCTGGCGCTGCGGCGCTGCACTGGCGGCGCACACCAGATTATCCTGCCAAGCACGGGCATCGCCAGCTCTGTCGCCGCCGGGGTAAAGGCAACGGCACAGTGGCATGGCTGGCTGATTATGCTGGCGGATATGCCGTGGCTGAGTCCGGCAACGCTACGACAGACGGCAGAGGCGCTGAAGGAACATCAGCGGGTGCGCGCCTGCTGGCAAGGACAGCCGGGTCATCCGGTGGGCTTTCGCCGTGAATGTTATGCGCAGCTGGCGGCGTTAAGCGGCGAAACGGCGGCGCGTGAGCTGTTAGCGCAGCATGACGTTTATCTGCTGGCGACGCAGGACAGGGGTGTGGTACGCGATGTCGATCTGCCGTCAATGCTGTCGGGAGAGGGATAATGCAGTCACTTGATCAACAGGTTATCGACCGCGCCCTGCAGTGGCATCAGCAGGGGGAGTGCGTCTGGCTCTGTACCGTATTGCACAGCTGGGGATCGGCGCCGCGCGCGCCCGGTGCGCTGCTGGTGGCGAATCAGCAGGGACAATTTTGCGGATCGCTCTCCGGTGGCTGTATTGAAGAGGATTTTCTTGCGCGCTTACAGCAGGGGAGTTTTAACGCCGCCAGCCAAATAGTGCGCTACGGTGAAGGCGGGCTGGCAACATCCACCCGGCTGCCGTGCGGCGGGGTGCTGGATGTGCTGATTGAGCGGCTGCTGCCGGACGCAGCCAGCCTGAGCCATCTCCGGCGACTGCAGCAGGCGCTGGCGGGCGGCGATCGGCTGTGCAAGCAGATTGTAATAGGGCAGAGCGCACAGCTGGAAACCGGGAGCGATCGCGTGCCGCGCGCATTGTGCTATGACCATGACAGCGTATCGTTATCAGTAGGCAGCGTGCCGACGCTGCTGCTGGCGGGCTATTCAGCGGTAGCCGGTGAATGCCTCCGCCTGGCGCTGATGCTGGGTATGCAGGTGATTGTGTGTGAACACCGGGACGATTTCTGGCAGCAGCTACAGGACAATCATTTACCGCAGCCGCATTTGCGCTGTATCAGTCAGCACCCGGCGCGCTATCTGGAGCTGCATGGCGCAAGCGATCAAACCGCGGTGATCTGCGCCACGCACGATCCGCGTGTGGATGATCTGGCGCTGCTGGAAGCGGTAAATACGCCGGCTTTTTATCTGGGAGCCATGGGGTCCGCCAGCAACAGCCAACAGCGGCTGGCGCGTCTGCGTCGGATCGGTGAGCTGGATGAAAGCGCGTTACAACGTATCCATGCCCCCATTGGCCTGCCCATCGGCAGTAAGACACCCACAGAGATCGCATTGGCGATTATGGCCGATATTGTACGTGTCAAAAATGGGCGTTGATTATTCGCAGCTAACTGTTAGTTACTTTTTGATGTTTCAGAAACGCATAGCGATCATATTCGCATAAGGAGAAGGGCACGTTGAGAACGCAGAAGAGATGTCTGGGCTATGTAGCTCTTGTTGTAGATGATTATGATCGTGCCATCGAATACTACACCGACCTGTTAGGTTTTCATCTTGTTGAAGATACACCTCAGCCTGGTAAACGGTGGGTTGTTGTGACGCCTGACCCGGAAAGCGACTGTAACCTGCTCCTTGCCAAAGCATCTAATGAACGTCAGGGATCTTTTATTGGGGATCAGTGTGGCGGGCGCGTTTTTCTTTTCCTTCAGACTGATAACTTCTGGCGTGATTATCATTCAATGAAGGAAAAGGGCGTTCACTTTTGTGAAGAGCCGCGTCAGGAAGAATATGGGACAGTGGTGGTTTTTGAAGATATTTATGGTAACCGCTGGGATCTCTACCAGAACGCCTGAATCTCCTTGCCTTAATAGCTGAACAGAGAGGGCATCCTGCCCTCAGCATCATAAGAACATACGGCCAGCACGGAGCTGTTTGAGTTAACGACATCAGCATATAAACCACGCTCTCCTGAAAACGATAAGAGAAATATCGGAAAAAAAAACCGTTTACCCTGTTGATTTGGCGTAATGGTCCGATATTACTATGATTAAAAGGATGCATTTTCACTGGAGAGAACTGATGTCAGTAAGCCGTAGCCTGTTTGACGAGCGTGATGAAACGCTGGATGCTCTTGAGGAAAGCCTGATTGCAGTGAACTTGCCGGGACGACACCCGCTTCATCTGAGCGATAAAGAACGTTTCCCTGTGCTGATGAGCGAACATTATAGCGCGTTGCGCGATCCGCTTTATGACAGCGATGAGCGGGTGTTCTGGCGTTAACATCGCGTATAAATTTATTCCGTTAACGTTAGGCAGGAGAAGCGACCTCTCGCTTTTCCTGCTATTGCTTTATAGCGCGGTGATTTTGAAAATTGCCACGCTGCGGCTGAACTGGGACGCCTGATCCTCCAGCGCCGCCGCAGCGTTCTGCTGCGTGGCCTTTAGCCGCTACACATAAGAAAGTTGTATGTTTTTATTCGGCCGATCATTGATGCTATCGTGCCGGTAAAAAATCACAGCGTAGGCTGAATGTTACCGTTGACGTCGTTGATTCTGCCGAAGTAAGATGCGCGGGAATAGTTCTGTGCAGTAGACACGGGCGTCGAAAATGGAAAGATTCAAAAGGGTTTCTGATAAATTCATGGATGAAATGCTGGCTATTCTGTGGGTCATCATCAAGCAGAATTTTTTTGTTCTGTTCTGCGCTGATAATTAAGCGCCTGAATGATCTGTAATATACGCATATGTAATTAATACTTTTATGTAGCTGTTACATATAATATTCCCTTCATCACCCGTGGTTGTTCTGACATGCCTATGCGCTTTCTTTTTTTATTATTCTTGCTGATTCAGTGTGTAATACCTGTGAGTCAGGCTCGCGAAATAAACTTATATTCCATCAATACCGGCTCTTTTGTTTACCATCTCATCGATAACCAGGGGATGTATACTGAAAAGTTTGATAATCAGTTTTTTTCAGCGGAGAGACGCTTTTCTTCCGATTCCGACTACAGCGTCCTGGTAGGGACGATGAAAAACAGTTATGGCGATCGCTGCCTGGCACTGGGCGTGCGCAAAGACTGGAAAAAAGAGAGCCGTTGGGCTTTTAAGGGCGTTTACGGTTACACGGGTGAGTTCTTTTTTGATGGCTTTAGCCACTGCGGCGACGATGGTATTTATCGGTCCTTTAAAAACGCCACCGGTGTAGGGTTCGCCCCCTATATTTATCATGCAGTCCAGTATAATTTTACCGATTATTTTGGGGTTGAGAGTGGGGTTATTTTCCCTGCGGTTTTTGTTATCAGCATGCAATGGAGCTTCAGGTAGGCTCAGTCACCTCTCGGGACAGGTTCAGGCCCCTGCGAAAACCTGTTTAGGCTAATTGCCACAGCTCTGACGCGACTCTCCTGGCAGGTTTGTTTCGCGTTGGGGCTGACGCCATTCAGCAAGCGCTTCCCCTGTCTGTAGCTGTGTGAAAATGAAATAGTGCAGATAGGCATTATTTCATCTGCTTTTTATTGCTTGTTAATTACAGAGATTAAAACCATGATTTCATTTTTTCTTTCACTGCACTAACTAACATATTAATTAAGCTGGGTAAGTAACGAGATATATTAGTGAACCATGACTCCAGCAGAAAGAATAAATTATTTAAAAAACAAACCAAGAAAACCAATTCATCCGAGGGTCATTGCAATATATTTTGTTCTCCTTGCCATGACATACAGGATCATTTTGGCCTGGATAACGATGATATTCTGAAAACTCACTTTCACTGGTTCAGGTTCTTTCGCATCGGGTTTGTGTTGCAACGATATGAACGTTTCGCCTGTCGGCCTTTTATGACTAATATGTGCGCGCGTGTAGAAATAGCGGGGAATAAACATAAACATAAACAAAATCCTTAACCTGGTCCTGTTACTGCTGGTATTGGGGGGCCCCGGTCTGGGTTTTTACAACATGCTTGAAGAACGGGATGGGCATAGGTGGGTAAGGAAGTGGCATTAACCGGTTAAATAATGCGCCCGCAGGCGCATTAGGTACATTACAGGTAGAGGCGGCACGGCTTAGACTTGTACCGCTGCCCGCCAAACCAGGATCCTGACGTCAGGCAACACGCCGTCACTATCGTTCGCGCTGAGCCATCATCAGCGCCAGATCGACAAGGCGATTTGAAAATCCCCATTCGTTGTCATACCAGGCAAGGATTTTGACCATATTGCCGCCGATAACCAGCGTTGACAGCCCGTCAATAATCGATGAACGTGGATCGCCCTGATAATCGCTTGATACCAGCGGTTCGTCGCTATAGCCGAGAATGCCCTGTAGCGGTCCGGAAGCGGCCGCCTGACGGAACGCTTCATTCACTTCTTCCACCGTAACATCGCGCTCAAGGGTAACGGTAAGATCGACTATCGATACTACCGGAACCGGCACACGCAGCGAATAGCCTGTCATTCGACCATCCAGTTCAGGGATCACTTTCCCTAACGCTTTGGCGGCGCCGCTGGAGTAAGGCACAATCGACAGCGCTGCGGCTCGCGCGCCGCGCAGATCTTTTTCCGGCTGGTCGTGCAGCGCCTGACTGTTAGTATAGGCGTGCGTGGTATTCATCAGCCCGTGCCTGATGCCAAAATGTTGATGCAAAACCTGTGCGGCAGGGGCCAGCCCATTGGTGGTGCAACTGCCGTTGCTGACGACGTAATGCTTTTGCGGATCGTAGAGCGTATGGTTAACCCCCATTACGATGGTTAAATCGTCGTTTTTCCCCGGGGCAGAGATAATGACGCGTTTTGCACCGCCGCTATGAATATGCACGGCGGCTTTTTCACGTTCGGTAAAGAAGCCCGTCGCCTCGATAACAATATCTACTTCCACCTCGCGCCAGGGAATCCGGGCCGGATCGCGCTCGCTGAAGACGACGATGGGCTGTCCATCCACGCTCAGCTGCTTGTCGCGCGCTTCCACGGTTACCGGCAGCGTGCCCAACAGCGAGTCATATTTCAGCAGGTGAGCCAGCGTTTTGCTATCTGTCAGATCGTTGATTGCTACAATCTGAATATCCGGATTGCCCAGCGCTGCGCGTAATACGTTGCGGCCGATTCTACCAAAACCATTAATACCGATCCTGACCATGATGAACCCCCTTATGTGTGGTCTCTGGGGTTACTGTAGGTCGCTGCTGTTTTGGCGTAAACGACAAAAAAGGATCACTTTAAGCCATATAACGGCTGTGGAAACGCTGACGGTATTCTCCTGGGGTCAGATGAAGCTGCCTTTCAAAAATACGGCGCAGATTAATGCTGCTGCCAAAGCCGGTTTGTACGGCGATTTTATCCAGCGTATCGCGGGTTTGCTCCAGGCGTTGCCGGGCGGCGGCCATGCGCACTTCAGTGACATAGCGCGCCGGAGAGACCCCGGTTTCGCGGGTAAATACGCGGGTAAAATTACGTGGACTCATGGCGACTCTCTCTGCCAGTTTTTCCACGCAGAGATCGGCGGCGATATTTTCCAGTATCCACGCCTGAAGATCGCTTATCGGACCAGAGCCGTTGCTTTGCTGCAGAGTGTAGCGGCTAAACTGTAGCTGACTGCCGGGGCGGCGAAGATACATCACCAGATCCTGCGCGATATCGCGGGCAAGGTTAAAGCCGTAGTCTTCCTCTACCAGCGCCAGCGTCAGGTCAAAACCGGAGGTAACGCCGCCGGAAGTCCAGATCGGTCCGTCCTGAATATAGAGCGGTCCGCCTTCTACTTTTACCTCAGGAAAAGCGGACTGCATGGTTTCCAGCAGTTTCCAGTGCGTTGTGGCGCGTCTGCCGTTAAGCAGGCCGGTTTGTGCCAGCAGCATGGCGCCGCCGCAAATCGAGGCGACACGACGCGCATGCGGAGCGGCGAGGCGCAGCCAGTCGACAACGGCGGTGCCTTCCTGTTCGGTCTGGCCCCGGCCGGTGATAAGAATGGTGTCAAGCGGCTGGCGCGGGTCCAGTTCGTGAATGCGGTAATCGGCAAGCAGATTCAGCCCGGACTGACCATGGATCACCTGATGCGGCTGCGTTGTCGCAATATCAACCTGGTAGCGAGGGCGCGTCAGGCCTTGCGGATGCAGCTGGTTGGCATGCATCAGAATGTCGGCAATACCGGCGGACTCAAACAGCATGCCGCCATCGGGAACGATAATCAGAATTTTCTTCATGTCCGGAAAGTATACTTTCGACAAAATAGGTCAAGAGAGGATACAAAAATAAACCAGACCGCGCCAGGGTGCCGGTCAGAGACGGCAGCCATTTTTTTCGGTGTTTTTACAAAGAATTAATGATAAAAAATAAACCGGTTAGCGTAAAAATATGACATTGCAGCCGTCGCAGATTGGGCGCTTTGCAGGATTAAATTCATTTATCACAGGAGTTTCGCGTGTCTGTTAACATCCCTCAGCATTTAATCCCTGCCGATCCGCGTTTTGGCTGTGGCCCTTCATTAATTCGCCTGGAAGATCTGGCCCGCCTGCAACAGCAAGGGCCGCATCTGTTAGGCACCAGTCATCGCAAAGAACCGGTAAAAGCGTTATGCCGGGAAATTCAGGATAACCTGCGCAGCTATTTAAATGTTCCTCAGGATTACAGCATCGTGCTGGGAAACGGTGGCGCGACGCTATTGTTTGATATGGTGGGGCTTGGGCTGGTGAAAAAGCGCATCGTTCATCATGTCTGCGGCGAGTTCTCTGATAAATGGTTTAACGCTTCGCGACGTATTCCCTGGATCGAGGCGGAAAAGCGCCAGGTAGAAAATGGGCAGGGCAATATGATGACCCAAAGTGATGATGCAGACGACGTTGTTGCCGTTACGCTGAACGAAACCTCTACCGGCGTAATGAATAGTGCGCTGCCGCAGGTTGGCGAACATTGCCTGCTGGCAGTGGATGCTACCAGTGGTGCCGGACAGATAGCCTGCGATATTTCACGTACCGATCTCTTTTTCTTCTCTCCGCAAAAGGTTTTCGCCAGCGAAGGAGGGCTGTTTGTGGCCTTGCTTTCGCCGAAAGCGAAAGCCCGTATCGCTGAGGTTGCCGCAGATACTGAGCGCTATATGCCGGTTTTTGCCGACTGGCGGCTGGCGCTGAGTAACAGCGAGCAGGCGCAAACTTATAATACGCCAGCCGTGGTAACGCTATGGCTGTTTGCTGAGCAGGTTAAACGGATGAATGCGCTGGGATTCGCGCAGGTGGAGCAGCAGGCAAAAGAGAAGGCCGAGTGGGTCTATCAATGGGCGCAGACGCATAACAGCTTATCCTGCTATGTGGCGGATCCACGGGCGCGTTCAACCACGGTGGCCACCATTGACGTGGCGAGCAATATTGACGTAAGCAGGCTGATCGCCTGGCTGGAACAGCGGCAGCTGGTTTATGGTATTGATGGCTACCGGGCGCTGGGCCGCAACCAGCTGCGCATTGCGCTCTTCCACAATATTTCACTGGACGATCTGAAAAAGCTTACGGCGTTAATCGATTACCTGATCGATGGCGGGGAGTTTGCCGCATAAAAAAAAGCGCCCGCAGGCGCATCAGGCTTAGTGCAGGCAGCACTGCTTATATTTTTTACCGCTGCCGCAAAAACAGGGATCGTTGCGGCCCGGTTTCTGCTCGGTAACCACCGGTTGCTGCGGCGCGGGTATCGCTTCCGGCTGGGCGATCCAGTAATCGTGCAGCGCCAGCGCGGCGGGGCGAATGGCGGCGAAGCGTTCTTCCATCTCCTCCGGGGAAAGGTTCTCCAGCTGTGGGAAATTTTCCTCTTTGCCGTGCAGAGCGATGGCGTCCAGCGCTGGCTGTAACGCTTCCGGCAATGATGACCAGTCGCTCAGCGCGACGCCGCGCATATAGCCGAAGCACCACTCTTCTACCACGGTAAAATCCTGGCCTTCAGTTTCACGTACGCCAAACAGTGGATCGAACTGTTCGGGAAAATCCGCAAGACGGTCGGCGATATCATTCATATGCTGGAAGCAAAGCTCCATAAAGCGGTTCATTTCGCGCTCGTTGCTCCACCTGGGGATGTGTTTTTCACCGCCCCATAACGCCACCAGCCATTCGCTAGGTTCAATGGTTCGCGGACCGGAAAGCACCGCGGTCAGCAGGCCATCCAGCTCGGCGACATCCACGATCGACGCCTCGCTGCCATATTTATCCAGCATTTCGTCAAGCCATTGCAGCTCTTTCCCGGTCAATGGGCCTTCTTTCATACTGTTGCCTCCTGGGCGCTTAGATTTAAAACCGCAGCAGTGTACACGCTTATCCGCTCAGCTTAGCTATAAATCTGACAACAGGCCTGGCGAGACGGCGAGGGAATCAGGTGTCGGGTTTATTTTTACCTGCGTTGTGTCCAGTGCTCTCAGCGAAAACTACTCATTGCCCCATTGATTCAGAAATGTGGCTATCTCATCAATACGCGCGTCATCGATACCGGCTTCATCGGCGATCTCTTTCTGCGCATCCTCACTGATTTCTTCGTTATTCATTAAGCGCGTAATCAGCAGTTGAAAATAGTGCGCCAGAGGCTCGCGTTCTGCGTCGCTCACCGCCCTGGCCGTTTCCGTCGAATACTCATCCACGATGTCATAATATTTAAGCGGTATTTCTTTGTTCATAAAAGATCCTCAGGGACTATGTTCGGTGTCAGTTGCTGTTTGCATCGTCTGGCCTGAATAATATCATTCTTGTTGGGTTTTTTGGTCATCCAGTCGGGGCAGGGCATTAACGCGATCGGTTTTGTGCCGGGAGCGGGCTGATGGCTGGCGAAGGTGATAAAAGAGTCAGATATCACGGCGCACGCAGGCCGGTAGCCGATGTTGAAATTCTGCTTAAGGATGGCGCAAAATTTCAACACCGGGTCAGTACGTGTTATTTCAAACCTTGAGCAGTTTCACTGTGGCATCTATGTCTATTTCATCTTCCGAGAAGATTAACGTGGTTCCCTGAAAGGTAGTGATCGCCAGTTTTTTCAGTAAACGCATCTCACCAGGCTGCGCCGCTGATTTCGGCCTGATGCTTCTCATCAGTACGCCCACAGACAGCACGGGGCTTTCTTTATCGATGCGGGTATCGGCAGGCACTTCTTCGCTGTAAACCAGGTAGGATTTGATTGAGGTAAGCTTAACGCGCTCGCCTGCAATATAGAGATATTTACTTTCCGGTAAAACTTTTACCGCATATGCTGACAAGCCCTTGCTATTGGTTGTGGGCTCAAAAGTTACCGCCGCATCTTTCTTTATCAGTTCAGGGTTGGCGACCTTGATCACATGAAAATAACGGTTCTCACCGTTTTCATCTTTGATAAATCCAAAACCTTTATCCTGAAACCACGTTGTGATTGTTCCGTTCATCGCCATTACCGCCTGATTAATCGTTTATCTACTCATTTTTTGCAGCGCGCAGTGTAAAGCACATTGCCTGCGCAGACCATGTCTTTGGTTTAAGTCTGGATGATAAATTTCAGGTATGCGAGGGGATGACCCGGTAAAAGAGTAAGCGACGCAGAGTGGATCCCGCAGACAGACGTAGCGGAGGGGATAGCGGGAGATGAGCAGGATAAGAGGTCGTTGCTCCCGGTAGATACCTATAGCAGAAAACAGGCGACCGGGTTCCTTAGCCAGACAATGGACGCCGATAAAAAAATCCACGCATTTGCGTGGATCTTTATTATCTGTGATTGCCGGGGAAGTATGTTGAGATCCCCGACAACAACTGAAGCGCTTAGACGTTAAACAGGAAGTTCATCACATCGCCATCTTTAACGATGTACTCTTTGCCTTCTGAACGCATCTTGCCAGCTTCTTTCGCGCCCTGTTCACCTTTGTAGGTAATAAAATCTTCAAAAGCGATGGTCTGCGCGCGGATAAAGCCTTTTTCAAAGTCGGTATGAATCTTACCGGCCGCCTGCGGCGCGGTGGCCCCGACAGGAATCGTCCAGGCGCGTACTTCTTTTACGCCCGCGGTGAAATAGGTCTGCAGGTTCAGCAGCGCATAGCCGGCACGGATAACGCGGTTCAGGCCCGGCTCTTCCAGACCCAGCTCCGCCATAAACTCGGCGCGTTCGTCATCTTCCAGCTCGGCGATATCAGATTCAACGGCGGCGCAAACCGGCACGACTACAGAACCTTCCTGTTCAGCAATAGCGCGTACCTGATCCAGGTAAGGGTTATTTTCGAAGCCATCTTCATTCACGTTAGCAATGTACATGGTTGGCTTCAGCGTCAGGAAGCTCAGATAGCGGATCGCCGCTTTCTCTTCTTCATCCAGCGACAGGGCGCGCAGCATACCGGCATTTTCCAGGTGCGGCAGACATTTCTCCAGCACCGCCTGCTCCAGTTTGGCGTCTTTGTCGCCGCCTTTGGCTTTTTTCTGTACGCGCTGCAGGGCACGTTCACAGGTATCCAGGTCGGAAAGCGCCAGCTCAGTATTAATGACGTCAATATCTTCCGCCGGGTTTACTTTGCCGGAAACATGAATGATATTATCGTTTTCAAAGCAGCGGACTACGTGGCCAATCGCTTCGGTTTCACGAATATTTGTCAGGAACTGGTTGCCCAGGCCTTCACCTTTGGATGCCCCTTTTACCAGACCAGCAATATCAACAAATTCCATTGTGGTCGGAATAATACGCTGCGGCTTAACGATTTCCGCCAGCTGGTCGAGACGTGAATCAGGCATTGGCACCACGCCGGTATTAGGCTCAATGGTACAGAACGGGAAATTTGCTGCTTCGATGCCCGCTTTGGTTAACGCATTGAACAGAGTGGATTTACCCACGTTAGGCAGGCCCACGATACCGCATTTGAATCCCATGTTTGAATCACCTTAATTGCTGAGATAACCGGACAATAACCGTTGCCGGTAATGACATGAAAAATTTGCCGCTATTATACACGTAATTATGGCCCGGATGCGGCTGATTTCATCCTGAGCCGGTGGGAAAACGCGTTTTAAAACTGCAATTGCGCTGATTGTTGCTGATAATAAGAACGAGGCGTAACGAGAAGCGAGAGGCGCAACCAGTTTTCTATGATCAAGCTGCAACAGCCGCTGGAAATAATTTGCGATGTGCTGCATACGCCTGCCGGACGTATCGTTGCGCTTGATCTGCACTATGATGAGCCGCATTCGGCCGCCTATCGTAGCGTGGTCGGTCGCCTGAAGCTGGAATCCCTCTCTACGGCGCAACGGGAAGAGATGCTCATCCACCAACTACTGAGTCTGGAAAGCATGTCCGCCTTACTGCGTCAGCGCCAGTGGCTTTGTTGTATTACGCTCGATTTTGCACTGGCGCAGCGGGTTACCGAATCGGCTTTTATACGCCATGCCCTGCAACATCTGCCTTTTTTACGTCTGTCGTTATCTGAAGCTTTTCCCAATCTGCATGATGGCATCGATAATCCGTTAATCAGAACGCTGTCTGAGCAGCTGAATACCTTATGGCTGAGCGATCTTGGCGCTGGCTACGCTAATCTGAATGCGGTGCAAAGCCATATTTTCGAGGCGGTGAGGCTGGACCGACGTTTTTTCGCCGAAAATGTGCATAAATCGATATTTATCGTGCTGCTGCGACAGATAATGCAAATGACTAACCGGCTGATTGTGGATGGGGTGGAGAACGAGGCGCAGCGGGTCATGCTGGAGCAGCAGGGCGTTTGGGCTTTGCAGAACTATCTGTACGCGCCGCTGCCGCTCAGCAAAATCGGTGACCTGCCGGATTAACGCAGCAGGTGTAACCTTAACTCGCCTTATAGCTATGCAGCCGGTTCATCGCCTTCAGCAAGTCATCTTTTAACCAGACTTCTGTACAGCGAGCCGCCTCATCAACCGCATTATCGATCAGCGTTTGCTCAGAGGCGGGCGGTTTACCCAGCACAAAACCCACCACCTTATTGCGATCGCCCGGATGACCAATACCAATGCGCAGGCGATGAAAGTTGGGATTATTGCCCAGTTTGCTGATGATATCTTTCAGGCCGTTATGGCCGCCATGTCCGCCGCCCAGCTTGAACTTCGCCACGCCTGGCGGAAGATCTAACTCATCATGAGCCACCAGAATCTCTTCAGGGGCAATGCGATAAAAGGTCGCCATCGCCGCCACCGCTTTACCGCTCAGGTTCATAAAGGTGGTTGGCACCAGCAGGCGCACATCTTTCCCTGCCACGTTAAGTCGTGCGGTATAGCCAAAAAATTTGCTCTCTTCTTTCAGGGACTGATTATGGCGCTCTGCGAGTAAATCCACATACCAGGCACCGGCATTATGGCGCGTTGCGGCGTATTCGGCGCCAGGGTTGGCAAGGCCAACAATCAGCTTAATCTCACTCACGGGGTCTTTCCTGCTAAAAACCGAAGGGCGATAGTGTAGCGGCCTGTTGACAAGAATACAAAGCGGGTGAGGCTTTTAGTTACGGTAGTAAATAATATGTTTTCTATATAAATACAGACGGTTATCAATAAATTTTATCGAACAGTAGTTAAAATGTGTGATCGTGCGCCCAACGGGCAGTTGGGTCATCTCCTAAGCTTATGGTGGTTTAACAGTATGTGCTGTGTAGCCAAAAAAAGGAGGCAGGGGATGAAACGTAAAAACGCAATGATTGCAGGTAATGGTTTGATGGGGCTGGGGTTACTGACCATGATTACAGGCATCGGCTATGCGGTACTAAACCAACTGCCGCAGCTCCAGTTGCCCCCCATGCTAACGCCTCTCGCGATCCTGAGTATTTTTATTGGCGCGCTGTTGTGGCTGGTGGGCGCACGTATTAGCGGACGTGAAAAAGTGGCCGATAAGTATTACTGGCTGCGTCACTGTGGCGATCAACGTTGCCGTCGTGCCTCTCATCAACGCCCCCATAGCCATTAAAGGTTAAGGTTCACCAGCGTCGCGCTCTGCGGCGCTGTGGTTTTTATCTCAATACGGTTGCGTCCACCCGCTTTAGCTTCATAAAGCGCTTTATCTGCCATCATCATCAATGATGAAAAACTGTGGGTATTGCCAGCCGCAATGCCGATACTTACCGTGTATTCAATATTATCCGGGCGAGAAACCATCGCCAGAAGCCGAATTTCTTCACATAAACTCCGCACCTTCTCTACATCACCGACAAAAAGCGCGGCAAATTCCTCACCGCCCAGCCGGGAAAAGGTACATTCTGCGGGCAAAACTTTCTCTACGACGCGGCAAAAATCCAGCAGTACCCGATCGCCCTGATTATGCCCATACCGGTCGTTGATGCTTTTGAAATGATCCAGATCGAAGACCATAGCGACCAGAGGAAGCTGTTTCTGCATGCTTTTTTTCTCAGCAAGCCCCGCCTGGGCAAATAACGCACGGCGGTTCCAGACGCTGGTAAGGGGATCGCGTAGCGAAGCCTGTTTATAGCGTATTTGCGTGCGCTCATTCACCATTGCCAGAATAGTAAATGTCAGGCCAATCACAAACAGTGTTGATTCCAGGATAACGTAGCTGGAAAACGGGCTATGTCCCATCGCATTGTGAGCGGAAGAGCCGCTGTCGAAACACATGCGCGAGAGATGAAACACCAGATGAAAGCAGAGCAGGAGCTGAGCTGGCCAGAAAGTGATCTGCAGGCAGGCGCGTGAACGGACCAGCATAATAATCAATGCAACGGTATAGCTGATGCACAGCAGGCAGCTCACCATAATGCGTTTTGGTATCGAGCAATAAAATGACGGAAAACAGCAGAGCAGCGCCCAAAGTAGCGCACCAAACAGCCAGCTAATCCCGGGGCGAAACCCGGCAAACACGCGAAAGGCGTTCAGCCACATGCCATAGGCCAGCATCACTAACGTGTTGCCGATCGCCACCGGCAGGAACAGAAGGCCGTGATTGCGCAGGCTGCCCAGCCATACCGAGACCATCATGGCGATAATTGCCATGGTGGTGAAGCCCAGCACGCGGTCGTACTGCGCGCCGCTCCAGGCAAAAATCATAATTATGCTCAGAAAGCCCAGCACATAGAGTTCACAGATAAACAGTGTGTAGACATCAAGTGCCATAAAGCGCTTCCCTATAAAAAACCGCAGCAAAATATCATGACTCGCCGGTTGTAAAAAGCGCTTAACGCAGCGGTAAAAGAAATGCCATAAACATTACGCGCTTTGCTGATTATCGATCGTGGAATTAGCTATACGTGCCACAGGCTTATCAACAGATAGCGGCAGGGCGGGTGAATATAAAAAAAAACCGGGCCTGAGCCCGGTTTTTATCATTTCAGCGATCAGTGTTCAAACATCGCAGAGATAGACTCTTCATTGCTGATGCGGCGAATCGCTTCAGCCAGCATGCCTGAAAGGGTCAGGGTACGTACAATAGGCAGCGCCTTGATCTCGTCGGCCAGTGGGATAGTATCGCAAACCACGACTTCATCGATCACTGAGTGACGCAGGTTTTCCGCCGCGTTACCCGAGAAGATCGGATGCGTTGCATAGGCGAAAACACGTTTGGCACCGCGCTCTTTCAGCGCTTCAGCCGCTTTGCACAGCGTGCCGCCGGTATCGATCATATCGTCAACCAGTACGCAGTCGCGGCCTGCCACGTCACCAATAATATGCATAACCTGAGAAACGTTAGCGCGCGGACGACGTTTATCAATAATGGCCATATCGGTATCGTTAAGCAGCTTGGCGATGGCACGGGCGCGAACGACGCCGCCGATATCCGGGGACACCACAATCGGATTCTCCAGACCAATCTGCAGCATATCCTCCAGTAAAATCGGGCTACCGAATACGTTATCAACCGGAACGTCGAAGAAGCCCTGGATCTGTTCTGCGTGCAGGTCCACTGTCAGCACACGGTCAACGCCGACGCTGGAAAGGAAGTCCGCAACCACTTTAGCAGTAATTGGCACGCGCGCTGAACGAACGCGACGGTCCTGACGAGCATAGCCAAAGTAGGGGATTACAGCGGTAATACGACCAGCAGAAGCGCGACGCAGCGCGTCTACCATTACAACCAGCTCCATCAGGTTGTCATTGGTAGGGGCACAGGTGGACTGGATGATGAAAATATCGCCACCGCGTACATTTTCGTTGATTTGTACGCTCACTTCACCATCACTGAAACGACCGACGGCGGCGTCGCCCAGGCTGGTGTAAAGGCGGTTGGCAATACGTTGTGCTAGTTCCGGGGTGGCGTTACCAGCAAAAAGCTTCATATCAGGCACGAGAAGAACCTCAGGCTTTGCGTCCAGAGAATGCACACAGGCGAACGGCAACGGGCGCGCTATATCCGTCGCATGCGTGCATACGGGTGTATTAAAGCGTTCTGTGCAGCATCAGGAACAGGGTGACACTGTCACATCACGCCAGGTGCCCTGAAAGAATGCGGTGAAGAGGCGAAAGGTTTACGCCTTGCGCCACGAATCCCTGCATCCAGTTCGGGGCCAGCTCAAGCACCTGACGGGCTGCGGACTCGGTGTCAAATTCTGCAAACACACAAGCGCCGGTTCCTGTCAGGCGCGACGGCGCGTATTCTAGCAGCCAGGAAACAAGCGCATCAACCTCGCGAAAACGTTTTCTTACGACTGCCTCACAATCATTGCTGAAAGGAGCCTGTAACAGCGCATCAAATGAGCGTACCGGTGAATTACGCATCAGTTCAGGATCGTTAAACACCAGCGGCGTAGGAACGGCAACGCCAGGATGCGCCACCAGATACCATTTTTCCGCCGGTGCGGCAGGCTGTAACGCTTCGCCCACCCCTTCGGCAAAGGCGGCATGACCGCGCACAAAAACCGGAACATCGGCACCTAGCTGTAGTCCCAGTGCGCAAAGCGTTTCGTTTTCCAGCCCGGTATTCCACAGGTGATTAAGCGCCACCAGCACCGTCGCGGCATTGGAAGAACCGCCACCCAGCCCGCCGCCCATTGGCAAACGCTTGTCGATAGCGATATCTGCACCAGCCTGAGCCGGTAGCGTGCCGCGATCGGCAGCGGCGCGCATCAACAGTCGGGCGGCGCGCACAATCAGGTTATCTTCATGCGCCACGCCGGGAACCGGTGTTAATAAACGGATCTCGCCGTGGGGCTGTGGTGTGATCCGCAGGCTGTCGCCATAATCAAGAAACTGAAACAGCGTCTGCAGATTATGGTAGCCGTCAGGTCGACGGCCAGTGATATAGAGAAACAGGTTTAGCTTCGCCGGGGCGGGCCAGGTGGTAATCATTGTACAGTCCAGCTATCCATGCGCAGTTTAATACGTTTATCGCCTTGTTTTAGCTCAATGCTGGCAGGCAACGCCGGGTTAACCTTGTGGTCATAGCCCTGAATGGTAACGTCCCACTGCTGCCCGTTGCGGCTGTAGCTCAGCGTGCGCAGTTGATATTGATCGTCCAGGGTGAAATCGGTGGCATCGCCCGGCAGGCCAAGCATCCACTGACGCAGGTTCGCCAGCGGGATATCCATGCCGGTCAGCTGTGAGATCATTTTTTCAGCATCGTTGCTGACGTAGCGTTTGCCTTTGTTATCCACTAACTGCACCGTTGAGCCCTGCGCATCCAGCTGCAGTTCGGTGCTACCGAGCGGGTTAGTCAGCAACAGACGATAGCGGTCAGAGGCGGTTTGCTGCCAGTTAAAGCGTGCATAAACCTTTTGCTGGTCAGAAAGCCAGGCAAAAGCGCCGCGCGTTTGATACTGGGTGATTTTTTGTACTGCCTGCTGATGTTGCTGCCACTGCAATGAGGTAGGACTTTGACCGGGGCCTTGAGGTTTATTGATGGTACAGGCCGCCAGCAATACGCTGGCAAGGGGAAGCAGCCGCAACGAGCGGCGGGTAAACAGATCAAACACCGGGTCATCTCCTCAAACACACTTTTTAGAGCCAAACGAGTAACGCTAATCATTCACTGGTTACCCGTCAACGTGGAATTATCGAAATTCAGTCTTATCAGCTATATCTTATTACAGTCATAGTCTTTGTATGGCTTTTCATGATCTCCCGCATCTTGTAGAATGCGCCTCATAAAACCCCAACGACATTGGGATAACCCGATCTGATTCACCATGACGCTGCTGGCCCTCGGAATAAATCATAAAACGGCACCTGTTGCCTTACGCGAAAGAGTTACCTTCTCGCCGGATACGCTGGATGAGGCTTTAAACAGCCTGCTGGCGCAGCCGATGGTGCAGGGGGGCGTTGTGCTGTCTACCTGTAACCGCACAGAACTCTATCTTAGCGTAGAGCAGCAGGAAAACCTGCATGAACGTCTGGTGCAGTGGTTGTGTGAATATCATAACCTGCGTGAAGACGAAGTGCGCAAAAGCCTCTACTGGCATCATGACAATGAGGCGGTCAGCCATCTGATGCGCGTCGCCAGCGGGCTGGACTCGCTGGTGCTTGGCGAACCCCAGATCCTTGGTCAGGTGAAAAAAGCCTTTGCTGACTCTCAGCGCGGCCATTCGCTCTCCAGCGAACTGGAGCGCATGTTTCAGAAAACATTCTCTGTTGCCAAACGGGTGCGCACCGAAACCGATATCGGCGCCAGCGCCGTCTCTGTTGCCTTTGCCGCCTGTACCCTGGCTCGCCAGATCTTTGAATCGCTCTCTACGGTTAACGTATTGTTGGTCGGCGCGGGCGAAACCATCGAGCTGGCGGCGCGTCATTTGCGCGAACACCATGTAAAAAAACTGATGATCGCCAACCGTACCCGTGAGCGCGCCCAGCTGCTGGCGGATGAGGTTGGCGCAGAAGTGATTGGCCTGGCGGATATCGATAGCCGTCTGGCGGAAGCGGATATTATTATCAGCTCCACCGCCAGCCCACTGCCGATTATCGGTCGCGGTATGGTCGAGCGGGCGCTGAAGGCGCGCCGCAATCAGCCGATGCTGCTGGTGGATATCGCCGTACCGCGCGATGTCGAGCCGGAAGTCGGCAAGCTCGCGAATGCTTATCTTTACAGCGTCGATGACCTGCAGGCGATTATTGAAAATAATATGGCCCAGCGTAAGGCGGCGGCCGTACAGGCTGAAACCATCGTCGCGCAGGAAAGCAGTGAATTTATGGCCTGGCTGCGCGCGCAAAGCGCGGTTGAGACCATTCGCGATTATCGTGAACAGGCGGCGCAGATACGCGCTGAGCTGGAAGCGAAAGCGCTGGCCGCGTTGCAGCAGGGCGCGGATGCGCAGGAAGTGCTGCACGACCTGGCCCATAAGCTAACCAACCGGTTGATTCACGCCCCTACTAAATCCCTGCAGCAGGCTGCACGCGACGGCGATGGCGAACGCCTGCAGATCCTGCGTGACAGCCTCGGGCTGGACTAGAACAATCCCACACCAATACAGGGTAAAACATACCAGATGAAGACTTCTATTGTTGCCAAACTGGAAGCCTTGCAGGAGCGCCACGAAGAAGTGGAAGCGATGCTTGGCGATGCCAGCGTCATCGCCGAGCAGGAGCGTTTCCGTGCGCTGTCACGCGAATATGCCCAGCTTACCGACGTCAGCCAATGCTTCCGTCAGTGGCAGCAGGTGCAGGAAGATATCGCCACCGCCGAGCAGATGCTTAGCGACGCGGAAATGCGCGACATGGCAATGGACGAACTGAAAATCGCCCGCGCGCAGAGCGAAGAGCTGGAACAACAGCTGCAGGTGCTGCTGTTACCGAAAGATCCCGACGACGAGCGCGATTGCTTTGTGGAAATACGCGCAGGCGCGGGCGGTGACGAAGCCGCTATTTTTGCCGGCGATCTGTTCCGTATGTATAGCCGCTTCGCGGAATCGCGGCGCTGGCGCGTTGAGGTGATCAGCGCAAACGAAGGCGAACATGGCGGTTATAAAGAGATGATCGCGCGCGTTAGCGGCGAAGGCGCTTACGGCCGACTGAAGTTTGAGTCGGGCGGTCATCGCGTGCAGCGCGTGCCGGAAACCGAATCTCAGGGCCGTATTCACACCTCCGCCTGTACCGTTGCGGTGATGCCGGAGCTGCCGGAAGCGGAGCTGCCCGATATTAATCCGTCCGATTTAAAAATTGATACTTTCCGCTCGTCGGGCGCGGGTGGTCAGCACGTTAACACCACCGATTCGGCTATCCGTATCACCCACTTGCCTACCGGCATTGTGGTGGAGTGTCAGGACGAACGCTCCCAACATAAAAACAAGGCCAAGGCGCTATCGGTACTGGGCGCGCGTATTCATGCGGCGGAAATGGCCCGCCGTCACGAGCAGGAAGCCTCCACGCGTCGCAATTTGTTAGGCAGCGGCGACCGCTCCGATCGTATCCGTACCTATAACTTCCCGCAGGGTCGTGTGACCGACCATCGTATCAACCTGACGATCTACCGCCTGGATGAGGTGATGGAAGGTAAGCTTGACAGTCTGATCGAACCGATTGTGCAGGAGCATCAGGCGGATCAGCTGGCTGCGCTTGCCGGGCAGGATTAATGGATATTCGCAGTTGGTTAAAAGCCGCTTGCGCCACGCTGTGCGGCGGCGACAGTCCGAAACGCGATGCCGAAGTGCTGCTCTCTTTTGTCACGGGAAAATCGCGCAGCTGGCTGATGGCGTTTGATGAGACGCCGCTGGATGCGGTGCAGCTGGCGCAGCTCAATGCCCTGATCGCCCGGCGAGCCCGTGGCGAGCCGATTGCGCATCTCACCGGTGAGCGCGAGTTCTGGTCGCTGCCGCTTACCGTTTCGCCGGTCACCTTAATTCCCCGTCCCGATACTGAAATTCTGGTGGAGCAGGCGCTGGCGCGTCTGCCTGATTGCGCCGTGGATATTCTCGATCTCGGCACCGGCACCGGCGCGGTGGCGCTGGCCATCGCCAGCGAGCGGCCCGATTGCCGGATTACTGGCGTCGATCAGGTGGCGGATGCGGTGGCGCTGGCGCAGCACAATGCGCAAAAGCTGCAGATCGCCAACGTCACCTTTTTGCTCAGCGACTGGTTTAGCGCGCTGAACGATCAAAAGTTTGCGCTGATTGTCAGCAATCCCCCCTATATTGATGCCGCCGATGTGCACTTACAGCAGGGCGATGTGCGCTTTGAGCCGCTCAGCGCACTGGTGGCGCAAGAGCAGGGGCTGGCCGATATCCGACATATTGCCCAGGCGGCACGGCATTATCTGCTGCCGGGCGGGGCGATAATGCTGGAGCATGGCTGGCAACAGGGGGAGGCAGTGCGTACTATCCTCTCTGCCCAGGATTATCAGGACGTAAAAACCTGCCAGGACTATGCGGGTCACGATCGTGTAACGATCGCCAATTATTAAACAGGGAGATCATGATGGCTGCTTATTATGGCGTAATTAAACATTTCCATTTGCTCACCGTCGCCGTCACGGTGCTGCTGTTTATTCTGCGTTTTTTCTGGCTGCAACGCGGTTCAGCCATGATGTCGCAGCGCTGGGTGCGCATCGTGCCGCATATCAATGATACGTTACTGTTTATTACCGGGATAACCCTGGTGATGATCACCCATTTTTATCCGTTTACGCCGCAGGGTTCATGGCTGACGGAAAAGCTGTTTGGCGTTATTATCTATGTCGCCCTGGGCGTAGTGGCTTTTGGCCGTCGTCCACGTGAGGCTAAAGTACGCTGGATTGCCTTTATCGTGGCGCTGGCAGTGCTGGGCATCATTATTAAGCTGGCCGTAACCAAACTGCCGCTTTTGGGGATTGTATGACATCAGTAACAAATATCGATTTTAGTAAAGCGCCGCTGTGTGAAGCGGTGATCGCCACCTCGCGCGCTATCCGCAATGATTTTCCAGCAGACGCGGTTAACGCACAGCTGCAGGCACTGGTAGAGGAAGCGCGCATTTACGTTTCGACGGTAGAGGGGCCTGATTTTCAGCTGGAGAAGCTGCTGGAGCTGTTTTATAAAAAGTGGAAGTTTGGCGGTGCCAGCGGCGTCTATAAGCTTTCCGATGTGCTCTGGCTGGATAACGTATTAAATACGCGCCGGGGAACGGCGGTATCGCTCGGCGTGGTGCTGTTGCATATCGCGCATCAGCTGGAGCTGCCGCTGATGCCGGTGATTTTCCCGACGCAGCTGATTTTACGCGCCGACTGGATGGATGGCGAAATGTGGCTGATCAACCCCTTTAACGGTGACACGCTCAGCGAACATACGCTGGAAGTCTGGCTCAAGGGCAATATCAGCCCAACGGCAGAGCTGTACGACGAGGATCTGGATGAGGCGGAGTCATCAACCGTTATCCGCAAAATGCTGGATACGTTGAAAACCGCGCTGATGGAAGAGAAGCATATGGAGCTGGCGCTCAACGTCTGCAACCTGTTGCTGGAAATCGATCCGGACGATCCGTATGAGATTCGCGACCGTGGTCTGATCTACGCACAGCTCGATTGCGAACACGTTGCCCTGACCGATCTGATCTATTTTGTTGAGCAATGCCCGGAAGATCCGGTCAGCGAAATGATTAAAGTCCAGATCCATGCGATTGAACAGAAACAGGTGACGCTGCACTAAGCGGCGTAAGCCATTCAATGAAAAAAGGCGAAGGCATGAAAGAAAAAGTTGTCAGTATCGGTGATATTCAGGTTGCTAACGATCTGCCGTTTGTACTCTTTGGTGGAATGAACGTACTGGAGTCGCGCGATTTGGCGATGCGCATCTGCGAACACTACGTGACCGTGACCAATAAGCTGGGCATCCCTTACGTTTTCAAAGCCTCTTTCGATAAAGCTAACCGCTCATCCATTCACTCTTACCGTGGCCCTGGCCTGGAAGAGGGAATGAAGATTTTCCAGGAGCTGAAGCAAACGTTCGGCGTGAAAATCATTACCGACGTACACGAAGCGTCACAGGCGCAGCCGGTTGCGGACGTGGTGGATGTGATTCAGCTGCCTGCGTTCCTGGCGCGTCAGACCGATCTGGTAGAAGCGATGGCTAAAACCGGCGCGGTCATTAACGTGAAGAAGCCGCAGTTTGTCAGCCCGGGTCAGATGGGTAATATCGTCGAGAAGTTTGCCGAAGGCGGTAACGACAAAGTTATCCTGTGCGATCGCGGCGCTAACTTCGGTTATGACAACCTGGTTGTAGATATGCTGGGCTTCAATGTCATGAAGCGCGTCTCTAACAACAGCCCGGTGATATTCGACGTAACCCATGCGCTGCAAACGCGCGATCCGTTTGGCGCTGCGTCCGGCGGTCGTCGTGCGCAGGTGGCAGAACTGGCGCGCGCCGGTATGGCGGTGGGCATCGCTGGTCTGTTTATCGAAGCGCATCCGGATCCGGCTAATGCGAAATGTGACGGTCCGTCCGCGCTGCCGCTGGACAAGCTGGAACCTTTCCTGGTGCAGATGAAAGCTATCGATGACCTGGTAAAAAGCTTCCCGGAGCTGGACACCAGCAAGTAATTGTCAGGCATTCAGGATCAAAAAAGCAGCGGCCAAACCGCTGCTTTTTTATTGCTGTCGTTACGCGCTGGTGAGCGTCCGGATTACAGCATAATTGTCATCAGATAGCCGGTAAATAACGCCAGATGCGCGCAGCCGTTCAATACATTGGTACGGCCGGTAGAGAACGAGATGTTACACAGGATCAGCACCGCGCCCATCATCACCATATGCGGCGGCTCCAGACCAAAAATTAGCTCTTGTCCGGTCAGTGCGGCGATCAGCGTTACCGCAGGCACCGTGAGTGAGATGGTCGCCAGCACCGAACCAAAAAAGAGATTCATGGCGCGCTGCACCTGATTTGCCAGCACCGCTCTGATTGCGCCCAAACCTTCCGGCGATAAAATCAACAATGCGATCAGGAAACCGGTGAACTGTTTCGGCGCCTCCAGCTCCGTCAGCAAATGTTCCAGCGGCCCGGCGTTCATTTTGGTTACGGTGATCACCGCTACAAGATGAATCACCAGCCAGACAGCGTGCCACAGGCTGCTATGCGCAGAAGGTTTGCCATGATGCGGATCGTCATCATCGCCTTCATCCTCATGCTCATAGATAAACAGGCTCTGATGCGTCTTGGTCTGGATCAGCAGGAAAACGCCATACATGGCGGCGGAAATAGCGGAAATAATCAGGGCCTGAGTGGTGGTGAAATTGCCGTTTGGCAGGGCGTTAGGAAACACCAGCACCAGAATTGCCAGCGGGAAAATGGCAATCAAATACTGTTTTACACCGGCGAGGTTAACGTACTGCGTGGCAAATTTACGTCCGCCCAGTAGCAGCGCAAAACCTACCAGCCCGGCGGTGACAATCATAATGATCGAATAGAGCGTATCACGCATCAGCGCAGGCGCTGCGTTGCCGGTCGCCATTAGGGCAGAAATTAAGCTGACCTCCAGAATCACCACTGACAGGCTCAGGATCAGCGAGCCGTAGGGTTCACCCAGCCGGTGCGCCAGTACATCCGCGTGACGCACAACGCTAAATGCGCTACAGAGGATCCCCACCAGCGCTAACAGGTTAATCGAGACGACCAGCGGCATCGTATCCGCGCTACCATACAGCCACAACACGGCCAGCGCAGCCAGAGGAAAAAAGAGTGAGTATTCGGTATGGCGGGTTTTCTTGCTGTCATGCGTACCCATAGGCAATAGTATTCTCCTGTCTTAACGATACATTCCTTGTTACAGAAACCCAATGGTGAGCCTCTAAAGATTAAACGCTGTTATGTTTTTTACCAGCGTCCACAGTGTAATGACTCTGAATAAATGCGCATTATTTTTTACTTTGTTTTACCTGTTGTCATAAATGGCATGACAGAGGGGGTTTTTTAAGGGATTTGCTTTTAAAGCACTTTTTTATCAGGCAGTTAAATTATTGTAAGGCTAAATAAACAAGACCTTTTCAGCCGGAAAGAGCCATGAAATCAGTGTTTATGGCAGTTCTGCCAGGGAAAACATCAGCAAGCGCTGGTCTGTACAGTTTGCGCAAAAAACAATGCCAGGCCACACTTAAACTCACTAATACAGGAGGAAATATGCCTTATAAAACCACAGCTTCACTGCCGGACAACGTAAAAAACGTTCTGCCCGCCCATGCTCAGGAAATTTATCAGGCAGCTTTTAACAGCGCCTGGGATGAATATAAGGATAAAAAGGAACGCCGTGACGATGAATCGCGGGAGGAAGTCGCGCATAAGGTGGCATGGGCAGCGGTAAAAAATAAATATGAAAAGGGCGATGACGATAAGTGGCATCCCAAAAAGTAGGCTAATCGCCGGGTACGCCGCGCTGCGCGCCCGGCCCGCAGGGGCTGCATACTGCTTCCCGCCGTGAGCCGCATCAACTGCTGGAAAAATTTCCCTTAAATCCCTCAAGACTTACGTTAAGCCGCCGATGCTTTTTATAACATTGTACTCTTATGTGATCGGCTTCACGCTTGCAAGCGCTGGCGGAAATGAATAAGGTCTTTTTAATCCTGACGAAACCACAGTAAAGCTGAAGCCATCGGCAACGAAATAAAAGCGGTTCGACAGAGGAAAGAAAGGCAAGGCTAAGGAGGTAAGGTTGTTAACACGCGAATTCTTATTAAAAGCAGACTGTAAAACCGCTTTTGGCGAAATTGAGGAGTCGCTGTTATGGACCTGTGAACAGCGCGCGGCATCGCTGGCAGCAACGCTGGCCTGTCGACCTGATAACAGTCCGGTATGGATTTTTGGTTACGGCTCTCTGATGTGGAATCCGGTTTTTGAAGCGGAAGAGGTGGCAGCGGCGACGCTGCACGGCTGGCACCGCGCTTTTTGCCTGCGGCTAACGGTGGGACGCGGAACGGCGCAGCAGCCCGGACGGATGCTGGCGTTAAAAGAGGGCGGCATTACCAGCGGGCTCGCTTTTCGTCTGCCCGACGATCGCCTGCATGAAGAGCTGGAGCTGCTGTGGAAGCGGGAAATGGTGACCGGCTGTTATCTACCCAGCTGGCGCGAGCTGACGTTAAAAGATGGCCGTCGCGTTACGGCGCTGGTATTTATTATGGATCCGCGTCACCCCCTGTATGAAGCGGACACCTGCTCAAAAACTATCGCGCCGCTGATTGCACATGCCAGCGGGCCGCTGGGCACCAATGCACAGTATCTGTTTTCTCTGGCGCAGGAGCTGCATCAGCGCGGTATGGAAGATACCGCACTGTCCGATCTTGCCAGGCAGGTGCGCGAACTTCAGGTCTCGCATCACAGCTTACAGGGCTAGCCTGACAGATTATTTGCTGCGTGCCGGATTAATTAGCCAGGTGCCGGCGCGATTAATCTCCAGCTGCTGGCTGTGTACGCCATCCTCCTGATGCACTTCAATCAGATAACGGCCTGCGGCCAGATTAAGCGCCGCATAGCCGTTATTGCTCGGCTTCACGTCCAGTGTTTCTCCGTTCAGGCTGACTGTTTCATTACTGCGCAAGCGGAGATAAACCGTGGCCATTGTCGGCCCGCTGCCCTGCGGCTGCTGTTGCGCCGCATCGCTTGTCGCATTGCTCTCACGGGCGGTGCTGGCCTGCTTATTGCCGCCGCTGTTCACCAGAACGGCGATAGCGATCACCGCCAGCAACGCACCGCCGCTCAGCAAAATCAACGGCAGCGAAACACGACGCGGCGTGCGCGGCGTTAATGGCTCGGCGCTGGAGGCGCCATGATTGACCGCCAGTACTACCGGCTCCGGCGTGGTTGCTGCTTCCGGCTCTTTCTCCTGAACCGCATTCACGGCGCTGACCAGCTGCTGTACATCGCTGACCGGCAGGGAAATAAGCGTCGCCAGCTCATCAACGGACTGGGGACGATCGGAAGGCTTCATCATCAAAGCGCGGTCCACGGCATGCAGCAACGACAGGGAATAACCTGCGGGCTGACGCTGCGCCAGCGGCTGATAGTGATCCTCGATACAGCGCACCACGCTGGCTGGCGGCGGGCTGCCGGTTATCAGCGTATGCAGCACCGCGCCCAGCGCATAAATGTCGGTCCAGGGGCCCTGATCGCTATCGGTCTCTTCGCTGTACTGCTCAATGGGCGCGAAGCCAGGCTTCAGCATGATCTCCGTTTCGTCAGAAAGGTTGCCGATCTCTTTGCGCGCTGAGCCAAAATCAAGCAGTACCGGCAGCTGGTTATCCTGGATTTGAATATTATCCAGCGCAATATCACGATGCAGATAGCCCGCCTGATGAATGGTACCAATTGCGCCAAACAGCGGAGGCAGCAGCTGACGTATCCACTCTTCATTGATGGTATCGGGATGCTGCTGTTGCCACGCTTTTAACGACATGCCGCTATACCAGAGCGTGCCCATATAGGCGGTGCCGTTCTCTTCCCAGAAACGCAGCACATGCAGCAGTCCGGGATGGTTAAAGCGCGCCAGCAGACGCGCCTCCTGAATAAAACTGCTCAGCCCGGCGTTGAACAGCTTGCCGAATCGCTCGCTGCGCAGGCCAAGCGAAAGATCGTCATTGCGTATCGCCAGCGACGCCGGCATATACTCTTTAATGGCGATGGTGCGCTCCAGCAAATGATCCCACGCACGGTAGACAATGCCGAAACCGCCGCCGCCAATCACATCCTTGATTTCAAATTCATTGAACCGATGACCCGCCGGGAGGGCACCAGCCACCATATTCTGTTCTTCATTTGCCGACATAGTTACCACTCTCTGAGCGTTTACGGCCTGTTTACTGCAGGCACGCGCCTGCGTTTAATTTAAGGTGCGGTATGCGCCAATCGCCGGATCGGCGAGGTCGGGATGCAGCGCATCCACCAGCATAACGTTTATCTTTTGTTTGGCGGGCAGCATACCGGACCAGGCTTTGCGCACCGCATTCACCCGTGCCCGGACCGCCGTAAGGTCCTGAGCCGTGCTTTTATCCATTTTAATCAGCAGCGTGCCGCTGAACTGCCACACATGAAGATGATTATCAAAAGGCAGGATCAGCCAGCTATCTTCCGCGCCGGTATTGGTCACCACCATGCGCTGGTTATTGATATTTACCATGCTTAGCATGGCGTTGTCCGGCTTCAGACCGATCAGCGGATAGCCCTGCCAGAAATTTACCGTTACCGGCTCGCTTTTGCCGTTGCTCACCAGCGTTAGCTCGCTGGCGCCCTCCAGCCAGCCCTCGGTCGAGCAGCTCAGGTTGCGATTATCGGGAATAAACATCGACTGACCGTTATCGTCCCACCAGGTGCGGAAATGGCAGCCGCCCGGCAGTTCGAAGTGCTGAAGCGGCTCCGTGTTGGCGGGGCGAGAGAGATCGAGCGGAGCGGCATTATTGGCGTTTGCCGTCGCGGTTGCATCGGCGGTAACGATGGGCCGCCAGTTTTGTGCTTTCACTGCGGTTCCGCTGGCCAGCGCCGCACCCTGGTTATCCATCATCTCCCAGGGCAGCTCCTGCAATTTTCCACACTGATTAGCCAGCAGGGTACCGACGCGGGGCAAAAAGGAGGTTAATACCGTGGAATCTTTGCTTTCGCCGGAAACAATGCGCAGATGCAGCGTTTCCTTACACCAGTCCTGCGGCGCATTGCTGGCGACGTTATCAATAAACACCTCCAGCGCCATGCTGGGGGAATAAACCACGCGATAATTCTCGGCGTTGGCGGCGGAGGCTACGAAAAGCGCCATAACGCCATGCAGCCAAATGGCTGCTTTATGGCCAGTCACCCCGGTGCGCAGGGCATGGTGGCAGAGGCGTAATGCGCCCCGCGTTACAGTTAACGCAGAACAATCTGTCGACGACGTTGTGTGCATCTTTACCATCGGGCCGGACGCCCGACGCAGGCACTTGGTCAGCAATTTCATAACGCTCCTTGAAATTAATCGCGAGGCGGCAACAGGCGTGCCGAATCAGCCAGCGACTGTAATAATGTCGTCTCCTGCGGCGACCCGACCCAAATGGCGATGGCGCTCAGGTTATCGTTTTTGCGGGCCCGGTCGATGGCCTGCTGCATCAGCGTTAACCACTCCTCGCAGCTGTTTACCATGCGCAGCGCCTGCTCCATTTCAGCGGTGGCCAGATGAAGCCAAAAGCCATCGCTGCAGACTAAAAAGGCATCGCCATCCTCCAGCGTAATCACCTCGCTGTGGCTGACCTCGCGCATCGCTTCCGCCCCGAGCGCATTATAAAGTAAATTACTGTTAATGCCGGTATTTTCATAACCTGCATCCTTCATTCGCTGCGCCAGACTGTGGTCGTGCGTCACCTGTTTCAGGTAGCCACGACGGAAATGGTAAATGCGGCTATCCCCGGCGTGCGCCCACCATGCAAGCTGTTGAGTACGGTCAATAAACAGCGCGGCGAGGGTGGTGCTCATGCGCTGTAATTTCGGATTTATCTGCTGTGCTTCGCGGATAGCGCGATCGCTTTTTTCAATCGCCTGATAGCTCGCCTGAACGGAGAACGCCGGAAGCGAACTCAGCGTATCCAGCAGCGTATCACAGGCGATGCGCGCCGCCTGTTCGCCGCCGGGAAGACCGGCCACGCCATCGCACACCGCAAAGCAGGCGTTTTGTTCAGTCAGCAGATGGCCTACCCGATCCTGATTGTTCGTGCGCTCGCCCTGTTGCGAGGTAATGGCAAAGGCGATATTCATTCGTTCTCCGTTCGCGTCTGAGAGTCTTTGTACTGATTCACTTCCATGTCATAGGCGTGCAAAAAGGCTTCGCCGAACAGGGAGTGAAAATCATCCTCCAGCTCGCCGGCAGTGCGCTGGTAGCTGCGCATAAAATAGTCCCACAGCGCCGCTTTACGATGCGCGGTAAAAGGCATTTTTGGCAGTTGCCCATCCTGACGCGCATTCTCTTCCAGCCGCTGCGGATTAAATGACTGCAACATGGCGGCGATAATCGCCCGGATCCCGGCGATCATACCGAGCTGATGTGCCTGTAAATCCACCAGCGCATCGCGAACCGCCTGTTCCGGCTGCATAAAGCCTGGCATCTGGCTCTGGTACATCTGCATCAGCACCGTTTTGCCCGACGGTAAAATTTTAAAGGGATTGTTGGCTTCATTCAGGATCATGGTCATTTCAGCCTTAACCCCGCGCTTAAGAATCGAGCGCGAAGAGAGCAGAGCGACAGTACCCTGAGAAAACAGGCTCAGCATGCGGCCCGTCATCCGCATCTGTTCTTCAGTCAATGCATCCTTGCCATGATTATCCAGCCCCATCCCATCCAGCAGCGCCTGAATCAACCGATCATCGCTGCATGGCTGCGCGCCTTCAACGCCTTCTGCCTGTTCGCTGCGGTCGCGCGGCAGCGGGTCAATATCCAGCCGTGCGCCGCTGTGCGCGTTTGTCCGGCTGGAAGCGCTGTCGGTCGCGGCGGCGGGCTCCAGCGTGGAGGTCACCAGCGGAGAATAATCATATTGCGCCATCCCCAGCGGATCGGAGGTCTGTGCGTTTTGCTGAAACAGCGAGAGCGGATCAAAGCTGCTGGCCAGATTCTCACTGACGATTTCATGGCGTGGATCGCGCACGTCAATTTGATACTCACCGATGGTCAGGGTATCGCCGTGCTGCAGCAGAACCTGACTGTCGCGATCCAGCGGGCGTCCATTTAACACCACGCTGGTAACGCTGCCGTGATTGGTTAATCGACATTCACCCTGCGCTGAAACATGAACTACCGCCTGCAGGCGGGAAATGGCACGCGCTTCATCCGGCAGGACTAAGTCATTGTCCTGACTGCGGCCAATGGTTCCGCCGGGAGGTAAAAAGTCGACCGTCTGATAGGGCACGCCTGTCTGTTGCACAATGGTAAATCGCATGATGATTCCTGCATCAAAAGTCGGGACAAAAGGCACTACTCAAACATCGGTGGATAAAGACCGTTACGTCCCGGCAGCGCACCTGCGGCCGGGTTAAACAGCAGGGAAAAAAGCTGCGCGTTTAAAATGCCGCTGTGCTTGTGCGTGGCGTGAGGGAACCCGTCACAGCGGTTACTCCACCAGTAGCTGATAAAGTGTTGTGGGTTAAAGCGATCGGCGACTTCGCGCCAGCTCAAGGTGCAGGGCAGATCCTGATAGCCGATCACGTCCATAATAGCGGAGCGTTGTTTTTCTGGCACCGGCAGCGGGGGCAGCGACAGCAGATTTTGCTCCAGCGTATCGACCGGCTGCGATTCGCGCACCGCCTGCAGTAAACAGCCGCCCAGTTGGCGATACCAGTCGCCGGCGATAATCAACTGCGCCGGATGCCACTGTTCAGGGGTAAAGGTTTTTACCGCCACCAGCGGCCAGCTGCGACCTACGCGATCGCGTGAGGGCAGCAGGCAGCCCATCTGGATGCGCTGGAAACCGGGCGTGACTGGAATAATAAAGTTCCACACCGGCGCACGCAGAAAGGCTTCTGCCGTCACCTTCTGCTGGTGCCACTGGGTGATACCTTGCTGAAACCAGTTGGACCAGCCGGTGACCAGGCTATCCGACAGCCGACGCTGCAGGAAATCGCCGGTAACCGGTAGCTTGCCATACCAGCCCGGAGCTAATTTCTCCGCCATAACCATTTCCTCACTGATGCCGATTGCCCGCTCGCTGCGTTGTTTCTGCGGACGCGATCGCAAACTGCCTGCTGTCCGGCGTTGAATCCGCCAGGCTGGCTGCCAGCTTGCGCATAATTAATGCGTTGTCGCGAGCGAAAGGCGACGACTGTATCTGCCGGTCCAGCAGCTGGCTAAGATGCCAGTCAAGCTGCTGAAGATCGTGCGTGGTGACGTTTGCCGGCAGGGTACGCTGTAAGTTCTGCATCAACCAGCCGCGCAGGAACTCGCCATCATAATTGCGCGGCTGGTAAAGCATCTGATAGGCGCGCAGGGCATTACGGCTAAATTCGCTGTCGTTACCTTTATCACTGCCTAAAATGCGCGTGATTTCCTGCGCCACGCGGGGCAGCAGCAACGATTTCAGGGCGTTCTGATAGAGCACCCAGGCGGCGTCGCTAACTTGATCGCCGCGATAGAGTCCTGCCCGCATACTGAGCGGCGGATTATCCAGAGAAAAATTCTCTGCCTGCGGCAACTTCACCAGGCTATTCAAATAGGGTAGCAGATCGAAAATGGTGCCGGCGTTTTGGCGGGCAAGTTCCTCGCCCTGATGTGTCAACGGCGGGACGCGCTGTGCAATCTGCTGAAGATAGTGCTGGTTTTGCAGATAGCTGGTAAACCAGAGCCCGCAGGCCAGCAACAGCCCGGCGGCCATCGCGCCATAGGCGGTCCAGTGCAGCAGGCGGTTACGGTCTTCCCAGCGGCTATCGCTGCCGGCCAGTCCGCTTTCTTCAAAGATCAGGTCGCTCAGCAAGTGGCGGATAAAATAACTTTGCCCTTTGTTACCTGGAATGGGCGCGGCACGGTTCACGCTGTCCCAGGCGGCAATAGAGTGTTCGCCGGTGCGCGGCAACTGTAGTTTACGCGTCAGTTGCCCCATAATGCGATCGAACGGCAGGCCTTCCTGCGTGCCGCTGGTAAAAAACAGGCCGCGCGGCGACCAGGCGACCGCGCCGCCGACCGGCGAAAAGACAATATCCAGATACTCTGCCAAAAGCGGACGCAGCGAGGCGAACTCCTGTGGGAACAGGAAGCAATCGGCGCGCTGCATTAGTTCGTTTTGCTGCTCCATGCGGTGCGCCACGTCGCGCTGTAGCTGCTGCTGCAGCAGGGTAAACTGTTGCCCGAAATGGCCATTAAGCGGTGAGCTGCCGTCGCGGTTCGTCTCCCAGGGGAAGGTAAAGCCCCAGATGCGGTCGCGCTGCTGCTTATCCAGCGTAGCGAAATAGCCCATAAAGCCTTTCAGCAGATCGGTTTTTGTCACCATGATATAGACCGGAAACGCAATGCCGGTCTGCTGATGCAGTTCATGCATGCGTTGCCGCAGGGCGGTGGCCTGGGCATAACGCGCTTCGGCAGCATCGCTGAGCAGATCGGCGACGCTTATCGTCATGATTACGCCGTTGATCGGCTGACGCGCCCGAAAGCGTTTCAGCAGGGCGATAAACGTTTGCCATTCGCTGGCGTCGCGGGCGCGCTGGCTCTCCTGCAAGGTATAACGTCCTGCGGTATCCAGCAGTACGGCGCGATCGGTAAACCACCAGTCGCAGTGGCGCGTGCCGCCGATGCCGCGCACGGCGCTTTTGCCAAGGCTATCGGTTAAGGGAAACTCCAGACCAGAGTTCAGCAAGGCAGTGGTTTTACCGGCGCCTGGCGCGCCGACAATCATGTACCACGGCAGCTGATAGAGCCACGGCGCGCTGTAGCGCTGCCAGCGGCTGCCATGACGCTTACGACCAAATTGCGCTTTTTTCAGCAGAGTAATGGCTTCGTTAAAGCGCTCGGTCAGCATGCTTTCCGTTGCCTGTTGCTCTGCCGGGTCAAGCATCGCCTGCTGCTGCAAGTTCGTCAGCAGACGATTATTGAACCAGGCATTATACAGTCGGGGGATCAGCTGCATCAGGATCCAGAAAAAATAGGCGAGCCCAATCACCAGTTGGCGATTAAACACCGACTCCAGCGGGCGCGCATCGTTAATGACCAACAGCGGGCCAACAATCCAGATCAGGCAGGCAAAGGCGCTAATGCCGATAAAGCCCCAGGCCAGACGACTGGCAAGCAACGGGGGCCATGCTTTCTTCATTACGGCTTCTCCTTTTGCGCAGGGTTCACCGGCGCGGCGAACAACGTAATTTCGATACGTCGATTACGGGCGCGATTTTCTTCACTGTCGTTCGGCAGCAGCGGATCGCTATCGCCGCGTCCCTCCGCTTTGATCTGATGACCGACGGTGAGTTGCTGATTCAGCAGGGCGGTGATGGTTTTCGCCCGCGCCAGAGAAAATTCATAGCTCGACGGAAAACGATTAGTGCGCGGCACGCGGTTATCGGTATAGGCGGAAACCAGCAGCGTGCCTTTAATATCCTGTACCGCGTCGGCGACGCGCATCAGCAACGCGCGCCCTGAGCTATTCAGCGCGGTGGCACCCGGTTCGAAAAGTTTATCGGAGGAAAGGATAATTTTGCTGCCGAAAGGACCATCGCTGACCTCCAGCTGTCCTGCGGCCAGCACATCGCTCAAGCGCTGGCGTAAATTCAGAAGCGACTGCGGCATTGCCGCACCGCGTGACAACGTCACTTCAGGCAGCGGCGCCTGATAGATAGCGCGCAGCACCGGTTCAGCCTGGCTGCCCAGCCGCCAGTTAAGGCCGCTATAAATCAGCCCGGCAATTAACGCGGTAACCAGCAAACAGCTCCAGATCGGCACCGGCGGTCGCCAGAACTGGCTGGAAAGCGGTCTTGCCTCAACCGTTACGCTGGCGGGGGTATCCTGATTCTGTCGGGTTTCGGCAATCAGCTGTCCAAGGCGGGTGCGCAGGGTATCGCGCTGCTGACGGCCATTTTCGATGCCGCGATAGCGGCCTTCGTAGCCCAGCAGCAGACAATAGTGGATCACTTCCAGCAGCGCCAGATGCTGGGCCGGATTTTGCGACAGGCGGGAGAGCAGCTGGAAAAACTTCTCGCCACCCCAGCTTTCATTATGGAAGGTAACCAGCAGGCCGTTGCCCGACCAGACGCCGCGAATGCCCCAGGGCGTTTGTGCCGCCGCTTCGTCCAGCGTGCTGCAAAGACAGTAGCGGGCACCAATAATGGTTTCAAACGGCAACCCGGCCTGCTTGCAGCGATTTTCAAACTGACGCACTTCTTCCACCAGTTGCAGGCGCAGCCCGGCCGGATCGTCATGCGTGGCAGCCATACGAATATGCACAATGGTATTCAACAGCGGAGAGGCCGCTGCCAGTAATATATTATCCTTGCTCGTGTTATGTGCTTCACGGGCAGCATCTACAGGCGTCATTGAATCACATTATTCCAGACCGAAAATATCCCATTTTCAGCAGTAACCGGGAGTTCCTGCCGGGTCATGCGCCGGCAGGCGTAGTTTAATCAAGGATCCAGGTAGCGGTATTGGCTTTGCGACAGGCTTTACTGGCGCCGCCGACATCGACACAGACTTGCTTAGTGGCGCGGCGTGGACGTGGACGATCGTTGCGCAGCGTCTGCTCATAACGATCGCTGGGCACGCCCGCCTTCATCGGCACATAGCCGATAAGCTGCGTATCATCAGGCTCGGCGATGGCCAGCCAGTTATTTTCCACCTTGCCCAGCACCTGGAAAGGCTTGCCGTTTTCCAGATAGCGCACCACTTTGCCGCCGTAGTCGGGCGTGGTCATCACCGAGGCGTTGTACAGCGCGCGATAGCTTTCATCAATCGGCGTAAACTCGCCGGGCGCACTGACCGCATGACGATGGACCAGCGTCACGCCGTTGACGGTGCTGCTAACCAGCGTGTCGTCATTGACGGGCGGTGCAGGTGGTTTACAGCCAGCAACGGTCATAACAGCGAGTAATGTCAGCGCGAAACGAATTTTCACTTTGATCCTCACGATCTCATCAGATTATCTGGACAAAAGCCAGAGCGTGTAGCGCAGAGACGCGGCGGGCAAGCCTGATGCTTGCCGAAATTTGACGCGGCTGGCTGGAAAAATTGCTCAGATTTACAGAAAGATAAAACCAGGCTCAGTCTACCTGACACTTTTGAGATTTCAAACCATTGCGCGAGTCTGTTTCTCATGTTATTTGCGCGCCGTGCGTCACCTTAGCGGCATCGCCCGACGGCAACGTCAGAACATTATCTGGCAAGTATAGACAGCAAAGCAGGCGCGGCGCAGGCTTAATGCAATGCGCGAAAAAAGAAAGGGCGGTGGAAAGGGATAGCGCCCGACGACGCGCACGCACCGCCAGGCGAACTATTTCAGAATTTACAGACGGAAGTGGCCTGCGGTATCGGCCAGCTCGTTAGCCTGATACTTCAGCGCGCCAGCAGCGGCGGTAGATTGCACCACCAGTTCGGCGTTCTGCTGCACCATTTCATCCAGTTTGCCAATAGCCAGATGTACGCCCTGAATACCGTGCAGCTGCGTTTCACTGGCCAGCGTAATACCTTCCATAATTTCAGAAACGCTGGCCACATTGCTGACGATATCATCCATGCTTTCGCCCGCCATGCGGACATAGTGTGAGCCGGTCGCCACGCTCTGCGTGGTGCTGTCGATCAGGGCTTTAATCTCTTTCGCCGCCTGCGCGCTGCGCTGCGCCAGATTACGCACTTCACCGGCGACCACGGCAAAACCACGCCCTTGTTCACCGGCGCGCGCGGCCTCGACCGCAGCGTTAAGCGCCAGAATATTGGTCTGGAAAGCGATGCCGTCGATCACGCTGATAATATCGCCGATTTTACCCGATGCCTGTTCAATGGTTTCCATGGTGGCGATTACGCTGGAGACCACTTCGCCGCCACGTCGTGCGGCTTCAGAAGCCGAGGCCGCCTGCTGATTTGCCTGCATTGCCGACTGGGTTGATTCGGTTACCGACTGGCTAATCGCATCCATCGCGCTGACCGTTTCGCGCAGGTTATTCGCTGCCTGCTCGGTACGCCCGGAGAGATCGGCGTTGCCGCTGGCGATCTCATTGGCGGCAACCTGCACCGAGGCGCTGGCGTCGCGCAACTGCGTCATCACCGTAGCCAGCTTATCGGTAAAGGCGTTAAAGGCGCTGGCGATTTGCGAGACTTCATCATTGCCGTTGACCGGCAGGCGCTGGGTCAGATCGTTATCGCCAGAGCTGATCGCATGCATCGCATCACGAATCGACAGCAGGCGACGCATCAGCGCGCCAATCAGCAGACCAATTACCAGTGCGGCGACCAGAACCAGCAGGATCAGCGAAACCGCAGAGGCAGAAAGCAGCGAATGCATACCGGCGTACGCTTCCGCACGATCCAGCGCTACCACCAGATACCAGTCAGTGCCGCTAACCGGTTTTGCCAGCAGCAGCTTGTCCACGCCGCTCAGCTGGGCCGCCACCGGCGTGTCGCTGTGTAGCAGGGCGGGTACGTCAAGGTCGGGCAGCAGATTTTTCACCGGTTTCAGCGCCATATCCGCATCGCTGGTGGTCACAATCATGCCATTTTTATCGATCAGCAGGCCACTGCTGGCGGGCGTAGGATGAATAGAGCCGACGTTTGCGACAACGCTATCCATGGCCACATCGCCGGAGAGCACCGCCTGCAGCGTGCCGTTCTCTATTACCGGAATGGCGAAAGCCACCACCAGCTTACCGCTGGTGATATCGACATAGGGCGGCGTCACGATCGGTTTTCCAGCCGCCTGCGCCTGCAAATACCATGGACGCCCCGTTGGATCAAAATCAGGGGGAATGCCGGTCGCATCGGAAAATTTCGCTATTTTGCTGGCGTAGCCGGCATAAACGTTGGTAAAGCCGCCCGCTGCCGCCACCTGGCGGAACGCCGGGACCGGATCGGCCTCCAGCGCCACCGGCTGCAGCGAGGCGATCATGGTGGACTTGCTGTTAACCCATTCGGCAATCGCGGCATTATGGCTGTCGGCTACCGCTTCCAGCGTGCTGGTAATGGCCTGCTGATTATATTTTTCCGTTACCAGATAGTTCAGCGTGGCGTTAATCAACAACGCCACCACCACGCAGGCAGTAGTAATAGCAACAATACGGGCGCGAATTGAAGAAAGCATGGTGGAGCCTCATGAAACCGAGATCAGTACTTACGGTATCGGTTATCAGCCTCAACAACTTGAGGCTGATGCGTGAAATATAAGCAAAAGCTATCGCTTGCCTGTTGCGATAAGCGGCACGTACTTTGCTTGATCCTGAGCGGGATAAGGTTAACGGGGCGGTTGATAATGCAAAACACCACCGATTATGCCTGGCGTTACTGGTCAGCGTCACGGGAAAGCGAGCGGTTAGCGTTACAGGAACTGTTAAATAGCGAGGCGCTGCTCGATGCGATTAGCGCTTTAATTCACGCTCTCCAGCGTGAACGCGGCATCTCCACGCTCTGGCTCTGCCGCGACAGCGATTTAACGTTGCCGCAGCTCATCACGCGGCAAGATGAAGTTGATAAGGCGCTGAGCGGCATGCTGACGCAGTTGCCGGAGCCGGAAAAGCGGGCCGCTGCCAGCGGTTTTTACGGGCGCGTGGCGCTGACGCTACAGGCGTTAAGCGGGCTGACGGCGCTGCGTGAGGAGGTGCTGTGCCATAAGCTGCCCCATACCGCTGCGATACAGCAGTACAGCGAACTGATACGGCATCTGCTGCATCTGATATTCGAGGCGGCGGATAACGCCAGCCACAGCATGTCACGAGCGTTGCTGGCGCTGTTCAGCTTTATGCAGGGCAAAGAGCTGGCCGGGCAGGAGCGGGCAATCGGCGCGGCGGGCTTTGCCGCCGGCGCGTTCAGTAAAGCGGATCGTCAGCAGTTGGTCACGCTGCTGGAGAGTCAGGATCGCAGCTTCAGTACTTTTTGCCAGTTTGCCGACGAGCAGAGCCTGCAGGCCTGGCACGCCATCGCTGAAGCGGGACAGGAAACAGAAAAGCTGCGGCGCATCGCCTGTAGCGGGATGAGCACGCGCGGTACTGATGCGCAGCGCTGGTTTCAGCTGCTCAGTGAGCGGCTGGATGGCATGAAGCAGACAGAACAGCTGCTCCGGCAGCAGGTAATGCGCATTTGTCGTGATGGCATTGCTCAGCTGGAAACGGCAAATGCCGCAACGCTGTCGGAAGCATGCCGGCAGCCGTCAGGCTACAGCCTGTATGTCACTAACACCCCCTGGCTGGAGGAGGGTGGCATGCTGGACTCAGCGGGGATTGCGCCCCAGCTGGGACGTTCGCTGCTGGCGCTGATAGAGAATCAGGCTCAGCGCCTGCAGGCGCAAGAGGATGAGCTGGCGGCGATGCACGCCACGCTGACGGAGCGTAAGCAGATCGACCGGGCCAAAGCGCTGTTAATGCAGCATTACCAGTGCGATGAGCAACAGGCATGGCATACGCTGCGCAAAATGGCGATGGATCAAAATAAGCGGGTCGGTGAAGTTGCGCGGGCGATGATAGAAGTTGCTGCCGTCTTCTCGCTACCTCATACCAGGTAGCTGCACAATCAGCGTGCGTAAAATGTCACACCAGAGTGCGCCGCCGGGCGTTCAGCCTCCTGAAGCCGCCTGCGGAGCGCATTTCAAAGCTGGCATGCCGCTTGCAGTAACGTAAGACAACGTGTGCATTTGTTTCACCAACGGCGGTGAAACGAGTGCTTTGGATAAAGGCGTCCGCTCGCAGGCTTTCACTCCCTGCGACGGACGCCTTTTTTTATCTCTTTTATCAGGATGCACAGAATGAGCAACGCGCGTTTTATGTCGTCACGTCGTCGTTTTCTCGTTGGCAGCGCGCTGGCGGCGGGCAGCGCCCTGGTGCCGGGATTAAGCAGCGCGGTCTGGGCTGCCGGTTCTGACGCGCCGGAAAAGCCGCTGGTGCGCGTGGGCTTTATCCCCCTTACCGACTGCGCCCCGGTGATTATGGCGGCGCTGAAAGGGTTCGATAAAAAGCATGGCATCAACCTGCAGCCGTCGAAAGAGGCGAGCTGGGCGGCGGTGCGCGACAAACTCGCCTCCGGCGAACTGGATGCCGCTCACGCGTTGTACAGCATGATCTATGGACTGCATCTCGGCATTGCCGGTAAGCAACAGGCGATGGCGAATTTGATGACGCTGAACAACAACGGCCAGGCGATCACGCTCTCCAGCCAGCTAAGGGAACAGGGCGTCCATGACGGCAACAGCCTGCAAAAGCGGGTCGCCGCCAGCGAGCCGGGCACCTATCGCTTCGCGCATACCTTTCCCACCGGCACTCATGCCATGTGGCTTTACTACTGGCTGGCCAGCGTGGGGATCGACCCCTTCCGCGATCTGCGTCTGCTGGTGGTGCCGCCGCCACAGATGGTGATGAATATGAAAATTGGCAATATGAGCGGCTTCTGCGTGGGCGAGCCGTGGAACCAGCGCGCCATCAGCGAGCAGGTCGGCTATACCGCCGTCACCAGCCAGCAGGTTTGGCCGGATCATCCGGAAAAAATCCTCGCCACGCGCGCACAGTGGGTACAGGACAACCCCAACACCGCCCGTGCCCTGACCGCAGCGGTGCTCGAGGCTGCCCGCTGGATTGATGCCTCTGAGGATAACCGGCGTGAAACCGCACGGGCGATAGCCGGGCGCGCCTGTCTCAATACCCGGGCGGAGAGCATTACCGGACGAATGCTGGGTGAATATCAGGATGGTCTGGGCCGCCGCTGGCAGGACGCGCACGGCATGCAGTTTTTCCGCGACGGTGAAGTGAGTTTCCCCTGGCTGTCGGATGGCATGTGGTTTTTAACCCAGCTACAGCGCTGGGGCCTGCTGAAGCAGCAGCCCGATTACCAGGCGGTAGCACGCGCCATCAACCGCACCGACATTTATCGCCAGGCTGCCAGCGCGGTGGGCAATATTTCGGTGCCGCAGAGTGAGATGCGCCGCAGCACGCTGATCGACGGCAACGTTTGGGATGGCAGCAATCCTGCCGCCTGGGCCAATGATTTCGCCATTAAACGCCGGGGAGAACCTGCATGAAGAACGAAGCTCAGATTGTACCATCCGCAGACACCGCGCCTGCGGTAGCGGAAGTGATCGTTTTGCCGCCCGCATCGCCGCGTCCCCGGCGACGTCGCTGGTCGCTTAATGCGCTGCTGAAGCGGCTGATCCCGCTGTGTTGCGGCCTGCTGCTGATGCTCGGCATCTGGCAGACTGCGGCGCTGAACAGCAACGGCTTTCCCACGCCGCTGGCTACCGGGCAGGCGGCGCTAACGCTGTTTGCCCATCCTTTTTATAACGGTGGCCCTAACGATCAGGGGATCGGCTGGAACGTTATCGCCTCTCTGACGCGTGTTGCGGTGGGCTTTGGGCTGGCGGCACTGGTGGGGATCCCGGCAGGTTTTCTGATTGGGCGCTTTCGCTTTCTGGCGCAGATGTTTAATCCGCTGATTGCGCTGCTGCGCCCGGTCAGCCCGCTGGCCTGGCTACCGATTGGTCTGCTGCTGTTTCAACGCGCCGAACCCGCCTCCAGCTGGACGATTTTTATCTGCTCCATCTGGCCAATGATCATCAATACCGCCGAAGGCGTACAACGCATCCCACAGGACTATCTCAACGTGGCGCGGGTACTGAAGCTCTCTGAATGGACCATTCTGCGCAAAATCCTGTTTCCGGCGGTACTGCCTGCGGTACTGACCGGGGTGCGCCTCTCAATTGGCATTGCCTGGCTGGTGATCGTCGCAGCAGAAATGCTGACCGGCGGCCTGGGCATCGGCTTCTGGATCTGGAACGAGTGGAACAACCTCAACGTAGAAAACATTCTGATCGCCATTTTTATTATCGGCGTGGTGGGCCTGCTGCTGGAGCAGGGACTCATGCTGCTGGCGCGTCGTTTTAGCTGGGAAAAATAGGGGAGTACGCCATGCAAAATATTATTCAGGTGCAGAGTGTCAGCCAGCGCTTTCATACTTCTGAGGGCGAATTTCTGGCGCTGGATAATGTCTCTTTTAACGTGCGCGCCGGAGAGACGCTGAGTCTGATCGGCCACTCTGGCTGCGGTAAATCAACCCTGCTTAACCTTATCGCCGGACTGACGCTGCCCAGCGATGGCGTACTGCTGTGTGATAACCGTGAGATCGCCGGCCCTGGTCCGGAGCGGGCGATGGTGTTTCAGAATCACTCGCTGCTGCCGTGGCTCACAGCGCAGGAAAATGTGGCGCTGGCGGTGGATCACCTCTTTCAGCACAGCATGAACCGGGCGGAGCGACGGGAGTGGATTGAGCATAACCTGGCGCGGGTGCAGATGAGTCATGCAGCCCATAAACGACCGGCGGAGCTGTCAGGCGGCATGAAACAGCGTGTTGGCATTGCCCGCGCGCTGGCGATGAAACCGCGCGTCCTGCTGATGGATGAGCCCTTTGGCGCGCTGGACGCCCTGACGCGCGCCCATTTGCAGGATAGCGTGATGCGTATTCAGCAGGAGCTGAACACCACTATTGTGCTGATAACCCATGATGTTGACGAGGCGGTGCTGTTGTCGGATCGGGTACTGATGATGACTAATGGCCCGGCGGCGACGCTGGGCGAAATCCTGACCATCGATCTGCCGCGTCCGCGTTCACGCGTGGCGCTGGCGGACGCGCCGCGCTATCACCAGCTGCGTCAGCAGATCCTGCATTTCCTGTATGAAAAACAGCGCCACGCGGCCTGAGGAGTCAGCAATGCCTGAACATCTGGTGGTTATCGGTAACGGCATGGCGGGAATGCGGATGGTGGAAACCTTGCTGCAGCTGGCACCCGAACGCTATCGCATCACGGTGATCGGCAGCGAGGCGCAGGGCAATTACAACCGTATCCAGCTTTCGCCGGTGCTGGGCGGTGAAAAAAGTTTTCAGGACACGCTTATCCACGCGCCGGAATGGTATCAGCAGCAGGGCATTCGCCTGCTGGCAGGAGAGAAGGTGCTGGCAGTGGATGTACAACAGCGCCAGCTGACCACGGAACGGCGCAGGCTGAACTGGGATCGGCTGGTATTTGCCACCGGCGCCGAGCCGCGTCTGCCCGCGATCCCCGGCATTGAACAGCCGCATGTCGGCGGCTTCCGCACCCTGCGTGATGTGGAACGAATGCTGGCGCTGGATGGGCCGGTGGTAGTGCTGGGCGGAGGACTGTTAGGGATAGAGGCAGCGGCGGCGCTGCGTCTGCGCGGTCGCGAAGTCACGCTGGTGCATCGTCATCGCTGGCTGCTGGATCGCCAGCTGGATGAAACCGCCGGCGGCCTGTTGGCAAAGGCGCTGACGCAGCGTGGCATCCGCTGCCGTCCTGGCGCAGGTATCAGGTGCATTCATAGTGACAGTGTCACTTTAACCAGTGGTGAAACGCTGCCTGCCTCTGATGTGGTTATTGCCATCGGTGTGCAGCCCGCGATCGCCGTAGCACGTAAAGCCGGGATCCCCTGCGCTCAGGGCATTCTGGTGGATCGCCAGCTGCGCAGTGCGCTTCCGGGCATCTGGGCGCTGGGCGAATGTTGTGAAATCAGCGGGGAAACGTTTGGCCTGCTGGCACCGTGCCTGGCGCAGGCAGAAGTTCTGGCGCATCAGCTGGCCGACATGCCCATTGCCGATTTTCACCCTCAGGCGCAGGGCACCCGATTAAAAGTCACCGGCATCGACATCTTTAGCGTTGGCGAGACCGGCAGCGCGCCCGGCAGCCGGTCGCTGACCGCCAGCGATCCGCTCAGCCAGCACTATCGGCGACTGGTACTGCGCGACGGCAAACTCACCGGCGCGATCCTTTATGGCGATACCTCAGCGGCAGCCTCGCTGCTGCAACATCTGCAACGCAGCGCTCCCGTTACTGAGGGCGCGCTGTTTGGCTTCACCTATCCTGACAGGCAGTCTGAGGCTGCGGAGAGTAAAGCGATGAACAAACCGGTTATGGTGGTAATAGGTCACGGCATGGTTGGCCACTATTTTCTTGAACAGTTGGTAAATAAGCAGCTGCATTTGCGCTATCAGCTGGTGGTTTATGGCGAAGAGCCGCACAGCGCTTACGATCGCGTACACCTTTCCGACTACTTCTCCGGGCGCGATGCGCAGGCGCTGTCGCTGGTCAGTGAAGATTTCTTTACCCGACATGATATCGAGTTACGTTGTCACGAAAAGGTCACCCATATCGATCGCCAGCGTCGCTGCGTACGTGACAGCAGCGGGCGCGAGATGGCCTGGGATCGGCTGGTGCTCGCCACCGGCTCTTACGCCTTCGTACCGCCGATTCCGGGCTTTGACGCGGACAACTGCTTTGTCTATCGCACCTTAACCGATCTGGATGCGATCGGGGCACGCGCTGCCAGTGCCCGTCGCGGCGTCGTGATCGGCGGCGGTCTGCTGGGGCTGGAAGCGGCCAACGCGCTGAAAACCCTGGGCCTGGAAACGCATGTGGTGGAGTTTGCCCCGCGTCTGATGGCGGTGCAGCTGGATGAAGGCGGCGCGCAGATGCTGCGGCGTAAAATCGAAGCGTTGGGCGTTACGGTGCATACCGCCACCGAAACGCGTGAAATTGAAACGCTGGCGGATGGCTCGCTGCGGCTGCATTTTGCCGATGGCGGTACGCTGCACAGCGATCTGGTGCTGTTTTCCGCCGGTATTCGCCCGCGTGATGAACTGGCACGCGAGGCGGGCCTCACGCTGGGACCGCGCGGGGGCATTGTGATCGACGACGGCTGTCGCACCAGCGATCCGGACATTGCGGCAATTGGCGAATGTGCGCTGTGGCAGGGGCAGATATTTGGCCTGGTTGCGCCAGGCTATCAGATGGCGCGTGTGCTGGCCAGCACTCTGGCAGATGAACCGGCCGCCTTCACCGGCGCGGATATGAGCACCAAACTAAAGCTATTGGGCGTGGACGTTGCCTCGCTGGGCGATGCGCATGGGCGCAGCGAAGGCAGTCAAAGCTACCACTGGACCAACGGCCCGCAGGAGATTTACAAGAAAATTGTGGTCTCTGCCGATGGCAAACGGCTGCTGGGGGCGGTGCTGGTAGGCGACAGCAGCGAATACAGCGAGCTGCAACAGATGATGCTGAATGCTATTCCGCTGCCGCCTCAGCCGGAAAGCCTGATCCTGCCGCGCACGTCCGGTGCGCCAACAAAAGCGTTGGGCGTAGCGGCGCTGCCGGAGAGCGCGCAAATTTGCTCCTGCCATAACGTCAGCAAAGGCGATATTTGCCATGCGGTCAGCAACGGTTGTGGAGACATGGCCTCATTGAAAAGCGTTACCAAAGCCGCCACCGGCTGCGGCGGCTGTAGTGCGCTGGTCAAACAGGTGATGGAGCATCAGCTGGCAGCACAGGGCGTTGAGGTCAGGAAAGATGTCTGTGAACATTTCGCCTGGTCGCGTCAGCAGCTTTATCACCTGGTGCGTGTGGGCCGGATCAAAACGTTCGAACAGCTGCTGACACAGCATGGCCGTGGTCACGGCTGTGAAATCTGCAAGCCGCTGGCCGCCTCGATTTTCGCTTCATGCTGGAACGATTATCTGCTGAAACCGCAGCACTTGCCGCTTCAGGAGACCAACGATCGTTACTTCGCTAATATACAGAAAGATGGCAGCTACTCGGTGGTGCCGCGTATTCCCGGCGGCGAGATTACGCCGCAGGGGCTGATTGCCATCGGTCAGGTTGCTGAGCGCTTTAATCTCTACAGTAAAATCACCGGCGGTCAGCGCATCGATCTGTTTGGCGCGGCGCTGGATCAGCTGCCCGCCATCTGGCAGGCGCTGCTTGATGCCGGATTTGAAACCGGCCACGCCTATGGAAAGTCGCTGCGAACGGTTAAATCGTGCGTCGGCAGCAGCTGGTGCCGCTATGGCGTGCAGGATTCTACCGGCTTTGCCATCCAGCTGGAGAATCGCTACAAGGGGCTGCGCGCGCCGCATAAAATCAAAATGGCGGTGTCCGGCTGTACCCGAGAATGCGCCGAGGCGCAGAGCAAGGATATTGGCGTGATCGCCACGGAAAATGGCTGGAATTTGTACGTTTGCGGCAACGGTGGCATGAAGCCGCGCCATGCCGATCTCTTCGCCAGCGATCTGGATGAGCAGACCTTAATCCGCTATGTCGATCGCCTGCTGATGTTCTATATCCGCACCGCCGATCGCCTGCAGCGCACCAGCGTCTGGATGGATAACCTGGAGGGCGGGCTGGAATACCTGCGTGAAGTGGTGATCCACGACAGCCTGGGGATTGGCGCGGAGCTGGAGCAGGAGATGCAGCAGGTTGTCGACAGCTGGCAGTGCGAATGGCGTACCACGCTGGCGTCGCCGGATCGGCTGCGGCTGTTCCGCGCCACGCTGAACAGCGATGAGCCGGATGAAACGCTACAGTGGCAGCGGGAGCGCGGCCAAATCCGCCCGGCAACCGCGCCGCAGACCGGGACGTTGCCGTTGCCACAGGAGCCCTGGAGCGATATCTGCACGCTGGAGGCGATTCCGCCGCAGGCGGGCATCGGCGCGCGGCTGGGCGGTCAGCGTATTGCGCTGTTCCGTTTTGACGATGTGATTTATGCGCTGGATGATAATGAACCCGGCACCAACGCCAGCGTAATGTCGCGTGGCATTTTGGGCGATGCTGCCGGTGAGCCGATAGTGATCTCACCGCTTTATAAACAGCGTTTTCGCCTGCGTGACGGCATCGCGCTTGATGGCGCAGATTTGCAACTGCGCTGCTGGCCGGTACGTATTGTGTCCGGACGGGTGCTGGTCGGCAGTGAGCCGCTGGCAGTGGGCAGGCTGAGCGTGGCGGAGGCATCATGAAAACCACCTGTCCCTACTGCGGCGTCGGCTGCGGCGTAGAGATCAGGGCGGACGCGCAGGGCTGGCATGTCAGCGGAGACCTGCAGCATCCGGCCAGTGCGGGTCGTCTGTGCGTGAAGGGCGCGGCGCTGGCCGAAACGCTTATCCCGGCGGGCCGCCTGCTGTGGCCGCTGGTGGACGGGCGGCGCGTCTCCTGGCAGAGCGCGCTGGATAGCGTAGCCGAACGGTTACAGAAGATTATTCAGCAGCATGGTCCCGACGCCGTGGCGTTTTACGCTTCCGGCCAGCTGCTGACCGAGGATTACTACGTTGCCAATAAACTGATGAAAGGGTTTATCGGCAGCGGCAATATCGACACCAACTCGCGTCTCTGTATGGCTTCGGCGGTAACCGGCTACAAGCGTGCGCTGGGGGCCGATGCGGTTCCCTGCTGCTATGAAGATTTCGCTCACGCTGAGGTTATCGTCCTGGCTGGCTCCAATGCGGCCTGGACACACCCCGTGGCATATCAGCGGCTGGTGCAGGCGAAGCAGCAGAATCCGGCGCTGCGCGTGGTGGTTATCGATCCGCGCCGCAGCGCCAGCTGCGATCTGGCCGATCTCCATCTGCCGCTCGCGCCGGGCAGTGACGGCGCGCTGTTTAACGGGCTGCTACACTGGCTGGCGCAGGGCGGCTACGGTGACAGCGCTATGCAGCCGCACCTGGCTCAGGTGCCGGAAACCCTGGCGGCCGCAGCCGGGTGGACATCTGAACGTGTGGCCCAAACCTGTCAGTTACCGCAGCAGGATATCCAGGCATTTTATCGCCTGTTTGCAGCGCATCAACGGGTATTAACGCTGTGGTGCATGGGCATTAATCAGTCTTCCAGCGGCAGCGACAAGTGCAATGCGATTCTGAATGCGCACCTGTTTAGCGGCAAGATCGGCCAGCCTGGCAGCGGGCCTTTTTCTCTGACCGGCCAGCCCAACGCCATGGGCGGACGCGAAGTTGGCGGGCTGGCAAATCAGCTGGCGGCGCAAATGGACTTCACTCCGGAAAACAGCGATCGACTAAAACGCTTCTGGCAGAGCGATCGGGTTGCGACGCAGCCAGGCCTGAAGGCGGTGGATCTGTTTCAGGCGATTGGGCGTGGCGAGGTGAAGGCAGTCTGGATTATGGGTACCAATCCGGCGGTCTCGCTGCCGGACGGCAACGCCGTGGCGCAAGCGTTGCAGCGCTGTGAGCTGGTGATTGTCTCTGACGTTATGCGCGCCACCGATACCAGCGCCTTTGCCGATATTCTGCTGCCGGCCCAGGCCTGGGGTGAGAAAAATGGCACGGTGACCAACTCCGAACGCTGCATTTCACGTCAGCGCGCCTTTATACCGCCGCAGGGCGAAGCGCGCCCTGACTGGTGGATGCTGGCGCAGGTCGCGCAGCGACTGGGATACGGCGCAGCATTTAGCTGGCAGCACCCGGCGGAAATATTTCGTGAACATGCCGCACTTTCCGGCTTTGAAAACCACGGACGGCGCGCCTTTGATATCAGCGGACTGGCGCAGCTCAGCAACAATGAATGGGATGATCTGCAGCCGCTGCAGTGGCCGGTCAACGGTGACTATCCGCAGGGGTGCGCCCGGCTGTTCACTACACCCCGTTTTTATCATCCCGACGGCAAGGCGCGCCTGCTGCCGGTAACGCCTGCCGGACCGCGCGTTGCCGTAAGCCGCAGCTGGCCGTTAATGATGAACACTGGCCGTATTCGCGACCAGTGGCACACCATGACGCGCACCGGCCTGGTGCCGCGTCTGCTGCAACATTATTCCGAACCCTTTGTGGCACTGCATCCTGATGATGCGCTGCGCTATGGCATCTGGCCCGATGCGCTGGTGCGTATTCAGTCGCGGCATGGCTGGATGCTGACGCGCGCTATCCTGACGGAAGATCAAACGCCGGGCACGCTGTTTGTGCCGATGCACTGGAATCAACAGTATTGCGCTGAGGGCAATGTGGATCGGCTGGTCGCGCCCTGGCGCTGCGAACACTCCGGTCAGCCGGAGAGCAAACAGACCCCGGTGCGCATTCAGCCCTGGCGGAGTGACTGGCAGGGTACGCTGTTTCTACGTGACAACGTCACGCCAGCAGCCGTTAACTGGTGGTGCCGCATACCGGTAGCGGACGGAATCGCCCGCTTTTCACTGGCGCACCAGGGCGACCCACGCCGCTGGCTGCAGACAATGTTAAAGCCGGAATGGACGCTACAGCAGGCGGGCGATGAACAGGCTTTTTATCACCTGATTGCCTGGGAGCGGGGCGAGATACAGCTCGCCTTTTATGCCGCTGCGCGCCGTCCGGTAACTGATGATGCCCTGATTGCCGCCGCTTTTCAGCAGCCGCCCGCTTCGTCAGAGTCACGCTTTGCGCTGCTGGCGGGGCGCGCCGTGCTGGGAGAAGCGCGTGGCAAAACCATCTGCAGCTGCTTTGGCGTTGGCGAACAGCAGATTACCGCTGCGATCCGCCAGGGCGCGTTAAGCTGTGCGGCGCTGGGGCAGCAGCTGAAGTGTGGCACCAACTGTGGCTCCTGCCTGCCGGAGCTGAAAAAACTTATTGAACAACATGCCCCTCAGCAGGCTGAGGCGGTAAGCGGGAGGTCAGAATGACACAGCGGTTACCTGCACTGAACAGGCTTTTAAGCGGCGGCGTTAATCAGCCGCAGGGCAGCGTCTGGCTGGTAGGCGCAGGTCCGGGCGATGCTGAGCTACTGACGCTGAAGGCGCTGCGGTTGCTCGGCGAGGCGGACGTGGTGGTTTACGATCGGCTGGTCAGCGAAGAGGTGCTGGCACTGATCCCCACCGACACGCTGGCGCTTGACGTCGGTAAAACGCCAGGTTTTCACGGCATGAAACAGCATCAGATTAGCCAGCTGCTGGTGGATTTAGCCCACAGCGGACGCAAGGTAGTGAGGCTGAAGGGTGGCGATCCCTTTATTTTTGGCCGTGGCGGGGAGGAGATGCAGCAGCTGCAGGCGGCGGGCATCGCCTGTGATATTGTGCCGGGCATCACGGCTGCGACCGGCTGTGCCGCCGCCTGCGGCATTCCGCTGACGCACCGGGACATGGCGCAGTCGGTACGCTTTATTACCGGTCATGGCAAAGAAGGTAAGCCGCACCTTGCCTGGGAGAGCTTACAGGATGCCAGCCAGACGCTGGTGTTCTATATGGGACTTACCTGGAGCGCGGAACTCAGTAGCCAGCTGTGTCAGCACGGGCGCGCTGCTGACACCCCGGTTGCTGTGATTGAGCGCGGTACGCGGCATGACCAGCGTGTATTGATCACGACGCTGGCCCAGCTGCCGATGACCATCACGCACTATCAGCCGCTGTCGCCTTCGCTCATTATCGTGGGTGAGGTGGTCAGGCTCTATCGTGCCTCTCAGGCGGCGGAAGCAGCAACATGCGCAACAGTGGCTTCAGGGGAGGTATGACGGCATTCACGCTCATAACAGCGCGCTTTTTGGACTAATGACGCGTCGGGAAAATCATGATCCAGCTCACAATTATGCTAAGCTAAAGGCTTATTCACGCTGATTACGGCCACCCATGATGACAGCTTAAGTTAACCCCGACGCCGCTATGTTATTAATACATCGAGTTACTTTATCCACTTTTTTGCTGCTGTTGCCCGGCACGCTGTTACTGAGCCGCTATGCCTACGCTTTTCAGCCGGAAAGCAGGGTGCCCGACGCCCCCTTTAACGATCCTGCGCGCTTTAGCGCTGTAAAGGAGAGTCTTCCCAGCCTTGGCGGCGATGTATCGTCAGAAGATGCTTTTTCCACGCGCCTGGCGCAAATCGCCAAAAGCATTGGCGAAGCCAGTAATAACACCAGCGACGCGACCTTTGGGCAACAGGCAGGCGTCTGGGCGTTTAATCATTTGCGCGATGAGGTTACCGGGCGGCTGGTGGATGAAGGGCAGTCGCTGCTTTCTTCTTATGGCACAGCGCAGCTTTCGTTACAGGTGGATATGGAGGGTAACTTTAATGGCAGCGGCGGCCAGTTGCTCACTCCCTGGCAGGATAACTATCAATATTTAACCTTTTCACAGCTGGGCGTCACGCAAACTGATGATGGGCTGGTAGGCAGTGCCGGACTGGGGCAGCGCTGGGTAGCGCACAACTGGCTACTCGGCTATAACGCGCTGGTGGATCGCCAACTCGATTCAGGGTTACAGCGTGCCTCGCTCGGTACCGAGGCCTGGAGCGATTTCCTGCGCCTCTCGGCAAATTACTATACGCCGCTTAGCGGCTGGCACAACAGCAGTGCTCTTCAACAAAACCGTATGGCGCGCGGCTACGATATTACGACCCAGGGCTATCTGCCGTTTTATCGCCAGCTGGGCGTTTCGGTAACCTGGGAGCAATATCTGGGGAATCAGGTGGATCTGTTTAATAACGGCAGCCTGGAGAAAAACCCGGTTGCGGTGAAAGTCGGGGTCAACTATACCCCGGTGCCGCTGTTGACCTTTACCGCCTCGCATAAAGAAGGTGAAAGCGGCCAGTCGCAGGATCAGCTGGGTATGCGTATCAACTATCGCCCCGGTGTAGCGCTGAGCAAGCAGCTCTCCGCCGATAACGTCGCCGAGGCACGATCGCTGCGCGGCAGCCGTTACGATTTGGTTGAGCGCAATACCACGCCGGTGCTGGAGTTTCGCCAGCGTAAAACGCTGTCGGTATTTTTGGCAACGCCGCCCTGGCAGCTGAGTTCAGGTGAAGCGCTGGCGCTAAAACTTCAGATTCGCGCCGCCAATGACATTACCGCCGTGAGCTGGCAGGGCGATACGCAGGCGCTGAGCCTGACGCCGCCGCCGGACAATCGCAGCCCGCACGGCTGGACAGTGATTATGCCCGCCTGGGACAACTCGCCCGGAGCCAGCAATCAGTATCGCTTGTCGGTAACGCTGGAAGACAGTAAGCAGCAGCGCGTGACCTCTAACTGGATCACGCTGCAGGTCACGCCGCCGATGACGCTACAGGCACCGCCAGCGGATCGTTTTGATGTTATGCAGCCCTGATTTTGCTGTTAGATTAGCGCCTGCCAGCAACAATCCCCGGCTGTCAGGCCGGGCATTTACTCCTGCCAGATAAAAAGCCGCCAATAGCTGGCGGCTTTTTCGGGCTAATTTATTATTCATGCTGGCGAATATCATCCAGCACCGCCTGCAGAAACTCTGCCAGCGTATCGCAGGAGATAAAAAGGTTCTGGTATTGCTGTTGGTCGCGTGATTCCCACTTATTGCTTCTTATGTCATACGTATAGGTATCCAGCGAAGAACCACCAATTTCAATACAATAAAAATCCTCCGCAATCATGGTGTCTGGGGCTTCACATGCGATTTTTGTCAGGAAGCCGTTGAAGGTAAAGAGGTCATTTTCATAATTGAAGTGGTTTTCGATACCGTAAATTCTGCAGCCATCGATATTGATGCCGTCCATATGTTCAACGAAATTTTTATATTGTTCCCAAAACAGGCGCGGCGCCTTACCAATCTTACGCCCAAAATTATAGTCATAGAGATCGTCCGGGAAAACGATTGCCGGGGCCAGCCTTTCATCATTTTCCATGACAAGCTGCTTTAACTGGTTAATTAGATTATTGCTGATAACCATATTATTTACCTTCAGGGATAAACTACGCCAACAGGAATTACCCATAACACCTCTTTTATCTCGTCTGACTTCATCTGACGAGTAATGCTTTTCTGCGCCGCATTGAAAATGTAATGTTCATAATCACGCCGAATAAGCACAAGGTTACTAAAATCATTGTTACCGCTATCATCCAGAGGAAACTTATGATGTATCTCCCACTGTTCGCCAGGGCGTATCCCCTTTGCCATTTTTGCCAGCTCATGCTGATTAAAGCGTTTTTTCGCTTCCGGATGCTCAGCCAGCATTTTATAAAATTTGGGTTTTACGCGTTGAAAGCTCTGACGTAATATTGCCAGTTCTGCCCGATCCCGCCGCACGTAGTTCATTTTTATCACTTCGATATTATGCAGCAGTTTAGCTTCTCCTCTGGTTTTCCCCAGATAATGCTTTAGCTCGTGCAGGCTGCCAACAGCGGGACGGCCCGTAACAGAAGCTTTGCCCGCTATCAGCACCGATGAGAGCGCCACCAGGGTGCCCGCCGTCTGTTCATTCAGGATCTGTTCAAAACCTTTTGCGGCGTCGCCGCCCAGCCTGCGCGCGGTCTCGGCGAACATTTCCGGGTTCTGGTGGTAAATGCCGCCAGCGGCCAGCAGGCGGCCCGCCATTTTACTGTTGATGGTGCCGAGTGAGGGAGGCTGCTTTTCTTTGCTCAGTGGAGCAGACAGAACAGTGGGGGGCGGTTTGCCGCCTCTGCGGCGATCGTCACGGCGGGCTACGGCATTTTTATATGCGCGGATAATTCGCTGCGCCCCGTCAAACCCGCTCCCGTGGCCCATGCGGTGGAGTTGTGTGGCTATAACCGTAAACATTACGTTTTTGCATGTTGATAAGTCGGAAGTCCAGCGGCCGACGGTCATCAAAAACGTATTCGCTGACGATGCGGGACCAGGCTAAAAAGGGGCTGATAATTTCTTCGTATCTTTCAGGGGCAAGATTATCATGCTGCAGGTAATAAAGATCCGTTCCGGGCAGGCTAAAACTCATGATGGTTGGCCCCAGGTTGGGAAGCAGTTTCCCACTTTGCTGAAAGGCTAACAAAAGGCCATTGATGTTTTTTTAAACCATAAAGGCGTAAAAGAAAATAACCAGGAAGGCAGAGGGGGGAAGATAAACGCCGCCTTCAGTGAAGGCGGCGTTTATTAATCTGTAGCGAGGACTAATGGGTTCTCAATCCGGCGGCGGACATCAGCACGCGGAACAGACTGGCCACCACAAACAGCGCCAGCACGCTGCCGCCCCAGATAATCACCATCCACAGCAACCGCCGCCATAGCGGCTGCTTCGTGGTTTTCCCGGTCATGCGTTGAATTGCCATCGCATACTCCTGTTAATGGTAGCCATGATTCGGGTCGATCTTGCCGCGGAACACATAATAGCTCCAGAAGGTATACACCAGAATCAGCGGGATAATAAACAGCGCGCCAACCAGCATAAAACCCTGGCTCTCCGGCGGCGCAGAGGCCGCGCGGAACGTAATATCCGGCGGGATCAGATTTGGCCAGATACTGATCCCCAGCCCGCTAAAGCCCAGGAACACCAGCACCAGTGTCAGAATAAAAGGTGCATAATGCGCATCCGGCAGCCAGGCGTTACGCCACAGCGCCCATGATACCAACAACACCAAAACCGGCACCGGCAGGAAGAAAAACAGATTCGGCGTGGTAAACCAGCGGTCAGCAATCGACTGATGCGTCAGCGGCGTCCAGATGCTGACAATCGCCATTACCACCAAAAGCGCCAGCAGCAGCGGACGTGCCAGCTTACGCATGGTTTGCAGCAGATGACCTTCCGTCTTGATAATCAGCCAGCTGGCACCCAGCAGCGCATAGGCCACCACCAGACCCAGCCCACAGAACAGACTGAACGGGGTAATCCAGTCGAACACGCTGCCGCTCCATTCTCGTCCCTGCACCGGAAAACCGTTGAGGAACGCCCCCAGCACCACGCCCTGCGCAAACGTCGCGATAAAAGAACCGGCGATAAAGGACTTATCCCAGAAGCCGCGATGCGACACCGTGGCCTTAAAGCGGAACTCAAAGGCGACGCCACGAAAAATCAGCCCGATCAGCATAATCGTCAGCGGCACCGCCAGCGCATCCAGAATCACCGAATAGGCCAGCGGGAAAGCGCCGAACAGCCCGGCACCTCCCATCACCAGCCAGGTCTCGTTGCCGTCCCAGACCGGCGCAACGGTATTCATCATCACGTCGCGGTCTTTAGTCTCGCGCACCATCGGATAGAGCAAACCGATGCCAAGGTCAAAGCCATCCATCACCACGTACATCAGAATGCTAAACACAATGATAATGAACCAGATCAGCGGAAGATCGATACCCATTATTTAATTCCTCCCAGTTCATCTTTCTTAGGCTCATCCAGCGACTCATCGGCGGCAGAGAGCGGACGGGCTGGCGTACGGGGCGTGCCCGGACCACCTTGCGGCGCATGATCGACAAACGGCTGCGGCCCGCGCGCGACCAGCTTCAGCAGATAAACCAGACCCACGCCAAACACCGAGGCGTAAACCAGAATAAAGGCCAACAGACTTATCGACATATGCAGCGTGCCGTGATTAGAAACCGCATCGCGGGTACGCATCAGCCCGTACACGACCCACGGCTGACGGCCAATTTCAGTGGTAAACCAGCCGGCCAGAATCGCCAGCAGACCGGATGGGCCCATCAGCAGCACAAAACGGTGGAACAGACGCTGATCGTACAGCCGCTTACGCAGGCGCAGCACCAGGCTCCAGACGCCTGCCAGAATCATCAACAGGCCCAGCGCCACCATAATGCGGAACGACCAGAAAATAATGGTGGAGTTAGGACGATCTTCCGGCGGGAAGCTTTTCAGCGCCGGGATCTGTTTGGTCATACTGTGGGTCAGGATAATACTGCCCAGCACCGGTATCTCCACCGCATACTTTGTCTCTTCCGCCTCCATATCGGGCAGGCCAAACAGAATCAGCGGCGTCGGCTCGCCAGGGGTATTCTCCCAGTGGCCTTCAATCGCCGCGATTTTAGCTGGCTGATGCTCCAGCGTATTCAGGCCGTGCGCATCACCAATACCGGCCTGGATAGGTGCGACAATCAGCGCCATCCACATCGCCATTGAGAACATCCGTTTGACTGCCGGGCTCTTGTTACCGCGCAACAGATGCCACGCGCCCGATGCGCCGACAAAAAAGGCGGTCGAGAGGAAGGCGGCGGTTGCCATATGCAGCAGACGATAAGGGAAAGAGGGATTAAAAATCACCTTAAACCAGTCCGCCGGGATCAGCTGGCCGTTAAGCACCTCATAGCCCTGCGGCGTATGCATAAAACTGTTGGAGGCAAGGATCCAGAAGGTCGACATCAGCGTCCCCAGCGCCACCATACAGGTAGAGAAGAAATGCAGTCCCGGCCCCACGCGATTCCAGCCAAACATCATTACGCCAAGGAAGCCCGCTTCCAGGAAGAAGGCGGTCAGCACTTCATAGGTTAATAGCGGGCCGGTGATGCTGCCCGCATAGGCGGAGAACCCGCTCCAGTTGGTTCCGAACTGATAAGCCATGACCAGGCCGGAAACCACACCCATACCAAAATTCACTGCAAAAATTTTCAACCAGAAATGATACAGGTCGCGCCAGGTGTTATTGCGGGTTTTCAGCCATAACGCTTCCAGCACCATCAGAAAACTGGCAAGACCAATGGTAATTGCAGGAAAAATTATGTGAAAAGAGACCGTAAACGCAAATTGTATCCTTGCCAGTTCGAATGCGTCTAAACCGAACATAGCCACCTCGAGATGTTCATTATTAAGCTTCCAAAGAGAAAGTCCTTGCTGATAACACAACAAGTGTAGAAGAGGGTTTAGTGAACCACAGAAATGATAGCTATAACAGAAACAGAAAACAGAAAATAACCTATAACAGTCAGGACACGTCGTGCACTGTTTTGATGCGCTTCGCCTTTTTACTGTGCCTGTTTTGCCCTGTTTTAACAGCAAATGTTATTCAGGATCACAAAAGCAATATTTTATTTTATCGCTGCATAATTCCGCTGTTTGATCTGTCGTTTATGCCGCAGCCTCAGATATTTATTCACTATTTATGCATTTAATGTGAATAGCGTTAGCTTGTAAGTGATTGATTTACGGTTGTTCAACCTGTTTTATGCATTTTTAACGCTGGCTGGCACAAAGCATGCAATCTAGAGTAGAGCTGCAATGAATCATTTCATTAACATAATTTAAACTTTTGATTCACCCTCGGGTGATGCTATGAGGCCGCTATGCAACAGTCAGTTTCTCGTCAGGATTTCGATCGCTGGATGGTTCCCGCTTATTCTCCTGCCAGTTTTGTGCCGGATCGTGCGGAAGGCTCAATGCTGTGGGATCAAAACGGTAAGGAATATATCGATTTCGCCGGTGGTATTGCCGTTAATGCGCTGGGCCATGCGCATCCCGAACTTCAGCAGGCGCTGCAGCAGCAGGCGGCCAGACTCTGGCACACCGGCAACGGGTATACCAATGCACCAATTTTGCGTCTGGCGAAACAACTGATTGATGCCACTTTTGCCGAGCGGGTGTTTTTCTGCAATTCCGGAGCCGAGGCGAACGAAGCGGCGCTGAAGCTGGCGCGTAAGTATGCTCACGACCATTTTGGGCCGGAAAAAAGTCACATTATCGCTTTCAAAAATGCCTTTCATGGCCGCACGCTGTTTACCGTCTCGGCAGGCGGTCAGCCCGCCTATTCCAAAGATTTTGCGCCGCTGCCGGGCGGGATTGATCATGCGGTATTCAACGATCTTGCGTCGGTAGCGAGTCTGATTAATGACCACACCGCAGCGATCATCGTTGAGCCAATCCAGGGAGAAGGCGGCGTGCTGCCTGCCGAACCGGCTTTTCTGCGTGGGCTGCGCGAACTGTGCGATCGCCATAACGCGTTGCTGATTTTTGATGAAGTGCAGAGCGGCGTGGGCCGCACCGGCTCGCTTTACGCCTATATGCATTACGGCGTGACGCCGGATGTGCTGAGCACAGCCAAAGCGCTGGGCGGCGGTTTCCCGATTGGCGCAATGTTAACCACGGAGAAGCTGGGTGCGGCGCTGAACGTTGGCAGCCACGGCACCACCTATGGCGGTAACCCGCTGGCGGGCGCTGTTGGCGGCAAAGTCATGGAGCTGGTTAATCGTCCGGAGGTGCTGGAGGGCGTACATCTGCGCCATCGCTGGTTTACCGAGGGTTTGAACGCCATTAACCAGCGCCTGCATCTGTTTAAAGAGATCCGTGGGCTCGGCCTGCTGATTGGCTGCGTATTAAATGAAGACTTCAGCGGCAAGGCGAAACAGTTCAGCCTGGCGGCGGCGGAAGAGGGCGTGATGGTGCTGATTGCGGGCGCTAACGTGGTGCGCTTTGCGCCGTCACTGATTATCAGCGAGCAGGATGTTAAAGAGGGGCTGGCCCGCTTTGAACGCGCCTGCGAGTCGGTTATTAAAGGAGCGTCGTGATGATGTATATTCGCCCCGTAGAGCGTGACGATCTGCCGCAGTTGATGGCGCTGGCGGGTAAAACCGGCGGCGGTCTGACCTCGCTGCCCGCCGACAGCAAAACGCTGGCGGCGCGCATTGAGCGCTCGATCCAGACCTGGCAGGATATGCTGCCGCGCGCCCAGCAGGGCTACGTTTTTGTGCTGGCCGACAGCGACACCCACCAGGCCTGCGGTATTTGCGCCATTGAGGTGGCAGTAGGGCTGGAGGATCCCTGGTATAACTTCCGCGTCGGCACCCAGGTACACGCCTCGAAAGAGCTGGACGTTTATAACAGTCTTGCCACGCTGTCGCTGTGCAACGATCACACAGGCAGCAGCGAACTCTGTACGCTGTTTCTCGACCCTGAACGTCGCGACGGTAAAAACGGCTATCTGCTGTCAAAATCTCGCTTCTTGTTTATCGCCGCCTTCCGCGAACGTTTTATGGATAAAGTGGTGGCCGAAATGCGCGGCGTCAGCGATGAACAGGGGCGCTCGCCGTTCTGGGACAGCGTTGGCAGCCACTTTTTCTCTATGGACTTTACCCAGGCCGATTTTTTGAGCGGCACCGGGCAAAAAGCCTTTATCGCCGAGCTGATGCCCAAGCATCCTTTATATGTTCACTATCTGTCGGCAGAGGCGCAGGCGGTAATCGGGCAGGTTCATCCACACACTGCGCCGGCCCGCGCAGTGCTGGAGGCCGAGGGTTTCCGCTATCAAAATTATGTGGATATCTTTGACGGTGGCCCGACGCTGGAGTGCGACATTGAACATATCCGGGCGGTTCGCAAGAGCCGTTTGGTGACCGTCATGGCGATCGATCCGGAGGCGTCCGTTGCTGATACGTTGCCGCTCTGCCTGGTCAGCAACGATAACTATCATCATTATCGCGTTCTGCTGTTGCCCGCCGATCCCAACAGCGGTCAGATACGCGTTCCGGCCGCCGCCGCCGAAATTTTACGCTGTCAGCCCGGCGATACGTTGCGGGCCGTGCCACTTTGTAGCGAGGAGAAAAAAGCATGACGCACTGTATCAATGGAGAATGGCTGAGTGGCCAGGGTGAAAGCCTGAGTAAAAACGATCCGGTGGATGGCGCGCTGCTGTGGCAGGGCAACGCTGCTGATGAACAGCAGGTGGCCGCCGCCTGCGCTGCGGCACGCGCCGCGTTTCCCGCCTGGGCGCGCCAGCCGTTCGCTGCCCGTCAGGCAATTGCGGAAAATTTTGCGGCTCAGCTGGAACAGCACAAAAACGATCTGAGCGAAACCATCGCTCGTGAAACCGGCAAGCCGCGCTGGGAGGCGCTGACCGAAGTGCAGGCGATGATCAATAAAGTCGCCATCTCCGTTAAGGCTTACCATGAGCGTACCGGTACGCATCAGCAGGCGGAGAGTGCGCTACGCCATCGTCCGCATGGCGTGTTGGCAGTTTTCGGCCCTTACAACTTTCCCGGTCATCTGCCGAATGGGCATATCGTTCCTGCCTTGCTGGCAGGCAACAGCGTGGTGTTTAAGCCCAGCGAGCTGACGCCGCTGACCGCAGAAAAGACCATGCGACTGTGGCTGGAAGCGGGTATGCCGCCGGGCGTGCTGAACCTGGTGCAGGGCGCCCGAAGCGTTGGTCAGGCGCTGGCGCAGCAGCCGCAGATTGACGGCGTGCTGTTTACCGGTAGCGCCAGCACTGGCTATCAGCTGCATCGGCAGTTTGCCGGTCAGCCAGAAAAAATGCTGGCGCTGGAGATGGGCGGGAATAACGCCCTGATCGTAGAGGATGTGGCTGACATTGACGCGGCAGTGCATATTGCCGTGCAGTCCGCCTTCATTACCGCTGGCCAGCGCTGTACCTGCGCTCGTCGGCTGCTGGTGAAGCGCGGCGCGGAAGGCGACGCGTTCCTGCAACGTCTGGTGGAAGTGACGCAGCAGCTGCGCATCGGGCGCTGGAACGATGAGCCGCAGCCGTTTATGGGCAGCGTGATTTCGCCACAGGCCGCCGGACATATTTATCAGGAGTGGCAAAAGCGCATTGCGGCAGGCGGTAAGCCGTTGCTGAAAATGCGCTGGCCAGCGCGTGACAGCGCGCTGCTGACGCCGGGGATTATCGATCTCACCGGAGTCAGTAACGTGGCGGATGAAGAGGTGTTCGGACCGCTGCTGGCGGTGGTGCGCTACGACAGCTTTGAGCAGGCGATAGCGCTGGCGAACGCAACCCGCTACGGTCTGTCGTGCGGGCTGATCTCGCCGCAGCGTGAGAAATTTGACCAGCTGCTGATTGAGGCGCGCGCGGGCATTGTTAACTGGAACAAGCCGCTGACCGGTGCCGCCAGCACCGCGCCCTTTGGCGGTATTGGCGCATCCGGCAACCATCGCGCCAGCGCCTGGTACGCCGCTGACTACTGTGCCTGGCCGCTGGCTTCGCTGGAAACCCCCGATCTTACCCTGCCTGCGACGCTGTCGCCGGGTCTCGACTTCAGCCAGCCGGAGACGCGCTCATGAAAGCCAGAGAAGTGAATTTTGATGGGCTGGTGGGACTGACCCATCACTATGCGGGCCTGTCGTTTGGTAATGAAGCCTCCACCCGCCATCAGCATCAGGTCTCTAATCCTAAGCTGGCGGCGCAGCAGGGATTGCTGAAAATGAAGGCGCTGGCGGATGCCGGTTTCGCGCAGGGCGTGATCCCGCCGCACGAACGGCCCCATCTGCCGATGCTGCGTCGGCTGGGCTTTAGCGGCAGCGACGCGCAGGTGTTGGCTAAAGCAGCACGGCAGGCGCCGCAGCTGCTCTCGGCGGTGAGTTCCGCCTCTGCCATGTGGGTGGCGAATGCCGCCACGGTTTCGCCTTCTGCCGACAGCGCTGACGGCAAAACGCATTTCACCGTGGCGAACCTGAACAATAAATTTCACCGCGCCATTGAGTCGCAGACCACCGGCGCGCTGCTGCGCGCGATTTTCCGCGACGAGCGCTACTTCGCTCATCACTCTGCGCTGCCGCAGGTGGCGCTGCTGGGAGATGAGGGTGCTGCTAATCATAATCGCTTTGGCGGCGACTACGGTGAGCCGGGCTTGCAGCTGTTTGTCTATGGTCGCGAAGAGAGTCATGGCGGCCTGGTACCGGCGCGCTATCCAGCGCGCCAGACCCGGGAGGCCAGCGAGGCGGTGGCCAGGCTGCATCAGCTCGATCCGGCCCGCACGCTGTTTGTGCAGCAGAACCCGGCGGTAATCGATCAGGGCGTTTTCCATAATGATGTTATTGCCGTCAGTAACCAGCAGGTGCTGTTTTGCCATCAGCTGGCGTTTCTGCATCAGGATAAGCTGCTGACGGATTTAAGCGAAAGAGTGCCCGGCTTTACGCCAGTTATCGTGCCGGACAATCGCGTGTCGGTGACAGACGCGGTCGCCACATATCTGTTTAATAGTCAGCTACTGAGCCGGGACGATGGTACTATGCTGCTGGTACTGCCGCAGGAGGCACGTCAGCATAGCGGCGTCTGGCAATATCTCACGGAGCTGGTGGAGAGCGGCGGACCGATTCGCGAACTAAAAGTGTTCGATCTGCGCGAAAGCATGAACAATGGCGGCGGTCCGGCCTGTCTGCGTTTGCGCGTGGCGCTTAACGCTACCGAACAGCAGGCGGTTAACCCGGCGGTAATGATGAACGATCAACTGTTCGCCACGCTTAACCAGTGGGTCGATCGTCACTACCGCGATCGGCTTACCCAGGCCGATTTGGCCGATCCGCAATTACTGAACGAAGGGCGCGAAGCACTGGATGAGCTGACGCGTTTGCTAGACTTAGGAAGTGTTTATCCATTCCAGCAGGAATAAAGGCCCGACGGCGCGATGGTTTCGCGTCGTCGGTTTTCCGCGTCACAGGAGATTTCATGCAGGATTTGTTACAGCAAACGCTTTCCGGCAACCCGCCGACAATAACCAGTGGGACATTGCCAAATCTGCACTGGCGATGGCTGGATGAGGGGATCCTTGAGCTGACCCCGCTGGTACAGGCTCAACAGGCTGTGGTTATTTCAGCCGGTATTCATGGCAATGAGACCGCGCCGGTAGAGATCCTGAATGCAATAGTGACCCGGCTGTTACAGGGAGAATTACCGCTGACGGTGCGGCTGCTGGTCTTGCTCGGCAACCCGCCTGCGTTGCGCGCCGGAGAACGCTATCTGCGCTGCGATTTAAACCGGCTGTTCGGCGGACGCTGGCAGCAGTTTGAAAATTGTCCTGAAGCGCAGCGTGCTTTATGCCTGGAGCAGGCGCTGGAGACATTCTGGCAGGCCGGAGCGCATCAGGAGACGCGCTGGCATCTCGATCTGCATACCGCGATTCGCGACTCTTATCATACGCGCTTCGGCGTGTTGCCGTTCAGTACGCAGCCCTGGCCTGAGGCATTTTTGCACTGGCTGGCGGCGGCGGGCATGGAGGCGCTGGTGTTTCATCGCGCGCCAGGCGGCACCTTCAGCCATTACAGCAGCGAGCACTTTCAGGCTGCCAGCTGTACGCTGGAGCTGGGCAAGGCATTGCCGTTCGGTCATAACGATCTGGCGCAGTTTCAGGCAGCGCAGCAGGCGCTAACGTCATTGATCGCTGGCGTACCGCTGCCGGAAGCCACTGTGACACCGCGCCGTTATCGGGTAACGCAGCAGATAACACGTAACAGCGAACATTTTCAGCTGCACATGAACCCGCAGACGCTGAACTTCACCGCTTTTCCGCAGGGCACGCTGCTGGCGGAAGATGGCAAAACGCGTTATTTCGTGCAGCAGGCGCAAGAGTATGTTCTGTTTCCCAATCCCAATGTCGCCGCTGGCCTGCGTGCCGGTTTAATGCTGGTGGAAGATAATGCTCATAACGCGGCGCTGAGCGGTGACGCGGCGGCGCATAGATAGCCAAAGCGGCCCAGAATGACCGGGCCGTACATACCGCGCTACGCCAGTGCGCGTAGCCTTATTACGCTCTGTTGACGTACAAACAGCGCCAGCATCGCAATTCCGGTTAGCGCCAGCGCGCTGGCCAGCAGGAAGGCGGAAGAGTAGCCCCCGCCGAACTGGATCAGAAAGCCGGTGATCGCCGGAGAGAGGATCCCCGCCAGGTTTGCCAGCAAATGAACAAAGCCACCCGCCGTGCCGATGCGTTCCGCCGGAACAATATCCTGCAACAGTGACCAGCACGCCTGCGGCGTCATATAGGCAAACACGCTGGCGAGCGTGATCAACGCAACGGCGAAGATGATGTTGTCAGTCCAGGCGGTAAACATCACGCTGACTCCCGCAACCGCCAGCCCGGCAAAAATCACCAGCTTGCGTGACAACAGAAAATTCCCGGTGCGCCGATAGATAGCATCTGAAATCAACCCTCCGCCAATAAAGCCCGCCGTTGCGCCCAGCCACGGCAGAATGCCGATCAGACTCATGCTTTTAATATCCAGATGCTGGTAATCGGTCAGATAGCTCGGCAGCCAGGAGAGGAAAAAGAACTGGATATAGTTAAAGCAGAAAAAAGCGGCGGCCACGCCCAATACCGGTAGCGAGAACACGTAGCGCCAGATGCCTGCCGGACGGGTTCCTGCTTCAGCGATGCGGGTAGCGGGGCGGTGCGCTTTAATCAGATGACGTTCAGCGTCGCTAACGCGCGGATGATCTTCCGGCTTATCCCGGAACAGCCACAGCCAGAAGCCCAGCCAGACAAAACCCAGTAGCGCAATCGCCACAAAGGAGAGGCGCCAGCCGAAATGCAACCCCACCAGACCCACTATCGGAGCCGCCACCGCAGCGCCCAAAGGCTGCCCGGCATTGGTAAAACCCACCGCGCGGCCAGTTTCCTTACGTGGAAACCAGTTGGAGATCGATTTATTGGTGGTGGTGCCCATTGGACCTTCGCCAATCCCGAACAGCACACGCATAATCAGCAGATGGGTGAAGTTGCCCGCCAGCGCGGTAGCGCCGCAAAACAGTGACCAGACTGCTGCCGCCCAGCCAAATACCCGACGCGGTCCAAAGCGATCTGCTGCCCAGCCGCCTAAAAAACAGAACAGACAGTAGCCGATAAAAAAGCAGCTAAACAGAATGCCCATCTGCGCATCGTCAATATGCAGATCTTTTTTTACCAGCGGAGCCATAACCGATAAGGCTGCCCGATCGAGATAGTTCAACATTCCGGCAAAAAACAGAAGCAGAGCTACAACGCTGCGGTAATTTTTAAACATGACGGGTTCCCTCCATATCGATTTGCAAATGGCTGACAGTATGCTGTTTCATTACCTGTTCATCAGGCGTAAAGCCCAGCCCCGGCGCGTCCGGGAGCATCAAGGTCGGCGAAAATGCGAGCTGGGGATAGAGTGGGGAGGCGAAACGGATAAACGGCACTTCCAGCTGAACCTCGTCGGGTAGCGCTGCCACAATATGCGCCGTCGCCAGCAGCCCGGCGCCGTAATAAAAGCAGTGGGGAACGACCTTTACCTGATGCGTGTTCGCCCGTTTAATTACGCGCAGCAGCGCGCTAATGCCGCCTACTTTCGCCACGCTGGGCTGAGCCACATCGATGGCGGCGTTGTCAAACAGCTCGGTGAACCCCCACTCGCCGCAGGCATTCTCTCCTGCGGCGATCGGCGTTCCCGCACTGCGCACCGCTGCCAGACCATGCGCATCCTCCGGTGGCCAGACCGGCTCTTCCAGCCAGCCCAGCTTCAGCTCCGTTAGTTGAGCCGCACGCAGGCTGGCTTCTTCCACCGTCCAGGGGCAGTTCACATCCACCATCAGCGTCGCCTCTGGCGGCAGGGCTGCGCGGGCTGCTGCAATCGCCGCATACTCAGTTTCATGCAGCTTCAGGGTACGGAATCCCGCCTGCCAGGCGCGCATGACCTGACGGGCAACCTCTTCCGGCTGGTTGTTATAGCTGACCAGGCTGGCATAGAGACCAATTTGCTGACGGCGGGCCCCCAGCAGCTGCCACAGCGGTTGAGCAAGCTGCTGTCCCAGCAGATCCCATAGCGCGATATCGATGGCTGACAGGCCAAAGCGCACCGGCCCGCCACGACCAAAGCCATGCAGCGCTTTTTCCGCCTCTGCCATTAGCGCCTCCAGCGCGGCGCGGCTCTGTGGAACCGGTTTGCCTAAAAAGCAGGGGATCACCAGCTGCTGTAGAGCCTGAAGCGTCACCGGGTTGGCAAGATGGCCAAAAGCCTCGCCCCAGCCATGGATGCCGCTGCTGGTTTCTATGCGCACCAGCAGCGTTTCCATCTGTTTAAGAGCCGGCGAGGCGGCGTTCCATGCGGTTTCCTGCTCTGTCGCCGTTGGGCGATCGCTGTCAAAAGGGAGGCTGAGGCGTATTACCTCAATGCTTGTTATTTTCATGCCATACACCTTAAAAGTAGGGAAATAAGAGAGAGAGGCTTTTTGAAGTATTTTTCAGCATTAACTGGAATTAACCGACAATAGTATAAAAAACAGGCGGGGCGGGGGCACTGTACAGGCGCATAAAGTTAAGGTGGGGAAACGGCATATCTTTTGGCAAATGAATAAGCGCTCGCGCGGCAGCTCACAAAAACAGCGCAGGAGAAGAATTCCTCTCGCAGGCGTTAACTTTTTCTTTCCTCTATTCTGTGCTCAGGGTTACACTTCTCCACGATTTCCTCTTTTTTCCGCATAGTGTCATATTCTTTTGCAATTCTTCACCCTAATCTTCTTATTCTCTCCAGGATTGCTGCATATTTATCTTCTATGCTTTCAGGGCTTTACTCAGACTCTGAGTACTTGACGTTTGGTGTCGTAGACTCATTTCCGTAGCAGCGACATCAGCTGTCGTCATAAAACTGATAAGTAAGGACAATACAATGCGTAAACTCACCTCTATTTTGGTAGCATCGGCTCTGGCTTTCGGTGCGGCGAGCGTTGCTCACGCAGCAGATAACATCACCCCGCCGCCAGCAGGCAGCGAGCAGGCGATGCATCATAAAGGTCCGATGGGACATGGCCCGATGGGGATGTTCAAAAACCTGAACCTGACGGATGCGCAGAAACAGCAGATGCGTGACATCATGAAAGATGCCCGCAAAGATATGAAACGTCCGTCACTGGAAGAGCGCCGCGCTAATCACGCGATTATCGCCGCCGATAGTTTCGACCGCAGCAAAGCGGAAGCGCAGGCTGAGAAAATGACCGCCAATGCGAAAGAAAACGCTCTGGCGATGATGGAAACGCAGAACAAACTCTATAACGTACTGACGCCGGAACAGAAAAAGCAGTACAACGCTAATTTTGAGAAACGTCTGACTGAAAAGCCGATGCGTGACGGTAAGATGACTCCACCGCCAGCTGACGAATAATCGTCGCGCGGGATAATTTCTGAGACCGCCGACGTTGTCCATGGCCCTGCGCCGTGGGCAGCGTCGGCGGTTTTTTTTATCAGAAGGTGCCGGTGCCGCCGTCAGAGCACCAGACCTGACCTGAAGAAAAGCTGCTTTCCGCTGAGGCCAGCGTGACATAGAGCGGGGCGATCTCAACCGGCTGCCCTGGCCGACCAAACGGCGCTTCCTCGCCAAATTTCATCACTTTTTCCATCGGCTGACCGCCGCTGGATTGTAACGGCGTCCAGTAAGGACCCGGCGCAACGGCATTGACCCGAATCCCTTTTTCTGCTACCTGTTTTGCCAGTGCTTTGGTAAAGGCAATAATCGCTGCTTTGGTTTGCGCGTAGTCCAGCAGAATGGCGCTGGGTTTGCCCGCCTGGACCGAAGAAGTATTGACGATGGCTGAACCCGGCTTCAGATGCGCCATCGCCGCTTTGGTGATCCAGAACATCGCATAGACGTTGGTTTTGAAGGTTTTGTCGAACGACTCGGTGGTCAAATCGGTAATCGACTCCACATACTGCTGTCGGCCAGCATTGTTAACCAGGATGTCCAGTCCGCCAAGCTGCGTTGCCGCATCGTTAACCAGTTTCTGACAAAAAGCCTCATCGGTAATATCGCCAGGGATAGCAACCGCTTTACGACCCGCCGCCTGGATCAGATCGATGACCTCTTTGGCATCCGACTCTTCTTCCGGCAGATAGTTAATTGCGACATCGGCACCTTCACGCGCGTAGGCAATCGCCACGGCGCGGCCAATACCGGAATCGCCGCCGGTGATCAGCGCTTTGCGGCCGGTGAGACGTCCGCTGCCACGGTAGCTTTCTTCACCGTGATCGGGGCGCGGCACCATCTTACTGGCCAGGCCCGGCGGATCCTGCGGCTGGCGTTCAAAAGGGGGTTTGGGAAAAGCGTCGAGCGGATTTTTACCGGTTAGCGGCGGAACGTTATTTGAGGCTGCACCGGCGCTACCGCTTTCCGCTGCGCTGGCGCTGCCTGCTACAGCCATACCGGTAACCGCCATGCTGCCCACCAGGCCGCCAACCACCTGGCGACGAGAAAACTTACTGTGATCGTGTTGAGACATATGTTCTCCTTTCCATCAGTAAAGTGTCTAATAAACGGCGACACAACTGATTAAAAGGTAGACGCAAATCACAGTTCATGCGAAGCGGTGCCGGGATCAGAGCGGGATAATTGGATATTTTCCGCTCAGCATCGGGCGGCAAAGATATTTGTAGCCGTCATTATCAAAGCCCTTTGGCGGACTGGTGAGACTTTTCGCCTCGTCGAGGTGGCTGACGGAACCAAGGTAAAACCAGTTATGGATAATGTGCATCTGCGTTTCCTGTGGGCCTTGCTCCACCAGCGCGACGGCGCCCGGCCACGGCCAGCACACTACGCGGACTTTCTCCAGCGCGGCCAGCAATCGCTGATGGTGATCGCTCACCGGCTCTTTGCCGCAGCAGGCGCCAGCACAGCGTTTCAGGCTGGCACGGAAACAGGCGCGGTTTTTACTGTGGCTTTCCAGCCCCAGCAGGCCATAGCAGAGCTGATGTTCATCGGCGACAGACTTGAGCGTCTCCTGCGCCGCGCGGCGGCTGGAATAAAGCCCAAACAGGTTAGGTGAGGCGGAGAAATCGAGATCGCGCGCATAAACAATGGCGGGCTGAGAGATGCCGTCCCACTGAAGCGAACAGAGCTGCCGGTTGCGCCGCAGTCGTTTGTTGAACAACGGCTGCTGGTTTTTGATCATTTGCGCTTCCAGCAGCAGCGCCCCCAGTTCGCCGGCGGTGGTTATCCAGCTCAGACGGCGCGTCAGGCGCAGCATTTTTGCCTCATCCGGCGTGCGGAAATGTGACATTACCCGCGTACGCAAGTTAATGCTTTTGCCGATATAGAGCGGCATAACGTCGCTGTCGCCGTGAAACGTATAGACGCCGGGCAGCTTAGGAATGTCGGCCAGGAATGAGCGAAGATGATCGGGATATTCATAAATGGCCGCCGCTTCAAATTCAAGGCGGTGGCTGGCAGCACGTCTTACCACAGGTGACTCCGTTTACTGGTTGCATATCCAGTCTATCAGCCGGGGCGGAAATTGAACAGTGCAAAAAAACGGCGCATTGCAGGCTCTATCATCGTCCGGAGAAGGGGGAAAGATTGAGCCACTTGCGCATATCGCAAAAATAACGGGTATCCTGGCCGGGAAAAAGGAAGTGACGAAAAGGCTGAGCGGGGCGGAAAGAGCGTAAGCCAAAAGAGAGGAAGCGAGCAGGCCACACGCGGCAGTCTGCCCGCAGAGCGATTATTTTTTCCAGTAATCGTCAAAAACGGTGACCGGCAGGCGACGCTTATGCTCGGTTTTCAGATACCAGCCTTCTATAGTTTTGGCGGCAGATTCATCGATCTGCTGGCCTTCAAGATAGGCATCGATTTGACCATAGCTAACGCCCAGCGCCACTTCATCCAGCAGGCCCGGACGATTGTCTTCCAGATCCGCCGTTGGGTGTTTGAGATAGAGGTGCTGTGGGCAGCCCAGCTCTTTCAGCAGCATTTTACCCTGGCCTTTGGTCAGGCGGTGCAGCGGGTTAATATCGGTGCCGCCGTCGCCATATTTGGTAAAGAAGCCGGTAACCGCTTCAGCCGCATGGTCGGTACCCACTACCAGGCCCTGGGTCATGCCGGCGATGCTGTACTGCGCTTTCATACGTTCGCGCGCTTTTTCATTGCCGCGCACAAAATCGCTAAGCTCGATACCTGCCTCTTTCAGCGCTCGCTCGCTGGCCTGCACCGCTTCTTTGATGTTTACCACCAGCGTACGATCGGGCTTAATAAAATCGAGCGCATCCTGACAATCTTTTTCATCCGCCTGTACGCCATACGGCAGACGCACGGCAATAAACTGATAGTCGCTGTTACCGGTTTCTTCGCGCAGTTCGCTGATAGCCAGCTGGCTCAATTTGCCGCAGAGGGTAGAATCCTGACCGCCGCTGATGCCCAGCACCAGAGTTTTTAAAAAGGGATGGGCTTTCAGATAGGATTTCAAAAACTCAACGCTGGTGCGGATTTCCTCTCTGGCATCGATCGTTGGCCTGACATCCAGCGCCTTAATTATTTCCTGCTGCAGTGACATAAACCACTCCTTAAATCAGTAGCCTGATGGCTCGTTGCGAATGCGTATCCTGTTAAAGCTAACGTGCATCAGGCAAAACGACAAGCGGGTTTGCGCCTGAGAAATGTTCAGGCGCGGTTAATTCAGACAGTTTGCGGTTTTTTTGCCAGCAGGATGAAGGTTGTGATTGCCAACACGTAGCAGCCAAAGATAGTAAAGGTCATGGTTAACACCGAGGTGCCGCCCAGGCCGGTAACCGGCACGCTGATCGCCCCGAGGGTAAACATGGTGACGCCAATCACCGCCGAGGCGCTGCCTGCGCGTTTGCCCTGGCTTTGCATCGCCAGCGATGCAGCGGTAACGGAGATGACGCCATTGCTGGCCACGGTAAAGAACAATGCGACCAGCACCAGCGGCAGCGCTGCGCCGGTGAGGCCGGTTAAAACCAGACTGGTGGACGCAATAAATGCCAGCGTCAGTCCGCCTTTCAGCACGCGATATTCACCCCATAGCGGACAGAGGCGGGCGCTGGTTTGTGATGCGATAATCAGCCCCAGTCCGTTCAGCGCAAAGCAGAAGCTGAATGCCTGTGGCGACAGGCCGTAGATCTGCTGAAGGACAAAAGGTGACGCGCCGATATAAGCAAACATCCCGGACATCATAAACCCCTGCGTCAGGCAAAAACCCATAAAGGGACGATGGGTTACCACTTTGCCCAGGGCTCCCCAGGCAGAGAGCAGGGAGCCCTGGCTGCGTTGCCCGGGCGGCAGGGTTTCATGCAGCTTAACGCGCACCATAATCAGCAGCAGCAGCGGGATTAGCGCCAGCACCATAAATAGCCCGCGCCAGTCAAGGAAAGCCATCAACGCGCCGCCCATCACCGGTGCGGCAATCGGGGCCAGACCATTCACCAGCATCAGCAGAGCGAAAAAACGCGTTAAATCGTGTCCGCTATACATGTCGCGAGCGATAGCGCGTGACAGTACCGCGCCGCCAGCGCCAGCCAGCCCTTCAAACAGGCGCGCCAGTAATAACTGATCGATGTTTTGCGCCAGCGCGCAGCCCACCGAAGCAATAATCAACAGGATCAGCGACAGATTCAGCGGTCGCAGACGGCCCATTTTATCGCTGAGCGGGCCAAACAGTAACTGTCCTACGCCCAGTCCAAGCAGACCGGCGGTGAGGCTTAGCTGCGCGGTAGCAGTGGGCGTGTTCAGGTCTGCAGCCAGGTCAGGCAACGCTGGCAGATAAAGATCGATGCATAGCGGCCCTAACGCCGCCAGCAGGCCAAGGCTTATCGCATAGCCAATAGGGTTACGATGGGTTGAAGTCATGTTGCTTTTTTTCTCCCTGTCTAAAACGGTGTGGAGCATTTATTGCGCAGTTCTCTGCGGGCTGCATTATCACTGCGGGGGCAGGCGGCGCGATTATACGGTTTTACGCCTGGTTTCCCCACGGTTTCGCCTGGCAATGATTTCCCCGGGCAATGACCCTTGCGCAACGCTAAATAAGAGTCGGCTGAAAACCAACAAATCTACGGCATAAATTTGATAAATCAGTAGTTATGTTCCAGGATTACTTCACATGGACAATAAATGAGGAACATAAAGATGAAAAAACTCACAGGATTTATTGGTGCTGCAGTGGCTTTAGCGGTGTTGTCTGGCTGTACCGCTTACGATCGTGCTGAAAGTTTCGTTACTCAGCCCGTCGTAAAGGATGTGAAAAAAGGCATGACGCGTGAACAGGTTCGTCAGGTAGCTGGCCCGGCATCCACTGAAATCACCATGGTACACGCGCGCGGTACCTGTCAGACTTATGTACTGGGCGAGCGTGACGGCAAACCGCAGACCTATTTTGTCAGCTATAACGACACGGGTCGCGTGATGAACTACGGCTTCCAGAGCTGTAAAGAGTACGATACCGACCCGCAGGCCAATCAGTAAGATCTGAACGAAATTAGCAGAGGCGGCCTGAAAAGGCCGCCTCTGCTGTTTCTGCTTTCTGTGTAGAACGATGGCTGTTCCATCAGACAGGGCCGCTGCACAACAGGCTTTCCTGTGTCCCATATTATCCCAGCCTATAGCCCCGGCGGACGCGGTACCTCAAGATATTCCCCATTAATATTGCGTTCATAGTAATGCCCATCCTGCACATAATAGCGTCGCCCGTTGTAGTCAAGCGCATGCATGCTGTTATCGAGCGTAACGCGTTCTGCAGGCGGTTTTACCACCACGTAGGTTTCTCCCTGGCGTTGGTAATAGGTGCCGTTGAGTAAGTAGTAAGTGAGGCCGCCAATCAACACGGCGGTTGCCGCCTCTGGCAGGAAGCGGAAGGGGGCCGGACGTCCCCAGCCGGGACCGTCGCCGCCATGGTGCCAGCCCGGGCCTGGTTCGCCTGGATGGGCAAGGGCGATAACCGGTGTGGTTAGCGTCAGGGCAAGTAGCGATGCGATAACCTTTTTCATGATAATTCTCCTGCATTAACTCACAGCAGAATTGACCTGAACGCGGGAAAAAACAAGCGGGAAAAGGGCGATTTAGCGCATGGTTACTATGCTTAACGCTTTCTTAACGTGGCGGGCTAAATAGCCCGCCAACGGCATCAGGCCGGTACGCTTAGCGCTTTCTGGCTGCGAGACCAGATGCGGTGCGCGCCGAGGAAAGCGATAAACTCGCTCATCAGTACTCCTTCGGCTTTCACATCCTCAACCAGCCCTTCTTCAGGCTCATCGTCGCCCAGACCAAACTGCGCTTTGAAACGGCGTGCATCGCCGCTCAGGCCGATAACCTTCAGATGTTTATAGGCCTCCAGCAGATAATAGCGTGCATCGCCGCTCAGCAGCAGCGCATCAATATTACCGTCCGGCACAATCACCGCATCCACCGTAACCGAAGGCAGGCCGCTAAAGGTGCCGTCAATCGGCAGGCTGGAGCCATCATCGGCGCGCACCTGTCCCATATGCGAGGCCAAAAGCCTGGCGTGCACGCCGTGCGCTTTCAGCTCCTGCAAAATTGCCAGCACGTCGGCCGCTTTCACGCCGTCGCTCACCAACAGAGCAACCTGACGGCCTTTGATATTGCCGTTCGAGATGGCATACAGGCTCAGGCTGGCATCCTTTTTCAGGCCGTTAACATCTTTAGGCGGCGCGGTATGCAGCTTCTCATCCGACAGCGCAATGCCCAGATTCTGCGCCACGCCATGCGCCAGCGACACATCAATATGCAGCAAATGATCCACGACGCGCTCGCGAATATAGGCACGGGCAACTTTACCCAGCTCGAAAGAGAAGGCTTCAATAATATGCTGCTGCTCAATAGGCGTCTGGCTTAGCCAGAACAGACGCGGCTGGGAATAGTATTCGCCGAACGACGGGCTGCGCTCGCGTACCTTGTGGCCTTCGATGCGTTCCTGATAACTTTCAAAACCGCCACGACGCGGCTGCGGCGGCGTTTCGCGCGGCCAGTTATCGTTGATAGAATTCGGTTCATAGTTCGCTGGATTAGTATCAATATCCATGCGATGCATGCCCTGACGCTGGAAGTTATGGTAAGGGCAGACCGGGCGGTTAATAGGGATCTCATGGAAATTCGGACCGCCGAGGCGACTGATTTGCGTATCGGTATAGGAAAAGAGGCGCCCCTGCAGCAGCGGATCGTTAGTAAAGTCGAGTCCTGGCACAATATGGCCCGGATGGAAGGCAACCTGCTCGGTTTCGGCAAAGAAATTATCCGGGTTGCGGTTCAGCACCATTTTACCGATCAGCTCTACCGGCACCAATTCTTCAGGGATCAGCTTGGTGGCATCCAGCAGATCAAAATCAAACTTAAATTCGTCCGCTTCCGGGATCAGCTGCACGCCGAGTTCATATTCCGGATAATCGCCCGCCTCAATCGCTTCCCATAGATCGCGGCGATGGAAATCAGGGTCGCGGCCGGTCAGCTTTTGCGCCTCGTCCCACAGCAGCGACGCTTTGCCTGCCACCGGCTTCCAGTGGAAACGGACAAAGGTTGCTTTACCTTCTGCGTTAATCATGCGGAAAGTATGAATGCCAAATCCTTCCATGGTGCGATAGCTGCGCGGAATACCGCGATCGGACATCGCCCACATCACGTTATGCAACGTTTCCGGCTGCAGCGAAACGTAATCCCAGAAGGTATCGTGCGCGCTTTGTCCCTGCGGGATTTCATTATGCGGTTCGGGTTTCACCGCATGGACAAAGTCAGGAAATTTATGCGCGTCCTGAATAAAGAATACCGGCGTATTATTGCCCACCAGGTCAAACACGCCTTCCTGCGTATAAAATTTGGTGGCGAAGCCGCGAATATCCCGCACGGTATCGGCGGAACCGGCGCCGCCCTGAACCGTGGAGAAACGGACAAAGACCGGGGTGGCCTGACTGGGATCGCGCAGGAAATCCGCTTTGGTGATGTCGCTCATGGAGCGATAGGGATGGAAATAGCCGTGCGCAGCTGAACCGCGCGCATGCACGATACGCTCGGGAATGCGTTCATGGTCAAAATGCGTGATTTTTTCACGCATAATGAAATCTTCCAGCAGCGTCGGGCCGCGCGTTCCCGCCTTCAGTGAGTTTTGATCGTTGGCGATGCGCGTGCCCTGATTGGTGGTCAGCGGAAAGTTCTCACCGCCTTTGCGGTGCGCGTCCAGTTGATCGAGTTTGGCGTTACGCGTGTTGGGCGACTTGAGGCTTCCCGGCGCGGTAGGCTGTTTGCCTGGCGGCGTCGGTTCGGAAGAGGGTTGATGCGATCCATCCGCTGGGGCTAAAGAATCCAGACCTGGCCTGGCAGATTCGGGGCCTGTAGCCGGTGCGCTGTGGCTCAGCTCCTTATTATCGGTTTCTTTCGACATTAGCATTGCTCCTGTTGATGTCGTTTAAGGCTCCATTAACTATAGAACAGCACATTAGGTACGCCTGGAATTTCCGGGATTTTGTGTTATAGCGCATTAAGGCGGTTGAAAAGAAAGCGTCGCCAGGCAAGCCGCAGAGAAAAAATAAGGGCCAGAAAATCCGGCCCTTATGGGGTTTGTCCGACCTGAACGCTGCAGGCTCAGGTCGACTGTCAGGGGACAGCGGCGTTAGCGATGTGCCAGTTCGCTATGATCGTCGCTATTAAGCAGCGCCTTGTCTGTCTGGCGCAGCCAGCGGCTGGTGAGGGAACCGGCCGTCATTGAACCATTAACATTCAGCGCGGTGCGGCCCATATCAATCAGCGGCTCGATAGAGATAAGCAGGGCAACCAGCGTAACCGGAAGCCCCATCGCCGGCAGCACCAGCAGCGCGGCAAAGGTTGCACCGCCACCGACGCCCGCCACACCGGCTGAGCTCAGCGTCACGATACCGACCAGCGTAGCGATCCATACCGGATCCAGCGGGTTGATGCCCATTGTCGGCGCAACCATTACTGCCAGCATAGTAGGATAAAGACCGGCGCAGCCGTTCTGTCCGATAGTGGCACCGAATGAGGCGGAGAAGCTGGCGATAGATTCCGGCACGCCGAGACGCTGGGTCTGTGCTTCCACGTTAAGCGGTATAGAAGCGGCACTGGAGCGGCTGGTAAAGGCAAAGGTGATCACCGGCCATACCTTACGGAAAAAGCGCAGCGGATTAATACCGTTAACCGACAGCAGCAGGGCATGTACGCCAAACATAATCGCCAGGCCCAGATATGAGGCCACCACAAAGCCGCCGAGCTTGATAATATCCTGCAGGTTAGAGCTGGCGACCACCTTGGTCATCAGCGCCAGCACGCCATATGGCGTCAGCTTCATGATCAGGCGAACCAGCTTCATTACCCACAGCTGTAAAACCTCAATCGCTTTCAGGACGCGCTCACCTTTTTCCCGGTCATCCTTTAACAACTGCAAAGCGGCAACGCCAAGGAAAGCGGCAAAGATTACCACGCTGATAATGGAGGTGGGGTTAGCACCGGCCAGATCGGCAAAGGGATTTTTCGGAATAAAAGAGAGCAGCATTTGCGGCGCGCTGAGATCGGCGACTTTACCCGCATAGTTAGACTGAATGGCCGACAGACGAGCCGTTTCCTGCGCGCCCTGCACCAGACCTTCGGCGGTCAGGCCAAACAGGGTAGTGACAAATACCCCGACCAGCGCCGCGATAGCGGTAGTAAACAGCAGGACGCCAATGGTCAGCACGCTGATTTTCCCCAGTGAGGAAGCGTTATGTAAACGCGCCACGGCGCTGAGAATAGAGACAAATACCAGCGGCATCACGATCATCTGCAGTAGCTGAACGTAACCGTTGCCTACCACGTTAAACCAGCTAATCGACTCTTTCAGTACCGCTGCGTTGTCTCCATAGATCAGATGCAGCGCCAGGCCAAACAGCACACCAATGACCAGACCAACTAATACTTTTTTCGACAGGCTCCAGCCCTGGCGGCCAAGCCGGGATAACACCACCAGCAGGACGATAAACGTCAAAATATTCAAAATAAGCGGAACATTCATTTTTTTTCTCCATGAGATTACCCCACCGCCGCGTTAAAACGCAGCCTGTGGGGCAGGAAGAAGTGTTTTTATCGGCGCAGTGTGTTGCGCAATGGCGAAATGGTATCAGGTCAGCACCTGACGCTATTAGATCCGAATGGAATGGGTTATAACTTTTTGTCTGATTTTGTATGCAAATGCAGCAGGCGCTTAGTTCAGCAGACGATCGATGCCCGTCTGCACATTATTCATTACGCGGGCAGGCCAGCCGTCCGCACCGAACTGGGGCATGCCTGGCGGAAACCATAACGCCCCGGCAACCAGCGCCAGACAGAACAGGCGTTCCAGCTGGTTGCCTGATTTAGTGTTTAATAGCGGCAGTCGAAAGCGCCAGCGGCATGGCCACAACAGCGGCACGCCAGCGGGCGTGAGCATATCAGCCGCAATATGACTGAGATAGCCTAATACCATGCCGTGCATGGCATCGCCCGGCAACGGCGAACCGTGCGGCAGATTAAACTGTAGCAGCACGATGCCGCCCAGCACCGCCAGCAAACTATGGGTAAAGCCACGATGCCCGAACGCCCGCGCAATGGGCTGGGAAATCCAGCGAAAACGCTGCCCAAGGGTTGAGCGGGGATGATCGATATCAGGCAGCAGGCAGGTCAGCAGTACCGCCGGAATAATGTGCCACCAGTCGCCGTTAGCCAGCTCTGGCGTAAGCTCAGCGCGCTTGGCAAAAATAGCGCTGGCAATGGCGAAAATAACGTGGCCTTCGGCCGTCATGGAGATAACCTGGATACATAACTGTCAATCTATCCAGTATAGGGGATTTATACAGTAGAAGGGAAGTTGTGACGCTGTAACCAAAAGTGAATACCGGACAGAGCCAGGCCCTGTCCGGTAACCATTAGCGTGCCAGCCAGCCGCCGTCGACCGCCAGCGTATAGCCGTTAACATAATCAGAAGCGGATGAAGCCAGGAACACTACCGGCCCCATCATATCGTCCGGTTTACCCCAGCGTCCGGCCGGAATACGGCCAAGAATTTCCTGACTGCGATCTTCATCGTTACGCAGCTGCTCGGTGTTGTTGGTTGCCATATAGCCCGGGGCGATGGCGTTAACATTAATGTTATGTGCCGCCCACTCATTGGCCATCAACCGCGTCAGGCCCATTACCGCGCTTTTAGACGCAGTATAGGATGGCACCCGAATTCCGCCCTGGAAAGAGAGCATGGAGGCGATATTGATGATTTTGCCGCCGTTGCCCTGACTGATAAACTGACGCGCCACCGCCTGCGAGAGGAAGAATACCGTTTTGCTGTTGATATTCATCACGTCATCCCAGTTCTGCTCGCTGAATTCAATCGCATCCTGGCGGCGAATAATACCGGCGTTATTAACTAAAATATCGATGCGACCAAAGGCGGCAACCGCTTGTTGCACCACTTGCGGGATGCAGCTGCTGTCCATCAGGTCGGCATTGATGTTGATAAAGCGGCGGCCGGTAGCTTCCACCAGCGAGGGAGTGTCATCCGCGCCAGAGTGGTTAACGCCGACGATATCACAGCCCGCCTGCGCCAGCCCCACAGCCATTCCCTGACCCAGACCCGTATTACAGCCGGTAATCAGCGCCACTTTTCCTTCGAGATTAAATGCATTCAGTATCATTTTTTGCTTCCTGTAATCGTCGTTAACGCAGTTCACTGACTTTGACGTGATCCATATCGTCAAAGACCTGATTTTCACCCACCATGCCCCAGATAAAGGTATAGCGTTTGGTGCCGACGCCGGCGTGAATCGACCAGCTCGGCGAAATTACCGCCTGCTCGTTATGCACCAGCAGATGACGCGTTTCCTGCGGCTGGCCCATCATATGAAACACGGCGGTTTCCTCATCCATATCGAAGTAAAAGTAAACTTCCATACGGCGTTCATGGGTATGGCAGGGCATGGTGTTCCACAGGCTGCCTTCTTCGAGTTTGGTCAGGCCCATGGTGAGCTGGCAGGTTGGCAACACATCCGGCACGATAAATTTATTAATGGTGCGGCGGTTGCTGGTGGCGGGATCGCCCAGCGTGGCAGACGAGGCCTCTTCCAGGGTGATTTTTTTATCCGGGTAACGCATATGGGCCGGGGCACTGTTGTAATAAAATTTCGCGGGCTGGCTGGCATCTACGCTTTTAAACACCACCGACTGCGCGCCCATGCCGACATAGAGCGCCTGCTGATTGCCGATCTCCCAGGCTTTGCCATCAACTTCAATCAGGCCCGGCCCGCCAATATTGATCACGCCCAGTTCGCGGCGCTCCAGAAAATAACTCACACCCAGTTGCTTGCCCACTTCGCTGCCGATGGTGACGCTTTCACGCACCGGCATTACGCCGCCAACGATAATGCGGTCAATATGGCTGTAGGTCATGGTGTAGTTGTCAGCCGTGAATATGTTCTCAATAAGAAATTCGCGGCGTAAGCCAGCCGTATCAAGCTGACGGGCATGGTCACTGTGGATGCTTTGACGAACTTGCATGTCGATGCCTCTCTGAGGTTAAAACCCATAAATCAGGAATACGCTTGTCGTTAACAGAATCATAGGCAGGTCGGCATACGAATTCAATAAAAATGAAATGCTGTTTTATTTATTTTGCACGTCGGATCATATTTGCGGAAAAAAACAGTGGGGATAAAGCAGGGCGTGGCGGCGCCCGGAGACCAACAGCAGAGTCAAAGAGGCAGGCAGCAAAGGGAATAGCCTGCCTGCAACGCGCAGGCAGGGTAAAAGTCAGTAGCCCTTTAACTGCTGGGCTGTGAGTTGTAACAGCGAATCCAGCTTAACGTCCGCCAGCGCCCAACGCGCATCGCTGCGATATTCAGCTGCGGGAACCACCACTGAACGCATACGCGCCGCTTTAGTGGCAATCATGCCGTTAAAGGAATCTTCCAGCGTGACGCAGTTTAACGGATCCACACCGAGACGTGCTGCGGCATCCAGATAGACCTGCGGATGCGGTTTGCTGTAGGGCAGCGCCTCGGCGGAGACCAGCACCTCGAAATAGTCGCGCAGATTAAACAGCGCCAGCACTTTTTCCAGCATATGCAACGGTGAGGCGGAAGCCAGACCGATTCTTAAACCTTCAGACCGACAGAGCTGTAGCGCCTGCTCCACGCCCGGCAGCAGCGGTTTTTTCTCTTCCACCAGATTGATGGCGCGGGTAATGATGCGGTCGGCAACCTCCTGCTGGCTGGGGCCATTCCACGGCAGCGTTTCGTACCACATGCGCACCACCTGATCGATACGCAGGCCCAGCGTATCCGGCAGTTCGCTACGACGCGACAGATCAACATCCAGCGTGGCGAATACATCCATTTCCGCCTGATCCCATAAGGGTTCAGAATCAATCAGCAAGCCGTCCATATCAAATATCGCGGCCAGTACAGGTCGGGTGTAGGTCATACAAGGCTCCATTTTCACATTTTGTCTTTAACATAGCATGAAGCTTTCCAGCAGGCATGGCGGGACTCACAGGACAAAATAGTTAGCAGCGCTTTTTTCCAGGCACTTTTCCCTGACAGCAGGTAGACTTACTGCCAGACAACAGGTGCAAGGAGAAACCATGACTTATCAACAGGCTGGCCGTGTTGCCATTATCAAACGCGTGGCTGGCTGGATTATTTTTCTACCGGCGCTGATTTCCACGTTGGTATCGCTAATGAATTTTATGTTCACGCACAGCGAAAAGCGGCCCGGCATTGATGCGGTGCTGCTCGATTTTATTCACGTAATGATCGATATGATCCGTTTCAATACGCCGTTTCTTGGCTTTTTCTGGCGTAATTCTCCGGTGCCCGACTTTAATGCGGGTGGCAATATCGGTTTCTGGCTTATCTATATCCTGATCTTTGTGGGTCTGGCGCTGCGGGCATCGGGCGCACGTATGTGGCGGCAGTCGCGCCATATAAAAGAAGGGATCGAAGATATGCTGATCCTGGAACAGGTAAAAGGCGAGGAAGGACGCAGCCGACAGCAGCTGGAGGAGAAAATCATGGTGCCGCGGCATACTATTTTCCTGCAAATCTTCCCGCTCTATGTGTTGCCGATCGTTATCGCCCTGGCAGGCTACTTTGTGCTGTCACTAACCGGTTTTATCTGAACAGCGTAACGGGCCTGAACAATGATCGCTTCAGGCCCGATTTTTCTGCTGTTCATCCCGTTCCAGCAGCAGGCCCACCGCGCGTTGCGCCTCGTTCAGCCAGGCACCGCCAAACACATTGGCGCGGTTGAGCAAGTAATAAAGCTGATAAACCGGCTGACGCAGCAGATAATCCTCCGGCAGCGGCCATTCCGACTGATAACCTGCCAGAATTTTTTCCGGAAAAACGGGATAGTGGGAAAGCATCGCCAGATCGCATTCACGATCGCCCCAGTAGCAGGCGGGATCATAGATCCACGCTCCGCTTTCGCTGCCCGCGCAGTTAGTGGGCCATAAATCGCCATGCAACAGCGAGGGCTGAGGATGATGAGTCGCCAGCGCGCGCTGAACGCAATCGATAATCAACTCGGTATTACCGTACAAAATGCCTTTTTCCGCTGCCAGCTGAAGCTGCCAGCCGATCCGCTGCTCGGAAAAGAAGCGTGACCAGCGACGCACCCAGACATTGGGCTGAGGCGTAGTGGTAATATTATTGTCGAAATCAAGACCGAAATGTGGCTGTTCGCTCCACTGATGCAGGCGGGCAAGCTGCTGCCCCAGCTGAAAGGCGCTGGCTTCATCCAGCGGACGCGGCTGAATATATTCCAGAAGCAGAAAACTGTAATCGCGATCGCTGCCGATGCCATACACTTTCGGCACGCGTACCGTCTGGCTGCGTGCCAGCAGCGCCAGCTGATCCGCTTCGGCAGTAAAGGCGCTCAGCATCTCCTGCGTATTGCACTTCATAAAGAGTTGATGTTCGCCATAGCGAATTTGCCAGGCAGCATGAACTTCACCGGCAGGCAGCTCCGTGCGCTGGGTAATTTCCGCGTGTCCTAATTGTTCACTCAACAGACGACTTATGGCTGACCACATGGGGCTATCCTCATTTTCGCTGTGTCATGAAAGAGCATAAAAATCGGCGCCAACGCGCAGATCGCTCTTCAGGCGTCAAGGGCGGTTCTGCTGGATATAATCCACAAAGGTTTGTACCTCCACCTCCGGCTCACTCTCCAGAGCGATTTCGCCAATGCTGATGGCCTGCTGACGGATCTCATCGGCGCTTTTAGCGCTGACGATGCCGTAACTGTTGGTACCCAGCTCGTGCGTATGGCCCTCATCATCCTGCAGGGTAGCGCTAAAACCGCTGTTAGTCATCGCGCTGTTGAGTTCAAGACCGGCAGTCAGCCCCTTGTCCTGGTAACGAAAGGTAACAACATAACGGGTCACACTTGATGGGCTCATATTCACCTCGTTGTTCCCGAAAGAATTTTCAGCTTAGACCATCACAGCCAAAGCGGCGAACCAGTAACAAAACAGGTTTGATAATGCGATTAATTATCATTATTATTATGGCACTAACCTTTTGAATAATAGTTGAACAGGCACCGTCTGTGACAAGGAGAACGATGTGCATCGCGCAATAAAATTTTCTGCCTCGGTTGTTATGCTGGCGGCTTCCGCATCTGCCGTAGCAACCACTTATCCCATTACCCTGACCGATTTCGATGGGCAGAAAATCACCCTGGCTAAGGAGCCGCAGCGAATCGTGGTTCAGGACGGACGCGATATTCTGGCGCTGGCGCTGCTGGATCGCGCGGATCCTTTTCAGCGTGTCGTGGCCTGGAATAACCTGTTAAAGAAAAGCGACGGGCAAACCTGGCAACTGATGCTGGGCAAATGGCCGCAGGCGGAGCAGATTACCGATATGGGCTTCAGCGATAAGGGCGAGGTAAATCTTGAAAGCGTTATCGCCAAGCGGCCAGATTTAATGATTGCACAGCTGCGCTCAAAACCGTCGTTAACCCAGACCGGCGTGCTGGCAAAGCTTAAGCAGTTGAATATTCCCGTGCTGTTTATTGATACTTTTAAAGACCCGGTAAAGGATGCGCCAGCCAGCGTAACGCTGTTGGGTGAGGCGCTTAATCGTGAGCAGGAAGCGCAGCAGTACACCGATTTTTATCAGCAGCACTACCAGGCAATTCAGGATAAGGTGCGGACGGTTTCCCCGAAACCGCGCGTCTTTATTGAAGCCAAAGCCGGGCTGGCCGGGCTGGAATCCTGCTGTTATACCCACGGCCATGTTGGCTGGGGTTCTATGGTGGAAGCGGTCGGCGCGACCAATATCGGCTCTGAGCTGCTGCCGGGTGCAACCGGCGAGGTATCACTTGAGAAGGTGATCGCCATAAAGCCGGACGCCTATATCGTGTCGGGTTCACAGTGGGCAAGCAAAAATAATGCGGCCGTGCCGTTTGGCTATGGCGTAACGCAGCAGCAGGTTGATGCGGCATTTAATAGAATGAAACAGCGCCCGGGCTTTGCACAGTTACAGCCAGTGAAAGAAGGGCATTTTTATGGGGTTTATCATAATTTCTATAATCACCCATGGAATATTGTGGGTATTGAATATCTGGCGAAATTTATTTATCCCCGGTCGTTCGATCAGCTTGATCCTGCTAACAGCTGGCATGAAATCGTCACGCGTTTTACTACCATCCCGGAAGGCCAGGGCGTATTAGGCTCGGCAGCTCCACAAAAGTAACTGCGGTTTTAAGCACGCTGCCGGCGTGCTTTTCTTTGATTTATAAAGGGAAAAAATATTTTTTCCACCGTGCTGCGTTTCGCCTGATTACCCTTTATAATGCGCGCCGTTAATAAGAAAAATCCAATTCATGACATCTTTTCCTTTGGATGCTTAGGTATTCGCGCTATTTAACGCCTGTTTACAAAATTTACGGTAAATGACGTTGATTGCAGCGTAAAACTCTTCAGACTCTCCCTTTTTTAAACTGTCGTACGGATCACAATAAATGAATTTGCTTAATAAGTTTTCTGCCGCGCTATTACTTTCTGCGGGCGCTTTGTGTCATCAGGCCATGGCTGATAACACCGTATTTACCGTTATGGACGATCCCTCTACCGCTAAAAAAACCTTTGAAGGCAATGCGGCGGCGGGGTATTTAGCACAGACCGGAAACACCAAAAGTTCTTCATTAACCGCCCAGACCAATATGACGTGGTATCAGCCGAATACCGCGTACAGCCTGTGGGGCAACGCAGCCAACACGTCTTCTAACGATGAGCGTTCTTCCGAAACCTATCAGGTAGGTGGACGTACACGTTATAACATGACCGACCATGACTATCTGTTCGGTCAGGCCAGCTGGCTTAGCGATCGTTTTAACGGCTATGATTCGCGTGATGTGCTGGCTGCCGGTTACGGTCGTCAAATCCTGAACGGCCCGGTGCATTCGCTGCGTGTGGAATTTGGTCCGGGCGTACGCTATGACGATTTCCATGATGGCGGATATGAAACGCAGGGACTGGGCTACGGTGCGATGAGCTATCAGTGGCAGATGACCGATACCACCAAATTTATTCAGGGTGCCTCGGTGTTGAGCAGCTTTAATGACAACACCACGGTTAACTCTGAGACCGGCCTGCAGGTGGCAATTAACGCGCACTTTGCATTGAAGCTGACCTATAACGTGACCTGGAATAACAACCCGCCAGAGTCTGCGCCGGATCATACCGATACCAAAACGCAAGTTCTGCTTTCCTACGCCATGTAATAATAAGGGCTGCCGTGTGGCAGCCCTTATTGCTTCTGCTTTGCGCACCGCAGTGCCAGACTAACGCACCCTGGCGCGAAACACCCAGAATGCCCAGCTGTTATAGGCCAGCGTTAGCGGCAGGACGATCCCATAGCCGCTTAATAAGAAGAGTTGCGTAGCGGGAGCGGCGGCGGCCTGCTGGATGGTGAGCTTACCGGGCAGCAGCCACGGCCAGAGGCCGACAATCAGTAACGCCCAGCACAGCGTAATTAACGTCAATACCAGCGCCAGCGATATCACTGGCCGTTCCCGGTAGAGTGCCAGCAGCAGCGCAACCAACGTCAGCGCCATCAGCAGCAAGATAATTTTACCCGGCAACCGTTGCCACGCCTGTAACAGCGCGCTGCTCTCCAGCAGATTAATCGCGACCATCAGCGCCAGGCTGAGGACTAAAAACAGCCAGGCCAGCTGGTGGGCCAGCTCCGGCTCTGCACCGGCGATGCGCCAATGTATCCAGCAGCAGCCGCAGAGCAGATAAGCGGCAATCAGACCGAGACCGCACAGAACGGGATATAACGTCAGCCAGCTGAACGGCCCTGCCTGGGTCTGCCCGGCAATCACTACGCCTGCCAGCGTGCCCTGAATAAAACTGGCGATCAGCGAGCTGATTATATGGGCAATATCAAGATAGCGGTGCCAGCGGCGATTAACGTGGCCGCGATACTCCAGCGCCACCGCCCGCCCAACCAGCGCCAGTAGCATAATAAATAGCGGCAGATAAATGGCACTGAAAAGCGTGCTGTAAAGCAGCGGAAACAGCGCCAGCATGCCGCCCGCCAGCAGCACCAGCCAGGTTTCGTTGGCGTCCCAGATGGGCAGGATGCTCATCGACAGCTTGCGGCGCGATTCGTCGTCGCGAAAGAAAAGCAACAGCATTCCCACGCCGAGGTCGGTGCCGTCCAGCAGCAAATACATCAACAGGGAAACTGCGAGCGTGGCGGCGGAAATATCATCCAGCGTCAGCGGGATCATCGCTCTCCTCCGTGGTCAGGGCGCATCTCCTGCGCCGGGCCTGGCTCATCCGTCTGCGGCGCCTTACGGGCGTAACGCAGCAAATAGCGCAGGCCGATAGTGAATACCAGACCGTAGACCAACAAAATAGCGCAGCCGGAGGCGATCGCCAGATGCGATGAGATGGGTGAAACGCTGTCTGCGGTGCGCACCAGACCGTAAACGGTCCACGGCTGCCGCCCCATCTCAGTCACTATCCAACCTGAGAGCATGGCGATAAAGCCCGCCGGCCCCATTAAAACCAGCAGCTTCAACAACCGGCGAGAGCGCCACAGATGGCCGCGTAACCGTTGGACCAGCGCGGTCAGGCTTACTGTCAGCATCAGGATCCCCAGGCCGACCATCAGGCGGAAGGCGAAAAAAACCGGCGCGACCGGCGGGATATCCTCCGACGGGAACTCATGCAGACTTTTAATCTGACCGCTCAGGTTGTGGCGCAGATAAAGCGATCCTATCAGCGGGATCGCTACCTCCCAGTGATTGCGCTGCTGCTGTTGGTCGGGCAGGGCAAACAGCCGCAGCGGCTCACCTTTGCCCGGCGGTGGACGCTGCCAGTCGCCTTCCATCGCCGCCATCTTTGCAGGCTGATGCTGCAAGGTATTTTCACCGTGCAGATCGCCGACCACCGCCTGGGTGACGGTCAGGAATGGCAGCAGCCACAGGCTGATGGTTAGCATCAGGCGCGCCCGCTGGTTATCGCTGTGATGTAGCAACTGCCAGGCACCGGTGCCCGCCACCATAAATGCGGTGCCGATCAGCATCGCCAGCAGCATATGGGCGGCACGCCAGGGGAAAGAGGGGCTAAAGATAATCGCCAGCCAGTTTTGCGGCTGAAAGCGCTGTTGCTCATCAAGGAAAAAGCCGGTGGGGGTCTGCATCCATGAATTGGCCGCCAGGATCCAGAAAACGCTGATTAAGGCGCCAACGGCTACCAGCACCGTCACCATAAAATGCAGGCGTGGACCGATGCGCTCCATGCCAAACATCATCACGCCCACCATGCCCGCTTCCAGAAAGAAGGCCACCAGTACTTCATAAAACATCAGCGGGCCGATCAGGCCGCCAACGCGCTCGATAAAGGGTGCCCAGTTGGTGCCGAACTGAAACTCCATCACAACGCCGGAAACCACGCCGACCGCCACGTTCAGGGCAAAAATCTTCAACCAGAAATTATAGAGATCCAACCAGCGCTGCTGCCTGCGCCACAGCCATGCGCCCTCCAGCGCCACCAGCCACAGCGACAGGCCAAAGCTGAATCCGGCAAGGATAATATGCAGGCCGATGGTCACCGCAAACTGGGCGCGGGAGAGCAGCAGCGTCAATTCCGCATCAGGCATGGCTGTCTTTGCCGGTAAAGGCGCTGATGGGCTTGTCCGGGGCAGGCTGTTCCATGGCGGTAGCGAACGCTTTTAAGCCGGCGACCAGCGGCATCACCGCGTGCCATAAGCTCTCATCGTGCAGCAGTTTCCAGGTGCCGCTCACGCCGGGTGCTACCTCATGGCGCTGTTGGGTCTCGGCGTGTATATTCACCGCGTTTAAGGCGGATTTCACCGCGTAAACCGTTTTATGAAACTGCCCAGGCGGAATATCAGACAGCGCCATCAGCAACACCGAAAGATTCTGCATCGCGTTCTGCGAACCGGGTTTGTTTAAGCCCTCCACCAGAATTTTGGCAATCTGCGTATTGGCTGAAACCATATCATTGGCCAGGCGCAGGAAACCATGATGGTGCAGGCTGTGCAATAGCTCATGCAAGGCATCGTGGGCATCAGGTTCGGTTTTGGGGGGCGGGACATCATAATTTATCGGCTCAGCCATTAAAATTTCTCCGGATGTTGGGTGTGTTCAGGGGGAAGGGTGTAACCCTCCTGTTGCCATTTGATTTCGATCGGCAGGCGGGTTTGCGGCGTGCGACTGCCGTAGCGGAAGTTTTGAGGCGGCAACGGCTCGGCCAGCGGTGGGTGCGCCAGCTTAACCATTTTTACCGCAATCTCTTTATAGGCCGGGGTATTCACGTCGGGATCGTGATGTTCGCCGGTCAGGCCATTAACGCCCGGCTTGCCATGGTGGATCGGCATAAACAATACGTTGCCCGCCACGCGATCGCTGACGATGACCGGTACCTCTATCGTGCCACGGCGCGATGCGATGCTCACCCAGTCGCCTTGCTGGAGTTGGCGCGCCTCGGCCAGTTGCGGACTGACCTCCACAAAGCCGTTCGGCGAAAGCGAAAACATACGGTCACCGCGTCCGGTCTGATTGGTGGACTGAAAATGCTCCAGCATCCTGCCATTGTTTAACCACAGGTCGTATTCCTCGTCCGGAGCTTCCTGGGGCGGTTGACAGCTAATGGGCCAGAGCACCGCTTTGCCGTCGGGGAACTTAAAACCGTCGGTATAGAGCAGTGGCGTGTCGCTACCGTCCGGCTTCACCGGCCATAGCTGCGATTGCCAGCCGCTGAGATGTTGATAATCAACCCCGGCAAAGATTTCAGCGATTTGCGCGGCTTCCGCCATGATTTCGCCCGGGTGGGTATAGTGCCAGGCGTGACCGAGGCGCGCAGCAATATCGGTGAGAATACGCCAGTCGGGTAGACTGTCGCCCAGCGGCGGCATCACTTCGTAAAAACGCTGTATACGGCGTTCGGTGTTAACGTAGGTACCCTCTTTTTCCACGCTCGGGCAGCCCGGTAGCACGACATCGGCAAAGGCGGCGGTGCGGCTCATAAAAATATCCTGCACCACCATAAATTCCAGATTACTGAACGCCTCATGCACTTTTGTGGAGTCAGCGTCAGAGAATGCGGTCTCCTCGCCAATGATATACATCGCTTTCAGGGAACCTTCATGCGCATGCTGGATCATCATATAGTTATCCGATCCCACCCGATCGGAGAGCGCTTCTGGCGCAACGCCCCACGCCTGCGCCCACTTTTTCCGTACCGCTGCGTCGGTGACGTTTTCATAGCCGGGGTAGATGTTGCTCAGGCAGCCGAAGTCGCTGGCACCCTGTACGTTATTGTGGCCGCGCATTGGATAGCCGCCGGTGCCCGGGCGACCGTAATTGCCGGTGACCAGCAGTAAATTAGAGAGGGCGGTGCTGCTGTCCGCGCCGTGGCTGTGCTGGGTAATGCCCATTGCCCACAGGATACAGACCCGCTCAGCCTGGCCAATCATCTCCGCTGCGTTAGTCATCTGCTCAACGCTCAGCCCGGTCTGCTCGCTGACGGCGCTCAGGGTATAATCCGCCAGCGAGGCGCGGTACTCCTCCACCTGATTGACCTTCTCCGCCAGGAAAGCGTCATCCGCATAGCCATGTTCGAACATATAACGGGACATGGCGGAGGCCCACAGGCTGTCGCTGCCGGGGTTGATGCGCAGGTACAGATCGGCACGCTCGGCCATTTCATGTTTGCGCGGATCCACCACCAGCAGTTTTTGTCCGTGATGTTTTTGCGCGGCCTTGATGCGCGAGGCGATAACCGGATGGTTTTCCGCCAGATTGCTGCCAACAATCACAATTAAATCCGCTTTTTGCAGATCCTCTATCGTGCCTGCGTCGCCGCCATAACCCACGGTGCGGAACAGCCCTTCGGTCGCCGGGTTCTGGCAGTAACGCGAAGAGTTATCGACATTGTTTGTACCAAAAATCAGGCGGGCAATTTTCTGTGTCAGGTAAGCTTCTTCATTACTGCCTTTGCTGGAACCGATAAAACCGATACTGTCGCCGCCGTGTTGCGTGGCGATGGTTTTGAGCCGTTGCGCGACGAGATCCAGCGCCTCATCCCAGCTGGCCGGACGAAAGCGCCCGTTTTCACGGATCAGCGGCGTGGTCAGTCGTTGCGGGCTGTTCACGAAATCCCAGCCGAACTTGCCTTTCAGGCAGGTTGAAATGCCATTTACCGGAGCATCCGCCACCGGCTGAACTTTCAGGATATGGCGATTGCGCGTCCACATTTCGAAACTGCAGCCCACGCCGCAATAGGTGCAGACGGTTTTGGTTTTTTTGATCTCTTTCTGCCGCATCGCCATATCTATCAGCGAAACACCGGTAACAGGCTGCGCGCCAATCGTGTTTTCCAGCGACTTCACTAACTCAATCATTGGACGTTTGAGATCTTCCGGCATCGCGGTAAAAGGCCCGGCGTCAGGCTGCATGGTTTTTTCCAGCAGCGCGTTACAGGGGCAAACGGTCACGCAGTGGCCGCAGCTGACGCAGCTGGATCCGGCAATTTCGGTGCCGCCATCCCACAGTACACGCGGATGTTCCGCGCTGTAGTCAATAGAGAGCGTTTCATTGACCTCAACGTTTTGACACGCCTCTACACAGCGTCCACACAGAATGCACTGATCGGGATCGTAGGTGTAGAAAGGGTTACTTTCATCTTTGAGATAAGGTTTACGCTGCCAGGGATAGTACTGAATAGGGATACGCATATCGGCGACGGTATTATGCAGCGTGCAGTCGCCGGTATTGTGCTCGCAAACAGTACAATAGAGTTCGTGGCGCGCCAGTAGTCGATCCATGCCTTCTTCCTGCGCGGCTTTCGCCCGAGGCTGATGGCTGGAAATCTCCATGCCATCCCGGGTGCGCAACGTACAGCCGCGCACCAGCTCACCCTGATATTCAACCCAACAGACATCGCACGATTGCAGCGGAGGCAGGGCGGGGTGATAGCAGACGTGCGGCAAGATCTTTTCCTGGGCTTGTAAAAAATCAATCAGAGGCTGGTCAGCTTCGCCGCTCAGGTTTTCGCCGTTGTAAATAATGGTGCAGGTGTTCTGGCTCATCAGGCGCTCTCATAAGGCAATGCATCATGACCACTTCCTGTGTGCTTTCCCTGTTTTCGTAAAGTTATGTCATTGAAGGTAGACCCTGACGCTATTCCCGGCAAAAGGGCAGTAATAAAAAACCTGGTTTCAAATGATAAAAATTATTTCAGGCAGTGGCGCGCCTGCGGTTGCTGCCTACGCTTTAAAGTAAGGCTGGCTAAAGCGGGAGGGCCTTATCATGAGTGAAGTTATGTCATTACTGTCCGGGGGCTGGAGTTGGATACTGGGAGGACTGGCGCTTATTGCCGGGCTTGCCGGCTCTTACTTTGGTGGAAAAAAAATTGGCAAGACCCAAGAGAAGGCTCGTGGGGATGTGGCGGCGGCACAGTTGCAAACCCAACAGGCTGAGGCGATTGCAAAAAAACAGGCGGATAATATTAAGGTGGCTAAGCATGTGGAAACGTCTAACGCTACTGTCAGTGACGCTGCTGCTCGTGACAAGCTGCGCCGGTCGAAATACAACGTCGATGATTGACCGCGCCAGCGTCGATTCATCCTGTACGCTATTTCAGCCTATCTATACGCATGGCAATGATGCCGAGGTGATGGACGTTCGCACGATACGCGCGATCAATACGCATAATGAGCTGTGGGACAGGCTCTGCAGCGAAAAAAAGCAGTAAGGAGAACCTTTTCCTGAATGCGCTAACGGCCCGCTGATGCGGGCCGTTTCTTTTGTAGGTCACGGCAAACACCTGTTTAACATCATCCCTTTAGCGTGTAAGATGTCCGCTCTTCAACTCTTACCCGGTCGGGCACTTTTGCATCTTGTCCCAGACTGCGTACCAAATTAACAACTGTGGGTTAGTTTTGGCCGGTAATCCGTTGAAAATTAACTTCTAACCAATGTTTGCATGTAATCTTTCGTGTGGGTTACCACTGCAATTAAGGATATGAAATGCCTGTAATTACCCTTCCTGACGGCAGTCAGCGCAGCTTTGACCATCCTGTTAGCGTGATGGATATTGCGCAAGATATCGGTCCAGGGCTGGCAAAAGCCTGTATCGCCGGTCGCGTTAATGGCGACCTGGTGGATGCGGTTGATCCGATCGCCGAAGATGTCAGCGTTGCCATTATCACCGCTAAAGATGAGGCGGGCCTGGAAATTATCCGCCACTCCTGCGCGCATTTGCTGGGCCACGCCATGAAACAGCTTTGGCCCAACGCGAAAATGGCTATCGGTCCGGTTATTGATAACGGCTTCTATTACGATGTCGACCTCGATCATACTCTGACGCAGGAAGATCTCGATCGGCTGGAAAAGCGCATGCATGAGCTGGCCGAAACGAACTATGACGTCGTTAAGAAAAAAGTCAGCTGGCAGGAAGCGCGTGACGTCTTTGCCGCACGCGGTGAAAATTATAAAACCACCATTCTTGATGAGAATATCAGCCATGACGATCGTCCTGGTCTGTATCACCATGAAGAATATGTCGATATGTGCCGTGGGCCGCATGTGCCTAATATGCGTTTCTGCCATCACTTTAAGCTGCAGAAAATTGCGGGTGCTTACTGGCGTGGCGACAGCAGCAATAAAATGCTGCAGCGTATTTATGGCACCGCATGGGCGGATAAAAAGCAGCTGAACGCTTATCTGCAGCGTCTGGAAGAGGCAGCCAAGCGTGACCATCGTAAGATCGGTAAGCAGCTTGATCTCTATCATATGCAGGAAGAAGCGCCGGGTATGGTATTCTGGCACAACGATGGCTGGACTATCTTCCGTGAGCTTGAAACCTTTGTTCGCAGTAAGCTGAAAGAGTACCAGTACCAGGAAGTTAAAGGTCCGTTTATGATGGACCGCGTCCTGTGGGAAAAAACCGGCCACTGGGAAAACTATAAAGAAGCGATGTTTACCACCGCTTCTGAGAACCGTGAATACTGCATTAAGCCGATGAATTGCCCCGGCCACGTGCAGATTTTCAATCAGGGTCTAAAATCATACCGCGACCTGCCATTACGTATGGCTGAGTTCGGCAGCTGCCACCGTAACGAGCCTTCCGGCGCGTTGCACGGTCTGATGCGTGTGCGCGGCTTTACCCAGGACGATGCCCATATCTTCTGTACGGAAGAGCAGGTGCGTGCTGAGGTTAACAGCTGCATTAAGATGGTGTACGACATGTACAGCACCTTCGGTTTTGAAAAAATCGTGGTGAAGCTGTCTACCCGTCCGGAAAAACGCATCGGCAGTGATGAATTATGGGATCGTGCTGAGACGGATCTGGCTGCGGCGCTGGAAGAGAACGCTATTCCGTTCGAATACCAGCCGGGCGAGGGCGCATTCTACGGTCCTAAAATTGAATTTACCCTGCATGACTGCCTGGATCGTCCATGGCAGTGTGGTACCGTACAGCTCGATTTCTCATTGCCGAGCCGTCTGAGTGCCTCTTATGTAGGTGAAAATAACGAACGACAGGTGCCGGTGATGATTCACCGTGCTATTCTGGGTTCAATGGAACGCTTTATCGGTATTCTCACTGAAGAATACGCCGGTTTTTATCCAACCTGGCTGGCACCGGTACAAGCGGTGGTGATGAATATCACCGACGGGCAGTCTGATTATGTCAACGAATTAACGCGAAAATTACAGAATGCGGGCATTCGTGTAAAAGCAGACTTGAGAAACGAGAAGATTGGCTTTAAAATCCGCGAGCACACATTACGTCGCGTCCCTTATATGTTGGTTTGCGGTGATAAAGAGGTAGAAGCCGGTAAAGTGGCTGTACGTACCCGCCGCGGTAAAGACCTTGGGTCCATGGACGTGGATGTGCTGATCGAGAAGCTGCAGCAAGAAATACGCAGCCGCAATCTTCATCAATTGGAGGAATAAGGTATTAAAGGCGGAAAACGAGTTCAACCGACGCGTCCCAATCGTATTAACGGTGAAATCCGTGCTACCGAGGTGCGTCTGACTGGCGTCGAAGGCGAGCAGCTTGGTATTGTTAGTTTACGCGAAGCTATTGAAAAAGCTGAAGAAGCAGGTGTTGATTTAGTTGAAATCAGCCCTAACGCCGAACCGCCGGTTTGTCGTATAATGGATTACGGCAAGTTCCTCTATGAAAAGAGTAAGTCTTCTAAGGAACAGAAGAAGAAGCAGAAAGTTATCCAGGTAAAGGAAATTAAATTCCGCCCTGGTACCGATGAAGGCGACTATCAGGTCAAACTACGCAACCTGATTCGTTTTCTGGAAGAAGGCGATAAAGCCAAGATCACCCTGCGTTTTCGCGGTCGTGAGATGGCGCACCAACAGATCGGTATGGAAGTGCTTAACCGCGTGAAAGAAGATCTGAGTGAACTGGCAGTAGTTGAATCTTTCCCTTCGAAGATTGAAGGCCGCCAGATGATCATGGTGCTCGCACCCAAGAAGAAACAGTAGGCTTTCAAGTAATAATATCGCGCAGCGTTCGCGTTGTGCGATTTTATTCGCCTGTCTGGTTCATTTTATTAACAATGCGAAGTGGATATTTTATAAATGCCTAAGATTAAAACTGTCCGTGGCGCGGCTAAACGCTTTAAAAAAACCGGTAAAGGTGGCTTTAAGCACAAGCACGCGAACCTGCGTCATATCCTGACCAAAAAATCAACCAAGCGTAAACGTCACCTGCGCCCGAAAGCCATGGTGTCTAAAGGCGATCTGGGTCTGGTTATTGCCTGCCTGCCGTACGCATAAGTTAATTTTTTCAATCAGAATATAGAACAGGAGAGCTCAAATGGCTCGTGTAAAACGTGGTGTAATTGCTCGCGCACGTCACAAAAAAATCTTAAAACAAGCTAAAGGCTACTACGGTGCACGTTCACGTGTTTACCGCGTTGCCTTCCAGGCTGTTATCAAAGCTGGTCAGTATGCTTACCGCGACCGTCGTCAGCGTAAGCGTCAGTTCCGTCAGCTGTGGATTGCGCGTATCAACGCTGCAGCGCGTCAGAACGGTATCTCTTACAGCCGTTTCATCAATGGCCTGAAAAAAGCGTCCATTGAAATTGACCGTAAAATCCTGGCTGACATCGCCGTATTCGACAAAGTGGCTTTCTCTGCACTGGTTGAAAAAGCGAAATCAGCTCTGGCGTAAGTCAGATGAAAGAGGGAGCTTGCTCCCTCTTTTATTTTATGTAACCGCAGCAAAAGATTGACTTTTCCGCCTGCTGGCATTTCAATAGAGCCGTCTAACGCAAGCGACAAGGTAAACCAAGCATGCACGCTATTTTTCGTTTCTTTTTTTACTTTAGCACCTGAATTTTGGGGGCTTGTGCGCGAAAAAAGAAACGAAAAATCGCACTGAAAGCCTCCCTCGTGGAGGCTTTTTTATTTTCCGCGAACTGATATGGACTTCTGGTCCCCACCTGAAACAGCCCGGCCTTAGGCTGGAAGAAGAGGAAACAATGTCCCATCTCGCAGAGCTGGTTGCCAACGCCAGGGCAGCCATTGAACATGCGCAGGATGTTGCGGCGTTAGATAACGTCCGCGTCGAATATCTGGGCAAAAAAGGGCATCTGACCCTGCAGATGACCACCCTGCGCGAACTGCCGGCCGAAGAGCGTCCTGCGGCAGGCGCAGTGATTAACGAAGCCAAACAGCAGGTGCAGGAAGCGCTGAACGTGCGTAAAGACGCGCTGGAATCCGCCGCGCTGAACGCGCGTCTGGCTGCAGAAACCATCGATGTTTCCCTGCCGGGACGTCGGGTAGAAAACGGTGGCCTGCATCCGGTAACCCGTACCATCAATCGCATTGAAGACTTTTTTGGCGAGCTGGGTTTTGCTGTAGTTACCGGACCGGAAATCGAAGATGATTATCATAACTTCGATGCGCTGAATATCCCGGGTCACCATCCGGCCCGCGCCGATCATGACACCTTCTGGTTTGACGCCACGCGCCTGCTGCGTACCCAGACTTCTGGCGTACAGATCCGCACCATGAAAAACCAGCAGCCGCCGATTCGCATTATCGCGCCGGGCCGTGTTTATCGTAACGACTACGACCAAACGCATACGCCGATGTTCCATCAGATGGAAGGCCTGATTGTCGATAAAGATATCAGCTTCACCAATCTGAAGGGCACGCTGCACGATTTCCTGCGTAACTTCTTCGAAGAAGATTTGCAGATCCGCTTCCGTCCTTCCTATTTCCCGTTCACCGAGCCCTCTGCGGAAGTGGATGTCATGGGTAAAAACGGCAAATGGCTGGAAGTGCTGGGCTGCGGCATGGTGCATCCAAACGTGCTGCGCAATGTCGGCATCGATCCGGAAGTCTATTCTGGCTTCGCGTTCGGCATGGGTATGGAACGTCTGACTATGCTGCGTTATGGCGTGACCGATCTGCGCGCTTTCTTCGAAAACGATCTTCGTTTCCTCAAACAGTTTAAATAAGGGCAGGTTATCCAATGAAATTCAGTGAACTCTGGTTACGCGAATGGGTAAATCCGGCTCTTGACAGTGCGGCCCTGGCGGAACAAATCACCATGGCCGGTCTGGAAGTTGACGGCATTGAACCGGTCGCCGGCGCTTTCCATGGTGTCGTGGTTGGCGAAGTGGTCGAATGTGGTCAGCATCCGAACGCCGATAAACTGCGTGTAACCAAGGTCAACGTCGGCGGCGATCGCCTGCTGGATATCGTCTGTGGTGCGCCAAACTGCCGTCAGGGGCTGAAAGTGGCCGTGGCCACCGTCGGAGCCGTGCTGCCGGGCGATTTTAAAATCAAAGCGGCGAAGCTGCGCGGCGAGCCGTCGGAAGGCATGCTCTGTTCTTTCTCTGAGCTGGGCATCAGCGATGACCACAACGGTATTATTGAACTGCCTGCGGATGCGCCGCCTGGCACCGATATCCGTGAATATCTGCAGCTGAACGATAACAGCATCGAAATCAGTATCACGCCGAACCGTGCCGACTGCTTTGGTATTATCGGTATCGCACGTGACGTAGCGGTGCTGAATAGCCTGCCGCTCAACGTGCCGGAAATGGCTGCGGTGCCAGCGACCATTAGCGATACGCTGCCGATTCGCATAGACGCCACCGATGCCTGTCCGCGCTATCTGAGCCGGGTGGTAAAAAATATTAATGTGAAGGCGGTCACGCCGTTGTGGATGAAAGAGAAGCTGCGTCGCTGTGGCATCCGCTCTATCGATCCGGTGGTGGACGTGACCAACTATGTGCTGCTGGAGCTGGGGCAGCCGATGCACGCTTTCGATCTGGATCGCATTGATGGCGGCATCGTGGTGCGCATGGCGCAGCAGGATGAAGCGCTGACGCTGCTTGATGGCAATGAAGTGAAGCTAAACAGCGATACGCTGGTGATTGCTGACCATCATAAACCGCTGGCAATGGGCGGCATCTTCGGCGGCGAGCATTCAGGCGTGAATGAAGAGACCACAAACGTGCTGCTGGAGTGCGCCTGGTTTGCGCCGCTGGCGATTACCGGCCGCGCACGTCGCCACGGTTTGCATACTGATGCCTCCCACCGCTATGAGCGCGGCGTCGATCCGACACTGCAGCAACAGGCAATGGAGCGCGCGACGCGTCTGCTGCTGGATATTTGCGGCGGTGAAGCGGGTCCGGTTGTGGATACCAGTGCGCAGGATAAGCTGCCGGTACGCGCTACCATCACGCTGCGCCGTGAAAAGCTGGATCGACTGATTGGTCATCATATTGCCGATGCGCAGGTTACCGATATCCTGCAGCGTTTGGGCTGTGAAGTCAGCGTAAGCGAAGGCGAATGGCGCGCGGTAGCACCGGGCTGGCGCTTTGATATGGCGATTGAAGAAGATCTGGTTGAAGAAGTCGCGCGTGTTTACGGCTATAACAACATCCCGGACGTGCCGGTTAAAGCCTCGCTGGTGATGACGCAGCATCGTGAAGCGTCGCTGTCGCTAAGGCGCGTAAAAAACCTGCTGGTGGATAAAGGTTACCAGGAAGCCATTACCTACAGCTTTGTCGATCCCAAAGTGCAGGCTCTGCTGCACCCTGGCGAAGAAGCGCTGCTGCTGCCCAGCCCCATCTCCAGTGATATGTCTGCGATGCGCCTCTCATTGTGGACCGGCCTGCTCTCTGCCGTAGTCTATAACCAGAACCGCCAGCAGAGCCGTGTACGCCTGTTTGAAAGCGGATTACGCTTTGTGCCGGATACTCAAGCAGATTTAGGTATCCGCCAGGATGTTATGCTGGCTGGCGTACTGAGCGGTAACCGCTACGAAGAGCATTGGGACCTGGCGCGTCAGACCGTCGACTTCTATGATTTAAAAGGTGATTTGGAATCGGTACTGGAACTGACCGGTAAACTGGATGCCATTGAATTTCGTGCCGAAGCTAATCCGGCCCTGCATCCGGGTCAAAGCGCAGCGATCTATTTACAGGGTGAACGCATCGGATTTATCGGTGTGGTGCATCCGGAGCTGGAACGCAAGCTGGACCTCAATGGCCGCACCTTAGTGTTTGAACTGCTTTGGAATAAGGTTGCAGACCGCGTCCTGCCTGATGCGCGTGAGATTTCGCGCTTCCCGGCAAACCGTCGTGATATCGCCGTTGTGGTGGCTGAAACGGTTCCCGCAGCAGATATCATTGCGGAGTGTAAGAAAGTTGGCGCAAATCAGATAGTTGGCGTAAACTTGTTTGACGTGTACCGTGGTAAGGGCGTAAACGAAGGTTTTAAGAGCCTTGCGATAAGCCTGATTTTGCAAGATACCAGCCGGACACTCGAAGAAGACGAGATTGCCGCAACCGTCGCCAACTGCGTTGCGGCATTAAAAGAGCGATTCCAGGCAACCTTGAGGGATTGAACCTATGGCGCTTACAAAAGCTGATATGTCGGAATACCTGTTTGAAAAGCTGGGGCTGAGTAAACGGGATGCCAAAGAGCTGGTTGAACTGTTTTTTGAAGAGGTAAGAAGAGCTTTGGAAAACGGCGAGCAGGTCAAACTGTCTGGATTTGGCAATTTTGATCTTCGCGATAAAAATCAACGGCCGGGGCGTAACCCGAAAACCGGTGAAGATATTCCTATCACCGCGCGTCGTGTGGTGACGTTTCGTCCTGGACAAAAGCTGAAAAGCCGCGTCGAGAACGCTTCCCCTAAAAACAGCTGATCTGTCAGCACCATAAAGGCCGCCTCGTGCGGCCTTTTTTATGGGTATTTTACAGGCTGGTTCATCAGCACAGCTCTCCCGCTTTTTCCATAAAGTCACCACAATGTAAGGAATACGTAAGGCACGGGAAAATAAGCTGAAAATCGGCTCAGACTGATAGTGACAGCTGCAGGTTCACAGGTATAAACAGGGGATGAAACATGATGAGGTTACCCCGATGAACATAAAAACATTACTTCCAGGTATCGTGCTGAGCATCGTGACGGCGCTGCCTGTTGTCGCCAGCGCCGGCGTGTCGTTTGATCTGACGCCTGCTGGCGTGACAATCCATATTGGCGATCGCGATCATCGAGGCTACTACTGGGATGGTTATGACTGGCGAGCGCCAAAATGGTGGCAGGAACATCATGGCCGTCATATTGGCGAGAAGGGGCCGCGCGGCTACTGGAATGGCAACGGGTGGCAGCCACATCGACCTGAAGCGCATCAGCAGCAACCCGTGCGTAAAAAGCCGGTTACGCATCATCAGGAACCGGCACGCGATCGCCCGACGGCGCACCGTGAGGCATCCGGCAACGATCGACTGGCTGCAGATCAGCAGGCTCATGGCGCAGCAGGCCATCGTCCCGATTTTCAGCCGCACGGTTAAGCACATTACGCCGGACGACAGTGTCCGGCTTCTCTTATTCCTTTCTTTTTCTGCCTCAGCCACTACAATCAAATCTCTGTTTTCCTTATAAAACTATAGCTATGTCGCTGCTAACTGAACTCTCCCGTCAGGCGGATCGTCGCGCTTATCGCTGGCTGATCTGGCTGAGCGCTATTCTGCTGGGCGTTACGCTGGTAAGCCTGTGCGCGGGAGAGACGTGGATCCTGCCTGACCGCTGGCTAAGCGAGGAGGGCAAGCTGTTTGTCTGGCAACTGCGTCTGCCGCGCACGCTGAGTGTGTTGCTGGTTGGCGCCTCACTGGCAACGGCGGGGTGCGTGATGCAGGCGCTGTTTGAAAACCCGCTGGCGGAACCCGGCCTGCTTGGCGTATCAAACGGCGCGGGGATCGGCCTTGTGCTGTGTGTGCTGCTGGGAAATGGCGATTTCTGGGCATTCAGCCTGGCAGCCATTGCCGGTGCGCTGCTGGTCACGCTGATCCTGTTGCGTTTTGCCCGTCGTCATCTTTCTAACAGCCGACTGCTGTTAGCGGGTATTGCGCTGGGGATTATCTGTAGTGCGGCGATGACCTGGGTGGTTTATTTCAGCAGTAATCTCGATCTGCGACAGCTGATGTACTGGATGATGGGCGGCTTTAGCGGCATTGACTGGCGCTACCGCTGGCTGATGCTGGCGCTGCTGCCGGTGCTGATCTGGCTGAGTGGGCAGGCGAAAATTCTGAATCTACTGGCGCTGGGCGAAACCAGCGCCCGCCAGCTTGGCCTGTCGCTTTATCTCTGGCGCAATCTGCTGGTGGTGGCAATTGGCTGGCTGGTTGGCGTTAGCGTAGCGCTGGCCGGGGCAATTGGCTTTATTGGGCTGGTGGTGCCGCATTTGCTGCGGCTGAACGGGCTTACCGATCATCGTATGCTGCTGCCCGCCAGCGCGCTGGCCGGGGCCGCCGTATTGCTTGCTGCCGATATCATTGCCAGACTGATACTTACCGCAGCGGAATTGCCCATTGGCGTCGTCACCGCTACGCTGGGGGCGCCGCTGTTTATTTGGTTATTACTCACTCAGCACCGTTAAGGGCTGTACCACACACCGAAACAGGAAACGCGCATGAGCATTTATGATACTGAACTGGTTATGCTGGATGGTAAACGCACCACGCTGGGACAATGGAAAGGCGATGTGCTGCTGATAGTTAACGTCGCTTCTCAGTGTGGACTGACGTCACAGTATAAAGAGCTGGAGAACCTGCAGCGCGCCTGGAATAAGTCCGGCTTTAACGTGCTCGGTTTTCCGTGCAACGCCTTTCTTGGTCAGGAGCCAGGCAGTAACGAAGAGATCAGGGAATTTTGCGACACCAACTACGGTATCAGCTTCCCGATGTTCAGCAAGATCGAAGTAAACGGTCCTGAGCGTCATCCGCTGTATCAGCAACTGATCGCCGCCTGCCCTGAAGCGGTCGAGCCAGAAAACAGCGGCTTTTATGAGCGTATGGCAAGTAAAGGACGTGCGCCGAAAGAAAAGGGCGATATTTTATGGAATTTTGAAAAGTTCCTCGTGGGGCGCAACGGTGAAGTGGTACAGCGTTTCGCGCCGGATATGACGCCAGAAGATCCTATTGTGATGGAAAGCATCAAGCTCGCGCTGGCAAAATAATGTTGTTGTCCATTGAGCAGGCGACCGTCCCGGGACGCCTGCAGGCTTTTAGTGCCCAGGTGAAAAGCGGCGATCTGGTTCATCTGCTTGGTCCCAATGGTGCCGGTAAAAGCTCATTGTTAGCGCGTCTGGCCGGGCTGTTACCTGGCGCAGGCGTGGTGCGCCTTATCGGCAGGCCGCTGGAGGAGTGGCCGCGGGCAGCGCTGGCGAGACGGCGCGCCTGGTTACCACAGCAGCAGCAGCAGTTGGGGCAGATGGCGGTTTTCCACTATTTACAACAACATCTGACCGGGGCAAAACCCGGTCAGGATATTCTGCTGTCACGTCTGCTGGCTGCTTTTCAGCTGCATGATAAGCTTACGCGTTCGTTAAGCCAGCTTTCCGGCGGCGAATGGCAGCGCGTCAGGCTTATGGCGGTATTGCTACAGGTTTGGCCATGCGTCGCGCAGCCGGCAACGCTGCTGCTGCTGGACGAGCCTTACGCCGGACTGGACGTGGCGCAGCAGCAGGCGCTGGATCGCGAGTTAACCGCTTTTTGCGAGGCGGGCGGCGCGGTGATCACCAGCGGTCACGATGTTAACCATAGCCTGCGTCATGCGCGCGATGTATGGCTGATGCAACAGGGTAAAGTTATCCGTCAGGGACGGGCTGAGGCGGTCCTGCAGCCTGATACGCTGCGTATGCTGTATGGACTGGCGTTTCGTAAGCTACAGTCGGAAGGAGAAAGCTGGTTAGTAGCTGAAGAGGCGCGCTGAGAGGATTGCCAGCGTCAGGACTTACCGTTACAGTTAGCCCGGCTCCGCTTATACAGGATGGATTCAGGTTATGCGAATCGGTGTATTACTTTTGCTTAGTGTATTGCTTGTCGGCTGTAGTCATCATGCGCCACCGCCTAACGCGCGACTTTCTGATTCAGTTACTGTTATTGCCGAGTTGAACGATCAGCTAAGCCGCTGGCAGGGTACGCCATATCGTTACGGTGGCCTGAGCCGTAGAGGCATCGACTGCTCCGGATTTGTTTACCTGACATTTCGCGATCGCTTTAATTTACAACTGCCGCGCAGTACGCGCGACCAGAGCGATACAGGCACGCGCATCGATAAGGATCAGTTACTGCCGGGAGATTTAGTCTTTTTTAAGACTGGCCGTGGTGAGAATGGTCTGCACGTAGGCATTTATGACAGTGATAAAAGATTTATCCATGCCTCTACCAGCAAAGGGGTAATCCGCTCTTCGCTGGATAACAGTTACTGGCGAAAAGTATTTTGGCAGGCGCGAAGAATTTAAGATTAACCTGTTGAAAAAGCATCATTCGATTCAGAAAATGCTCATTTAATCAGCGCTTAAAATATGGAATAATATACCGATAATGCAAATCGGCAATGAATGAAATTTCAGCTTTACATAAGCAACGTTTTTAATTGCTCAGTAAGTAAGATATTCCCGAAAACAACGAGAATGATCACTAAATCTTATTTATCCTGGCTGATTCAGCCCCAAGAAACATAAGCAGCCATAAAGGTAAATTTGCGTTATATAGTTTAGTATCAGTAGCTTACTGCGCTAAAGGAAGCAGGGGTGGGTATTACTTATCATTAAATATACTATTGATTGTAATATTTCCTTGGTATAGGATGCGCGAATTGCCACTTTTTTATGGCTAAAAAAAATGACAACAACAGTTTTTGCTGATTATTTTATTCATACAGCCTTCAACCCTGTTTATGCTTTAAATGGCCGATTACTTGCCGTAGATTTGCTATCCAGCTTTACACATACTTCTCTTAACGTTGTTGTGCCGCAGGATATTTTGTTACCTCAGTTCGACGGCGAACAGCGATTGCAAACCTTACAAAAGCAGATCAGCGTTATTGAGCATTATCACGATTTTTTTCTGCGGAATAATGTTGCGGTAATTTTGAACGTGGATGAAGAGATGGTTGAGACCCTTTTATCCAGTGAGTTTTTGCTACGTAAATTGCGACCGCTGCAGGCGCTGGAATTAGGGCTGAGTGAGAGTTTTCCCAACTTCAGGGCGGGAAAAGATAATCCGTTATTAAGCAGTCTGAGTGATAATTTTAAATTAACCCTGACTAATTTTGGCTCAGGCAAAGCGCCTGCAAAAGCGGTTTACGATAATTTGTTTCATCGTATCAGGCTGGATAAATATTTTTTGCAGCAGACGCTGAAGCGCGCCTCATATCATTCTATGTTAAAGGCGATCGTTTATCAGGTAAGCGATCACTGCCAGCAATTTATCGTGTCGGGCATTGACGATATCACTACCCTGGAAAAAATCGCCCCATTTGCCTTTACCGGTATGCAGGGAGCACTGTTTCCCCCGGTTCCGGACAGCGAGCTGGCCGCTCTGATGGAGCCGCCTCACGGTTTTTCTGACGGTCAATGCTGATAAACCCACGCGGTTTTCTGTCTACCACTGCATAACAGGGTTACACTTAAACTCTACTGCGGTAAACGGAGGCAGCATGGAGTTTAATAACACCTGGCATAACGAACTAAGCGGATTTTATACCGCGCTGAAGCCAACACCGCTGAAACAGGCCCGCCTGCTTTATCATAGCGAGGCGCTGGCGCGCGAGCTGGAACTGGATGAAAGCTGGTTCAACGAAGAAAATACCGGCGTCTGGAGCGGTGAAACGCTGTTACCGGGCATGCAACCGCTGGCGCAGGTCTATAGCGGCCATCAGTTTGGCGTCTGGGCCGGGCAGCTGGGCGATGGTCGCGGCATTCTGCTGGGCGAGCAGCAGCTGAGCGATGGCAGAAAATTTGACTGGCACCTGAAGGGAGCGGGCTTAACCCCATATTCACGTATGGGAGACGGACGTGCTGTGTTGCGTTCAACCGTGCGTGAGTTTCTCGCCTCTGAAGCCTTGCATCATTTAGGCATTCCCACCAGCCGGGCGCTGACCATTGTTACCAGCGATGATCCGGTTTACCGTGAAACCAAAGAGCGCGGGGCGATGCTGTTGCGCGTGGCAGAAAGCCATGCACGCTTTGGTCATTTCGAACACTTCTTTTATCATGGCGAACCGGAAAAAGTACGCCAGCTGGCAGACTACCTCATTCATCATCACTGGCCGTCACTGGCGTCAGAGCCGGATCGCTATCTGTTGTGGTTTAGCGATGTGGTGGAGCGCACAGCACGCCTCATTGCCGCCTGGCAAAGCGTGGGCTTCGCGCATGGGGTAATGAATACCGATAATATGTCGATTCTGGGCCTGACGCTGGATTATGGGCCCTACGGTTTTCTGGATGATTACCAGCCTGGCTTTATTTGCAATCATTCAGATTATCAGGGACGTTACGCCTTTGATAATCAGCCGATGATCGGTTTATGGAATCTTAACCGGCTGGCGCATGCGCTGTCGGATCTGATGACTACCGAACAGCTTAAGCAGGCACTGAGTCTGTATGAGCCGGCATTAATGGCGGCATGGGGCGAAAGAATGCGCGCGAAGCTGGGCTTTTTAACGCCGCAGACGGAAGATAACGAGCTGTTGACCGGATTGCTGGCGTTAATGAGCCAGGAGGGGAGTGATTATACCCGCACCTTCCGTATGCTAAGCGAGACGCAGCAGCAGGAGAGTCGCTCACCGCTGCGTGACGAGTTTATCGATCGTGCCGCGTTTGACCAGTGGTATCAGCGTTATCAGCAGCGCTTATTAAAAGATGAGTGTAGCGATGCTGAACGCCAGCAGCGAATGAAAGCGGCGAACCCGGCGGTTGTTTTACGTAACTATCTGGCGCAGCAGGCAATTGAAGGCGCGGAACGCGATGACATTACCATGCTGCAACACCTGCATCAGGCGTTATGTAATCCGTTCAGCGATGCGCCGGAATATGCTGATTTAACCCGACGTCCGCCGGATGAAGGCAAGAAAATTTCGGTAAGCTGTTCCAGCTAACCGCAGGTTGTCAACGGATCTGGTACGAACGTTCACTGAACTCAGGGCGCGGTGAGTACAGGCAGAAAAGTAAAGCGGCCCGCGTCATAGAGGGCGCGGGCCGGGGATCTGTTTTGCGTCTTTACGCTCGGCCTGCACTCCCGGGGCCGATGCCGGTTTTTTAACTAGAAGCGGCTGTCGACTGCCTCGGCGAGCTGCGCCAGGACCGCTTCGCTATCTTCCCAGCTGAGACAGGGATCGGTAATGGACTGACCATAAGTGAGTGGCTGTCCGCTTACCACCGACTGATTGCCTTCCTGCAGAAAGCTTTCAATCATCACCCCGGCAATGGCGCGCGATCCGTCACGGATCTGCTGCGCCACCGACGCAGCCACGTCACGCTGGCGGCGATGCTGCTTCAGACAGTTGCCGTGGCTGAAATCCACAACCAGATGCTCTGGCAGATCAAAGGCACGCAGGCTGGCGACCGCATCGGCAATATCCTGTGCATGGTAGTTTGGCACTTTTCCACCGCGCATAATGATATGGCCGGAAGGATTACCGCTGGTCTGATAAATAGTCATCTGTCCATGCTTGTCAGGCGAAAGGAACATATGGCTTACCCGTGCCGCCCGAATGGCATCGACGGCAATGCGCGTATTGCCATCGGTACCGTTTTTAAAACCAACCGGACAGGAGAGGGCGGAGGCCATTTCACGATGGATCTGGCTTTCCGTTGTGCGCGCGCCAATTGCCCCCCAGCTTACCAGATCGGCGATAAACTGGCCGATCACCATATCAAGAAACTCTGTCGCCGTAGGCAGGCCCAGCGCATTGATATCCAGCAGAAGCTTACGCGCGATAGCAAGCCCTTCATTAACACGAAACGAGCCGTCAAGATCGGGGTCGGAAATCAGCCCTTTCCAGCCAACAACGGTACGGGGTTTTTCGAAATAGGTGCGCATCACGATTTCAAGGCGGGAATGATATTTATCATGCAGCGCCTTGAGTTTAGCGGCATATTCCAGCGCGGCGCGCGGGTCGTGTAGCGAACAGGGGCCTATAATCACCAGCAGGCGCGCATCCTCGCCGGAAAGAATGCGCGCAATGCGCTGGCGCGCCGAGGTGACATTCGCAGCAATAGCTTCGCTTATCGGATACTGCTCGGCCAACGCTGCGGGCGTCACCAGCGTATCGATGCGAGCAGTACGCAGTTCATCAGTTTTGTTCATTGAGATCTCAAAATAATGTCTTCACAGCGGCAGAAGTACCGGGAAGTGATGGCGATCACAATAAACCAACCAGCAGTAAATTCAACCGTCCGAAAGGGGTAAAAGCGTGTTTTACAGTACAATACACGCCGGAGCCTGGCCTAATACATCCGGCGGCTCAGCCCCATAATATCGAGAATTTTGGTGGCGATTTCTTCGACCGAATAGTTAGTGCTGTTGAGATAGCGTATTTGATGCGAGCGAAACAGCGCCTCCACTTCTCCCACTTCCAGCCGACACTGACGCATCGAAGCGTAGCGCGTGTTCTCGGCGCGCTCCTGACGAATTGCCGCCAGCCGCTCCGGATCGATGGTTAAGCCGAACAGTTTGTGCTGGAAGGGCTTCAGGGCAGGCGGCAGCTTCAGATTATCCATATCATCGGCGATAAAGGGATAATTTGCGGCGCGTACGCCAAACTGCATGGCAAGATAGAGGCTGGTTGGTGTTTTACCGCAGCGGGAAACGCCCAGCAGAATCACCTGCGCCTCATCCAGACCGCGAAGTGAAATGCCATCATCATGCGCCAGGGTATAGTCGATAGCGGCGATACGCGCGTCATACTTGCCCAGATTACTGGCCGTCAGGCCGTGGGTACGGTGCGCCACCGGCGCAGGCGCGATGCCCAATTCCTGCTGTAGCGGTGCAACCAGCGCCTGCACTATATCCTGACAAAAGCCGTCGCTCTGTAGAATAATGTCGCGCACTTCCGGCAGCACAATAGAAAAAAACACCAAAGGGCGTAAGCCGCTTTGCTGATAAATGGCGTTGATCTGCGCTTTAACCGCCTGGGCGCGCTGCACGTTTTCAACAAAGGGCAGGGTAAAACTATTGGCCATTACCGGAAACTGCGACATAACCGCATGTCCCAGCACCTCTGCGGTGATAGCGGTGCCGTCAGAGATATAAAAAACGCTGCGTTCTGCCGTCATACTTATTCTCTCTTATACAGGGTTAAATGAGCCTGACAGATAATCGGGACGAAAATCAATCGGGAATTTCGTATAATCATTGAAATTAAATTTTCAAAAATAGTTAATTTGAATATTTTATTCTTTCAGAATTTATCCCGTACCGAAAACAGAACAAAATGAAATGGCGTTCCTGTTTTGATTTATCGGCAGGGTGGCTCACAACAAATAAATGGATAAAGACAGGGTTGTGGCGTTGCGCAACGAAATAAATAAGGTTAAGCGATTACATTAATTTATTGCATTGAAATACTTACCTTTTTTATAAAATAATAATGTTGCGCAAACGCACTATTATAGGCGGAGTTTTCTTAAAAATCTTTTTTTACTCTGCTTTAACGATTCAACACTTTCGCTTTTACATTCCGCTGTGCCAGGCTGAATAAGCTTTTTCAGCGCTATTTTTTCCGTGTGCCCCTCAAATTTATCATAAAAGGATTGTCCCAATGTCCAATCAAGGCGAAATGCCGCTAGTGCTCTGGTATAGCCAGTTAGGCATGAACGATGTTGATCGCGTGGGAGGAAAGAATGCCTCTCTCGGTGAAATGATTACTAACCTGTCGTCGCTTGGCGTATCCGTTCCAAACGGTTTTGCGACCACCTCGGAAGCCTTCAATCAATTTCTCGATCAGAGCGGCGTTAACCAGCGTATTTATGCCTTGCTGGATGAAACCGACATTGATGATGTGGATGAACTGGCGAAAGCGGGTAAACAGATCCGTCAGTGGATTGTAGAAACCCCTTTCCAGCCGGCGCTGGAAGAAGCCATACGCGAAGCCTATCAGCAACTCTCGGCAGATGATGACGAGGCCTCGTTCGCCGTGCGATCTTCAGCGACCGCTGAGGATATGCCGGATGCCTCGTTCGCCGGTCAGCAGGAAACCTTCCTTAACGTACAGGGTATTGATGCCGTCATGGTGGCGGTAAAACATGTTTACGCGTCGCTGTTTAACGATCGCGCTATCTCTTATCGCGTGCATCAGGGCTACGATCATCGTGGCGTGGCGCTCTCCGCTGGCGTACAGCGCATGGTGCGTTCCGATGAGGCCGCTTCCGGCGTAATGTTTACCATTGATACTGAGTCGGGCTTTGATCAGGTGGTCTTTATTACCGCCGCCTGGGGCCTGGGCGAAATGGTGGTGCAGGGCGCGGTTAACCCGGATGAATTTTATGTGCATAAGCCGACGTTACAGGCTAACCGTCCCGCCATTGTGCGCCGTAATATGGGCTCGAAAAAAATCCGCATGGTCTATGCCGATTCGCAGGAGCATGGCGAACAGGTAAAAATCGAGGACGTGCCGCAACAGGATCGCGATCGTTTCTGCCTCAGCGATGACGAAGCCCAGGCGCTGGCGCATCAGGCGCTGCAAATTGAAAAACATTATAAGCGTCCAATGGATATTGAGTGGGCGAAAGATGGCCATACCGGCAAGCTCTATATCGTTCAGGCGCGTCCGGAAACCGTGCGCTCCAACGGGCAGGTCATGGAACGTTATACGTTGCAGGGCAAAGGCAAGGTGGTGGTCGAAGGGCGCGCAATTGGTCATCGCATTGGCGCCGGCGAAGTAAAAGTCATTCACGATATCAGCGAAATGAACCGCATTCAGAAGGGCGATGTACTGGTCACCGATATGACCGACCCGGACTGGGAGCCGATTATGAAAAAAGCGGCAGCGATCGTCACTAACCGTGGCGGGCGCACCTGTCATGCGGCCATCATTGCCCGCGAGCTGGGTATCCCGGCAGTAGTAGGCTGCGGCGACGCTACCGATCGGCTGAAGGATGGGCATAAGGTTACCGTTTCCTGCGCCGAGGGCGATACCGGTTATGTTTACGACGACCTGCTCGACTTTGAAGTAAAAAGTTCGCAGGTGGATAAAATGCCTGATCTGCCGCTCAAGATCATGATGAACGTAGGCAACCCGGATCGGGCATTTGATTTTGCCTGTCTGCCTAACGAGGGGGTAGGCCTGGCGCGTCTGGAATTTATTATTAACCGCATGATCGGTGTGCATCCAAAAGCGCTGCTGGAGTTCGACCAGCAGACGCCGGAGCTGCAGCAAAAAATCCGCGAACTCATGAAAGGTTTCGACGATCCGGTCGAGTTCTATGTCGGGCGTCTGACGGAAGGGATCGCCACGCTGGGTGCCGCTTTTGCGCCGAAGCGCGTGATTGTGCGGTTGTCGGACTTTAAATCTAACGAATATGCCAATCTGGTTGGCGGCGAACGCTATGAGCCGGAAGAGGAAAACCCGATGCTGGGCTTCCGTGGTGCCGGACGCTACGTGGCAGATCGCTTCCGCGACTGCTTTGCGCTGGAATGCCAGGCCGTTAAACGCGTGCGCAATGAGATGGGGCTGACCAACGTCGAAATTATGATCCCGTTTGTACGTACCGTTGCGCAGGCGGAAGCGGTTATTGAGGAACTGGCGCGTCAGGGACTCAGGCGCGGCGAAAACGGCCTGAAGATTATTATGATGTGCGAAATCCCCTCTAATGCGCTGCTGGCGGAGCAGTTCCTCGGGCATTTCGACGGCTTCTCTATTGGCTCAAATGATATGACGCAGTTGACGCTGGGGTTAGACCGCGATTCCGGCGTGGTTTCCGAACTGTTCGATGAACGTAACGAGGCGGTGAAAGCGCTGCTGTCGATGGCAATTCGCGCCGCCAAAAAGCAGGGGAAATATGTGGGTATTTGTGGTCAGGGCCCATCCGATCATCAGGATTTTGCCGCCTGGCTGATGGAGGAGGGTATCGACAGCCTGTCGCTTAACCCTGATACGGTGGTTCAGACCTGGCTAAGCCTTGCAGAAATAAAGTAAAAGATCCCTTAATAATGTTACTTAACGATAAAGGCCGGAATTTTCCGGCCTTTTTACTGGAAAAAAGCATAAAAAAAAGCCCATCACATGGGATGGGCAAAGACTACACACAGCAATTCTTCACTTTACTCAGGGGAAAAAGGTTGTTTAAAAATCATAGGTTTGATCCTAAACATGGCACTCATAGTATTCAGCTACGGCTTGCCAGTCTTTAAGAATCCTCTTATTAGTTAATCATGCGTTATATTTAATGCGCCACTTTACTCTTTTAAGGCCCGAAAACAGTGCCAGCGGTAATCAGTTTCACGCAGGCACTACCTCATGAGATATAAAGCAGGGTAAATATTAAGAAGATTTAATATTATTCTGCAGTATTTACACAGGGGAAAAAGCCGGACAGCGCTAACTGCCCGACAGGAGGGTTAATTTGTGGTTGTGGTGTTCTTCACTTCTTCTTCATGTTCAGCCAGTTCCTCAACCACATCTTCAGGATCTTCTTGCGGCATCGGCGCTTCATGAACCCAAACAGAGACCAGACGATAGGAGACTGCCAGTACCACCGGCCCAATAAACAGACCAATCATGCCAAAAGCTACCAGGCCGCCGATAACGCCGGAGAGGATCAAAATCATCGGTAAATCTGCGCCCATACGGATCAGCACCGGACGCAGCACATTATCCAGCGTACCGACCACGCAGCTCCAGACCAGCAGCACCGTGCCCCATGTGGTATCGCCGCTCCAGTAAAGCCAGATAATCGCCGGGATAAGCACCGGTAGTGGTCCCGCCTGCACCAGACAAAACAGAATCATCAGCACCGTCAGCAGCGTGGCATAAGGTATCCCGGCTACGGCCAGGCCGATGCCACCCAGCACGCCCTGCACCAGTGCCGTAACCACGACGCCCAGCGCGACCGCACGAATCGCCTGTCCGGCAAGCAGTACCGAGGCATCGCCCCGGCGGCCGGCCAGACGGAAAGCGAAGTGGCGAATGCCGTCACCCACCTGCTCTCCGCGCCAGTAGAGCAGCACGCTGAACAGCAGCATCAGGCCGAGATGCAGCAAAAATCGGCCAAAATGGCCCGCCTGGGAGACAAAAAAGCCGGTGGTACGCCCAATATAAGGCTGTACTTTTGTCATCACTGCGCCGCCGCCGCCGTCCAGCAGCAGGTGATAGCTGTGGTAGAGTTTTCCGCCAACCAGCGGCACCTCATTCAGCCAGGTCAGCTGAGGGGGATGAAGGTTTCCTGAGGTCGCCCAGGCGACCACCGGTCCGGTATTATCGATCAGGCTATTTACCAGCAGCGCGACGGGAATAATGAACAGCAGCAGCAGGATAAGCGTCATAGCGATAATCGCCAGCGTACGTCGTCCCCAAAGCAGAGCCTGTAGCTTGATCATTAACGGCCAGGTGGCAATAACCACCATCGCAGCCCAGGCAAATCCCAAAATAAATGGCTGCACTACCCAGAAGCAGGCAACGATCATCAGCAGGATGAACATCAAAGAGAATAGAATCTGGGTTAAATCCATATCCTGTTGCAGTTTTCTCATACGAAAAAAGGATCCTTAATTTACGCCTTGCGATTATGAACAGCCCATTGCCGCTCATCCCATAATAATGCGTGATTTCTTTACGCTGCGACAGAGTTAAGCGCCGGAAGTTTTTACGTTTCCTGAAAAAACAGCGGGGCATAAAAAAATGTGATACAACGAGATTTCGCAGATAAAACAGTAAGCGCAAACGATACACAACATTTGGTCACCCGATAATGATCCCACAGATTTCTCAGGCGCCAGGCCTTGTGCAACTGGTGCTTTCATTTTTGGACACGCTTAAGCAACAAGGCTTTACCGGCGATACGGCCACCAGCTATGCCGATCGTTTAACCATGTCGACCGATAACAGTATTTATCAGCTGTTGCCGGATGCCGTGCTTTTTCCTCGCTCTACCGCTGATGTTGCTCTGTTAGCCAGAGTAGCGGCGATGCCGCAGTTTTCCCGCCTGATTTTTACCCCGCGTGGCGGCGGCACCGGCACGAACGGACAGTCGCTTAATCAGGGCATCGTGGTTGATATGTCGCGCTATATGAACCGTATCCTGGAGATCAATCCGGAGCAGGGCTGGGTACGGGTTGAGGCGGGCGTGATAAAAGATCAGCTCAATGCCTTTCTTAAGCCTTACGGCTACTTTTTCTCGCCGGAACTGTCAACCAGCAACCGCGCCACGTTGGGCGGCATGATTAATACGGATGCTTCGGGTCAGGGCTCGCTGGTATACGGCAAAACCTCCGATCATGTGCTGGGGCTGCGGGCGGTGGTGCTGGGCGGTGATATTATTGATACGCGCGCCATGCCGGTTGCGCTGGCAGAACAGCTGGCCGCCGAGCAGACACCGGAAGGGCGTATCTATCACACTGTGCTGTCACGCTGCCGCCAGCAGCGCGATCTGATTACGGAAAAATTCCCGCCGCTGAACCGTTTTCTCACCGGCTACGATTTACGTCATGTATTAAGCGACGATCTGCAGACGTTCGATTTGACCCGCATTCTGTGCGGGGCTGAAGGCACGCTGGCCTTTATCAGTGAAGCCCGTCTGAATATTACGCCGCTGCCTGCGGTGCGGCGTTTAGTGAATATCAAGTATGACTCGTTTGATTCGGCGTTGCGTAATGCGCCTTTAATGGTAGAAGCCAAAGCGCTGTCGGTAGAGACCGTTGATTCAAAAGTGCTGAATCTGGCGCGTGAGGATATTGTCTGGCATTCGGTACGCGAATTAATTACCGATGTGCCGGGCAAAGAGATGCTCGGCATTAATATTGTGGAATTCGCCGGAGACGATCCTCAGCTGATCGATACTCAGATAACGGCGCTGTGCCAGCGTCTCGATGCGCTGATGGCGCAGCAGCAGGGCGGCGTGATCGGCTATCAGCTTTGTAACGATATTGATGCCATAGAGCGCATCTACAATATGCGTAAAAAAGCGGTAGGCCTGTTGGGCAATGCCAAAGGACGCGCCAAGCCCATTCCTTTTGTGGAAGATACCGCCGTGCCGCCAGAGCATCTGGCGGACTATATTACCGAATTTCGCGCCTTGCTGGATAACCACGGCCTGAATTACGGCATGTTTGGTCATGTGGATGCGGGCGTGCTGCATGTGCGGCCTGCGCTGGATATGTGCGATCCGCAGCAGGAAATGCTGATGAAGCAGATCTCTGATGAGGTGGTAGCGCTGACGGCGCGCTATGGCGGCCTGCTGTGGGGAGAACATGGGAAAGGGTTCCGTGCGCAATATAGTCCTGCCTTTTTTGGCGAAACGCTGTATGAAGAGCTGCGCCGGATCAAAGCGGCCTTCGATCCCGCCAACCGCCTTAACCCGGGCAAGATCTGTACGCCGACTGGCGTCGATGAGCCGATGATGCAGGTCGATGGCGTGAAACGCGGCTATTATGACCGTCAGATCCCGCTGGCGGTGCGTAACGAGTGGCGTGGCGCGATGGAGTGCAACGGCAACGGCCTGTGCTTTAATTTTGATGTGCGCAGCCCGATGTGTCCCTCGATGAAAATTACCCGCGACCGCATCCATTCGCCGAAAGGGCGCGCTACGTTGACGCGTGAATGGCTGCGTCTGCTGGCGGAGAAGGGAGTCGATCCGCTGACGCTGGAGCAGCAGATCCCGGAATCGGCTATTAGCCTGCGGGGTTTAATCGCCCGCACCCGCAACAGCTGGTATGCGCGTAAAGGCGAATATGACTTTTCGCATGAGGTGAAAGAGGCGATGTCAGGCTGTCTCGCCTGTAAAGCCTGCTCGACGCAGTGCCCGATCAAAATCGATGTGCCGGCCTTCCGCTCGCGCTTTTTGCAGCTCTATCACACGCGTTACCTGCGCCCGCTCAGCGATCATCTGGTGGCGGCGGTAGAAAGCTATGCGCCGGTGATGGCGCGCGCGCCGCGCACCTTTAATTTCTTCCTGCGCCAGCCCTGGCTGCGGACCCTGAGCCAGCGTCATATCGGTATGGTTGATTTGCCGCTGCTTTCTTCACCTACGCTAAAACAACAGCTGGCGGGCCATACGGCAGCGACCACCACGCTGGAACAGCTGGAGAGGCTCGACGCTGCACAGCGGGAAAAAACGGTGCTGGTGGTCCAGGACCCCTTTACCAGCTATTACGAAGCGCAGGTAGTGGCGGACTTTGTGCGCCTGATTGAAAAACTGGGTTATCAGCCGGTACTGCTGCCGTTTTCGCCTAACGGCAAAGCGCAGCATATAAAAGGTTTCCTGAAACGCTTCGCCCGCACCGCACAGAAAACGGCAGATTTCCTTAACCGGCTGGCGCGTTTGGGGATGCCGATGGTCGGCGTCGATCCTGCGCTGGTGCTGTGTTACCGCGATGAGTATCAGCAGACGCTGGGCGATAAACGCGGCGATTTCCACGTTCAGCTGGTGCATGAGTGGCTGCACCAGGCGCTGTCGTCGCGCGCCATACAGCCACCTGGTGGCGAAGCCTGGTATCTGTTTGCCCACTGTACCGAGGTCACTACGCTGCCCGCAACGCCGAATCAGTGGGCCGCTATATTTGCACGCTTTGGTGCGCGTCTGGAAAATATCAATGTGGGCTGCTGCGGCATGGCGGGTACCTACGGGCATGAGGCAAAAAACCTGGATAACTCGCTGGGCATTTATGAGCTTTCCTGGCATCCACAGTTGCAAAAATTGCCGCGTCAACGCTGCCTGGCCACCGGCTATTCCTGTCGTAGCCAGGTTAAACGTATCGAAGGCAATGGGATGCGCCACCCGCTGCAGGCGCTGTTGGAGTTAGTATAATGGCGATTTGGCAACGACAGGCAACCCTGGAGCAGATCAACGCACAGGGTGAAGGCTGTATGGTGGGGCATTTAGGCATCCGCTTTACGGCGTTGTATGATGACGGCCTGGAAGCCGTGATGCCGGTGGATGCGCGTACGCGTCAGCCGTTTGGGCTGCTGCACGGCGGTGCTTCCGCCGTGCTGGCGGAAACGTTAGGCTCAATGGCGGGTTATCTCTGCACACAGGAGGATGACATGCTGGTGGGCCTGGAAATCAATGCCAACCATCTGCGTGCGGTACGTGAGGGCAAGGTGCGGGGGCGCTGTCGGCCACTGCATCTTGGTCGCATGCATCAGGTCTGGCAGATAGATATTTATGATGATGAAAACCGTCTTTGTTGCAGTTCCCGGCTCACCACGTCAGTAAGGCCTGCCGCAGCCAGAGACTGAAATTTACCAGATCCAGCCAGCATGCCTGACAAAATCTGCTTTGCAGAACGGTGGCCTTTTCCCAGTCGCCGCTCATTGTCAGCTGCTGGCACAGTTTAGTCAGCGTATGGCGTGCCAGCTGGCACGCCTGCATACGGAACAGCCGTTCCCGTTGGGTATTGTTCACCTCCTGCAGCAGCCGATGATGAAGTTTTCCCAGCGCATGAAGATAACTTTGCTCATCGCCATTGAGCTGGCAGAGTTCGGCCATATCTAAACAGGTATCATTGAAATTACGAAGCTGATTGAGGGAACAATCGGGACGGTTCAGTTTGGCCTGCGCCAGATAAAAATCCACCGTCATATCGCGCACGGCAAATTTATACTCATCGATTTTATGCTGTAGCCAGGCATTAACGGAGAGGTTCATGCTTTACCTGAGATGTGCTAATGATAATCATTATCATAATAAAATTGCTGCAGGTTGCAATGGCGCGGCGGAAGAATTTATCGATTAATGCTTCCTGTTGATAAAATCGGCAATAGCAATCCCAACCTTTTAATATAAGCGTAAAATAGCTGATAAAGCAGGTTAACTCAGGTAGCACTTTTTAAATGAATGATTTTAAAATATTATTCCCGGCCAACAGGCGCGTTATGATGGTCTGCGCAATCTGGTCTGGCAGGGACTATCCTTAGTTAACGGGCCTTAAAACGTCAATTTTGCGCTTATCCCTGCAAAACAAGAGGTTGAAGCAATTATCATTATCACTAACATAGTGGGATAAGCCTGTAAGGCATCGCATCGCGAGGTAATAAACAATGCAATCTGCAAATCCGGCCTCTTTCTCTCCAGATGATTTTATCTGGAAGGGTTTGACCCTTACTGACAGCGCAGCGCAGCAAATCAAGGCGCTTACCGCTAACGATCCGCAAGTGTTAGGACTCCGGCTGGGCGTAAAACAGTCCGGCTGTGCGGGGTTCGGCTATACCATGGACCTGGTGAAAGAGCCTGTAGCAGACGATCTGCTGTTTACTCATCAGGGCGCAACGCTGTACGTGCCGCTTCAGGCGATGCCCTTTATTGACGGTACGCAGGTAGATTTCGTTCGCGAAGGTCTGAATCAGGTATTTAAATTTAATAATCCTAAAGCTCAACACGCCTGCGGTTGTGGTGAGAGCTTTGGCGTTGAGTAACAGTGCTATGTCCCGAAACAGTGAAGCATCAGACGACGTACAAATCTGGGAAGGCGGCCGCAAAAATTATAAAGAAGGCTTCTTTACCCAACTGCAAACCGATGAGCTGGCGCACGGTATCAGCGAAGAGGTGGTGCGTGCCATTTCCGCGAAGCGCAACGAGCCGGAGTGGATGCTGGAGTTCCGCCTGAAAGCCTATGAAGCCTGGCTGCAGATGGAAGAGCCGCACTGGCTGAAAGCCCATTACGACAAGCTGGATTACCAGGATTACAGCTATTACTCGGCGCCTTCCTGCGGCAACTGCGATGACAGCTGTGCGTCAGAGCCGGGTGCGCAGCAAACCTCCGGCGGTCAGGCGAGCAGCAGCTACCTGACGCAGGAAGTAGAAAAAGCGTTCGAACAGCTCGGCGTACCGGTGCGTGAAGGAAAAGAGGTGGCGGTCGACGCCATTTTTGACTCGGTATCGGTAGCCACCACCTATCGCCATAAACTGGCTGAGCAGGGCATTATTTTCTGCTCATTTGGCGAAGCTATTCAGGAACATCCGGAACTGGTTAAGAAATATCTTGGTACTGTGGTGCCGCATAACGATAACTTCTTTGCCGCACTGAACTCGGCTGTCGCCTCAGACGGCACCTTTGTTTATATCCCGAAAGGGGTGCGCTGCCCGATGGAGCTTTCCACCTATTTCCGCATCAACGCGGCGAAAACCGGACAGTTCGAGCGCACAATTCTGATCGCCGATGAAGAGAGCTACGTCAGCTATATCGAAGGCTGTTCCGCACCGGTACGTGACAGCTATCAGCTGCATGCGGCGGTGGTGGAAGTGATCATTCATAAAAACGCCGAAGTGAAATACTCTACGGTGCAGAACTGGTTCCCGGGCGGCGAAGGGGAAGGCGGTATTCTGAACTTCGTGACCAAGCGCGCGCTGTGCGAAGGCGAGGGCAGCAAAATGTCCTGGACGCAATCGGAAACCGGCTCTGCAATTACCTGGAAATATCCAAGCGTGATCCTGCGCGGCGATAACTCTATCGGTGAGTTCTATTCTGTCGCGCTGACCAGCGGTCGCCAGCAGGCGGACACCGGCACCAAGATGATTCACATTGGTAAAAACACCAAATCGACCATCATCTCCAAAGGGATCTCCGCCGGTAAGAGCCAGAACACCTATCGTGGACTGGTAAAAATTATGCCAACCGCCACCAACGCGCGTAACTTTACCCAGTGTGATTCCATGCTGATAGGCCCGGACTGCGGGGCGCATACCTTCCCCTATGTTGAGACGCGTAACAACACCGCGCAGCTGGAGCATGAAGCGACCACCTCACGTATCGGTGAAGATCAGCTTTTCTACTGCCTGCAGCGTGGGATCAGCGAAGAAGATGCGATCTCCATGATTGTTAACGGTTTCTGTAAAGATGTCTTCTCTGAACTGCCGCTGGAATTTGCCGTTGAGGCGCAAAAGCTGTTGGCCATTAGTCTGGAACACAGCGTTGGCTAATGCCAGCGCGATGCATCGTTGCCTGTGGGCAAGCGAAGGATAAAACATGTTAAGCATTAAAGATTTACAGGTAAACATTGAAGATAAGGCCATTCTGCGCGGACTCGATCTTGAAATAAAGCCGGGCGAAGTTCATGCGATCATGGGACCTAACGGCTCCGGTAAGAGCACGCTTTCCGCTACTCTGGCAGGTCGCGAAGAGTATGAAGTGGTTGGCGGCTCGGTGGATTTCAAAGGTAAAGATCTGCTGGAGCTGTCGCCAGAAGATCGCGCGGGCGAAGGCATCTTTATGGCTTTCCAGTATCCGGTGGAAATCCCCGGCGTCAGCAATCAGTTTTTCCTGCAAACCGCTGTTAATGCGGTACGTAAATATCGTCAGCAGGAAGAGCTGGACCGTTTCGATTTTCAGGACTTTATCGAAGAAAAAATCGAACTGCTGAAAATGCCGGAAGATTTGTTGACCCGCTCGGTTAACGTCGGCTTTTCCGGCGGCGAAAAGAAACGTAACGATATTCTGCAGATGGCGGCGCTGGAGCCGGATCTGTGCATTCTGGATGAAACCGACTCCGGTCTGGATATCGATGCGTTGAAAATTGTCTCTAACGGTGTGAACTCGCTGCGGGATGGCAAACGCGCCTTTATTATTGTTACGCACTATCAGCGTATTCTGGACTATATCAAGCCAGACTATGTTCATGTGCTTTATCAGGGCAAAATTGTGAAATCTGGCGACTTTACGCTGGTGAAACAGCTGGAGGAGCAAGGCTATGGCTGGCTTACCGACCAGGAGTGAAAACGCGCTGCAGCAGTGGCACCATCTGTTTGAGTCGCGCGGCGACGTGCGCTCGCTACAGGCACAGCAGCACTGGCAGCAGCTGATGCGGCTGGGATTGCCGACCCGCAAGCATGAAAACTGGAAATATACGCCGCTGGACGAGCTGCTCAGCCAGCAGTTTGTATTGCCTGACGCGCCCGCGCTGACGGCTGAAGATGTTACACGTCTGGCGCTGCCGCTGGACGCGGTGCGCCTGGTGTTTGTTGACGGGCATTTTAATGCTGCGCTGAGCGATACTCAGTTCGATCATTTTGAGGTGCAGGTAGCCAGCGCGGCGGAAAGACGCAATTTTGCCACTCCCGTGCAGCCGGAGGTGTTTCTGCACCTGACCGAAAGCCTGGCCGAGCAGGCGACCATGCTGCGCCTGCCGCGTGGCAAAGCGGCTGAACGTCCGCTCTATTTGCTGCATATCAGCAGCGGTCGGGCAGAACAGCAGCTGAATACGGTGCATTACCGTCATCATCTGCAGATCGATGAGGGTGCTGAAGCGCAGGTAATTGAACATTACGTTAGCCTGAATGCGCAGCCGCATTTTACCGGCGCTCGTCTGACCATGACGGTTGGTGACAATGCACAGCTGACGCATACCAAACTTTCGTTCGAGAATGCCGCCAGCTTCCATTTTGCGCATAATGATATCGTGACCGGACGCGATGCGCGCGTCAGCAGCCACAGCTTCCTGCTGGGCGCCGGCCTGAGTCGTCACAATACCAGCGCGCAGCTGAACGGCGAAAATAGCGACCTTTCTATCAACAGCCTGGTGCTGCCGGTGGACAAAGAGGTATGCGATACCCGCACTTACCTTGAGCACAACAAAGGCTACTGTCAGAGCCGTCAGCTGCATAAAACCATCGTGCGCGATCGCGCCCGTGCAGTATTTAACGGCATGATCAAGGTGGCACAGCATGCGCTGAAAACGGATGGTCAGATGACCAACAACAACCTGCTGTTGGGACGTCTGGCGGAAGTGGATACCAAACCGCAGCTGGAAATCTATGCCGATGACGTTAAATGCAGCCATGGCGCTACCGTGGGACGCATTGACGAAGAACAGATGTTCTACCTGCGCGCGCGCGGCATTAGCGAAGAAGCGGCGCAACGCATGATCGTCTACGCCTTTGCTGCCGAACTCACAGAAGCGATTGACGATGAAACGCTGAAAGCTTTTGTGCTGCAGCGTATCGCGCAACGTTTTCCCGGAGGCATTCAATGAGTTTTGATCTCGCACGCGTCAGGGCCGATTTCCCGATTCTGGCACGCGAGGTCAACGGACAGCCGTTGGCCTACCTTGACAGCGCGGCCAGCGCGCAAAAACCGCTGGCGGTGATTAACGCGGAAAGTCATTTCTACCAGCACGGCTATGCGGCGGTTCACCGGGGGATCCATACCCTCAGCGCCGCCGCCACGACGGATATGGAAAACGTGCGCGCCCAGGCGGCGCGTTTTCTTAATGCTGCCTCGCCGGAAGAGATTGTTTTCGTTAAAGGCACCACAGAAGGCATCAATCTGGTTGCCAACAGCTGGGGCGGCAGTCAGCTGCAGCCAGGCGACAATATTATTATCACTGCCATGGAGCATCACGCGAATATCGTGCCGTGGCAGATGGTGGCTGCCCGTACCGGCGCTACCCTTCGCGTATTGCCGCTGACGGCGGATGGGGAGCTGGATAGCTCGCAGCTCGCAGCGCTGATTGACAGCAAAACACGTTTGCTGGCGGTTACGCACGTTTCCAACGTGCTGGGCACCGTTAACCCGGTTAAAGAGCTGGTTGCGCAGGCGAAAGCGGCAGGTCTGGTGACGCTGGTGGATGGCGCGCAGGCCGTGATGCACCAGCGGGTAGATGTGCAGGACATTGACTGCGACTTCTATCTGTTCTCCGGACATAAACTCTACGGGCCGACCGGCATTGGTATTCTGTATGGCCGCTATGCGCAGCTGTCAGCGCTGCCACCGTGGGAAGGCGGCGGCGCGATGATTGAGCACGTAGTGCTACCGGAAGGGACAACCTACGCCAAAGCGCCCTGGAGCCTCGAGGCGGGCACGCCTAATACCGGCGGTATTATTGGACTGGGCGCTGCGCTCGCCTATGTGGAAGCACTGGGGCTGGATAATATTCAGGCCCGTGAACAGGCGCTGATGCGTTATGCACTGGATAAGCTGGCGTCGGTACCGGAGCTGACTATTTACGGGCCGCAGACGCGCGCCGGGGTGATCGCATTCAATCTTGGCAACCATCACGCCTATGATGTGGGCAGTTTCCTCGATCAGTACGGGATTGCTATTCGTACCGGCCACCACTGCGCAATGCCATTGATGAAGCACTATGGCGTTCCTGCTATGTGTCGCGCATCGTTCGCCATGTATAATAGCGAAGAAGAGGCCGATCGGCTTGCCGCTGGGCTGACACGTATTCATCGCTTGCTGGGAGGCTAAGCCATCCGGCGGGCAAGGGAGGAAGGAATGGCGATACTGCCAGAGAAAGAGAAGCTGGTGCGCAATTTTAATCGCTGCGCCAACTGGGAAGAGAAGTACCTGTATGTGATTGAACTGGGAGGGAAGCTGCCAGAATTGTCTGATTCCTTCCACCAGCCGGAATACAGCGTTTCCGGCTGCCAGAGCCAGGTCTGGATTGTCATGCAGCAGGGCGCCGACGGTACCGTCGGGCTGCTGGGCGACAGCGATGCGGCCATTGTTAAGGGCTTGATTGCGATTGTATTTAGCCTTTATCAGGGCATGACGCCGCAGCAGATTGTAGAATTTGATGTGCGTCCCTGGTTTGAACAACTGGCATTAACGCAGCATCTTACGCCGTCCCGTTCTCAGGGGCTGGAAGCCATGATCCGCACTATCCGCGCCCGCGCGCAGTCGCTCTGCTAAGCTACACTTCTCTCACACCCCGTTACGGTTAGCGGGGTGCGTTATTCATCACGAGAGAAGCTTACATGAACGCTCACCTTCCTTTTGCCGGCTGGTTAATATGCGCCGCGCTTATTGTACCGCGCCTGGTCAGCGCTACTGAATATCCCTTGCCTGCCGAAAACAGCCGCTTGATTGGTGAAAACACCACGGCGCAGGTGCCGAACGATAAGCGGCCGCTGGAGTCGATTGCCGCACGCTATCAGGTCGGTCTGTTAAATATGCTGGAAGCGAATCCCGGCACTGATCCCTGGCTGCCAGCCGCAGGCAGCGAGCTTACTATCCCTCATCAGATGCTGCTGCCCGATACCAAACGCGAGGGCATCGTGGTCAATCTGGCGGAGCTGCGCCTTTATTACTATCCGAAAGGGGAAAACAAGGTGATTGTCTATCCGATCGGCATCGGCCAGCAGGGGATTATGACCCCTTCGATGGTTACCCGCATTAGCCAAAAAATCCCTGGCCCAACCTGGACGCCAACCCCCAATATCCGCAAGCGCTACGCGCAGGAAGGCGTGAAACTGCCAGCCGTATTTCCCGCCGGGCCTGATAATCCAATGGGACTGTTTGCGCTGCGTCTGGCCTGGGGCAGCGGTCACTATTTGATCCACGGCACTAACGCTGATTTCGGCATCGGCATGCGCGTCAGCTCAGGCTGTATTCGTCTGCGGCCTGATGATATCGAGGCCCTGTTTAACAGCGTGTCGGAGAATACGCGAGTGCAGGTTGTCAACCAACCGGTGAAGTACGCTATTGAGCCCGACGGTAAGCGCTATATCGAAGTACATCAGCCGTTATCGCGTAATGAGCAGGATGACCCGCAAACCATGCCGCTGCCGCTTAGCAAAGCGCTGAAGCGTTTTATCAATAGTAGCGAAAGCGATAAAGCGATCATCGAGGCGGCGTTAAAACGACGCTCAGGCATGCCGGTACTGGTTAACCTTGGCGAAGCGGTAAACCATGACCAGATAGCGCCGCAGAATGCGCTGGAAAGCGCGCAGGAGCATGAGACGGGTCAGGAGAGCGCTACGATAGGGAAAAGCTGAGAGGCGCTTACAGCGAGGTGTTCAGAAAGCACAAAAAAAATGGTGCCCATTGGGCACCATTTTTATTACACCAGTACTCTTACTTACGGTAAGAATGAGCCTGGTTGTCCAGACGCTGGTTAGCACGAGCTGCGTCATCTTTAGCAGCCTGTACGTCAGAACGCATTGCGTTCACGTCGTTGCTCAGCTGGTCAACTTTCGCGTTCAGAGTCTGAACGTCGCTTGACAGCTGGTCGATTTTAGCATTGCTGGAACAACCAGCCAGCAGAGTTGAACCCAGAATTACCGCGCCCAGTACCAGTTTAGTACGATTCATTATTTATACCCTCTAGATTGAGTTAATCTCCATGTAGCGTTACAAGTATTACACAAAGTTTTTTGGTATGAGAATAAATTTTTGATGAGAACATGCTTATTTTTGCTCGTTCGCTCAAAGAAACATCTGTTAAGCCAATAATGCCAAAAAATAAGTTAAAACAGTCAGATTTAATTGATTTTATCTTGTCTGAAAGGCAGATTTTATTGTTATTTTCAATTGGAATTTTTAGAAATAACCGTTACGACAAAATTAAAAAAGCGCCTTTCGGCGCTTTTATCTGCAGGACTGTAATTATTTACAGTACGTGTACAGAAGCGGTATTTGTTGTTCCGCTTGGTACCAGGGCACCTGAGACCATTACCACCACATCGCCTTTCTGGCCGTAACCGCTCTCCAGCGCAATTTCTTTACCAATACGGTAGAAATCATCGGTAGAGGCGATCTCATTCACCACGCGCGCTTCAATGCCTTTGCTCAGCAGCAGCTGGCGTGCAGTGATTTCATTGGTGGTTAACGCCAGAATGGTGGCATCAGGGAAGTACTTACGCACCGACTTCGCTGATTTACCGCCTTCGGTCGCAACAACGATCAGCGGGGCTTCCAGCTTCTCAGCGGTCTCAACTGCGCCGCGACATACCGCTTCGGTGATACGCAGTTTGCGGTTGTCGTTCAGCGAATCAATACGTGATTTCATCACGCGATCGGTACGTTCGCAGATGGTCGCCATAATGCGTACCGATTCCAGCGGATATTTACCTTTAGCGCTTTCGCCAGAGAGCATGACCGCATCGGTGCCGTCAAGAATGGCGTTCGCCACGTCGCCAGCTTCTGCACGGGTAGGGCGTGGGTTTTTGATCATGGAATCAAGCATCTGAGTGGCGGTGATGACCACTTTGCGTGCTTTATTACATTTCTTGATCATCATTTTCTGCGCGAAAATCACTTCTTCAACCGGGATTTCCACGCCGAGGTCGCCACGGGCAACCATGATGCCGTCAGAAGCATCCAGGATCTCATCAAAGTTATTGAGGCCTTCCTGGTTCTCAATTTTAGAGATGATCTGGATATGCTCGCCGCCGTGCTTTTTCAGATGCTCACGGATTTCCAGCACGTCTGAACGCTTACGAATAAAGGAGGCCGCAACGAAATCCACGCCCTGTTCGCAACCGAAAATCAGATCGCGTTTATCTTTCTCAGCCAGCGCAGGCAGCTGAATGGAAACGCCCGGCAGGTTAACGCCTTTGTTTTCACCCAGATCGCCATTGTTCAGTACGGTACAAACCACGCTGTTTTCAGTGACTTCAGTGACTTCCATACCGATCAGGCCATCGTCGACCAGTACGGTATTACCGATTTTCAGATCGGCAGCAAAACCTGCGTAAGTCACGGCAACGCGCTCGCTGTTGCCAATCACGGACTGATCGGTGGTGAAGGTGAACGTCTGGCCCGCTTTCAGCGAAACATCATTACCGCCTTCCAGTTTCATAGTGCGAATTTCCGGGCCTTTGGTATCCAGCAGGATAGCTGCCTGATGACCAGTTTTTTGCATAACCGCGCGGATATTGGCGATACGACGACCATGCTCTTCATAGTCACCGTGAGAGAAATTCAGACGCATAACATTCATGCCCGCTTCCAGCAGGTTGGTTAGCATCTCTTCTGATTCAGTTTTCGGGCCGATGGTACAAACGATCTTGGTCTTTTTCATGACAAGTTATCTGTAAGTTGTGATGGATGATTAAGGTTTGAGGTCGATGCCTGGTGCATCGGGGAAATATTCATGCTCAGTGAGCGGACTGCGATACAAACTAAGAATAGGTGACAGATATGAAGCGTGCAGAGGAAGTTGAGCGTTGATGTTCCGTGGCCCCTGTGGGCGAGTTGCGCAACTGGTTGTGAGTGTAGGTAAGGGCACGTCAATTGGCTGAAACCATTCAAGTGAGACACCGAAGGATAGTATAGACGCTAAGTATACGAAAACCAATCAAAAAGGGTGGCAGCAGCTGGTGCAAGATCAAGGAAAGTGACGTTGCTGCAACGTTATTTTACCTTCGCATGAGGCGGAATTAGCGATGGCGATCGTCTCGGGCATCCAGACGGAATGCCGGTTGTATACCAGGAAAGTTCTGATATGGCGGATTTTTATTAAGGCAGAATTGGCTGATAAAAAACTTTTTTTAGCGGGGTAAATTATGAATAAAATTGCCCCTGCTGTATGCCGTACAGATAAAAAACCGGCTTAAACAGAACAAAGCTGATGAGAGAAACAGAGAAAAAGGAGAATACAGAGAGAGTGGTGCGTTCTAATGGACTCGAACCATCGACCCCCACCATGTCAAGGTGGTGCTCTAACCAACTGAGCTAAGAACGCAGCGTAATTTTTGGTGCGTCCGAGTGGACTCGAACCACCGACCCCCACCATGTCAAGGTGGTGCTCTAACCAACTGAGCTACGGACGCACTTTGGTGCGTTCTAATGGACTCGAACCATCGACCCCCACCATGTCAAGGTGGTGCTCTAACCAACTGAGCTAAGAACGCATCTGCCGTCTTGGGTGACGGCGGGGACGAATATTAGCGACACTGTTCACCGCTGGCAAGCAGAAACATGCAATTTTCTGCGCAACTGCCCATCAACTGTGCGACCCGCCGTTTTTTTAGACGCGACGGGCGTTTAACTTAATGCGCAGCACGGCTCAGGATCAGTTCAGCTGGTAATTTTTGCAGCCGGCGAATGCGCCACAGCATCATTACTGCCGCTGAGGTTAACCCAAGAATAAAACCGCACCAGAAGCCTGCCGGCCCCATAGGCGGCACAATCCAGTCGGTCAGCGCCAGCAGATAGCCGCTGGGTAAGCCAACCACCCAGTAAGCCACCAGCGTTATAAAGAAGATCGAGCGCGTATCCTTATAACCACGCAAAATGCCGCTGCCGATCACCTGAATGGAATCAGAGAACTGGTAGATGGCGGCCAGCATCATGAGCTGCGCGGCCAGCGCAACGACCTGCGGATTATCGTTATACAGCAGGGCGATCTGCTCTCGGAAGGTAACCGTAAACAGCGCCGTCGCGGCAGCCATCATGATGCCCACGCCCTGACCGGTCCAGGCCGCGACTTTTGCCGCCTCGACCGAACCCTGCCCAAGGCGGAAGCCGACGCGAATGGTTGTTGCTACCCCCAGCGAAAGCGGAAGGACGAACATCAATGAACTAAAGTTAAGCGCAATCTGATGACCGGCAACATTAACGATGCCCAGTGGAGAAACCAGTAGGGCGACCACGGCAAACAGGGTAACTTCAAAGAACAGCGCCAGCGCAACTGGCAGGCCGAGACGGGTTAGCCGCGACAGAACTGTCCAGTCTGGAGCGCTGAAGTAGCCGGGCAGGGTAATATCCCGCATAGAGCGCGCCCGACGCACCCACAGCCGCATAATGATAAACATCACCCAGTAAACCGATGCCGTCGCAACCCCACAGCCGACTCCGCCTAATGCGGGCATGCCCAGATGACCATAAATAAACACGTAGTTAACCGGAATATTGACCAGTAAACCGATAAAGCCCATCACCATGCCGGGTTTGGTTTTCGATAATCCTTCGCACTGGTTACGGGCGACCTGAAAAAACAGATAGCCCGGCGCGCCCCACAGCAGCGCACGCAGATAACCCACCGCCTTATCAGCTAAAGCGGGATCAATATCGTGCATTGCATGGATCATATAACCGGCGTTCCACAACACAAACATAATCAGCACCGAGACCATCGCTGCCAGCCAGTAAGCCTGACGCACCTGACTGGCGATGCGCTCACGATGTCCGGAGCCGTTAAGCTGCGCCACCACCGGCGTTAAGGCTAAAATAAGTCCGTGACCAAACAGGATAGCGGGCAGCCAGATTGAGGTGCCGACCGCAACGGCGGCCATATCGGTCGCGCTAACCGATCCCGCCATAATGGTATCAACAAAGCCCATAGCTGTTTGCGCAACCTGCGCCAGAATAACCGGAATGGCAAGAGCCAGTAATTGACGCGCTTCTGTCAGATACTTCTGCACGTATACACCTTTTTATGTTTTAAGAAATGAATAGATAGTGTCCAGAGGAACAGGATAATTAAGATTAGATAATGATGCACAACGCTGGTGCAGGATCATAACCACATCAGACGGTGAAGGAAACCGCATTTTATGGTACCCGGGTGGCGCTTTTCACGCTTTTGCCGGCCTGCTCTGCGTTGGAGAGTATGTTAATATCAGCAAAAACTCACTGAGGCCGATCTATGTTTACCGGAATTGTGCAGGGCACCGCAGAGGTGGTTGCCATTGAAGAAAAAACTAACTTTCGCACTCATATTGTTAAAATGCCGCAGGCGTTATTACCGGGCCTGGAGCTGGGCGCGTCGGTAGCGCATAACGGTTGCTGTCTGACCGTAACGGAAATTAATGGCGATCGGGTCAGCTTCGATTTGGTAAAAGAGACGTTACGCATTACTAATCTTGGCGATATACAGCCGGGCGATACGGTAAATATTGAGCGCGCGGCGAAGTTCAGCGACGAAATTGGCGGTCATTTGATGTCCGGTCATATTATGACCACGGCAGAAATCAGCAAAATCATTAATGCTGAAAATAACCGTGAGATCTGGTTTAAACCGCAGGACAGCACGCTACTGAAATATATCCTTCACAAAGGTTTTATCGGTATTGATGGCATCAGCCTGACCGTAGGCGATGTCACTAAAACTAAATTTTGCGTCCATCTTATTCCTGAGACGTTGATGCGTACCACGCTGGGCGCAAAAAGGCTGGGGCAGCGGGTCAATATTGAAATTGATCCGCATACACAGGCGATTGTTGATACGGTGGAACGCGTACTGGCGCAACGTGACGCGGCGCTGGCGACCACGCTGCAAAACCACGCGGAATAAGCTGGCACACCATAAAAAAACAGGCAACAGGGTTGCCTGTTTTTTATTTGCCCGACATACCGTTAATGGGGTACGCGCAATCCGCCTTCGACGCCGCGACTAAATAGCACCTGCCATAACTGAATATCACGTGCACGAAACGCGCCAGCACAGGCGTTGAGATAATAGGTGAACATGCGTTTAAAACGCTCGCCATATTTCTCCGCAAGCTGTGGCCACGCCGCCAGAAAACGCTCATACCATGCCATTAACGTGGTATCGTAATCAGCGCCGAAATTATGCCAGTCTTCCATAATAAAATGCGGTTCGCTGGCTTCGGCAATATGACGAACTGACGGCAAACAGCCGTTGGGGAAAATATATTTATCAATCCAGGGATCGACATCCATATTGGTTTTAATCGCGCCAATAGTATGCAGCAGGAACAGACCATCCGGTTTGAGATTGCGATCGACCACGTTGAAATAGGTGGCATAGTTTTTAGGGCCAACATGCTCAAACATGCCTACCGAAACGATCCGGTCGTACTGGTTATCTAAGTCGCGATAATCCTGCAGCAAAATATTCACGTCCAGCCCTTCGCAGCGCTGCTGGGCCATTTTCTGCTGTTCGGCAGAAATCGTGACGCCATCGACCGTGACGCCATAATGACGTGCGGCAAACTCAGCCAGCCCGCCCCAGCCGCAGCCAATATCCAGCAGCTTCATGCCCGGTTTCAGTGCAAGCTTTTCGCAGATCATTTTTAGCTTCGCCTGCTGCGCCTCTTCCAGCGTTTGGGCTGTTTTCCAGTAGCCGCAAGAGTATTGCATGAAGGGATCAAGCATCAGCGAAAAAAGATCGTTGCCTAAATCGTAGTGCTCCTTGCCTACCATCCAGGCGCGTTTTTTTGACTGCAGATTGGTCAGGCGCGCTGCTGCAATCCGCAAGGTATCTTTAAAATGATGAGGGAGTTGTTGATCCAATTTGTGTTTCAGAACGCGATGGAAAAACATATCAAGGCGTTCGCAATCCCACCAGGCGTCCATATAACTTTCGCCCAGGCCAAGGGATCCCTCCTGTAAAACCCGTTTAAAAAAGTCAGGATTCTTTACCTGAATATCCCAGGGGCGGTTACCGTTGATCTCAATATCAGCCATCTCCAGCATTTCATGGACGATACGATACCAATGGTTTTCCTCCAGGTTCACTTCTTCTATGCACGATGAACTCATAGCTTCTCCATCACCTGTGTGATACGAACCTGAGAAAGAGAATAGTCAATTTCTCAGGATTGTGAGAAATCTCACGGAAGACCGTGTGCCAGATATCCGACGTTAAACAGAGGATTGAAACTGAATGAAAGCCCGGCCAGGTACGACATTGTCGCCTGAAAAGCGCAGGATGACCGGGAAAAAGCACGCTGATTATTATAAGTCACTGCCTTGCAAGGAGTATATGCTCCCGCAAGGCAATATACAACGGCTAATAGTTAGGTTGCTAACTATGCCTGAAGCCGCGAGGTTTAATCGCTAAGAGAAGAGCGGGCGCTCTTTTTTGTGCCCGCAGCGCTGTGGCGCGCAACGTACTGTAAAGCGTAACCCACCACCACCAGCAGAATGGTCGACAGCATAACCGTGCTGGTGGTCAATAATGGATGCGTCAACCAGGATGAGACGGCCAGGCTGGCGAAAAAACAGAGACCCAGCTGTAAACAGTTCTGCAGCGCTGCGGCTTTACCTGTGTCATCCGGGAAAGGCAGCAGGGCGTTAGCCACCACGATGGGATAAATCGCGCCATTTGCCAACGCCATGCCGCAAAAAGGAATTAATAAACCCCAGAGCGTAACCTGACCGCTAATCGATACCATAAACAGCGCAGCAACGCTTAGCGCATAAAAAATCAGCAGGAAGGGCAAGAGCGTACGTCCGCTACGGCGCTGCAGCGCCGAACGGCAGCCAAAGCCGCCGACCAGAAACGCGACGGTTTGTGGAAGATAGCTCAGGCCAATATCGGCAGGCGTGAGGCCAAGATCGTGCAGAATAAAGGGCGAGCCGGTCAGCCAGGCGAAAAAGCTGGCGGAACAGGCAGCATAAATCAGCACGTTGCCGCTATAGATACGAGACGCCAGCAGACGGAAAAAACCGCTGCGTTGCCGCGATGGATCGGAAGCGGGCGTGGTTTTTTTCAGGTTTGCTGTGGCAAACAGCAGCGGTAGCGTAACCAGAAACAGCGCCAGAAAAATCGCGCGCCATGAAAAATGGCTGAGCAGCCAGGCACCCAGTAGCGGCGCCAGCGCCGGCGACAGGGCTACCAGTGGCATAATGGTGGCAAAAACCCGATTCGCCTGTGCGCCCCGATAGCGATCAACAACCAGCGCCTGCCAGCTTACCGCCGCCGCGCATACGCCAACCGCCTGAATAAAGCGCAGGGTCAACATCTGCCAGGTGGCATCCGCCCACAGCATGCCCGCGCAGCCCAGCGCAAACAGCGCAAGGCCCAACAGCAATATTGGCCGACGACCATAACGATCGGAAAGCGGTCCCCACAAAAGCTGAGCGCAGGCAAAGCCGCCTAAAAACACGGTCAGGCTGGCGCTAATCACGCCAGCGGAAGTGTGAAAACTCGCCTGCATGGCAGTAAACGCAGGCAGATACATATCGGTGGCCAGAAAACCCAGCGTGCTGAGTAGCGCCAGATAGAGCATAAATCCTTTTGAAGCAGACATCTCTTTCTCATTTATAAGCAGGTGAACAGACGGCGCGAGGGTAAAGGATGTTTTTCTGAATGTGAAACGCTAAAATTTGCCGATTGATATCAAAATTTTTGCAGGCAAAAAATGTGGTCTGAATATGCACTGGAAGTGGTGGATGCCGTAGCACGCAATGGCAGCTTTTCCGCCGCCGCCGAAGAGTTACATCGTGTACCCTCAGCTATCAGCTATACGGTTCGTCAGCTGGAATCCTGGCTGGCGGTGCCGCTTTTCGAACGACGTCATCGGGACGTGGTATTAACGGAGGCGGGAGAGCTTTTTATTCGTGAAGGGCGGGCTGTTATCAAAAAAATGCTGGCCACGCGACGCCAGTGCCAGCAGGTAGCGAACGGCTGGCGCGGGCAGTTAAGCATTGCTGTGGATCGCATCGTTAAGCCGCAGCGTACCCGCCAGCTGGTGCTCGATTTTTACCGACATTTTCCGGATATGGAGCTGCTGATCACGCCGGAAGTTTTTAACGGCGTCTGGGATGCGCTGGCGGATGAACGGGTTGATGTGGCGATCGGCGCGACACAGGCGATCCCGGTGGGAGGGCGCTTCGCCTTCCGCGATATGGGCGCGCTGAACTGGCGTTGTGTGGTTAGCATTGATCATCCTCTAGCCAGCATTACCACTGCGCTACAGGAGGATGATATTCGCCCATGGCCGTCGCTGGTGCTGGAGGATACTTCCCGCGCGTTGCCCCGGCGCACTACCTGGACACTGGATAATCAGCGTCGCCTGGTAGTGCCGGACTGGGAAAGCGCGTTTGATTGCCTGCGTGCCGGGCTGTGCGTGGGCATGGTTCCCGGTCATTTTGCCGCGCCGCTGCTTAAAGCCAGGCAGCTAACGGAGCTGATGCTGCCGGTGCCGTTCCCCGACAGCTTCTGTTGCGTCAGCTGGTCGGAGCAAAGCGATTCACCTGCACTGCGCTGGTTGCTGGACTATCTTGGCGATACGGAAACAATCAACCGGGAATGGCTGCGTGAAGAGTAACAGGCTCAGAAAAGGAGGTTTTCTGAGCCATCGCATTAACGACGATAGTCGCGGAAAGGGCCGTCGGCGACGGAGCGACGTTCAATCAGCGTGGGATGAACCTCTATGGTTTGCGGCTCTTCGCGTTTGCTGGTGATTCTGTCCAGCAGCATATCAAAGGCGGTTTCGCCCAGCTGCTCTTTGGGCTGGTGGACGGTAGTCAGCGCCGGGGTAAAATAGCGAGCGTTGCGCACATTATCGTAACCGATAACCGAAATATCCTGCGGCACGCGCAACCCCATTTCATCCGCTGCACAAATCGCGCCCATTGCCATGATATCCCCGCCGCAGAACACGGCGGTAGGGCGCTGCTTTTGCGCCAGAATTTGCTGCATGGCGCGATAGCCTGACTCAGGTTCGAAGTCACCCTGTACAATCCACTCTTCGCGTACCGGGATGTTGGCCTCATTCAGCGCTTTTACAAAGCCGGCAAAGCGTCCACTACCGGTATTACGTTCCATCTGACCTGGGATCACGCCGATATCGCGATGACCGCGCTCAATCAAATAGCGCCCGGCGAGATAGCCGCCTTCGAAAGCGTTATCCAGCACGGTATCGGTAAAATCGCCGCGGGATTCGCCCCAGTCCATGACCACCATGGGAATATTGCGGTTTTCCTCAAGCATTTTCAGCAGTGCTTCAGGATACTCAGAACACATCACCAGCAGACCATCCACGCGCTTTTGCGCCATCATTGACAGATAAGCCTGCTGTTTTTGTAGATCGTTATGGGCGTTGCCCAAAATCAGGGTATAGCCACTGGCGAAACAGCGCGTTTCTACCGCTTCAATAATTTCAGCAAAATAGGGCGCTTCACTCGAGGTTGCCAGCAGACCGATCGATTTAGTGTGGTTAACCTTCAGGCTGCGTGCGACCGCACTGGGCGAATAGTGTAGTTCTTTGATGGCTGCCCACACGGCCTCACGGGTTTCTTCCGCGACAAAACGGGTTTTATTGATGACGTGCGATACCGTGGTGGTGGAAACGCCGGCACGCTTCGCGACATCTTTGATTGTTGCCATTAAAAAGATACTCCTGCGCCTATCCTAATATTTTGATAAGGCTAATGTTAATCGTTTGCGTCCACATAGCGTTATTCAGCGCGCGTTGAGGTTGTCATTATGCGGGCTGAGGTACGTCTGACTGGCGGGACGTCTTTAAAAAAGGGCTGCCAACGGTGGTTTTTTGTCGTTGCGCAACGCAAGGCGGGGATTCTACCAAGCTGGCGCAAAGAAAACGAGATTTTTACCAGGGAGTATGGGAAAATCTATAACGTTACAATTTATGTGGGTAAAGGAGAGGCCAGATGAACACCGATTTAAAACTATCAATAGGTACTACCGTCGTGGCATTGCTGATGATTATGGCGTTTAGCTTCACTGCCGTTATGCACTGAGCGCCGCGCGAAGTATAAAAAAGCCTGTCATGAGACAGGCTTTTTTGTTGCGCAACGCGTTAGCGAATGGTGCGCGGCGTCATAACGCGACGCGCGCCAACATAGTGCCGCTGCCAGTAATCATCACTAAGCTGGCTAATCTGAATATCTTTACCGGTACGCGGCGACTGGATAAAACGACCATTGCCCAGATAGACGCCAACGTGATCGGCTGCGCCACGGTTATTGATGCGGAAAAACACCAGATCGCCTTTTTCCAGCGCTTCACGGTTAATGGGGGCCGCATCACGCAGATGATACATTTCATTCGCGGTGCGGGGGATCTTGAATTTCACCACATCTTTATAGGCATACCAGACCAGACCGCTGCAGTCGAAGCCGGTATGGGGTGAGGTGCCTCCCCATAAATAGGGCTTTCCTAACTGGCTCATCAGTTTGTTCATCGCGGTTTCACGCGCTTTTTGATAGCGTTCACGGTGCGCTTTGCTCATCTCCAGCGGCCCCCGCCTGGCCGCTGCCGTTTTCTTATCGCCACGCTGGCGACCATAGCGCTGCAAGCCTTTTTTGCTGCTGATTTTCTTGAGGCTGCTTTTTTTCACGCTGGTGGTTTTCACCGATGCGCGGCTTTTTTTTACGCTGGTTGCGGCAACGGCGGCCGGTTTGCTTTTTTTCTTTACTTTGTTTTTTTCAACGCTGGCCGTACGGTTTTTTTTACTGATTGTTTTTACCGTCCGACGCTTGCGGCGGTCATCGTCACGGGCGGCTTTTTTATCAACTTTATGCTGGCTGGCCTTTACCGGGGCCTGCGGTGAGGCATGGGCAACGTTGAAAAACAGTTGAGCCATGGCCAGCATAAAAAGCGTAATCAATAAACGCATGGTGTGGTTACACTCAAAGCGCAGTGATAGCGCAAGGTTAATCTTATTTCTGCCACACAGGGCAGACTCCTGATGGGCAATTCTAATCGAACTTTTTCCGAAAAGATAAAGCCTTTTTTAATCAAATAAACTTTAAATGCATACAGATGTAAAAATAAGCATAGTCAGGTGTTTATCTCAGCAAATTTATTGCCAGGTATTAATCCTCGCTGAGGAAATCGCCCAGGCTGATGTTATTTTGGCCTGATAAACCGGTACAATAACCAGCATTATTTAACCTTACAGAAAATGTCGTTTTCAGCAACCCGCTACAGTCGCTACAATCAATAGACACGAAGCATGCTATTTAAGGAAGGCAATTATGAGTACTGTTGAAAAAATTCAACGCCAGATCGCAGAAAATCCGATTCTGCTCTATATGAAAGGCTCGCCAAAGTTACCAAGCTGCGGCTTTTCTGCGCAAACGGTCCAGGCGCTTTCCGCCTGCGGTGAGCGCTTCGCCTATGTGGATATTCTGCAAAATCCTGACATCCGTGCTGAACTGCCGAAATATGCTAACTGGCCGACCTTCCCACAGCTGTGGGTAGATGGCGAGCTGGTTGGCGGTTGCGATATCGTAATCGAAATGTTCCAGCGCGGCGAACTGCAGACGCTGATCAAAGAAACTGCAGAAAAATATAAAGAAGCGGAATAAGTTGTTATCCCGCATTAAACCACAAAGGGTGCCTCAGGCACCCTTTTTTACGGCTGTTGAGCGCTTATTCGCTGTCGCTGATTTCTGCATCGACAGGTTGTTCATCCACTGGCTGCTCATCGGCCACCGGCAGCGGCGGCCAGCCGCCCAGACGTTTCCAGCGGTTGACAAGCTCGCAAAACAGTTCGGCAGTGCGCTCAGTATCATACAGCGCCGAGTGCGCCTGACTGGCATCAAAAGCGATGCCCGCCGCCTTACAGGCTTTCGCCAGCACCGTCTGGCCAACCACCAGCCCGCTCAGGGCGGCGGTATCGAAGGTGGCGAAAGGATGAAAAGGATTACGCTTTAATGCAGTCCGTTCGGCGGCAGCCATCATAAAGCTGTGATCGAAATTGGCGTTATGCGCCACGACGATGGCGCGGTTGCAGCCCTGATCTTTCATGCCTTTACGCACCTGCTTAAAGATAGCGTGCAGCGCATCATATTCATTAACCGCGCCGCGCAGCGGATTATCAGGATCGATACCATTGAACGCCAGCGCCTCCGGATGCAGAATCGCGCCCTCAAAAGGCTCTACGTGAAAATGCAGCGTCTGGTCAAGCTGTAACCAACCATCTTCATCCATTTTCAATGTAACGGCGGCAATTTCCAGCAGTGCATCGGTTTTGGCATTAAATCCGGCGCTTTCAATATCAATAACTACCGGATAAAACCCGCGGAAGCGGTCAGATAAAGCGTTCAGTTGTTTCGATTCAGACATCAGGATCTCATTGGCGAAAAAATGCAGCGCGCATTATGGCAAATTTCCGCAGGGGTTGCAGCAGCGGGGAAAAGCAGGGCGCCGGAAGGCGCCCTGAAAACTTAGTTGCCGAGGCCATGACCGGCATGTTGGTTTTCAATCAGTTCGATTTTATAACCGTCTGGATCTTCTACAAAGGCGATAATGGTGCTGCCGCCTTTCACCGGGCCAGCTTCGCGGGTCACCTTACCGCCAGCCTGACGAATTCTTTCGCAGGTGGCGGCAACATCGTCTACCCCAAGCGCGATATGCCCATAGGCGTTGCCAAGGTCATATTGATCAACGCCCCAGTTATAGGTCAGCTCAATCACTGCGCCTTCGCTTTCGTCGGTATAGCCTACAAACGCCAGGTTGTATTTATACTCCTGGTTTTCGCTTTCACGCAGCAGACGCATGCCCAGCACACGGGTGTAAAAATCAAGTGAGCGTTGCATATCGCCAACGCGCAGCATGGTATGAAGTAAGCGCATAATAGTCTCCAAAAGGTGTCATCATCCGATGACGGTCAAAAAAGCTTAGTATAGCCGCCTGTGGCCAACCGGGAGTTCCGGCCAATAATGAGTAGACCGGTCTTCTTGAAAACAGGTTTTTTTATTAACTTTCCGGCAAGAGCTGTAAAATTGCCTGAAACGCATGCGTTAACGCACTGCCATCGCGCCCTATTTTGCTCTGCAGGCTGGCACCCAGCCAGAGAGAATAAAGCGTTTGCGCCATAGCCTCAGGCGGGCAGAAAAGGCGAACTTCACCCTGCAAAACAGCGGTGCGCAGCGTCATAGTCAGAATTGCTATTTGAGCTGCGGCTCCCTGTTCCAGCGCTACTCTCATCTCTTCTGACAGGTCGCAAACCTCGGCAGAGATTTTAACCGCCAGGCAGTTTTCAATATGGCCGGTTTCATGAAAACGCTGTTCCGCCTGACGATAATAGTCAAGCAGACGCTGGCGCGGCGGCACAGGTGAATCAAACCAGATCAGCATGCTACGTCGCACAGCGCTAAAATAGCGCTCAAGCATGGCGACGCCAAAAGCTTCCTTGGATCGGAAATAATGATAAAACGATCCCTTCGGCACGCTGGCCTGACTGAGCAATTCATTCAGGCCCATGCCGGTAAAGCCACGTTGCAAACAGAGCTGCTCGCCAATGGCGAGCAGCTGTTCACGGGTATCATGTCGGATCGATTTACTCATAGGGCTCAGGGTAATAGACCAGTTGGTCTAATGCAACCCTAATGCGCCTGACAGACCTTAAGCAAATCAAGACGGGGCTGATACAACGCAGTCTGAATGTTGACCATGCCCAGCAGCGTATGGAAAACATTATCCTGTGAAACCTCATCCTGCTGCGCATGCTGGCGCAGACAGGACTCATCAACGCCATAAGTCCGGGCATAATCGGAAGAGAGCCACAGCAGGAAAGGAATATGCGTCTGCTGGCTGGGAGCAAACAGATAAGGCGTACCGTGCAGATACATACCGTGTTCGCCCAGTGATTCGCCATGATCCGAAAGATAGATCAGCGCCACATTAAAACGATCCTGATAAGACTTTAACAGATCGATGGTATCGCTCAGCATGGCGTCGGTGTAAAGCAGCGAATTATCATAGGTGTTTACTAATGCCTGATGATCGCAATCCTGGATTTGTTTACTGTCGCAGGTAGGAGTGAACTGTCGCATAGCCGGAGGATAACGTAAATAGTAGGCGGGGCCGTGGCTGCCCATTTGATGCAGCACGATCACCGAGTCATCCTTAAGACTATCAATATAATGCGATAAACGGTGCAGCAGAACCTCATCCAGGCAGTAGTCGTTGTGGCAAATATCCGTCAGTTTCCATAAGGTCATATCGGTATGTGGAATACGGTTGCAGGCGCCTTTACAGCCGCCATCGTTCTCGCGCCACATCACGTTGACGCCAGCATGTGCCAGTACATCCATCAGCCCTTCCTGATGTCGCGCCAGGTTAGCGTTATATTGCGAACGCGTCATGCCTGAAAACATACAGGGCACGGAAATAGCGGTTTCTGTTCCGCATGAGCTGGCGTGAGGATAGTAAATGACCTGCTGCTGTTTCAGTTTGGGGTTGGTCTCACGGCTGTAGCCACCAAGTGAAAAGTTTTCCGCACGCGCCGTTTCGCCCAGCACAAAAATAACCAGCGTCTTTTTCCCGGCTGCTTTGACCAGTGGACCTTTATGGGCGTCCTGGCCTATGCGCACCAGATCTTGATTACCCTGCAACCAGCGATCGTCGGCATAGTGAATGACGCCGCTGACTACATTTACTGGCGTTACCATTTTCACCAGCCCTTTGTTATTGCGAAACAGAGAGGCGTAGTCTTTATACATCAGCGCCGCTATCAGCAAAATCACCAGGATGGAGCCGACACACCATAACGCCCGTCTCGCCAGCGTAAACCACCACGGGCGCGTCCGCGTGATGCGGGTGGCACTTATCACTAACGCAGGTATAACGCCCAGTACCAGCAGCCAGAGCACGTAGCGCAGGCTAAGCAGGGCAGAGGCCTCCTGTAAATCCGTTTCAAAAACGTTTTGCACCATATTGGTGTCAATAACCGTACCGAAGCTATACATAAAGTAATTTGCCGCCGCGCCGCACAGCAGCAAAATAATCAGCAGCGGCTTACGGATCCAGGGCAATGCCAACAGATTAAAAACCACCATAAAAGCGCAAAACAGCACCACTGGAATGGTGGCGAGGAACAGATAATCGTGCAAACGGAGGAGAGGCGTTCTTTCTGCCGCACGAATAATAAACTGCGCGTTAAGAATAAAAGTAAAAAACAGGGTGCAACCAATAAGAAACACAGAATCATTACAGCGTATTTTTTTCAGCATCTGCATAATCAAAATAAAAGTGGAGGAGTTTCGCGCAGACTATTTTAAAAACCTTAGTAAAACCTTAACGTGGACTAACAAAGGAGCCGCTATCCCCCCGCAAGACACAGATGCTGGCTTATTGGCAGATAGCATGAATTTTCTGAACAGGCTTGCGCTCCAGCCTGAAGCTGTCTTGAATGAAAGAAGACAATGACTCAGGAGGCGATGTGGCAGAGCAGCTTGAATTTTTCCCGGTGCCAAGCCCGTGCCGCGGTATTTGTCAGTCCGATGAACGCGGATACTGTCGTGGCTGCCTGCGCAGCCGTGAAGAGCGGTTTAACTGGATGAAATACAGCGATGCGCGCAAGCGCGAAGTGTTGCGCCTTTGTCGGCAGCGCTGGTTACGGCTGCATCGCAGCGAAAAACCCGCTTCACCCGAAGAACCCCAACAACCGTCACTGTTTTGATATCTTTCCCTTTTTTTCTCTGACGTCAGCGTATACTGCGGCCTGAAACGTTAGTCGCAAAGGTGAAAAAATGACAGAACGAGTGTGTATCGCGCCGCAGGGGCCAGAATTTTCCCGTTTGGTGATGGGCTACTGGCGGTTGATGGAGTGGCAAATGTCCGCGCAGCAGCTGACCAGCTTTATTGAGCAGCATCTGGCGTTGGGCATTACCACCGTCGATCATGCGGATATTTATGGTGATTATCAGTGTGAAGCCGCTTTTGGCGCGGCGCTGCGCCTGCAGCCTTCGCTACGTCACCAACTGGAACTGGTAACCAAGTGCGGCATCGCCACTACCGCCAGGCCAGAAAATGCGCTGGGCCACTATATTACCGATGGTGACCACATTATCCGCAGCGCAGAAACCTCCTTACGCCATTTCTCTACCGATTACCTCGATCTGCTGCTGATTCACCGTCCCGATCCGTTAATGGATGCGGACGAAGTGGCGGAAGCTTTCAGCGCGCTGCATCAGAGCGGTAAAGTGCGCCATTTCGGTGTGTCCAATTTTACGCCAGCGCAATTTGCACTGTTGCAGTCACGCTTACCCTTTACGCTGGCGACTAATCAGGTGGAAATTTCTCCGCTTTGTCAGGATACGCTATTGGACGGCACGCTCGATCAATGTCAGCAACTACGCATTAAACCGATGGCCTGGTCCTGTCTCGGCGGGGGGCGTCTGTTCAGCGAAGATAAGTTCGCGCCGCTGCGTGCTGAGCTACAGGCCGTTGCCGAAGAAACGGGGGCCGAATCGCCGGATCAGGTGGTTTATGCCTGGATTATGCGCCTGCCTTCTGCGCCGCTGCCGGTTATTGGTTCGGGTAAAATAGAGCGGGTGCGCGCCGCACAAAAGGCCTCTTCATTGCAGCTTAGCCGCCAGCAGTGGTTCCGTATTCGGAAAGCTGCGCTGGGTTATGATGTGCCGTAAAGAAACGCAAAAAAACGCTGCGTTGTTCAGCTTATACGTGATTTTCAGCCAGGCTGGAAAGGTAAGCTGACATTAATCTGCAGGAGGTTAGATGAAATATCACGGTTTGGCAGCGTTAACGCTGCTGGTATGTGGCTACGCGCAGGCAGCCAGCGAAGAGGTGACGCTGCATAGCGTAACCAAAGAGGGCGTCGGCGCGGTTGTCGGCACGGTAAAGATTGACGAAACGGCCTATGGATTGACGTTTACGCCTAATCTCAAACAGCTACCGCCGGGCATTCATGGCTTCCATGTTCATGCCAAAGGCAGCTGTGAACCTGCCACTACCGACGGCAAAACGGTGCCGGCTGGCGCGGCGGGGGGCCACTTTGATCCGCAGAACAGCGGCAGCCACCTTGGTCCATGGGGAGAAGGTCATCTGGGCGATCTCCCGGCGCTGTATGTCAACGCCGACGGTGATGCCACCTATCCCGTACTGGCACCGCGTCTGAAAAAAATCAGTGACATTTCCGGTAAGGCGCTGATGGTGCATGCGGGCGGCGATAATCACAGCGATCACCCGCAGCCGCTGGGCGGCGGTGGCGCGCGTTACGCCTGCGGCGTTATTAAGTAAGCTTTGGTTGATACTGCCATGCCTGATTTTCGGATCGGGCAGATTTTATGTCGAACCCGGGGTCTGTTGCCGTCAACACGCCAGGTTTACCGGGCAATAGCCTGAACAGCCTACTTTATCGATGCTTTGAGACGATACCCATTGCTGTAACTGTCTGTCCCGGCATGATGACCGGGACGGCATATCTGAATGTGCCGTGCGTGACGGTGTAATAACTCCTGGTTTGGCCGCTTAACGCCCCGATCGGCTACAGCAAATCCATCCTGGGCGATCAAGGCAAATTGATGAGCTGATACAGCACCGGCCAGTCACGTAGATCATTCTGACTTCCGCGTTTACGGTAATTAACTGAACCACAGCGTCTGGTCGGCCAGGTGAAAATCTGAAAAAGATTGTTAAACAGCAGGATAGGCCAAACAAGCGAGCCTCATTCACCCAGAGATGCAAGGTGTTGAAATCAGAAACCAACGCCCGTTACACCGCGTGCTGAATTTGTATTTTGCCCGTTAAACTCGCAGAATAGACTAAAATCACGCTTGATTGCTAGCAAGCTAATTATAAGGAGATGAAATTGGATACGCCATTAGGAACGGATTTAGCACGCTTAGTGCGCATCTGGCGTGCGCTGATCGATCAACGTCTTAAACCGCTGGAACTGACGCAAACGCATTGGGTTACGTTGCATAATATTCATCAATTACCCCCGCATCAGTCACAAATTCAGCTGGCTAAAGCTATCGGCATTGAACAGCCTTCGCTGGTGCGCACCCTCGATCAGCTGGAAGAGAAAGGGTTGATTATGCGCTGTACCTGCGCTAACGACCGACGGGCGAAACGCATCAAGCTAACAAAAGCAGCGGAGCCGGTTATCCAGCAGGTGGAGCATGTCATTGACGCCACGCGTGATGATATTTTAGCGGGTATTTCGAAGCGCGAAGTTGAGCAGCTGATTACGCTTATCGCCCGTCTGGAAAAAAACATTGCCGAACTGCAAAAGAAAAGCGAGTAACAAGCGATAAAAAACCGACGCGATGCGTCGGTTTTTTGCGCGACAGGATTTAACGCGGAGAAACGGTCACCTGGCTGCCGTTTGAGGCAAGCACCACGCGCTGGCCCACAGAATAGCGGCTGGCATCCTGCTTCTGTACCACCATAATGGTGTTGCCGTCATCCTTACGAATTTCCAGCTCAACGCCGTCCGCTTTATTCATTGCACCCTGAACGCCCTGACCAGCCACGCCGCCCAGTACTGCGCCGCCTGCAGTCGCCAGACTACGGCCAGTGCCGCCGCCTACCGTATTACCCAGGAAGCCGCCCAGTACTGCGCCGCCGATAGCGCCAATAACGTTGCTGTCATCACCGCCCTGGATTTTAACCGGGCGAACGGACACCAGCGTTCCGTAGCTTACGCTTTGCACCTGTTTAGCTTCGTTAGCGCTGTACACGTCACCGGAAAGCGTATCCGTGTTAGCACAGCCTGCCAGCGTCATGCCTGCCAGCGCCACAACTAATAAACGCTTCATCATTATAAAGCTCCTTTCATGATTGTTGACTGCACTCTAAAGCAGCCACAGATGACCTAATTATACGGCAGAACCTACGCCTGTTTTAAAATAGTGAAAAAAAGACGAGGGCTGAGCATAAACCGTATCAGATAAACAAAGATTCAATTACGCCAGCAAAAAATCATGCCTGAATGTAAAAGCGTCGGGTCGTACATGAAAAACAACAATTAATCATAGAATTACCCAGCCTTTTTTGCCAGGCTGAGGGCTGTTTGAATTCTCTTCCAGAGCGGAAGTAAGGTCAGTTGATGAAATCGGGACGCTATATTGGCGTAATGTCCGGCACCAGCCTGGATGGCGTGGATGTGGTGTTAGCCGCGATTGATGAACGAATGGTGGCGCAACAGGCGAGCTATTACCATCCGGTGCCACAGGCGATACGCCAGCAGTTGTTGGCGATCAATCAGGGGCAAAACCTGACGCTGTCGCAGCTGGGGCAGCTGGATACCCGTCTTGGCCGCCTGTTTGCGGAGGCGGTATTAACGTTAATGAAACAGCAAAACCTGAGCGCCGATGATATCACCGCCATCGGATGTCATGGCCAGACGGTATGGCATGAGCCCTATGGTGATGCGCCCAGTACGCTGCAGATTGGCGACAATAACCAGATTGCCGCTGCGACCGGCATTACCGTGGTCGGCGATTTTCGTCGGCGCGATATGGCGCTGGGCGGGCAGGGCGCGCCGCTGGTGCCCGCTTTTCATCAGGCGTTGCTGATGCATCCGCAAGAGCGTCGCATGGTATTAAACATTGGCGGCATTGCGAATCTTTCGGTGCTGATCCCTGGCAGAGCGCCGGGCGGGTACGATACCGGACCCGGCAATATGCTGATGGATGCCTGGATCTGGCGTCATCGCGGTCTGCCTTATGATAAGGATGGCGCATGGGCAGGCAGTGGAAAGGTCATTCTGCCGTTACTGAAGCAGATGCTGAGCGACGGCTGGTTTGCGCTGCCGGCACCAAAAAGCACCGGCAGAGAGTATTTCAATTTCGGCTGGATCGAAAAGCAACTAAGCCATTTCCCGGGCCTGGCTACGCAGGATGTACAGGCTACGCTGCTGGAGCTGACGGCGATGACCATCAGCGAACAGGTGCAACTGAGCGGTGGCTGCGATCGCCTGTTGGTATGCGGCGGCGGCTGCCGCAATCCGCTGCTGATGGCGCGCCTGGCGTCATTATTAGCAGGTACGGAAGTCTCCACGACGGATAAAGTTGGCATCAATGGCGATGATATGGAAGGGCTGGCTTTCGCCTGGCTGGCTTACCGCACGCTATCAGGATTGTCAGGTAATTTGCCGTCGGTTACCGGCGCTCGCGAAGCCAGCATACTGGGCGCTATCTATCCGGCCAATCGGCCACCGCTATGAGGTATCGTAAGGAGATCGCATGCACAAGCATCTGATACTGTTTCCGATAATGCTGCTTTCCGGCTGTGGCCTGTTTGGCAAACATCAGCCGCAAGAGCAGACGTTACACTATCTGTGTGGCACGCTGCCGCTGACGGTTAAAATCGCGCAACAGCAGGCGCATTTTATTATGGACGGCCAGCCGCTCACGCTGACTGAGCAGCAATCCGCTTCCGGCGTGATCTACAGCAACGGCACTTACCGTTTCTGGTCAAAGGGCAACAGTGCGTTTATCGAGCGTAATCAGCGCATTATTGTCAATGATTGCCAGCTGCAGGACGCGCCTGCGCGTTGAATATTATCAGGGTGAATAGCACAATAGCGGCACCCTATTGCTATGGTTGGATCCGGTTATGAGTGACAATGAGAGTTTGCAACAGATAGCCCATTTGCGCCGTGAATATACCCGCGGCGGCCTGCGTCGTAAGGATCTGCCTGAGCAGCCGCTGGCCTTATTCGAACAGTGGCTGCGTCAGGCGTGCGATGCCCGGGTGCCCGATCCCACCGCGATGTGCGTGGCGACCGTTGATGCGCAGGGGCAGCCTTATCAACGCATTGTTTTGCTTAAGCACTACGACGAGCGCGGCATGATTTTTTATACCAATCTGGGCAGCCGTAAGGCGCAGCAGCTGGCTGAAAATCCGCGCGTGAGTTTGCTGTTTCCCTGGCATTTTCTGGAGCGTCAGGTGATGGTGCTGGGCCAGGTAGAAAAGCTGTCGACGCTGGAGGTGGTGAAATATTTCCACAGCCGTCCGCGTGATAGCCAAATTGGCGCCTGGGTTTCGCAGCAGTCCAGCCGCATATCAGCGCGCGGGGTACTGGAAAGTAAATTTCTTGAGCTGAAACAGAAATTCAGTCAGGGCGAGGTGCCGCTGCCCAGTTTCTGGGGCGGATTTCGAGTAAAAATCGACGCAATGGAGTTCTGGCAGGGTGGTGAGAACCGGCTGCACGATCGCTTTTTCTATCAGCGCGACGGCGAGCGCTGGAAAATCGATCGGCTGGCGCCCTGATTCACTAAATATCCGCCTGAGGCGCTGGCGCTGGCGGCAACAGCGCTTTATTCTATAGGCCTTCATTTCTCCGCACGTCAGCGGAAAGCTGTGTACCAGCATAGGTGCAGTCGTTACAACATGGAGTCTTTAATGACCAGCAGTAACCTGATTAAACAATTGCAAGAGCGGGGCCTGATCGCCCAGGTAACGGACGAGGACGCGTTAGCAGAGAGACTGGCGCAAGGGCCAATCGCTCTCTATTGCGGCTTTGATCCCACTGCCGACAGCTTGCATTTGGGCCATCTGGTACCTTTGCTTTGTCTGAAACGTTTCCAGGATGCGGGACATAAACCGGTTGCGCTGGTGGGCGGAGCCACCGGTCTGATTGGCGATCCCAGCTTTAAAGCGGCAGAGCGCAAGCTGAACACGACTGAAACCGTAAATGAATGGGTAGATAAAATCCGCAAACAGGTCGCCCCGTTCCTGGATTTCGACTGTGGTGAAAACAGCGCTATTGCGGCCAACAACTACGACTGGTTCGGCAGCATGAACGTGCTGACTTTCCTGCGTGATATTGGCAAACACTTCTCTGTTAACCAGATGATTAACAAAGAGGCGGTGAAGCAGCGTCTGAATCGCGAAGATCAGGGCATCTCCTTTACCGAGTTCTCCTACAATCTGTTGCAGGGTTATGATTTCGCCTGCCTGAACGAACGCTACGGCGTGGCGCTGCAGATTGGTGGCTCCGATCAGTGGGGTAACATCACTTCCGGCATCGATCTGACGCGGCGTCTGCATCAAAATCAGGTGTTTGGCCTGACCGTACCGTTGATCACCAAGTCTGACGGCACGAAATTTGGCAAAACGGAAGGCGGCGCGGTATGGCTGGACGCCGCGAAAACCAGCCCGTACAAATTCTATCAGTTCTGGATCAACACCGCCGATGCGGACGTTTATCGCTTCCTGAAATTCTTCACCTTTATGAGCATTGAAGAGATCAATGCGCTGGAAGAAGAAGATAAAAACAGCGGCAAAGCGCCGCGCGCTCAGTATGTGCTGGCCGAACAGGTCACCCGTCTGGTGCATGGCGAAGAAGGGTTGACTGCGGCGCAGCGTATCACGCAAAGCCTCTTCTCCGGCAGCCTGAGCGAGATGACCGAAGCGGATTTCGAACAGCTGGCGCAGGACGGCATGCCGACCATTACGCTGGAAGCCGATGCCGATCTGCAACAGGCGCTGGTTAATGCGGAGCTGGTGCCGTCCCGCGGGCAGGCGCGCACCATGATCAATTCTAACGCGGTTACGGTTAACGGTGAAAAACAGTCTGATGCGGAATACCGCTTCAGCGACAGCGACAGGCTGTTTGGTCGTTATACCTTGCTGCGTCGCGGTAAAAAGCACTATTGTCTGGTGTGCTGGAAATAAAGATAAAAGGCCGGTTCGACCGGCCTTATTTTTTGGCAGGGCTGTGCAAGGTTTAACATGAAAAATATTCTCGCTATTCAGTCTCACGTAGTTTTTGGTCACGCCGGCAACAGCGCGGCGGAATTCCCGATGCGTCGTATGGGCGCGAACGTCTGGCCATTAAATACCGTTCAGTTTTCCAACCATACGCAATACGGGCACTGGACCGGCACCGTTATGCCGGCTTCACATCTGACCGATATTGTGAAGGGTATTGCCAATATCGATCGCTTAAAAACCTGCGATGCGGTGCTGAGCGGCTATCTCGGGTCTGCCGAGCAGGGTGAACAGATTCTGGAGATTGTACGCCAGGTCAAACAGGCCAATCCCGACGCCTGGTACTTCTGCGATCCGGTGATGGGACATCCGGAAAAGGGCTGCATCGTGGCGCCGGGTGTGGCGGAGTTTCACTGCAAAGCGTCGCTGCCTGCCAGCGATATCATCGCGCCGAACCTGCTGGAGCTGGAAATGCTCAGCGGCAGCAGCGTGACGTCAGTAGACGAGGCGGTGACAGTGTCACGAAAACTGATTGCGCAAGGGCCAAAAATTGTGCTGGTTAAACATCTGGCACGCGCCGGACGTCGCAGCGACCGTTTTGAAATGTTGCTGGTTACTGCCCAGGAAGCCTGGCATATCAGCCGTCCCCTGATCGATTTTGGTGTCAGACAGCCGGTAGGCGTTGGCGATTTAACCAGCGGCCTGCTGCTGGTTAATTTGTTAAAGGGCGAAACGCTGAAGCAGTCGCTGGAGCATATCACCGCAGCGGTGTATGAGGTGATGCTGAAAACCCATGAGATGGGCGAATATGAACTACAGCTGGTGGCGGCCCAGGATTTGATTGCGCAACCACAGCAGCATTTTGTCGCTGAGAAACTTTAAGCGGCCAACAGGCGAAAAAGAAAAATAGCGGGACGCAACAGCGTCCCGTTTGACATCAGGCCAGGCCTTCCGCTTTCAATGCGGCAATCACGGCGGGTCGTTCAGCCACGCGCGCCTGCCAGGCTGACAACGCTTCCAGCGTGCTCAGGTCAAGCTGCACCGCATTTGCCCAGCGCGAGACAACAAACAGATAGGCATCCGCCACGCTAAAGCGTGAACCCACCAGCCACTGTTTATCCTGCAGCTCATCATTGACGTAGCGGAATTTGCGCTCCAGCTGCTGACGCTGTTGCACTTTAACTTCTTCTGGCGTATCGGGGCGGAACAGCGGAGTAAAGCCTTTATGCAGCTCAGTGGCGATATAGTTCAGCCATTCCAGCGTATGGTAGCGTGTCAGGCTTCCGGCTGGCGCCAGCAACTGACGATCGGGCTTTAAATCGGCCAGATATTGCACAATAGCCGGACCTTCAGTGAGCAGCGTGCCGTCATCCAGTTCCAGGGCCGGAACTTGCCCCTTGGGATTGATTTGCCAATAGTCTTCGCCGCGCTCGGTTTTTTTGCTGGCTAAATCGACATTCACCTGGGTGAAATCAAGGCCGCACTCGCGCAGGATGATATGGGGAGAGAGGGAACAGGCACCGGCTTTACTGAACAGTTTCATACAATGCTCCTTGTTGCATGCGGGGGGGAGCCTCATCCTACTGCGGGCTTTGGCAAATGTCAGCGTAAAAAAAGAATAAAAAAAGCCGTCACGGGGACGGCTTTTTTATGCATCACACCAGCCGCTTATGGCTGTTTAGGTACATCATGATCGATAGTCATGCGGTTCAGGATCGGCGCGGTCAGCAGCATCAGCACGGCGATAACTGCGGTGGCGATACCGATCTTCTGAAACACATCGCTGTAAATTTGCAGCGACTGCAGCGGATCGTTGACGCCTTCTGGTACTGCCATCAGGTTAGCAACCTTACCGGCAATCATGGCGGCACCAGCGGTGGTCAGGAACCAGGAGCCCATAATAAAGCCCATCAGACGCTGCGGCACCAGCTGAGCAACCATCGCCAGACCCAGTCCGGAAATCATCAGCTCACCGATACTTTGCAGCGCATAGCTCAGGATCAGCCAGCTAACGGATACGATGCCTAACTGATTGGCGAAGCTTGCGCCCAGCGGCAGTACCAGGAAGGCGCCGGAGCAAAGAACCATACCGATAGCAAACTTATGCGGCATCGGCAGGCGGTCGCCCATTTTGTTATAGACGGCGGCCAGGATTGGGCTGGCTACCATGATCCAGAACGGGTTCAGCGCCTGATACTGTTCAGGTTCAAAAGTAATGCCCAGAATATTGTGTTCTACGTTACGAATGGCGAAGAAATTAAGCGAGGTCGGCATCTGCATATAGAGTACGAAAAACACAATCGCTTCGACCATCAACAGGAAAGCAACAATCATACGGCGACGCGCCGCGCCTTTTAATGCGAAGGCTTCTTTCGCGAAAACCAGCAGAATGCCCAGCGCAATCACGCCCAGTACAATGCGCGCAATAAACTGATTATGCAGCAGCCAGGTGGCGATAGAAATAAGCACTACTACGCCGACCAGCGTTGCCAGCAGTTTACCCATATTCAGCGGCGCGAAATCGGGTTTAGAACCATAGTTCTTCACCATTTTCTGACACAGCAGGAAGTTAATAACGGTGATCGCCAGGCCAACCACAGAGAGGGCAAAGGCCACGCTCCAGCCGTAGCGCGCCGCCAGCCATGGCGTCAGCATCATGGAAACCAGTGAGCCCACGTTGATCGACATATAGAACATGGTGAAAGCACCATCGATACGCGGGTCATCCTTGTCGTAGCAGGTAGAGAGCAGGGAGGCCGGGTTGGCTTTAAACAGGCCGCTGCCCATAGCGATAGTGGCCATGCCAATATAAACCATCGACACATCATGCCCTGACCAGGCAATCAGACTGTAACCTACCGCCAGGACCAGCGCGCCAAGCACGATCACGCGTTTGGTGCCAAGCACTTTATCCCCCAGCCAGCCGCCGATAGCGGTCAGGCCGTAAACCAGCGCGCTGAACGATGAGAAAAGCGTGATGGAGTCAGATTCAGACATACCCAGCTGTTTAACCAGGTAGACTGCCATAATGGCTTGCAGACCGTAGTAACCGAAACGTTCCCAAAGTTCGATAGAAAAGATCAGATAAAACGCTTTTGGTTGTTTGAACGCATTAAGGCTTGCCGCCTTGTCAGTGTGTTTGTTTGCTGTAGACACTGTTACCTCTGTTGTTTCAACCTGATTTTCATCAGGAAATAAGACTGCGTCGCTGGCGAAACCTGCGCGCGGTTCTGTAATAAAATCTGAAAAAACGGCGGTTAATTTCTCTTATCCCGCCACGAGTGGCAAGTGTTTTTTTATTTGCTATCCCAGCCTTAGCGCATAGGGTTAACAGCAATAGTTAAGCGTGTTAAATAGTGTTAAGTACTGTTTGTTAATTTATTGACGAAACAATATATCATTTTAATCTGAGAGGCAGGACTGAAGGGCGATTGTTTTCTGGTAACGCTATTAACCTTATGACATGCAAAAATTCACCAAAAACGCAGAATAAATCGCTGGCAAAGCAGGTTTAATAGAATTTTTATCAATGTTTATAGAGAGTTGCGCAACAGTGGAAATTGAGCGGTTTTAAGATGTGAGCAGGATCACAATCTAAACGATTAATTCAGGATTAAAAATAAGTGTGATGAATTAATAAACTATGAAATTCGGGCATAACACTATTATGCCCGGCTAAAGATACAAATTAACGAATTAAATGCAGAAACTGCAGATGTCGTTCATAGTGATCCAGAATATCGTTAATTATCTGCTCTTCGGTATAACCCACCAGGTCATATTCCTGGCTGCCCTCCCATAAATGGACTTCCGCACGATAATAGCGGCTGGCAGTAGGTAAATTACCGCCGCGACGCATAAAGGAAGGAGTACTGTAACCCTGCATCTGCACGCCGTATACAAAAGGCGCTTCATCGCCATGTTCGACGCGAATGCTCATTGAAAAATCCTGTGGCGACAGATCGCTTTCCACCTGTAAACCCTTCTCTTCCAGGACTTCAACGACCTTACTCAGCGCCGGACGCGCCGTCTCATCCATAAAGCGATAAACCATATCGCGTCCCGGATAAGAGATGGCCCGGTTCAGGCGTCGACGCCAGCTACTGGTGTGGCCCGGACGATAACGCCCGTTAAGCAGCGGTGAGGCAATGGCCAGCGAGCGGCTGCGATCGCGCTGTTTTTCATGATGCAGCGCGCGATACATCGCCACCACAAACAGCACCAGTACCAGAGAAAAGGGCAAGGCGCTCAGCACCACTGCGGTTTGCAACGAGGTATAGTCGCCAGCAAACAGCAGAGAAAGTGTGAGCATACAGACCGCCGCTGCCCAGAAAATTCGCAGCCAGTTGGGCGCATCGCTGCTGCTGTCACCGGTACAGGAGAGATTAGCCACCACCAGCGCGCCGGAGTCGGCTGAGGTTACAAAAAAGATAAAGCAGATGGCTACCGCCAACACAATAAGCGGCGTCGCCAGCGGATAGCTGGAGAGCATATGGTAAACCGCCATCGCCGGCTCGCTCAGGGCAATATTGCCCAGCTGTTTCATACCATGCTGGAAGAAACTCAGCGCGCTGTTGCCGAATACCGACAGCCAGGCCAGCGTAAAGCCCATCGGGATCAGCAGCACGCCAATAACAAATTCGCGCAGGGTACGGCCACGGGAAATACGAGCGATAAACATGCCGACAAACGGCGACCATGCAATCCACCAGGCCCAGTAAAACACCGTCCAGCTGCCCAGCCAGCGCTCTTTACCGCTATTGCCGTAGGCGTAAAGATCGAAGGTTTTACGCGGCAGGCTGGTAAAATAGTCGCCGAAGTTTTGCACCAGCGTGTTCAGCAGATGGGCTGTTGGCCCGGTAAACAGTACAAAAAAGAACATAAGCAGCGCCAGCAGCATATTCAGCTCCGACATCCGGCGAATGCCTTTATCGACGCCGCTGACGGCGGAAAGGGTCGCAGCGCCCATCACCACCACAATCAGGATCACCTGCATGGTATGACTCTGCGCGATGCCGGTTAAAAAGCTGATGCCGGAATTAATCTGCATTACGCCGATGCCCAGACTGGTTGCCAGGCCAAACATAGTACCGACGATGCCGAATATATCGACTGCATGGCCCACAGGGCCGTTAATACGATCGCCAATCAGCGGATAAAACGCGGATCGCAGCGCCAGCGGCAAATTATGACGATAAGCAAAATAGGCCAACGCCATCGCCACCAGCGTATAAATGCCCCAGCCGTGCAGACCCCAGTGCATCATGGTCAGCACCATGCCGTCGCGCGCCGCCTGAGCGGAGCCTGCGACCCCTTCCGGCGGCAGCAGCAGGTGATCCAGCGGCTCTGACGCGCCAAAAAACAGCAACTCGGAACCGATGCCGGCGGAAAATAGCATCGCTGCCCAGCTGCCATAGCTGAAATCGGGCGTCGCGTGATCCGGGCCCAGTTTGATATCGCCATAGCGGGAAAGGGCGACAAACAGCACAAAGCCCAGATAAAAAGCCACCACCAGCATGTAATACCAGCCGAAGGTGGCGGAAGCCCAGGTTTGCGCCTTACCCAGTATCAGGCTCGCCTGTTCAGGAAAGGCGAGCACGCAAGAGGAAAAAAGCACAATGATTAGCGCAGCGCCATAAAACACTGCGCGGTTAAGCGTAACGGATTGAATGGTATCTCGGTCTTGTGACCCCGGCATGCAAGCTCCCCATCAAATTAAGTGAATCATCCCTGCCTGAAAGCCCCTGTAAAGTTCAAGGTTTTGTTATCCATTTGTTATAGATAGTAGGTTTTATTGATTGAACGTTCAATATAAAAAAGCTAGCCTATAGAGACTTTATTGGTGAAAAGTGACAGCACGATGCCAAAAGTTGGAATGAAAGCCATACGCCAGGCGCAGCTAATTAAAGCGACCCTGACGGTAATCGATCGGGTAGGACTGGCGGAAGCCAGTATTGCGGTAATTGCCAAAGAGGCGGGTGTCTCGACCGGCATCGTCAGCCACTATTTTGGCGACAAAAATGGCCTGCTGGACGCCTGCATGCGGCAGATACTGGCCGATCTCTACCTGGCGGTAGAGCGACAAAGGCGTCAGGTTCCCGACACGCCGGAAGCACAGATACGCGCCATCATCGACGGCAATTTTGACCTCTCGCAGGTTGATGCTCCGGTATTAAAAACCTGGCTGGTGTTCTGGACGAACAGTTTGCATCAGCCCAGGCTACAGCGCCTGCAAAGCATCAACGATCGGCGGCTGTGGTCGAATCTGACCGCCCAGTTTGCCCGCGCAATGCCGCGCGGGCAGGCACGAGCGGCGGGCAGCAGCATGGCGGCAATCATTGACGGATTGTGGTTGCGCATGACGTTATCGTCGGAGCCCATTGAGGATGGGCTCCGACGGGCCCGAACGCTCTGTTATCAGAATCTCGCGCTTTGGCTACGGTCGCCGGAGCAGAACCCGCATTAACAGGAGGAAACATGGCAGAACGCCGCGGAAACTATATTAACGGTCGCGAAGAGCCGGGTCAGGGCGCAATTTTTACCAGCGTCAACCCCGCTAACGGCAAGGTTCTGGCGGAAATCAGCGCCGCCAGCCGCGAGGATGTGGATCGCGCCGTGGCCAGCGCCCAGGCCGGACAGCGTATCTGGCGCAGCTATACGCCGGTTGAGCGTAGCCGCGTGTTGCTGAAGGCGGTAGCGCTGCTGCGTGAGCGCAATCAGGCGCTGGCTGAGCTGGAAACTGCCGATACCGGTAAGCCGATTAGCGAAACGGCCGCTGTGGATATTGTGACCGGCGCTGACGTGCTGGAGTATTACGCAGGCCTGGCACCTGCGCTGCAGGGTGAGCAGATCCCGCTGCGTGACAGCGCGCTGGTGTACACCCGCCGCGAGCCGCTGGGCGTCTGTGCCGGGATTGGCGCATGGAACTATCCGATCCAGATCGCGCTGTGGAAAAGCGCGCCCGCGCTGGCTGCCGGTAATGCAATGGTGTTTAAACCCAGCGAAGTCACGCCCTTAAGCGCGCTGGAACTGGCCAAAATCTATAGCGAAGCGGGTCTGCCGGACGGCGTATTTAACGTGGTGCAGGGTGCTGCCGAGGTCGGACAGGCGCTGAGCCAGCATCCCGACATCGAAAAAATCTCTTTTACCGGTGAAGTGAACACCGGCAAACGGGTAATGGCGGATGCGGCGCTGGCCAACCTGAAAGAGGTCACCATGGAGCTGGGCGGTAAGTCACCGCTGATTGTGTTTGATGATGCTGACCTGGCGCGCGCCGTTGATGGTGCCATGATGGCCAATTTTTATAGCAGCGGTCAGGTTTGTACCAACGGCACGCGCGTTTTCGTTCAGCGCTCGCTGCTGTCGGCATTTGAACAGCGTCTGCTGGAGAAAATGGCCCGTATTAAAACCGGCGACCCGCGCGATCCGGCGGTGAACTTCGGTCCGCTGGTCAGCGCACAGCACTGTGAAAAAGTGGTCTCTTACCTGCGGCTGGGCAAAGAGGAGGGCGCGCGCCTGCTGGCGGGCGGGCAGCGCATTACCGAAGGCGAGCTGGCTGCGGGTTACTACGTAGAGCCGACGGTATTCAGCGACTGTCATGATGAGATGCGCATTGTACAGGAAGAGATCTTCGGCCCGGTAATGAGCATTCTGGTCTTTGACGACGAAGACGAAGTGATTCAGCGTGCTAACGCCACCGGCTACGGTCTGGCGGGCGGCATTTTTACCCAGTCGCTGAACCGCGCGCACCGCGTGATCCATCAGCTGGAAGCCGGCATCTGCTGGGTTAACAGCTGGGGGGAGTCCCCGGCCCCGATGCCGGTTGGCGGCTACAAGCAGTCTGGCGTAGGTCGTGAAAACGGCATCGATACGCTGCAGCACTATACCCGCACCAAATCCGTGCTGATTGAGCTGGGAGACTACCCGTCAGCGTTTTAATACATACACCGGTGGCGCAGGCCGCCGGATCCCGGAGGTTTAATGCAGGAATTTGATTACATCATTATTGGTGCCGGTTCAGCGGGAAATGTGCTGGCGACGCGCCTTACCGAGGATGCTGACGTATCGGTACTGTTACTGGAAGCAGGCGGACGCGATCACCGCTGGGACTTCCGTACCCAAATGCCAGCCGCTTTGGCTTATCCGTTACAGGGTAAACGCTATAACTGGGCCTACGAAACCGATCCTGAACCCCATATGAACCATCGCCGGATGGAGTGTGGACGCGGCAAAGGGCTGGGCGGCTCCTCGTTAATCAACGGCATGTGTTACATTCGCGGCAACGCGCTGGATTACGATGGCTGGGCAAAAAAATCGGGGCTGGAAAGCTGGTCTTATCTGCACTGTTTGCCCTATTTCCGCCGGGCAGAAAAGCGTGATATCGGCGAAAACGACTATCATGGCGGCGAAGGCTATCTGAGCGTAACCACGCCGAAAACCGGCAATAATCCGCTTTATCGCGCCTTTATCGAGGCGGCAAAACAGGCAGGACACCATGAAACCGACGATCTGAACGGCTATCGCCAGGATGGTTTCGGGCCGATGGATCGCACCGTTACGCCACAGGGACATCGCTCCAGCACCGCGCGCGGCTATCTTGACGTGGCAAAACAGCGTTCAAACCTGACGATTATTACCCATGCGCAAACCGATCGAATTCTGTTTAAGGGTAAAACCGCCAGCGGCGTAACCTGGCTGCGTAAGGGCGCGCGTCAGCAGGCCAGCGCACGGCGAGAAGTGTTGCTGTGCGCTGGCGCTATCGCCTCGCCGCAGATCCTGCAGCGCTCCGGCGTGGGGCCGGAAGAGTGGCTGCGCGAACTGGATATTGATGTAGTGCATGCGCTGCCGGGCGTAGGGCGCAATCTGCAGGATCATCTGGAGATCTATATGCAGTTTCGCTGTAAAGAGCCAATTTCTCTCTATCCGGCACTGAAGTGGTGGAACCAGCCGGCAATCGGTGCCGAGTGGCTGCTGAAAGGAACCGGCATCGGTGCCAGCAATCAGTTTGAAGCGGGCGGTTTTATCCGCAGCGATAAACATCCGGAATGGCCGGATCTGCAATATCACTTCCTGCCGGTGGCAATTAATTATAATGGCAGCAGCCCGGTTAAAGAGCACGGTTTCCAGGCGCATGTCGGGCCGATGCGTTCCATGAGCCGCGGGCGTATTAAACTGAAGTCCAGAGATCCTTATGACGCGCCATCAATCTTTTTCAACTATATGTCAGAAAAGCGCGACTGGGTGGAGTTTCGCGCGGCGGTGCGGCTGACGCGCGAGATCATGCGTCAGCCAGCGCTCGAGCCCTACTGTGGCGCGGAAATCCAGCCGGGCATCGCAGTGCAGAGCGACGATCAGATCGACGCCTTTATCCGCGAGCATGCAGAAACCGCTTACCACCCCTGCGGCAGCTGCGCGATGGGTTACGGTGAAATGGACGTGGTAGACAGTGAAGGGCGGGTACATGGTCTGCAGCGGTTACGCGTAGTGGATGCCTCGATCATGCCGCAAATCACCACCGGTAACCTGAACGCGCCTACAGTAATGATCGCTGAGAAAATCTCCGATTTGATCCGTGGCAAACAGCCGCTCGCGCCATCGCAGGCGGACTATTATCGCCTGCAGCGCGAACAGGAAATTGCCGAGGCGGATGCGCAGGAAAGCGCGTAAGCAAAGCCGATCAGCATCATCCGGGCCAGTCAGTGCAGGCTGACTGGCCTTTTTACAGGGCAGGAAGCGATCAGGCATCCGCTATTCAGGAAAAGCTCTCTCCATTGAACCCGATTGCAATGCCTGCCTGTCAGCTTTTTATTTGGTATAAACACGACGCTTTAGAGATCGACTTTCTCTTTATATTCGCACAGATCTTCAATCAGGCAGGAACCGCAGCGCGGTTTACGGGCAATGCAGGTATAACGTCCGTGTAAAATCAGCCAGTGATGGCAATCCACTTTAAATTCAGCGGGCACCACTTTTAGCAGCTTCTCTTCTACCTGCTCAACGTTCTTGCCAGGCGCAAAATTGGTACGGTTACAGACGCGGAAAATATGGGTATCCACGGCGATTGTCGGCCAGCCAAAGGCAGTATTCAGCACCACGTTGGCGGTTTTACGCCCGACGCCGGGCAGGGCTTCCAGCGCGGCGCGATCTTCCGGCACTTCGCCATTATGCCGCTCCAGCAGAATGCGGCAGGTCTTAATCACGTTTTCCGCTTTGCTGTTAAACAGGCCGATGGTTTTAATGTACTGCTTTACGCCCTCGACGCCGAGCTCCAGCATTCCTGCGGGCGTATTGGCGACCGGATAGAGCTTCGCCGTTGCCTTATTGACGCTGACATCGGTGGCCTGCGCCGAGAGCAGCACTGCAATCAGCAGCTCAAAAGGGGAGTTAAACTGTAGTTCGGTTGTCGGATGAGGATTGTTATCCCGCAGTCGTGACAAAATTTGATAGCGTTTTTCTTTATTCACACCGCTTTCCCGGCTGGTTCCTGTGCAAGGCTCTGCTGCGCGGCGGCACGCGCCTTCAATTTCTGATCGATAATATATTTGGCCGCCAGCAGCATACCGAGGCCAATAAAGGCACCCGGTGGCAGCATCGCCAGCAGCATTGGCGAGTCGAAATGTACTACTTCGATGCGCAGCACTTTTGCCCAACTACCCAGCAACTGATCGGCACCGTGAAAAATTGTACCGTTGCCAATAATTTCACGCAGGCAGCCCAGCACGAACATCGCACAGGTGGCACCCATGCCGATGGCAAAGCCATCCAGCGCCGACAGCGGCACAGAACTTTTCGAGGCGACCGCCTCCGCGCGTCCCACTACAATGCAGTTGGTAACAATCAGCGGGATAAAGATCCCCAGCGACTGATACAGGCCATAAGCGTAAGCGTTAATCAGCATCTGCACACAGCTCACCACCGAGGCGATGATCATGACGTAAACAGGAATACGGATTTCCGACGGCACCCAGCGGCGCGAGGCGGAGATAGCGCTGTTGGTGATGGTTAGCACCAGCGTGGTCGCCAGCCCCAGCCCCAGCGCGTTGGTGGCAGTGGAGGTCACGGCCAGCAGCGGGCAGAGGCCCAGCAGCTGCACCAGCGAAGAGTTGTTCTTCCACAGGCCGCCGATTAATAAATTTTTAGCTTCACTCATTAGCGTCTCCACAAACGGGTAGCGCAGAAATTTTTTCTGGCAGAGTTTCTATAAGCAGCGTAGCGCGTTTAGCCGCGTTAACCACTGCACGTGGGGTAATGGTCGCGCCGGTAAACTGATCGAAATCACCGCCATCTTTCTTCACCGCGAAATGGGTATCCTGCGCGCCGTTCAGTTGTACGCTGCTAAAAGCGGTGATCCAGTCGGAAATGCGCAGATCGATTTTATCGCCAAGGCCTGGCGTTTCATGATGTTCAACCACCCGCACGCCCAGTACTTTGCCGTGGAAATCTGCGCCGACCAGCATCTGGATTGCGCCGGAATAGCCGTCTGGCGCGGTGGTTTCCAGCGCCGCCGCGACCGGGCGATCGTCTTTACGCGCCACGTATAAACGGTGGGGCTTGTCGTTGCCTAACGCGCTATCGGTGACAACGTAACATTCATCCTGCATTACGTTATTATATTTTTCGGGCGGCACCACCTGATCCAGCAGGATTTTTTGCTGCACTGCGGTTTGGTGAGCAATAGTCGGTCTGGTAACCGTATTGATCACTGCGGTCAGGCCGGTGGTTACAGCGGCAAACAGCGCCAGCCTTACGCTATTTTTACGTATGGTATCCAGCATGCTTTACTCCTTGCGGTGGCCGTATACGCGCGGCTGGGTATAGTAATCGATCAGCGGCACGCAGATATTCGCCAGCAGCACCGCAAAGGCAACGCCATCCGGATAACCGCCAAAACTACGGATCAGCCAGACCAGCAGACCAATCAGCGCGCCATAAAGCAGGCGGCCTTTATTGGTAGTGGAGGCGGTAATCGGATCGGTTGCGATAAAAAACGCGCCCAGCATGGTTGCACCGGAAAAGAGATGAATCATCGGCGACGCCAGCGTAGCGGGAGAAAACAGCCAGCCCAGCGTGGCGCAAAGCAGTAGCGCAAGCAGAAAGCTCAGCGGAATATGCCAGCGGATAGTGCTTTTCGCCAGCAGAAACAGCCCGCCCAGCAGAAAAGCCGCATTCACCCATTGCCAGCCGAGGCCGGCAAGCACGCCACTGTAAATCGGCTGGGCCAGCAGCTGATCGGCGCTGTGGCCGGCGCGCAGGCCGGTTTTAAAATTATCCAGCGGGGTTGCCTGGCTAATGCCGTCCACGCCCAGCTGCAGCTGTTGCATGGTATCGCCTGCCAGCGTGTGATGCGTAAAGATCATGCTCAGCGAGTCAGCCAGGTCGGGCGTGACGGATTGCAGCGCCTGGGGCGGTAGCCAGCTGGTCATCTGCACCGGGAAGGAGATTAACAGCACCACATAACCGATCATCGCCGGGTTAAACGGGTTTTGTCCCAGCCCGCCATATAAATGCTTGGCGATAATAATGGCAAAGGCAGTGCCAATAACAATCAGCCACCAGGGAGCCAGCGGCGGCAGGCTAATGCCCAGCAGCACCGCAGTCAGCAGGGCAGAGTGATCCTTCAGGTTTACCAGTACCGGCTGTTTGCGCAGATGTAAAATGGCCGCCTCGGTGCCCCAGGCCGTCAGCGCCGCCAGCGCTATCTGAATAAGGTTGCCATAGCCAAAGAAATAGCACTGGGCAATGATGCCCGGTACGGCGGCCAGCAGCACCAGCAGCATAATGCGGCTGGTGGCGCGATGGTTATGAGTATAAGGGGAGCTTGCAATACGAAACATTTAATCCTCAAGGCTCTGCTGCTGTGCTTTACGCGCTTTGGCGCGGGCAATGGCGGCTTCCACCGCTGCCTTGCGCGGATCGGCCGGCGCTTCGTCAGCCGCCGGATAGCTTTGCGGCTGCCCGACAACGTTTGGTGCATCAGCGCTGGCGGCCTGCGCCTGCGCTGCTTTTTTCGCTTTAGCGCGGGCAATGGCGGCTTCCACCGCTGCCTTGCGCAGATCGACCGGCGCTTCGTCAGCCGCCGGAAGGTTTTGCGGCTGTCCGACAACGTTTTGTGCATCAGCGCTGGCGGCCTGCGCCGCTTTTTTCGCTTTAGCACGGGCAATGGCGGCTTCTACTGCTGCCTTGCGCGGATTGACCGGCGCGTCGTCAGCCGCCGGATGGCTTTGCGGCTGCCCGACAACGTTTGGTGCATCAGCGCTGGCGGCCTGCGCCGCTTTTTTCGCTTTAGCACGGGCAATGGCGGCTTCTACTGCTGCCTTGCGCGGATCGACCGGCGCGTCGTCAGCCGCCGGATGGCTTTGCGGCTGCCCGACAACGTTTGATACATCAGCGCTGGCGGCCTGCGCCTGCGCTGCTTTTTTCGCTTTGGCGCGGGCAATGGCGGCTTCCACCGCTGCCTTGCGCGGATCGACCGGCGTGGCGGCATCGGCAACCGGAGAGGTCGCATCGGTCGCTGGCACGCTGTGACTTTCCGCATTCATATCATTCTCAGCTTCTGAACGCGCGACGCCTGCCACCTGCGCTTTTTTCGCTTTGGCGCGAGCGATAGCGGCTTCCACAGCCGCCTTGCGCGGATCGCCAGCCTGACGCGACAGCGGCTCGGTTTCAGCCTGTTTTTCTGCCTGACGTGCGCGGGCCATCGCCTTACGCGCTTCGCGTTGCGCAATAACCGCAGCGTTGTCTGGCTCCTGTCCGGCTTGCACCTCAACAGTTTCAGCGGCTTTCTTCGCCTTTACGCGTTCAAGCGCGGCGGCGATTTCGTCCTGCTCGCTGGCGCTGACCCGGCGTTTCGCCTGAGAATGACGCGCTTCGCGCTCCAGCTTTTCACGCTCAAGACGCGCCTGGCGCGCTTCAAAACGCGCTTTGGCCTCAGCGGTACGTTTTGCCTCCAGATCGATAGCGCGCAGTTCCGCTTTTTCCTGACGGTAATACTGCACCAGCGGTATATTACTGGGACAAACCCAGGCGCAGGCACCGCACTCAATGCAATCGTCGATATGGTAAGCCCGCGCTTTGTCATGATCGCCCCCCTGGCTGTACCAGTAAAGCTGTTGCGGCAGCAAATTCGCCGGACAGGCATCAGCGCAGGCGCTGCAGCGAATACAGGAGAGTTCCTGTTGAGGCGCGCCCATCTCGCTGGCGGAAGGTGCCAGCAGACAGTTGGTGATTTTTACCACCGGCACATCCAGCGCGGGCAGGGTAAAGCCCATCAGCGGACCGCCCATAATCACCATCTGCTGCGGCTGCGGCTGGAAACCCGCCTGATGCAGCAAATGGCTGACGGGTGTACCAAGACGTCCCCAGACGTTACCGGGCTGCGTCACCGCTTCGCCAGTCAGGGTCACTACGCGTTCGGTCAGCGGCTCGCCGTCGATAATAGCGCGCTTAACCGCCCAGGCGGTGCCGACATTTTGCATCAGCACGCCAATATCAGAAGAGCGCCCGCCGTGTGGGACCTCTTTGCCGGTAAGAATTTTAGTTAACTGTTTTGCACCGCCGGAAGGGTACTTGGTGGGGATCACGCGGAGTTGCAGATCGGTACTGTTGCCCAGCGCACGCTTCAGGGCGGCAATCGCTTCTGGCTTATTGTCCTCAATGCCGATCAGCACGCGCTCCGCCTGTAACACCCATGCAAGAATACGGCTGCCTTCCAGCACCTCATCGGCACAATCCTGCATCAGCCGGTCGTCGGCAGTGATATAGGGTTCACATTCGGCGGCGTTAATGATCAGCGTACGGGTGCTGTTAAGCCCGCCTTTTAACTTGGTTGCAGTAGGGAAGCCTGCACCGCCAAGGCCTGCCACGCCCGCCTGATGAATACGTTTTATCAGCTCTTCACGCGGCAGCTGGCGATAATCGGTCAGAGGCTGGCGCTCAATCCAGCGATCTTCACCGTCAGGAATGATAAATACAGAGATCTCAGCCAGCCCGGAAGGATGCGCAGTCATATGCGGACCAATCGCCTCTACCGTGCCGGAAGTCGGCGCATGCACCGGCAGCATTCGGCCATTGCCGAACGTCAGCGGCTGGCCGCGCAGCACCTTGTCACCTGGCTTAATGCAGAGTTCGCCTTCATGGCCAATGTGTTGTTTCAGCGGAATAATAAAGCGATCCGCCAGCGGCAGCTGACGCAGCGGCGTACGGTTTGACTGGGTTTTCATTTCAGGCGGATGAATGCCGCCGTCGAAATCCCAGACTTTATCTTTACGGAATAGATTCAGAAGGTTAAGCATGATGTTCCACAGGAATAACCCGAACAGGGATAGTGTGCAGATCCCATTTCCAGTTGGCTGTCGTGGTGGCAACCGGGCGCATTTCAATACAGTCGGTCGGGCAGGGGGCAACGCAAAGGTCGCAGCCGGTGCACACATCGCTCAGCACGGTATGCATGGCACGGGTGGCACCGACGATAGCATCTACCGGACAGGCCTGAATACACTTGGTGCAGCCAATACAGTTGGCCTCGTCAATCCAGGCAACGGTGCGTACCGGCTCTTTGACGCTGGCATCGCCATCCAGCGGCTGCGGCTCAACATTCAGCAGCTCTGCCAGTTTCAGCATGGTTTGCTCACCGCCGGGGGCGCATTTATTGATCGCCTCGCCATTGTTACCGACCGCTTCGGCATAAGGGCGGCAGCCAGCGTAACCGCACTGTCCGCACTGGCTCTGCGGCAGAGTCGCGTCGATTTGTTCCACGATGGGGTCCGCTTCTACTTTGAAGCGGCGCGAAGCGTAGCCCAGCAGCCCGCCAAAAATCAGGCCCAGGGCGCTAATTGCAATAACAGCTATCCAGATAGCGGACATCAGAATTTCACCAGACCAGAGAAGCCCATAAACGCCAGCGCCATCAGGCCAGCGGTAATCAGGGCAATAGAAGAACCTTTGAACGGCGCCGGTACGTTAGCCAGCACCAGACGCTCGCGCATCCCGGCAAATAACACCATTACCAGCGAAAAGCCCAGCGAAGCGCTGAAGCCATAGAGCGCCGCCTGCAAAAAGGTATGGTTGAGGTTAACGCTCAGCAGAGGCACCGCCAGCACCGCACAGTTGGTGGTAATCAACGGCAAAAAAATACCCAGCAGACGATAAAGCGGCGGACTGGTTTTACGCACCACCATTTCGGTGAACTGTACGGTTACCGCAATCACCAGAATGTAGGAGAGCGTACGCAGGTAAACGAGATCCAGCGGCAACAGAATCAGATGGTTCACCAGCCAGGAGCAAATTGAGGCCAGCGTAATCACAAAGGTGGTCGCCAGCCCCATGCCTATCGCCGTTTCCAGCTTTTTGGAGACGCCCATAAACGGGCAAAGGCCGAGAAACTTCACCAGAACGAAGTTATTCACCAGTACGGTGCCAACAAAAAGAAGCAGGTAATCGGTCATCGTTTCGCCCGGAGTAATAAAAGCCGCTTATTATCAAATATTCCCGATGCTATCACAACGGCACCGCGCCGTTAAAAAAGCAGCAAAAGCACTCAGGATTAAATTTAAGGTGATTATCATGGCGCTCAGGGCGCGATAAACGTCTCTTTCACCCGACGGGAACGTCTGAAATAGGGCACCAGGACTGCCGCCGCCAGCAAAGCGATCAGCAAAGAGCGCACCGCCGCGCCATCGGTGACCGGTGAAAAGGCGAAGGTTTTTAAAGCCAGCACCACCGTTAACAGCAGCCAGATAATGTAATGACGTGGCAGGCGACGCGAGCGCAAACAGAAAATCCACGTTACCCAGGCGCTGTAACACCATACGGCCAGCGACGTTGCCAGCGATAATCCCCACTGTAAAAGAAACGTATGGTCATGACTGAACAGCAGCTCGCGCCACGCGGGATTAAACAGGGCGCTAATATACATCACCACGACCAGCGCACTGGTTATCAGGGTCACAATCAGCCAGGCGAGCGGCAGCAGTAGCCAGCCGCCAGGACGCGGCGGGGAAGGGGTTAATGACATAATGCATTCCTTACAGCAGAAACGGTGGCGTGAGACAGGCGTTGTCCAAGCGAATCACGCCTGTTGGACCGGGCATTATAGGGGAAAGAAGCGGAAGGAAACAGGCAGGATTAAACCACGTAGCGCCAAACTGACTTAGGCACTTCGCCTAAATTAAATAACCGTCCGCCGGAAACCAGCTCTGCACGTCGATGATCGGCAGCGCGGTACATATTCATTAATTCCCGATCGTCAGTCAGCGAGTAATTAAGATGATCAAATAATTTTTCCAGGCTTTCTGAGGTATTCACTTTACGAAATTTCAACAGGTAATCTTGCGCTGTCATAATAACCATAATTATGGAAAGAAGAATGAGCGACTCAGTATAGAGAGGCCGCGCCATCTGTCCAGATCCTGCCAGATAAAAATTGGTTAAATTCAGAAAATAGCGCTGTTCAGAAAGAGTTAAGATTCAAACTCAACCTTTGAGCGACTTTTTTATCATAGCAAACGATTACGCGGCGACTTATAACCAAAATTGAAGCGAGCGATAGGATTTTTCCTAATAAATAACATTTAACTACAGAGTTGTCATATAAGGGAAAAGTGACAAACTATCTGTCACAATAAACTTCATTATTCTTACATTTTGGTCATCTGCGCCTTAATTGTTAACATTTTCGCTAAAAAAGGCACACTCCTGCATTGTGCGAATCATCACAAATCCGTTATTTAACCGGCAGAATCTGGCGTTAACGCTGATGACTGAAGTTTACACGTCTTTGTAATCGGTTCCAAAGAGAGGTTTGCTAAGCGCTTCTCTTTATTACATTTATTTAACAGTCTCGCAAACCAACTTCAGGCGAATCATCCATATTACCTACAGAAGATTATCAAACCTGAAACAGTTAACTCATTTAATTAATTGGATTTTGTGAAGTATATCCAAATCTGACGTAGCCGAATCGGCCAGGCTGTAGGGGCTTTTGTACCTGAACATCTGAATCCCATCAGAGGAATAAATATTATGTGGAAGCGTTTACTTATCTCAGCCATGGTGAGCGCTGCGCTCGCCGCGCCGGTGCTGGCGGCAGATTTAACCGTTGGCTTTTCTCAGGTTGGCTCTGAATCAGGCTGGCGCGCTGCTGAAACCAGCGTAGCGAAAAGCGAGGCGGCAAAGCGTGGCATCACCCTGAAAATTGCCGATGGTCAGCAGAAACAGGAAAACCAGATCAAGGCGGTACGTTCGTTTATTGCGCAGGGCGTAGACGCCATCTTTATTGCGCCGGTGGTGCAAACCGGTTGGGAACCGGTACTGGAAGAAGCGAAGGATGCAGAGATCCCGGTGTTCCTGCTTGACCGCGCCATCGTAGTGAAAGATCCGTCACTCTATATGTCAGTCATCACCGCAGACAACGTGTTGGAAGGACGGTTAATCGGCGACTGGCTGGTAAAACAGATGAACGGCAAGCCTTGTAACGTTGTAGAGCTGCAGGGAACGGTAGGGGCCAGTGTGGCTATCGATCGCAAAAAAGGCTTCGCTGAAGCGATCGCCAATACGCCGGGGATCAAAATAATTCGTTCGCAGTCCGGAGACTTTACCCGTAGCAAAGGTAAAGAGGTGATGGAGAGCTTTATTAAGGCGGAGAATAACGGAAAAAATATCTGCATGGTTTATGCGCACAACGATGATATGGCTATCGGCGCGATTCAGGCTATTAAAGAAGCCGGATTAAAACCGGGCAAAGATATTCTCACCGGCTCGATTGATGGCGTACCCGATATTTATAAAGCGATGCTGGCAGGCGAAGCCAACGCCAACGTTGAGTTAACACCGAATATGGCTGGCCCGGCATTTGACGCGCTGGAGAAATTCAGGCAGAACGGCACCGTACCGCCAAAAGTGATTAAAACCGTGACTACGCTCTGGCTGCCTGCCGATGCGCAAAGCGAGCTCGATAAGAAAAAAGATATGGGCTATTAAGGCGTGCTTAACCCCAGCTGTCGGCCAGGCATCGCTGCCTGCGCCGACCTTCTTATCTACCGAGGCGCATTATGAACGAGCAAACAGATCGGCTGCTGGATATTCGTGGCGTCAGCAAATTCTTTCCCGGCGTAAAGGCACTGGATAACGTCTCTTTTAGCCTGCGGCGTGGAGAGATCATGGCGCTGCTGGGCGAAAACGGAGCGGGAAAATCAACTCTGATTAAAGTGCTGACCGGCGTTTATCAGCGTGACGCCGGTGAGATTGTCCTGAATGGTCAGCCGATAGCGCCGCGCAATACCGCTCAGGCGCAGCAGGCCGGGATCGGGACCGTTTACCAGGAGGTTAATTTGCTGCCGAATATGTCGGTGGCGGATAATCTGTTTATCGGGCGCGAGCCGCGCCGCTTCGGGATGGTTGATCGAAAAAGAATAGTCAGGGAAGCCCGCAGCCTGCTTAATCGTTATGGTTTTGAACTGGATGTTAACCGCCCGCTGGGGCACTACTCTGTGGCGATGCAGCAAATTATCGCTATCTGCCGTGCGGTAGACCTCTCAGCTCAGGTGCTGATCCTGGATGAACCGACCGCCAGCCTCGATGCCAGCGAAGTTGAAATGCTGTTTACCTTGATGAATCAGCTCAGAGCCAAAGGTATGAGCCTGATCTTTGTCACGCACTTCCTTGACCAGGTTTATCGCATCTGCGATCGCATTACCGTACTGCGTAACGGGCAATATATCGCTACCCGTGACACCCATACGCTATCCCAACTGGAACTGATTAAACTGATGCTGGGCCGCGACCTGCTGCAAACGGCGCTGCAGCGTGCCGGACGCACGCTGCGCAGTGAAAAACCGGTAGTAGAATTTCATCATTACGGTAAGAAGGGCGCAATTGAGCCGTTTGATCTGCAGGTACGCCCGGGCGAAGCGGTGGGGCTGGCGGGGCTATTAGGATCGGGGCGTACTGAGACAGCTGAACTGCTGTTTGGCATTCGCCGTCCCGATAGCGGTACGGCCATCATCCGCGGTAAAAAGCAAAACATCCGTAGTCCGGCGCAGGCTTCACGACTTGGCATGGGGTTCTGTCCCGAAGATCGTAAAACCGACGGTATCATCGGTGCCGCTTCGGTACGGGAAAATATCATTCTGGCGCTACAGGCGCAGCGGGGCTGGCTGCGTCCAATTAGCGATCGCGAACAGAGTGAGATCGCCCAGCGTTTTATTCGCCAGCTGGGTATTCGTACACCCAACGAGGATCAGCCTGTTGAACTGCTCTCAGGCGGTAACCAGCAAAAGGTACTGCTCTCGCGCTGGCTGGTTACCCGACCCCAGTTTTTGATTCTTGATGAGCCGACGCGTGGCATTGACGTTGGCGCACATGCGGAAATTATTCGCCTGATCGAGACGCTTTGCGCTGACGGGCTGGCGCTCCTGGTGATCTCTTCAGAGCTGGAAGAGCTGGTGGGTTACGCCGATCGTGTGGTGATCTTGCGCGATCGACAACAGGTCGCGGAAATTCCACTGGAGAAACTGTCGGTGGCGGCAATCGTCAGCGCAATTGCGGATGGAGGAACTCAACATGCCTGAAAGCCACCTGTTATCGGAGAAGCCCACGATGCAGAAGCGTAAATTTCCCCCCGGTATGCCGCAGCTGGCGGCGTTGATTCTGGTGCTACTGGTCGACAGTCTGGTGGCACAAAACTTTTTTGCGCTGCATTTGCAGGATGGGCGACTGTTTGGCAGCCCGATCGACATACTTAACCGCGCAGTGCCGGTTGCGCTGCTGGCCATCGGCATGACGCTGGTGATCGCCACCGGGGGCATCGATCTTTCCGTGGGTGCGATTATGGCGATTGCCGGCGCCACGGCAGCAACCCTAACGGTAGCGGGGCATAGTTTACCGGTGATTATTCTGGCGACAATGGCCAGTGGCGTGCTGTGTGGCCTGTGGAATGGCATTCTGGTGGCGCTGCTGAAGATCCAACCGTTTGTTGCCACTCTGATCCTGATGGTGGCCGGTCGCGGTATCGCCCAGCTGATTACCCAGGGGCAAATCGTTACCTTTAATAGCGATGCGCTGGGCTGGATCGGTAGCGGGGCGTTTGCGCTGTTGCCAGTGCCGGTATGGATCGCGGCGATCGTTGCGCTGCTGGTCTGGCTGCTGACGCGTAAAACCGCGCTGGGGCTGTTTATCGAAGCCGTGGGGATTAATTTACGCGCAGCACGCAACGCCGGTGTTAACGGTTGGCTGGTGGTAATGTCTACTTATGTGATTAGCGGACTGTGCGCGGCGGTGGCCGGGCTGATTGTTGCAGCGGATATACGCGGTGCCGACGCCAACAATGCCGGCTTATGGCTGGAGCTGGATGCGATTCTGGCAGTGGTGATAGGTGGCGCTTCGCTGATGGGTGGGCGTTTTAATCTGTGGCTCTCGCTGCTGGGCGCGCTGATTATTCAGGCGATGAATACCGGCATTCTGCTTTCCGGCTTTCAGCCGGAGCTGAATCAGGTGGTCAAAGCGGTAGTGGTGATGGCGGTCCTGCTGCTGCAGTCGCCGCGTTTTCTGCAATTACTGAAACGGCGAGGCAACAATGCTTAAACGTCATTTACCCCTGATGATTACGTTACTGGTGTTTGTCACCGGTTACCTGTTTTGTCTGACGCAGTTTCCCGGTTTCGCCTCCACGCGCGTAATTGGCAACATTCTTACCGATAACGCGTTTCTTGGCATTATCGCCGTTGGCATGACTTTTGTGATCCTCTCTGGCGGGATCGATCTCTCTGTTGGTGCAGTGATCGCCTTTACCGGCGTTTTTCTTGCCAGAGCGATTGGCGACCTCCATCTTTCCCCCTGGCTGGCCTTTGGCATCATTTTGCTGGCGGGCGCCGCTTTCGGCGCGCTGATGGGATGGCTGATCGATGCGCTGAAGATCCCGGCATTTATTATTACTCTGGCGGGGATGTTTTTTCTGCGCGGCTGTAGCTATCTGATTGCGGAAAGTTCGATACCGATTGATCATCCCCTTTACAGCACGCTTTCCAGTATGGCGTGGAAAATGCCGGGCGGAGGGCGGCTGAGCCTGATGGCGTTAATCATGCTGATGGTGGTGGTGCTGGGAATTATGCTGGCGCATCGTACGCGCTTTGGCAATCAGGTATATGCCATCGGCGGCAGTATGCATTCGGCGCAGCTAATGGGCGTTTCAACCCGCGCCACCACCGTGAAGGTTTACATGCTTTCCACTTTACTGGCAACGCTGGCGGGGATTGTTTTCTCGCTCTATACCTCGGCGGGCTATGCGCTGGCGGGCATGGGCGTGGAGCTGGATGCTATCGCATCGGTCGTTATTGGCGGCACGCTGCTTTCGGGCGGGGTAGGCACCGTGCTGGGCACGCTGTTCGGCGTGCTGATTCAGGGACTGATTCAGACCTGGATTAATTTTGACGGCACCCTGAGTTCATGGTGGACCAAAATCGCCATTGGCATTCTGCTGTTTGCTTTTATCGCGCTCCAGCGTCTGCTGACGGTGATATGGGATCGGCAGCAGAATGCACCGGTGAGGCGCATTAGACTAAAACCCTGACTACAGCGCACCACATCTGACGGTATCCTTTGGCTCGCCAGCAGGGGTACCGTTCATACGGGGTGCGCTTTTTAATAAAGTTAATTAGTTACAACATACTAAAAATGGATTTCCGACCCGGTTTCAGAACGCACCGAAGCGAAGCCATAAAAAAGCCGCATCAATGATGCGGCTTTTTGCTCAGCTAATGAAGTTAGCGGTTCAGGCGGTAATAGACCTCATTCCAGCGCAGCGCATCCCTGAAAGTAGGCAGCGTGGTGTCATTATCAATCACCATTACCTCAATACCGTGCATCTCTGCATACAGACGCATATCATCCACATCCAGCGCCTGACTGAATACGGTATGATGCGCGCCGCCGCCGAGGATCCAGGCTTCAGAAGCTGTGGCAAGCGAAGGCTGCGCTTTCCACAAGGCGTTGGCCACCGGTAGCTTCGGCAATGGCTGCGGCTGTTCAATCGCATCCACCACATTGACCAGCAGGCGGAAGCGGTCGCCCATATCGATAACGCTGGCGTTAACCGCCGGGCCGGCAGGCGTCGAGAAGATCAGGCGGGCCGGATCGGCTTTGCCGCCAATGCCAAGGAACTGTACATCCAGCAGAGGTTTCTCTTCTTTAGCGATAGAGGGGCAAACCTCCAGCATATGCGAACCCAGTACCAACTCATTGCCCGGCGAGAAGTGGTAGGTATAGTCTTCCATAAAGGAGGTGCCGCCAGGCCGATCGCCCGCCATTACCTTGAAAATATGCAGCAAAGCAGCGGTTTTCCAGTCACCTTCCCCAGCAAAACCGTAACCCTGTGCCATCAGTCGTTGTACCGCCAGGCCCGGCAGCTGAGTCATACCGTGCAGCGTCTGAAAGTTTGTTGTAAACGCGCGGCAGCCTTCATCGTCCAGAAAACGTTTCATACCCAGTTCGATACGTGCCGCATCCAGCACGTTCTGGCGTTTTTCGCCGTTAACGGCGGCGACGGCGCTAAACCGGTACTGGCTTTCATATTCATCAATCAATGCGTTAACGTCGCCATCGCTGACCTGATTAATCACTTCTACCAGATCGCCCACGCCCCAGCCGTTAACGGCGTAGCCAAACTGGATTTGCGCCGCAACTTTATCGCCCTCCGTTACCGCGACTTCGCGCATATTGTCGCCAAAGCGCGCCACTTTCAGCTGCTGGCTGGCGTGACGCGCCGCCGAAGCGCGCATCCACTTGCCGATACGCTGATGGCTCTGGCTCTCCTGCCAGTGGCCGGTTATCACACTATGAGAAAGACCCATGCGTGCGCCGATAAAACCAAACTCACGGCCGCCGTGTGCCGTCTGATTCAGGTTCATAAAATCCATATCCATCGTTTCCCACGGGATCTCCGCGTTAAACTGGGTATGGAACTGCAGCAGCGGCTTATTCAGCACCGACAGACCGCCGATCCACATTTTGGCCGGCGAGAAGGTGTGCAGCCAGGTAATAATGCCAATGCAGCTGTTGTCATAGTTAGCGTCGCGGCAGAGCGCCAGCGCTTCGTCCGGGCTTTTCACCAGCGGCTTCAGGACCAGTTTTACCGGCAGGCCCGCTTCCCGATTCAGCCCATCGACCACCTGTTGTGCATGATCGGCAACCTGGCGCAGCGTCTCCGGTCCATACAAATGCTGGGTGCCAATCACAAACCACACGCTCAGCGAATCAAACTGTTGCATAAAAACTCCTTAAATAGCGGAAGAGGGACGTGCGGCATAATTCGGTTCAGCTGTCGCACACCACTGTTGATAACGTTCATAAAGCTGCTGATAGCGCGCCACGCGCGACGCATCGGGCTGCAGCGTTTTCTCTACCGGGCTGGCCATCTGTTGCTGGGCGCCGGGAACATCGTCATACACGCCTGCCGCTACGGCGGCAAAGATCGCCGCGCCCAGTGCACAGCACTCATCGGATGCCACAATATCCAGCGGTCGATTCATCACATCGCAGCAGACCTGCATAATTGCCGGGGATTTACGGGCGATGCCGCCCAGGGTCAGGATGTTTTCTACCGGGATCTGCTGCTGCTCAAAACACTCCATAATGGCGCGTGCGCCAAAGGCGGTGGCGGCGATAAAGCCACCAAACAGGGTGGGCGCGTCCGTACCCAGATTGAGATCGGTGATCACGCCTTTCAGGCGCTGGTTGGCAAACGGCGTACGGCGGCCGTTAAACCAGTCCAGTACCACAGGCAGATGATCCAGCTGCGGGTTAGCGACCCAGGCATCGGTTAACTGGCGCAGCAGATCCTGCGACAGCGCGTCAAGCTGCGGTTTTAACTCTGGCTGCTGACGGGCGGCCAGCTGCAGCGGCCAGTTCAGCAGACGACTGAACCAGGCATACATATCGCCAAAAGCGGACTGGCCCGCCTCCAGCCCAATCACGCCCGGCGTGACGCTACCGTCAACCTGACCGCAAATTCCTTCAATCGCACGGCTGCCGACGCGTTCGCTGTCAGCAATCAGAATGTCGCAGGTAGAGGTGCCGATCACTTTCACCAGGGTATAAGGCTGGGCACCGGCGCCCACCGCGCCCATATGGCAGTCAAACGCGCCGCCGGAGAGCACCACGGAGGTAGAGAGGCCGAGACGCTGCGCCCATTCCGGGGTGAGCGTGCCAACGGGTTTTTCCGCGGTAAACGTATCGGTAAACAGGGGATAATCCAGCTGTTGAGTCAGCATGGGATCGAGCGCGTTAAAGAATGCCGCCTGCGGCAGGCCGTCCCACTGCGGATGCCACAGGGATTTATGGCCAGCGGCGCAGCGTCCACGACGAATCACTGCCGGAGCGGTGGTGCCGCTCAACAAGGCAGGTACCCAGTCGCACAGTTCAATCCAGGAAACGGCGGCGTCGCGCACCGCGGCATCGGCGCGGGAGACGTGCAAAATTTTTGCCCAGAACCATTCAGAGGAGTACACGCCGCCAATATAGCGCGAGTAGTCTTCAAACTGGCCGCTGCGACAGAGTTGATTAATCTCCTCCGCTTCTTCAATGGCGGTGTGATCTTTCCACAGCACAAACATTGCATTGGGGTTATCAGCAAATTCAGGGCGCAATGCCAGTACGTTACCGTCGCGGTCGATCGGTGCCGGCGTTGAGCCGGTAGAATCCACACCGATGCCGACAACCGCAGCGCGCTGCTCTTCGCTCAGGCGTGCTACCACGCCACAAATCGCTTTTTCCAGCGCCTCAATATAATCCAGCGGATGATGACGGAACTGGCTGACCTGCGGCACGCTATACTGGCCGGCCATCCAGCGCGTATAGGGCGCCACCTCTTTTTGTAGTTCCTCGCCGCTTTGGCAGTCTACTGCCAGGGCGCGAACCGAATCGCTGCCAAAGTCCAGACCAATCGTTATGGCACCAGCACGCATTCGGGCTCTCCTGTTAATGAACAATCGCAGGCTCTAACACTAAAAAGCGTGGCGGTTTTCAGTTAGCCCTGGCCAGCTGCATATATGTATTTTTCTGTCATCGTCATGGGTTATGTGAAGCCGATCAAAAGTTAACGCCCGGTTAAAACTGCTGAATTTATGGATTAAATTGCCATTGTTTTGCTATGTGATACCGCTCTACATTTCGTGATGCATTTCCCGCTAAAACTAGCCCAGCGTTTGTTCAGGTAACGCGCAATCTTAAAGCTAATTATCTGATTTACCGTTTTCATAATCTTTTTAATCCGATTGGTATCGTTTACACCGTTTCGTTGCGCACAACGAAATAATTACACTGCGCCGGAGAACACCATGCACAAATTCACTAAAGCGTTAGCCGCCATTGGACTGGCTGCCGTTATGTCACAATCCGCTATCGCTGAGACGATGAAACTCGGTTTCCTGGTTAAACAACCGGAAGAGCCCTGGTTCCAGACGGAATGGAAATTCGCTGATAAAGCGGGCAAAGATTTGGGCTTTGAGGTGATCAAGATTGCGGTGCCTGACGGCGAGAAGACGCTGAACGCCATTGACAGTCTGGCCGCCAGCGGCGCGAAAGGCTTTGTTATCTGTACTCCCGATCCCAAACTGGGATCGGCGATTATGGCAAAAGCTCGTAGCTACGATTTAAAAGTGATCGCAGTGGACGATCAGTTTGTTACCGCCAAAGGCAAACCGATGGATAGCGTGCCGCTGGTGATGATGGCGGCGACCAAAATCGGCGAACGTCAGGGCCAGGAGCTGTATAAAGAGATGCAGAAACGCGGCTGGGATGTGAAAACCTCAGCGGTCATGGCGATCACTGCGAACGAACTGGACACCGCGCGTCGCCGCACTTCTGGTTCCATCGAGGCGCTGAAGGCAGCCGGATTCCCGGAAAAGCAGATCTATCAGGTTCCTACCAAATCTAACGATATTCCTGGCGCTTTTGATGCCGCTAATTCGCTGCTGGTACAGCATCCGGAAGTAAAAAACTGGCTGATTGTGGGCATGAACGATAACACCGTGCTGGGTGGCGTACGCGCGACTGAAGGTCAGGGCTTTAAGGCGGCCAATGTTATCGGCATCGGCATTAACGGCGTGGATGCCATCAGTGAACTCTCTAAAGGTCAGGCGACCGGCTTCTACGGTTCGCTGCTGCCCAGCCCGGATGTGCATGGCTACAAAAGTATCCAGATGCTGCATGACTGGGTGACCAACGATAAAGAGCCACAAAAATTCACCGAAGTAACGGATGTGGTGCTGATTACCCGCGATAACTTCAAAGCTGAACTGGCGAAAAAAGGGCTGATGTAACGCGTGATTTCATCGACGGGCGGCAAATGTCGCCCGGTAAGCAGGCCCGCGCTATTTATGCGGGCAGGTTGTCCTCATCTTACGCCGACTAACCGGCGTTCACAGTGAACAGGCAAAGCGGAGACACCATGAACACTGATTCAGCCTTTCTGTCGTTTCATGGCATCAGTAAAACTTTTCCCGGCGTAAAGGCGCTGCAGGATATCAGCTTCAGCTGCCATGCAGGCGAAGTGCACGCGCTGATGGGGGAAAACGGCGCCGGTAAATCGACGCTGCTGAAAATTCTTAGCGGCAGTTACCAGCCCAGCGGCGGCACCATTCAGATTCAGGGCAGGCCGGTAAATTTCAGTCACACCACCGACGCGCTGAATGCTGGCGTGGCCATTATCTACCAGGAGCTGCACCTGGTGCCGGAAATGAGCATTGCGGAAAATATCTATCTTGGCCAGCTGCCGCAGCGCGGCGGACTGGTTAACCGTAAGCTGCTGCGCTATGAGGCGGGGCTACAGCTGAAAAACCTCGGCATGGATATCGATCCCGATACGCCGCTGAAATATCTGTCGCTTGGGCAGTGGCAGATGGTGGAGATTGCCAAAGCGCTGGCGCGCAACGCCAAAATCATCGCCTTTGATGAACCCACCAGTTCGCTGTCGGCGCGCGAAATCGAGCAGCTGTTCCGCGTTATTCGTCAGCTGCGTGCGGAAGGGCGCGTGGTGTTGTATGTGTCGCATCGTATGGAAGAGATCTTTGCGCTTAGCGACGCCATTACGGTGTTTAAAGATGGGCGCTATGTGCGCACCTTTGACGATGTGCCCAATACCAGTCACGACATGCTGGTACAGGCGATGGTCGGGCGCGATCTGGGCGATGTCTATGGCTATGCGCCGCGTGAGCATGGCCCGGTGCGATTGCAGCTGGAGGGCGTTCATGCGGTCGGCGTGCGCAAGCCGGTCTCGTTCAACGTACATGCCGGTGAAATCGTCGGGCTGTTTGGCCTGGTGGGTGCCGGACGCAGCGAGCTAATGAAAGGGCTGTTTGGCGCGACACGCCTGAAGGCGGGACGTGTGCTGCTGGACGGCAAAGCCCTGGCTATCAGCGAGCCTTCAGATGCCATTCGCGCCGGGATTATGCTCTGCCCGGAGGATCGCAAAGCCGACGGCATTATTCCCGTCCATTCGGTGCGCGATAACATCAATATCTCTGCACGACGTAATAACCTGATGGCGGGGTGTTTGATCGATCAGCGCTGGGAGTCGCAGAACGCCGATAAGCATATCCGCTCGCTGAATATCAAAACGCCGGGACCTGAACAACTGATTATGAACCTTTCCGGCGGCAACCAGCAGAAGGCGATCCTCGGCCGCTGGCTGTCAGAAGATATGAAGGTCATTCTGCTGGATGAGCCGACGCGCGGGATTGATGTCGGGGCGAAACATGAAATCTATAACCTGATCTATGCGCTGGCGCAGCAGGGTATTGCCGTGCTGTTCGCCTCCAGCGATCTGCCGGAAGTCATGGGTCTGGCCGATCGTATTCTGGTGATGCGCGAAGGTGAGATCGCCGGTGAATTGTTACATGATGAGGCAACGGAACAGCTTACGCTGAGCCTTGCCATGCCGAAAAATACGCAACAGACGGCCGCCGTGGCCTGATGCAGGAGTAATGCTATGTCTTCCACGACTTCAAATACGCCGCGGGTAGCGCGTTCCGGTTTACGTTTGGGCCGTATCTGGGATAATTTCGGGATGCTGGTGGTTTTTGCCGTATTATTTATCGCCTGCGTACTGTTTATCCCTAACTTTGGCTCCTTTATCAATATGAAAGGGCTGGGTCTGGCGATGTCGATGTCTGGTATGGTGGCGTGCGGCATGCTGTTCTGCCTCGCCTCCGGCGACTTTGACCTCTCCGTGGCGTCGGTGATTGCCTGCGCAGGGGTGACCACGGCGGTGGTGATCAATATGAGCGAAAGCCTGTGGCTGGGCATCGGCGCGGGTCTGCTGCTGGGGATGCTCTGCGGCTTCGTTAATGGCTTTGTCATCGCTAAACTGAAAATCAATGCGCTGATCACCACGCTGGCAACCATGCAGATTGTGCGCGGCCTGGCCTATATCTTTTCCGATGGTAAAGCTGTGGGCATTGAAGATGAACGTTTCTTCGAGCTGGGTTATGCCACCTGGTTCGGCTTGCCGGCACCTATCTGGCTGACCATCGGCACCATGATTATCTTTGGCTTTCTGCTGAATAAAACCACATTTGGCCGCAATACGCTGGCTATCGGGGGTAACGAAGAGGCGGCACGGCTGGCCGGCGTGCCGGTGGTACGTACCCGCATTATTATCTTTATTCTTTCCGGACTGGTTTCAGCCGCTGCCGGGATTATCCTTGCTTCACGTATGACCAGCGGTCAGCCGATGACTTCGCTGGGCTATGAGCTGATCGTTATCTCTGCCTGCGTGCTGGGCGGCGTATCGCTGAAAGGCGGGATTGGCAAAATCTCCTACGTAGTGGCAGGCGTACTGATCCTCGGTACCGTTGAGAATGCGATGAATCTTCTGAATATCTCACCTTTCTCACAATATGTGGTGCGCGGTCTGATACTGTTGGCAGCGGTGATTTTCGACCGCTACAAACAGAGCCATAAAGCGGCCTGATCGTCGTGGGCAGCCGCACGGCTGCCCGCAATTTCGACGCTTCGTTACGAGGATTATTATGTACCATCGTCAACCGATTGAGTCACAGCCCAACCCTTTACTACCGGGCTATGCGTTTAATGCCTGGCTGGTGGCCGGGCTGACGCCGATTAGCGCTGGCGGCGCGCTTGATTTCTGTATCGACCGCCCGCACGGCATGAAAGGCTATATTATCAACCTGACGATAAAAGGACGGGGCCGGGTATTCGACGGCGATGCCTCTTTCGACTGCGAGCCGGGCGAAATGCTGCTGTTTCAGCCCAAGACGCCGCACTATTATGGCCGGGCGCCCGATAGCGACTGTTGGTATCACCGCTGGATCTATTTCCGGCCCCGCGCCTACTGGCACGACTGGCTACGCTGGCAGGATGAAACCAATGGCGTGGGACGCCTGCGGCTGCCAGAGTCGCTGCGCGGTGAGTTTGATCGGCTGTTTGCTAATATTGAACAGACGCATAATTCCGGCCGTCGCTTTGCCGAAGAGCTGGCGATGAATTTGCTGGAGCGGCTCCTGCTGCGGGCAGTAGAAGAAGATCCCCGCTCGCATCAGCAAATTCGCGATCCGCGTATTATTGAAGCCTGTCAGTATGTGACCAGTAATCTGGCTGGCGAGCTAAAAATTGAGGCGGTGGCGAAGCACGTTTGTCTGTCGCCATCGCGGCTGGCGCACCTGTTTCGTGAGCAGATGGGGGTAAACCTGCTACGCTGGCGTGAAGACCAGCGGGTCATTCGTGCCAAGCTGCTGCTGCAAACCACCCAGGAGCCAATCGCTTCTGTTGGCCGTGAGGTCGGTTATGACGATCAGCTCTATTTCTCACGCGTATTCCGCAAACGTGTCGGTGTCAGCCCGAGCGACTTCCGACGCCGCAGCCAGGACGCGCATGACGCGCTGGTAGCACAGGAAACCTGGCAATTGCCAAAGCGAGCAGGGGAGTAAACGGTTTGCTGGCCCGCGTTAATCGCATCGCGGGCCTTGTCCTGAACAGAAACAGTAGCATCGCTCATCTTTTTGTCTGAAAAATTCCCCGTCCTCTGTACGCGTTACCGCTCTTGCGCCTTACATCACCTGGCTTAGCGCCGCCTCGTTGCCAAAACTCTATGTTCAGGATCACAGGATATATATTGCAGGATATTAATATTTCATTTTTCACTCTACATTATACTGTGCAATAAGCAGGGATTTCAGGCGGCTTACCGTCGTTATCTTTCAGGCAATAACAATGCGAAGGAGAAGGTATGCTTACTCATAACCACTATGGCCAGGCCTTAGGCAGAGAAATTAAAGATTGGGTGAAGAGAGCCGCTCCTGAAAAAGTCACGCTGAAAGGCGATTACTGTATCGTTTTACCGTTATCATCCGATCATGCCGAAGATCTCTTTCCTGAATGGCACAGCATTGACGATGACCGGGACTGGACCTATCTTTCTGATGCCAAACCTGCCACTAAAGAACAATGCTATCAGTATTTTAGAAAACTCAGCTCAGATAAAGATAAACTCTACTTCGCCGTTAAAGATATTCATGATGGTCACATAAAAGGCATGTTTTGCGTCACCCATATTGACCCGAATAATGGGGTGTTTGCGCTGGCGGAAATCAACTGGACGCCGCTGATGAAAAGAACACGGCTCAGTACGGAGTCGCTTTTTCTGATCATTAGCTATTTTATGGATAAGCTGCATTACCGGCGATGCGAGTGGCAAACCAACAGCCTGAACAGTCAGTCCATAGACTCGGCCCAACGTATCGGGTTTATCAGAGAGGGAATCCTGCGTGATAAAAGGATCAGTAAAGGTTATGCCGAAGATATCGCGTTTTTTTCCATCACCGCTTCTGACTGGGTTGATACAGCTGCCGCTCTCAAGGCCTGGCTGAGAAAAGAAAATTTTGATGAGCGTGGCAGGCAGATCCATAAACTTGAGAGCTTCCGCGTTGCAGTGAACAGTGGCGACGCATAAGCCGGGTTTTAGGGTGAGCACGCTTTGCAGCTTCTGTGCTGGCGACGCTCAGGCGCCCATTTAATCAGCAGTTGGTTTAACATCTTGCGCAATTATCTGGCATAGTTGCGCAACTTATTTTTATACTACTCTGCACTTTACCTTAAAGATTAAAAGTGAGTGCATATGATCGACGCCCGCCTTCCGCTTACCGATATCCATCGCCACCTTGATGGTAATATTCGTGCCGCCACCATCCTTGATTTAGGTCGTGAGTTCAACATCGCTTTGCCAGCCAACAGCCTGGAAGCACTGCGTCCTCATGTTCAGGTTGTCGAAAACCAGCCCGACCTGGTGAGTTTCCTGCAAAAGCTTGACTGGGGGGTAAAGGTGTTGGGATCGCTGGAGGCCTGCCGTCGCGTGGCGCTGGAAAACGTTGAGGATGCTGCCCGCGCCGGGATCCATTATGCCGAGCTGCGTTTTTCGCCAGGCTATATGGCGATGAATCATCAATTGCCCATTGCCGGCGTGGTGGAAGCGGTAATTGATGGCGTACGTGCTGGCTGCCAGCAGCATAATATTGAGGTTCGTCTGATCGGCATTATGAGCCGTACCTTTGGTGAAGAAGCCTGCCTGAATGAGCTGGAAGGATTGCTGGCTCATCGCGATGGCATTACCGCTGTGGATCTGGCCGGTGACGAGCTGGGATTCCCTGGCAGTGAATTCCTCAGCCACTTCAATCGTGCACGTGACGCAGGATTCCGGATTACGGTACATGCCGGTGAGGCCGCCGGTGCGGAAAGTATCTGGCAGGCGATTCGTGAACTGGGCGCTGAACGTATTGGTCACGGCGTTAAGGCAGTAGAAGATCCGGCGCTGATGGATTTCCTTGCCGCGCAGGGGATTGGTATTGAGTCCTGCCTGACTTCAAATATCCAGACCAGCACCGTAGCGCATCTGAGCCATCATCCGCTGGTGAAGTTTCTTGATCATGGCATTCTTGCTACGCTGAATACCGACGATCCGGCGGTGCAGGGTATCGAAATTGCTCATGAGTATCAGGTTGCCGCACCGCAGGCTGGGCTGACGGCTGAGCATATTCGTACTGCCCAGGAAAATGGCCTGAAGATTGCCTTCCTGAGCGAAGAAGAGAAGCAGCGTATCCGTCAGCGTGTAGCGGGCTAAGCAGAACTGAACCCGAGTCAGCCCGCAGCATAATACCATACAGGCTGGCTAGCGCGGACGGGCAACCACAATGCCTGGCCGCGTTTTAATGTAAGAGAGCAGCGGTGTATCGACAACCTTCATATTTTTCTTTAAAGAAGAGGCATTACGTAACCAGACCTGACTACCTTTTTTAATGATAATTCCGGTATGCGAAACATCCAGGCCTGCCAGCGGTGAATAAATTCCCACATAGTCGCCTGTTTGCAACGCTTTTAAAGTCCCTTTGTTAATATTATTAGCTGGAATATAATTAATTATCCGGGGTGTTACCGGCACGCCAGGTAAATATTTTCCGCCGTCGGCTTTTAAATTAAGCTGTTTGGTAACTTTAACCGTCGGTGTATTCAGTTTATCGGTAATATCGCGCGCATTTAGTGGTGCCAGGCTAAACCAGTCGGAGAAAAAATGTTTACGCTGGACGAAACTCACCTGTCCCTGGTGATAACGTGTGAGGCGCAACTGAGTAATGAAGTCGTCGCGGCTGCTTGCGTGGCTAAGCGCTGCAACATAATCCAACAGGGTAAAGCAATCGACGCCGTTAAAATTTACAACCAGCTGCTCTGGAACGTTATCCGATCCCGTTAGCGTATCTGCCTGATAAGGCGTCCCGAGAAAAGCCGCAGAGATATTGGCAATGCGCTCTCCCAGTGGTTTATTGTGTGCGGGAATAACCTGCTGTTGCAGGATCTCATCAAGTCGTTCAGAGGTTTGTTTATCTATTACCGGGTGAGACGAGGTGGTGCAGGCGGAAAGAGAGAATAATAATAATATCGATGCTATTAATTTCATTTTTAGTTCCTTCTATATTATTTCTGTCAGACAAGAAATAACCTCAATCCTGAGGATGGAGTGGCATAATTATTAAATAAGCATCTGAGCGCAAATTTTATTTTTACGAATGAGAAGGGGCACGCAAAAAAAAGCGCTGATATAAAACAGGGCGACATAATGCCGCCCTGAGAGAGAGTCGCGCGCTAAACGCGCAATAACCTTATTCCGGCAGGTTTTGTGCCGGCGCGCCCAGCATATAACGGGAGAGAAAACCGTCGAGCGGCATATTTTCACCGTTCATCGTCACCTGAGCGCCATTAAACTGCAGGCTGGTCACGATGTTATCATCCTGCTGCTGGGTCAGGCGGAACATCTGTCCCATCGCCGCCAGGCCTTTAACCTGCTGTTCAGCCAGCTTGCTGGCATCAGATTCCTGATAACCTTCCGCCATAGCAACCTGCTTCATCAGGGCGGTCGCCATCGGCATATTAATCACCAGTTTACCATCCAGTGATTTCAGCATCCGGCTCAGTGCTTCAGCCGGTGTTTGCGCTACGCCCTGAGCGGTAGCGGGATCTTTAAAGTGCGCCGATAAGTTAAAGGTGCTTTCTCCTTTATCATTTTTCCAGCTTAGCGGAGCCACGGTGACCACCGGATCGCCTTTCAGCAGCAGCGGCAGGTTAGCGGCCATAATCTGACGTACGCCTTCCTGATAACGCTCGGGATCCTGTTCAATGCCGGGCTGATTGATTAATGCCTGCATCTGGCTGCGATAGTTATCCGAGGCCGTTTTCAATGCCTGTCCATCAAACTGTGACAGCTTCAGGGTCATCTTGCCGGAACCAAAACTCTGTTTTTCCAGCATGAGGTTATCAATGGCGTAATCCATCTGGCCAGAGAGCATATTGCCGCTGGAATCAAACTGCGTTTTGATATCCATGCCTTCCAGCGTTGCTGTTTCCTGACCGTTAACCGCCGTGGTCAGCTTTTTCAGATTGAAGTGTTGATCGCCAATACGCACGCCCTGCGGGCTAAGGTGGGTATTACCGTTAAGGCTAATGCCATTCAGGGTGAACAGCACGGGTTGATTTGCTTCGTTTCTTGTTGTCAGCGCCACGCTGTCAATATCGGAATCGAAATTAACCCGATCGCCTTCGGCATCGCTGTCAATGCCCAGCGTGCCGCCGTTCCAGGCGTAGCGCTCGCCGGTTTCACTGTTTTGATAATCCAGCGGCAGCAGACGAATCGTCGAAGCGGTAGCGCCGCTGTAACCGATACGGGTGTCCGCATCAATCACCGATTTACCTTTGGTCAGATCAAACAGCTTTTTCAACGCGGGGGTATTTTCCAGCTCGCTGTGTACTGAGGCCATGCTCGGGATCAGATTAAACTTTTTCAGCTGAGCGAAGGGGAAAGGGCCATGATCGATGGTCTCGTTCAGCACCACGCTCTGGCCCGGCTTCAGCAGCGCATTATCTTCTGTCTGCGAACTGGCCTGTACTACCAGCTGTGTATGGCTGGTAAACAGGCCGCGCTGATAATTTTGATAACTCACTTTCAGACGGCTGTCCGGCGCGAGCTTTGTCAGCTGCGCATTCGCGTTTTGCACGATCTGATCCATGTGGCTTTCGATCTGCTTGCCTGTTAGCCAGGCCGCGCCCGTCCAGGCCACTCCCAGCGCGACTACAACGCCAACCGCAATTTTCGTCTTGTTCATCGATTCGTCCTTTTTACGGCATCAATGCCTGATATTAATTTATTGAATAATCATAGCATTTGCAGAACTGGCCGTCAGCCTGGCAGGTTATAAACTCGGGCAAGTTGTCCCTGACCGCAAGCCGTTATCGGTGATTCGCTGGCGGCGACAAAACAGGATTCGCCTGCCCTGAGCGTCAGCGGCTGTTGGCCCGTCAGCCGGGCTTCGCCTTCAATACAGAACAGGATTGCCGCGCTCTGCTGGCTAAGCGTTATCGGTGTAGCGTTCAGCGCGTGAATAGCGAAAGCGAAATCATCCACCGGAACGGGAAATTCGCGCGTATTTCCCTGCTGCACCGGCTTGTTGAGCAGGGTATCCGCAGCACGAGGCGTAAATTTTACGTTGGCCATCAGCTCATCAACATCAATATGTTTCGGCGTCAGTCCGGCACGTAACACATTATCTGAATTTGCCATCACCTCCAGCGCCACGCCGCGTAGATAGGCATGTGGCGTCTCAGCAAATAAAAACATCGCTTCGCCCGGCTGTAGTTCAATCAGGTTCAGCAGCAGCGGAGAAAAAAGCCCGCTGTCATCAGGGTACTCTTCAGCGATGTTGCGAATAGTCCGCCAGGGTTCGCCGTGTTGCGTATGCAGCGTGGCTTTAAGAATATCAATTGCACGTTGTTTCTCTGCCTGCTGTAACGAAAGCAGCGAGGAAAACAGTATGGCCAGATTCGCCTCATCCGGCTGTTGCAAGAAGTGGGCGATAGCCGGATGCGCACCGGCAACCGGCTGCAGCAGGGAAATGATCTCAGCAAAAGGGCGAAAACCGTTAATCGCTAAAAAAGGGGTCAGCGCATAAACCAGTTCAGGCTTATGGTTAGCATCTTTATAGTTGCGTTCCGGCGCGTTCAGCGGGATGCCCGCTGCGTTTTCACGTGTGAATCCAGCCTCGGCGGCGGATTTGCCAGGATGCACCTGAATCGACAGCGGCTGTTCGGCACACAGCACTTTAAACAAAAAGGGGAGCTCGCCAAAACGTGCCGCCACTTTTTCTCCCAGCAGGCCCGGCTTATCTGATTCGATCATCTCCCGCAGCGAGCGCAATTCGCCATTCACTTCAATTCTGGAGCTGCTTTTAGGATGTGCGCCCATCCATAGCTCAGCCATCGGCTGCTGTGTCGGATTCTCAATGCCATACATCTCAGTTAGTGCCGTTTTACTGCCCCATGCGTAGTTTTGCAGTGAATTGTGAAGCTTAAACATGATCTCTCCTTTTACTGGCGGCTGACCGCAGGTATTAAAGCAGAACGTGTTTTCGAAACCTGGACGCAAGTCAAATAAGGACGATTGGCTCGCAAAATGTTAAATTATTGTATGTCACACTATGGCCCATGCCCGCTGTGTCGGATAGTCACAGGTCAGGGCTTTTTAAATCATATGTTTGTGCTAAAGGAGAGAAGTAATGGCAGCCAACCGCATTGAAAAAGATTCAATGGGACCTATTGATGTACCGGCTGATAAACTGTGGGGCGCGCAGACGCAGCGCTCGCTGGAACACTTTCGCATCTCTACAGAAAAAATGCCTGCCGAGCTGGTGCATGCGCTGGCGTTAACCAAACGCGCCGCCGCAAAAGTTAACAGCGATCTCGGCCTGCTGCCGCAGGAGAGAGCGCAGGCGATTATTCAGGCTGCGGACGAAGTATTGGCGGAAAAGCATACCGCTGAATTCCCGCTGGCTATCTGGCAGACCGGCTCCGGCACACAAACCAATATGAATATGAACGAGGTGCTGGCCAACCGCGCCAGTGAGATCCTCGGCGGTGAGCGTGGCATGTCTCGCCTGGTGCATCCAAATGATGATGTCAATAAAAGCCAGAGCTCCAATGACGTTTTCCCTACCGCTATGCATGTGGCGGCGGTGATCGCTCTGCGTGAGAACCTGGTTCCGCAGCTCAATATACTGAAGCAAACGCTGCAGTCTAAAGCGGAAGCATTTAAAGACATCGTAAAAATTGGCCGTACCCACCTGCAGGACGCCACGCCGCTGACGCTGGGCCAGGAGATTTCCGGTTGGGTAGCGATGCTGGAACATAACCTGAAGCATATCGAGCAGAGCGTGCCGCATCTGGCCGAGCTGGCGCTGGGCGGCACCGCCGTTGGCACCGGACTGAATACGCATCCTGAGTATGCAGTACGTGTTGCTGAAGAGCTGGCCGCGCTGACCCGTCAGCCGTTTGTCACTGCGCCGAATAAGTTTGAAGCGCTGGCGACCTGCGATGCGCTGGTGCATGCGCACGGCGCGCTTAAAGGTCTGGCGGCCTCGCTGATGAAAATCGCTAACGATGTGCGCTGGCTCTCATCTGGCCCGCGTTGCGGCATCGGTGAAATTGCCATTCCGGAAAATGAACCCGGCAGCTCTATTATGCCGGGCAAAGTTAACCCGACCCAGTGCGAAGCGATGACCATGCTTTGCTGTCAGGTGATGGGTAACGATGTGGCGATTAATATTGGCGGCGCGTCCGGCAACTTTGAACTGAACGTGTTCCGTCCGATGGTCATTCATAACTTCCTGCAGTCGATTCGTCTGTTGGCAGATGGTATGGATAGCTTTAATCATCACTGCGCCGTAGGCATCGAGCCAAACCGCGATCGTATTACGCAACTGCTGAACGAGTCGCTGATGCTGGTGACCGCGCTGAATACTCATATCGGTTACGATAAAGCCGCTGAAATTGCTAAAAAGGCGCATAAAGAGGGGCTGACGTTGAAAGCGTCCGCGTTGAAGCTGGGCTATCTGACGGAAGAAGAGTTTGATGCCTGGGTTCGACCAGAAGAGATGGTTGGCAGCATGAAGCAGTAAATTATCTCCCGGGGCCAGCTGGCCCCGTTTTTTCTCTTTGCATCTGACCATTCAGCGCCGTTATGCCATCTCCCTTTGCCTGTCATCTTTCCCTTAAACCGGGCTTACTGGCCTGTCGCAATAAAGATGCAGTCGCGGGATCAACAGCCACAGCGGATCCGCCTGCGGCTTATAGCGATGGGTAATATTATCCGCATCATAATTTAACAGCTCACCTAATACCGGCACCTGTTGCCGATCCGGACAAAGCACCAGCAGCGGGGAAGGGCAGGCCAGCTGCGTCTGTTTTTGCTGCTCTTTATCCCAGATACGTGCAATCGGCTGCACTTTAACCGGCCGCTTGATTTTCAGCTTCGCGCCCGCAGGCAATGACTGCACCGCGATCAGCTCCTGCTGTACCTTCTCCGCCCATTGTTCACGGGTCCAGGGCGCCTGCGCGCGGCCCGCCTTCAGGCTCTTTTCCAGCTTTGCCTCAATCTCCTGCGGCGTCACATTTTTAATAATATGTTTGTTGGCCCAACCGAAGCGCACGCTGTCTGGCGCATCCAGCAGGGTAATGGCGCGGTAGGCGTTTAGCGTTAGCAGGCCGCGCAGATGCGTATGCACAAATTCAAAACGTGCTTCACTTGGTAAGCCAGATTCCACGGTAATGATCTGCTCCAGCCGCGCCTTAAGCAGATTGATTTTATCAACCTGCTGATGGAGAAGGGCATGCTGGTGGCTGTCTGCTTCAAAGCAGAGCGCGCCGGGTAAGCGTACAGCGGCCTTGGTGCTGATATTTTCCGACTGACGTTGAATAAACAGACGACAATAGTGCTGCAAAGCAAGCTGTCGCGCCTCATCCCCCAAATGCTGGGTTACGCTGATTTGCGTTATGGGATCGTGTTCAGTACCTTTTGCTACTGGCGGTAACGAGAACACCCGGCCGACCAGCAGCGGCAGCGACGTTAAATGTTGCTGGAGGATGCTAAGCTCCTCATCAAGCTGATCAGCGCACTGACGCAAATCTTCCACTAAGTCATAACGAGGCATGGCGGCTCCTGCGGTGAAAAATAACATTAGTTACAACATACATATTAATAATTAAAAATACCAGTCCAGCAACCGGGAAATCATCAGTCAGGCAGAAAAAAAGACCGCGCCAGGGCGGCCAGAAGAAGGCGGGCTAGAGTTTTTTACTGTGGAGTTGGCTGGCGACAAGCAACGCCAACAGCAGCATTACGGCAATAAATGTCGTAATGCCTGTCCAGCCCCAGGCGTGCCAGAATACGCCGCCCAGGGTGCCCGCAATGCTGGAACCTGCATAATAGCTGAACAGATACAGCGATGAAGCTTGCCCTTTGGCGCGCCGCGTACGTGGGCCAATCCAGCCGCTGGCGACGGAGTGGGCGGCAAAGAATCCGGCTGTAAACAGCATCATTCCCGGGAAAATCAGCCACAGCGAATTAAAAAGCGTGATAAGCAGGCCACACAGCATCAAAGCCGTGGAGAAAAACAGAACCGGGCCACGTCCATAGCGGGCCGTCATCGCCCCCGCTTTGGGTGAGCTCCATGAACCGGTGAGATAAACCACCGACAGCAGGCCAACAACCGCCTGACTGAGAAACCAGGGCGCGCTCAGCAAACGATAACCAATGTAATTAAATAGCGTAACGAAGGCGCCCATCAGCAAAAAACCCTCCGCAAACAGCAACGGTAAACCGCGATCGCGCCAGTGCAGGCGAAAGTTAATCGCCAGGCTACGGGGATTAAGTGAAGCTGGCCGAAAATGACGCGAAGCAGGCAGAATTTTCCAGAACATCAGCGCTGAAGCCAGGGCAAAACAGCCGATCACGGCTACCGCCACGCGCCAGGAGCTAAAATCAGTAATAACGCCGCTCAGCAGACGACCGCTCATCCCGCCAATAGAGTTTCCGCTGATATATAAACCCATGGAAAAGGCAACCACACTGGGATGAATCTCCTCACTCAAATAGGTCATACCGACCGCAGCCACGCCGCTTAGCGATAAACCAATCAGCGCCCGCATAATCAAAATGCCGTGCCAGCTGTGCATGGTGGCGGAGATCAGGGCGCATATCGCTGCCAGCAGCAGCGCGATCACCATTACCGGCTTGCGGCCTACGGCGTCGGAAAGCGGTCCGGTTACCAGCAGCCCCAGTGCCATAAGAGCGGTTGAAATTGACAACGAAATGCTGCTTGTTGCGGGCGAAACACCAAATTCATGGGAAAGCACTGGCAAAATAGGCTGAACGCAGTAGAGCAGGGCAAAGGTGGCGAGACCTGCGGAAAACAGCGCCAGCGTTACGCGCATAAACTGCGGCGTGCCGCGTTTGATATAGAGGTTTTTATTCACGACAGCGGGCGAGACACGCTGAACCTTGTCAGCGGGTAACGTCACGCCCTGAGATGAGCGTTCCACAATAGTTCCTTATTTAAACATCAACTATTTAATTGTGGGGCGACCTTATTATACTGTCTAATATATTAATTATCTGAATTGATACATTTAAAATATGAATATCGAACTTCGCCATCTTCGTTACTTTATAGCCGTCGCGGAAGAGCTGCATTTTGGCCGGGCGGCGCTGCGATTGAATATTTCACAACCGCCGTTAAGCCAGCAAATTCAGCAGCTTGAACAGCAGGTAGGCGCTTGTTTGCTGGCGCGCACTAATCGTAGCGTTCAGCTTACCGCTGCGGGACATCAGTTCCTGCAGGATGCGCGCGTGATCCTGTTGGATGTTGAGCAGGCGGCCAGCCGCGCCGCGCGTTTACATCAGGGAGAAGAAGGGGAGATACGTATCGGTTTTACCTCATCGGCGCCTTTTATTACCGCCGTTTCCGATGCGCTGTTTACCTATCGTCAGCGTTTTCCGCAGGTGCATATTCAAATGCAGGAGATGAATACTCGCCAACAACTGACGCCTTTAAGCGAAGGGCGACTGGATTTTGGCGTAATGCGTAACACGCCCCTGCCGGAAACGCTGGCATGGCAGCTGCTGCTGCGTGAGCCGCTTTGCTGCATAGTGCATCATGCGCATCCTTTGGCGAGTCAGCAAAGCGTCTCGGTTACTGCCCTGGCCAACGAACCTTTTGTTTTTTTCGATGCGCAAAGCGGCACCGCACTGTATGGCGAAACGATGGCGCTTCTGCAGCGCTACCAAATTCAGCCTTATATCACGCAGGAGGTTGGCGAGGCGATGACCATCCTTGGCCTGGTTGCCACCGGGCTGGGCATATCTATCTTGCCCGCCTCTTTTCGCCGTGCGCAACTGGCAGGCGTGGTCTGGTTGCCGCTACAGGAAGCGGATGCCTGGTCGGAAATGTGGTTGGTCTGGTCAAAACAGCGTGAAATCAGTGCGCAAATGAAGCAAATGAAATCCTTGTTGCTCACCGGGTCGCAGGCCTGATTGATTATTCACTCTCTGCCTGGCCCTGTTTTTGTGCAGTAAATCACATTCCGAATCAAATAGTTGACGCCTGTTAATATCTCATCCACCATAGCCTGAGCAGGTTTATTTTGAAGCGCGAAAATAAGTGGGAGCAGGGGTAGTGATAGCGGACAGTCAACCTGGTCATATTGACCAGATCAAGCAGACAAACGCTGGGGCTGTATATCGCCTGATCGACCAATTTGGCCCGATATCGCGTATTGAGCTTTCCCGGCGGGCCCAGCTGGCGCCAGCCAGTATCACCAAAATTGTCCGTGAAATGCTGGAAGCCCATCTGGTACAGGAAACGGAGTATCAGGAGCCGGGCAGTCGTGGTCGGCCTGCGGTTGGCCTGATTCTGGATACCGTTGCCTGGCACTATCTGGCCGTTCGGATTGGCAACGGCGAGATCACGCTGGCGCTACGCGACCTCAGCAGCGCGCTGGTTACCGAAGAGACCCGCTCGCTGCCGGTGCAGAGCGAGACGCCGCTGCTAAACCGCGTTATCCTTGAAATCGATCAGTTTTTTATCCGCCATCAGCGCCAGCTGGAGCGGCTGACCGCCATCGCCATTACTTTGCCCGGTATTATTCATTCCGGTAAAGGTATGGTTCATCGCATGCCGTTTTATCAGGTCGCTGATATGCCGCTGGGGCCGGAACTGTCCGCCCATACTGGTCTGCCGGTTTATATTCAGCATGATGTTTGCGCCTGGACCATCGCTGAATCACTGTTTGGCGCATCGCGCGGGGCCAGCGATGTTATCCAGATCGTCATTGATGATAATGTCGGCGCAGGCGTAATCACCGGCGGACGCCTGCTGCATAACAGCCGCAGCGCGCTGGTTGAAATTGGGCACACGCAGGTGGATGCGTATGGCAAGCAGTGCTATTGCGGCAACCATGGTTGCCTGGAGACGGTCGCCAGTATCGGCAGCATTCTGGAACTGACGTCACAGCGTATGCAGACCGCGCTCAGTTCTATTCTGAATCATCAGCCGTTAACGGTGGAGTCACTGTGCGATGCGGCACTGAATGGCGATCCGCTGGCACGCGATATCATTACAGGGATTGGCAATAGCGTTGGGCGCATTCTGGCCATTATGGTTAATCTGTTCAATCCGGAAAAAATCCTGATTGGCTCTCCGCTTAACCGCGCCGCCGAGGTGCTGTATCCGGCAATCGGCGCCTCGATCCGCCAGCAGGCGCTGCCAGCTTACAGCGCCGATATACATGTTGAACCCACCCAATTCCCCAACGTCGGCACGATGCCCGGCGCTGCGCTGGTCAAAAACGCCCTTTATAACGGTGAACTGCTTATCAAACTGTTGCAGGGCTAATCTAATTTCAGTTATCACTAAAAAATTGCGCTAACGCAAGCTGTGCAAAAGCGCGATTTCCTACACTGTGCAACATAAACCGATGATTAATGTTTAACTATTTCAGGCCGACAGCCTGCCGGAGTGTTGCTATGCTGAGTCGTCTTTTCATTACCGGTACGGATACCGCCGTCGGTAAAACAGTTGTTACACGTGCCCTGATGCAAAAACTGGCGGAAACGCACCCGGCGGTAGTGGGATATAAACCGGTAGCCAAAAGCAGCCAGATGACGACAGACGGGCTACGTAATAAAGATGCGTTGATATTACATCGCGCCTCCACGCTTGATGTGCCTTATGAAGCGATCAATCCCGTTACGCTGCTTGAAGATGAAATCAGCACCCATCGCGGCGAAGCCATTAACTATGCGCGTCTGAGCAGCGGCCTGCAGGCGTTAGAAGCGCAGGCCGATGTGGTGGTAGTGGAAGGGACCGGCGGCTGGCGCAGCCTGATGAACGATCTGCGGCCGTTATCCGACTGGGTTATTCAGGAGCAGCTGCCGGTGGTGTTAGTTGTCGGCATCAAGCTGGGTTGTATCAGTCATGCCTTACTGACGGCGCAGGCGATCATTAACGATGGTCTGCCGTTGATGGGCTGGGTCGCCAACCGCATCAATCCGGGGCTGGCGCACTATGCGGAAATTATCCAGGTGCTGCAGGAGAAAATCCCGGCGCCGCTGTTAGGCGAGCTGCCTTATTTGCCTCGGGCCGAAGAGCGCGAGCTGGCAGATTATATCGATCTGTCTTCGCTTTTACTGCCGCAGGCTGTCGCCTGATTCGCAGAGGGTATACGCACAGTTACCGAATAAAGCGCGGGGGCAGGAAGAAAATGCCCTACGCAAACAAGGTAACCATTTTTTGATGCGCCCACAGGGCGCATCTTATGTTTAGCGACTGAGTGCGCGACGCGTACGGCCTGAACTCAGATAATCAGCAATATAATCCTGCGAAATTTCGCCGCTGTAGCGGCCTTCTTCATCCACAATTGGCATCCATACCATATTATGTTCATAGAGTTTTGACAGCACCACACGCAGGTTTTCCTCCGCTTTGCCGGTTACGGTAAAGTTGTGCAGTTTCTCCTCGCAGCAGCCGCTGGCTCCGCGCGCTTCACGCCGTTTTACAAAGCCCAGTGGGCGATCATCGCTATCTACCACGGTAATCGAGCGCATATCATTATCATCCATGATAACGAATGCTTCTGACAACGGGGTGGACCGCTTAACGGTAAGGGTTTGCTGTTGGTCGGTCACGTCGCCAGCCTGGACCAGCAGCAATCGTTTCAGCGTACGATCCTGGCCGACAAAAGAGCCAACAAACTCGTTGGCCGGTTTCGCCAGGAGTTCGTCAGGCGTGGCGCACTGCACAATTTTTCCCTGACCGAATACAGCGATGCGATCGCCCAGCTTGAGCGCCTCATCAATATCGTGGCTAACCAGCATGACGGTTTTCTTTAACTGGCGCTGCATTTCCAGAAACTCGTTCTGAATTGCCTCCCGGTTAATCGGATCGACCGCACCGAAAGGCTCATCCATCAGCAGAACCGGCGGATCCGCCGCCAGCGCACGAATGACACCTATACGTTGTTGCTGCCCGCCGGACATCTCTTTCGGATAACGATGCAGAAACTTATGCGGATCGAGTGCCACCATATTCATCAGCTCGCTGGCACGATCGCGGCAGCGTTTTTTATCCCAGCCGAGCATGCGCGGCACGACAGTGATGTTTTCTTCGATAGTCATGTTAGGGAACAGGCCAATCTGCTGAATCACGTAGCCGATATTGCGGCGCAGGGTAACGGTATCCTGAGTGCTGGTATCTTCACCGTTAATGGTAATTTTACCGCTGGTTGTCGGGATCAAACGGTTTATCATTTTTAGCGTAGTGGTTTTTCCGCAGCCGGACGGGCCAAGCAGCACGCACATTTCTCCCGCTGGTACGTGCAGGTTGACATTATCTACCGCATTAAACGTCGTGCCATTTTTCTGAATGAAGGTTTTAGTCAGGTTTTCCAGCTTTATCATTATCGAATCCCCTTCGGTGTCAGCACCAGCTGCAGGCGATGCAACAGCCAGTCAAGAATAATTGCCAGGAAGCAAATCAACAGTGCGCCTGCGATCAGCATACGAATATCACTGCCGCTAATGCCATCCAGCAACAGCAGGCCCAAACCGCCAGCACCAATAATTGCCGCAATCGCCATAACGCCTACGTTCATCACCACCGCCGTACGAATACCGCCGAAAATAATCGGCAGGGCAAGCGGGATCTCCACCCAGCGCAGGCGTTGCCAGAAGGTCATGCCGATACCGCGCCCGGCTTCGCGCAGACCAGGCGGCAGACTTTCCAGCGCGGTATGGGTATTGCGTACAATCGGCAGCAGGGAATAGAGAAATACCGCTGTAATCGCCGGCACCACGCCAATACCTTGACCAATAAGGGAAAAAAGCGGGATCATCAGACCAAACAGCGCGATAGAAGGGATGGTAAGCACAATGGTAGCGATCCCCAGCACCGGGGTTGCCAGCCATTTAAAGCGCACAATTAAAATGCCCAGCGGCACGCCAGCCAGAATAGCGCAGCCAACCGCCACCAGAACCAGCCACAGATGTTGCCAGCTGAGGGCGACAAGGTGAGGCCAGTTGTCGATCATATAGTGTATCGTATCCATAGCATCTCCTTACAGCATGCCTTTAGACTGCAGAAAATCGCGGGCGACCTGCTGCGGTGACTGATGATCGATATCGACCCGTTTGTTGAGCTCAGTAATTACGTCATCTGTGATCAGTGCAGAAAGCTGATTGAGCGCCTCCGCCAGACCTGGATTCGCCTCCAGTACCTCTTTACGCACCAGCGGCGTCACGTTATAGCTGGGAAAGAAATGCTTATCATCCTCCAGAATTTTCAGGTCAAAGCCTTTTACCCGTCCGTCGGTGGTATATACCAGCCCGGCCTCGACAAAACCGTCGCGAATGGCGTTATACACCAGCCCCGGATCCATCTGGCGGATTTGCGGACGATCCAGCGTTAATCCATACAGTTTTTGCAGCGGCTTCAGACCATCGGCGCGCCCGGCAAACTCCAGGTCCAGACCCAGCATCCAGTTATGGCCCGGATCCTGTTTGCGGATCTGCTCAATACGCGCCACCAGCTGTGAAACCGTGGTGATATGCTCTTTTTCGGCGCGTTGACGCTGCATGGCAAAAGCGTAGGTGTTATTCATGGGTGCCGGATTAAGCCAGATCAGACCTAATTTACCATCCAGCCGCTTTACCGTTTGATAAGCCTGCTCAGAGGACATCCGGGTCGTAATATGATTAAAGATAATCAATGAGGAGCCGGTATATTCCCAGGTCATATCGATCTGTTTGTTCAGCATTGCGCTGCGTCCGATCGACACCGGGATATTCGTTTTAGGGATCACCTGAAAGCCTTTTTTATTCAGCCACTGCGTGGTCATTGCTGACAAAATATGCTGTTCGGTAAAGCCTTTGGTAGCCATGGTAATCGGTGCGGCCTGCACACAGGAGAGGCATAGTAGTAACGTCGCCAGCAGCGTACCCAGCGTCCGGGTCAAAACAGAAATAGTCATAAGCATCCTTTTTACAGCGCATGTGGGCTTAACCAGCGACCCAGGGCCGCCAGCAGCATATCCAGAATCAGCGCAAACAGCGCTGTCGCCACCGCGCCTAAAATCAGCACAGGGAAGTCATTGAGGTAGATCCCCGGGAAGATCAGCTCGCCGTAACTGCTGGCGCCAATCAGGAACGCCAGCGGCGCGGTGCCAACGTTAATTGCCATTGCGATGCGGATACCGGAAAGGATCACCGGACAGGCGTTAGGCAGCTCTACCTGACGCAGACGTTGCATTTTTGTCATGCCGATGCCGTTGGCCGCTTCCCGCAGCGATTCCGGTACGCCAATCAATCCTGCATAGGTGTTACGTACAATAGGTAATAACGAAGCAAGAAACAGCGCGATAATCGCCGGACGGTCGCCAATGCCGATCACTACCATCGCCAGAGCCAGCACCGCTAGCGGCGGCAGCGTATTGCCAACATTAAAGATCTGCATAATGTATTCCGCCCAGCGGCGCATATAAGGACGACTGAGTAAAATACCGCTGGGAATGCCGACCAGCAGAGCGAACAGCATCGACCAACCCACCAGCCAGAGATGTTGCCTGCCAAGGTAAATTAAATCGACCTGACGCGCTTTAATCACCTCAGGGCCGACACCGTAAATCAACAGCGCAGCCACCAGCGCTATCACCAGCAACGCCAGAATGATTCGCTTAATCGCGGGGGAAAAATGCATGAACAGCGTTCTCCTGGGGATGATCTGAAGCGCATCCCTGAAGGATGCCGCAATTGTTATATTAATCCGTGTGCATAGCGCCGTGGAAAGCAGGTACGCGTCAGCGACGCCGGACGATAAAGATAAACTGCTGATTTTTACGTGTTTATCAGCAAAAACAAACGTGGTGCCTTAAATCTATAGCAGCGCGCAGAAGGGTTCGCCAGTTTTACGGCAGGATCGGCAGGAGAGTTTTTCCCGGCAAGGGGAGAAAACATGTTTTCAAACGCCAGCGGCAGGCAGGAAACAACCAAAGCAAACTTAAGTGACAACGTCACTTAAAGGATTGTACGCAATGCCCTGCGTTGGGCTACGCTTAGGGGATTAACAGGAAGAGAAAACATGTCAGAAGCTCAACATCAGACGGTAGCTCACCGTCACTGGATTTTAATTGCCTGTATGCTGGCGATGTTTATGGCGGCAATTGAAGTCACTATTGTCGCGACGGCGATGCCCACCATCATTGCCCAACTGGGCGGCTTTTCGCAATTTGGCTGGGTTTTTTCCATTTACCTGCTAACCCAGGCGGTAAGCGTGCCGATCTACGGGCGGCTCGCCGATCTGTGGGGACGTAAACGCATGTTCCTGATCGGCGCCTCGCTGTTTTTACTGGGTTCGGTGCTGTGCGGCATGGCGCACAGTATGACCTGGCTTATTCTGTTTCGTGCTTTTCAGGGGCTGGGTGCAGGAGCGATTATGCCGATCACCTCGACGATTGTGGCGGACATCTATTCGCCTCGCGAGCGGGCGGGCATTCAGGGCTGGCTTTCAAGCGTCTGGGGCGTAGCGGCGATTATTGGCCCGCTGACCGGCGCCTGGATTGTGCAACATTTCAGCTGGTCGCTGGTTTTCTGGGTTAACGTCCCATTGGGCATTATTTCAATGCTGATGCTGGCGCGCTGGCTGCCAGCGCATGAAAAACCTTCAGAGCAGAGCCTTAACGTATCCGGCAGCGCCTGGCTAATGCTAAGCGTCAGCGCGCTGCTGGTTGCGTTGCTTCAGGCTGAGGCGCTGGGTTACTGGCTGTTGTTGTTTCTGGCCGTGGCGTTAATCGCCGGTTTTATTCTGCTGCGCCATGAAAAAAAAGCCGAAGCGCCGCTTTTTCCGCTGGCTATCTGGCAGAGCCGGGTCATCGTTGCCGGTAACGCCGGGAACTTGATTATCGGCGCGGCGATGATGGGCATCAGTGCCTTTTTGCCCACCTGGATCCAGGGAATCAATGGCGGCTCGCCGTTGCAGGCGGGCAGCGCGCTGGCCATGATGTCGATTGGCTGGCCGCTTGCCAGTACCTTTAGTGGCCGTCTGATGCTGCATACTTCTTATCGTTTTACCGCTCAGCTGGGCGCACTGTTATTGATTGCGGGCACGGCGCTGCTGTTAACGCTGCATGCCGGGAGCAGCCTGCTGCAGGCTGGCTTTGCCGCCTTTGTGATCGGTACCGGAATGGGCATGACCAGCACCACCTTTTTGGTCTCGGTCCAGAACAGCGCCGATTTCGCTATTCGCGGTATCTGCACCGCCTCGATCATGTTTAGCCGCATGCTTGGCTCCGCGTTGGGTACAGCCATTATGGGCGCGGTCCTCAATTATAATTTGCTGCTGCGGTTGCCTGACGCGCAGGATCCGGTGCAGCAAATTATGTCGCCGGAGCGGCGGCAGGCGTTAGACGGGGGCACCCTGCATCAGATGACGCTGCATATTGCTGCCTCGCTGCACTGGGTATTTATTGTCTCACTGGTGATTGCCGTTGGCAGCCTGTTTATCGCCTGGACCATGCCACGACGCAGACCGGAATGACAAGGATCTTAACCCAATTCACTATTGAAAATACCGGTACAAATAACCGGTAACTGTCAGCTGAGATGTGATTCAGTAAAAATAATTAGCTTGAGAAAAAACAGGCGCCGTTCAGGCGCCTTGAGGATAAATCAGGAGGCGGGGGCATCCTGTGCGGTACCGGCATCGGCAGGCACGTTAGTTTCTCCGTCGACGCCGGTACGTTTATAAACGATTTTCTGTGAGTCGTTTTCACAATGTCCAACCACCTGGCCACCGGCAGCTTCAGCCTGATCGTTAGGCACAATATCCAGCGTAAAACCTGATTCAGGCACGCCGTTATTAATGATCTTCTGACTAATATCCGCTTTTACCGATTCGCACGATGCCTGGGCTGCCAGCGGAGCAACAACCAACAGGGCGCTTAACATCCACTTCTTCGCTCTCATCACATCATCCTTTTGCAATAAAACCAGCGGTAACTATAGCAGTAAAGTAAGATCAGGGTGTTACGGTGCGTCCGGTGCGTCGATCCAGGCAGCGCAGGGTATTGGCTTCCCAGTATGCGTTGACGTTATAGCTTTTTTCACAGGCGTCGCGGCTATCAAAGGCGCGATCGGTTTTATCAAACTCTTTTTCGACGCGGCTGTTGAGCTTTTTGCGCAGCATGCGCGTGTCATCCCACTGTTCTTTATTCTGACGCGCTTCTTCATTGCTTAACGCATTGCTTCCGTTTTCAATGATCAAACGCTCGGTGCGCGCCTGGGCCGACGCAGACGACAGCGCCAAAGCGCTGAACAGCGTAAACGGAAGCAGGGCAACAGCCAGACGGGTAAATAATGTTTGCATCATCGGTTCCTTATCTTTATGGCAACCTGCCATGAGGTGATACCGCTTTTAGTATATCATTGTCGCTTGTTTACTCACCAGCGAGCCAGACGCTTCGTTTAGCTTTGAGAAAGCTTTTTTATGATCAAAACCACGCTGCTTTTTTTTCTTACCGCACTGGCGGAAATTGTGGGCTGTTTTCTTCCCTGGCTGTGGCTAAAAAAGGGCGCGTCGGCACTGCTGCTGGTTCCGGCGGCGCTGAGCCTGGCGGCTTTTGTCTGGCTGCTGACGCTGCATCCCGCCGCCAGCGGGCGCGTTTATGCGGCTTACGGCGGCGTTTATGTGGTCACGGCGTTGCTGTGGTTGCGCTGGGTGGATGGCGTACGCTTAAGTTACAGTGACTGGCTGGGCGCGGCGGTGGCTTTCTGCGGCATGCTGATTATCGTGGCGGGATGGGGCAAAGCGTAACCTTACGCCGGACAACTAAACCTGAGGAAATCAGTCAGGCTTAGTTGCCTACACCTTGCGGTGCCTGAGACGGGCGGATGTTCGTCCGCCTATGGCGTCAGGATTCTTTCGCCACTTTTAGCCCGGCGGTGGTCTGGCTAACCGGCATCATTTCCAGCGTATTAATGTTCACATGCGCTGGCAACGTCGCCACCCAATATACCGCTTCGGTCACATCTTCTGGCGTCAGCGCGGTAGTACCGGCATACACACTTTCCGCCCGATTATCATCGCCTTTAAAGCGCACGTTGGAAAACTCGGTGCCGCCTACCAGGCCTGGCTCGATGTCAGTCACGCGCAGCGCTGTGCCGTGCAGATCGGTGCGTAAATTCAGGCTGAACTGACGTACAAAGGCTTTAGTTGCGCCATATACGTTGCCGCCCATATAAGGCCAGTTACCGGCAACCGAGCCGAGATTAATAATATGCCCGGTATTACGCTCTACCATGCCAGGCAACAGCGCGCGGGTCATGTACACCAGCCCTTTATTATTGGTATCGATCATGGTTTCCCAGTCGTCGATGCTGGCCTGATGAGCAGGTTCCACACCCAGCGCCAGCCCGGCGTTGTTAACCAGAATATCGATCTGTTGCCATTCAGCCGGCAGGGTAGCCAGCGCAGCATCAATTGCAGCACGATCGCGGACATCGAATTGCAGGGTATACAAATTTTCGCCCAGTTCAGCCTTTAGCGCATCCAGGCGCTCCTGGCGACGTCCGTTAGCAATAACTTTATGTCCTGCTGCGATAAAACGACGGGCGATCGATTGACCAAAACCGGCAGTCGCACCGGTAACAAAGATTATCATCTCGCTGTTCCTTAACAGGTTTTTCAGGCTAATTACCATAACACTTCGTTTTGCTGCTGCCCAGTACCAGTTAATGATGAACAAAAAGCACTGTACTGGTGCGCATTGCACCAAAAGTTTGCCTGCGTAACAGGTTATTCAGAGGTTCCGGCAGGGGCTGTCTGAAAGGCCTGAGAAATATTAACGCGTTAAACGTGGGCAAGCGTTTGCGCAATCGTTTGGTCCGAGTGAAATGAGAGCCTTTTATCATAACTTATTGATTTTAAATATATTTATACAAATAACCGGCTGGCATAACTCTTGCAGTTTGCTAAATACCCGCTCATTTGCCATAACGAAAATTTGGGTTAAGGAAGCTTTATGTCTGTGCCAGCCACTGAAACTTACGCCATTCGCAGTAGTTTTTTTGATATAACCGCTACGGCCAGCGACCCACAGGAGATCGAGCAACGGGCACGCTATATTGAAGATGGCCTGCTGCTGATCACAGCGGGAAAAATTGCCAGCCTGCGCCCGTGGCTGGAAGCGGAGGGCAGATTACCTGCCAATTGCCCCGTGCTCGATCGACGCGGAAGCCTGATCGTTCCCGGTTTTATTGACTGCCATATCCACTATCCGCAAACCGAAATGGTCGCTGCTTTTGGCGAACAGCTGCTGAGCTGGCTGGAAAACTATACCTTCCCGGTTGAAGGGCAATACCATTCAGCCGGGCACGCAGCAACAATGGCCGCCTTCTTTTTGCAACAGCTGCTCAGCAACGGCACCACCAGCGCGCTGGTTTTTGGCACGGTGCATCCCGAGTCAGTCGAGGCGCTGTTCCAGGCGGCCGAACAGCGTGCGATGCGCATTATCGCCGGTAAGGTGATGATGGATCGCAACGCGCCAGATTATCTGCTGGAAACCCCGGAGCAGAGCTATCAGCAAACGCGCGCACTGATCCAGCGCTGGCACAAGCGTGGCCGCCTGGGATATGCGCTCACGCCACGTTTTGCGCCTACTTCATCACCAGAACTGCTGGAAAAAGTCATGCAGCTTCATCAGGAGTTTCCTGATACCTGGATCCATACCCATCTGGCGGAAAACCCGCAGGAGGTGGAGTGGGTGAAAAAACTATTTCCGCAGCAGGCAGGCTATCTTGATGTCTATCACCATTATCGGCTGACCGGCCCGCGCAGCATCTTTGCGCACTGTTTGCACCTGGAGCCAGAAGAGTGGCGCTGCCTGCATCAGACCGATTCCGCCATCGCCTTTTGTCCAACCTCGAACCTGTTTCTTGGCAGCGGACTGTTTAATTTACAACGCAGCTGGCAGCAGCCGATCAAACTTGGCATCGGCACGGATATTGGCGCGGGCACCACCTTCAGCATGCTGCAGACGCTGGCCGAAGCCTATAAGGTCAGTCAGCTGCAGAACTATAAGTTGCATGCCAGCGAAGCTTTCTATCACGCCACGCTGGGCGGCGCGCGGGCGCTAAGCCTGGATCATCTGATTGGCAACTTTATGCCCGGTAAGGAGGCGGATTTCGTGGTGCTGCAACCTGAGGCTACGCCGCTGCAGAAAATGCGCTGGCACAACAGCCGCGACATCTGGGAAAAACTGTTTGTGCTTATGACGCTTGGCGACGATCGCACTATCGCCGAAACCTGGGTAAACGGCCAGCTTGCCTGGCAACAATACGATCAAGAGGCAGCGATATGATCCAGTTCCTGCTCAACCAGACGCTGGTAAGTGAGCATCAGATTGATGCTAATACCACGGTGCTGAACTATTTGCGCCAGCAAAAAGGGCGCTGCGGTACAAAAGAGGGCTGCGCCTCGGGCGACTGTGGCGCCTGTACCGTTACGCTGGGCAGCGTAGTGGAAGGCAAAATGCGTTATGAGACGGTTAACAGTTGCCTGCTGCCGATGGGTGCGCTGGATGGCAAACAGCTGTTAACCGTAGAAGATCTCCGCCAGGGCGACCAACTGCACGGGGTGCAACAGGCGATGGTTAACTGTCACGCCTCGCAGTGCGGTTTTTGTACGCCAGGCTTTGTTATGTCGCTGTTTACGCTGCAAAAAAACAGCAACGGCTGGGACCGCCAGCAGGCAGAAAGCGCGCTGGCGGGCAATTTGTGTCGCTGCACCGGCTATCGGCCTATTGTGGAAGCGGCGCGCATCGCCTGTGAACAACCGGAAGAGGACAGTTTCACCCAGCGTGAGCAGGAGACGGTAAAGCGCCTGAAGGAGATGCAGCAGCACGCTTTTAGTGACGTTGTCATTGAGTCCAGCCGCTGCGTGATCCCTAAAACCTGCGCGCAACTGGCAAGATTTTATCTGGATCATCCTCAGGCGGTGCTGCTGGCGGGCGGCACGGACGTCATGCTGCGTATTACCCAGCAATACCAAAAACTGCCGCTGATGATTACGCTGGAAAAGGTAGAGGAATTGCATCAGTGGCAAGAAACGTCAGAGGCGATCCTCATCGGCGCTGCCGTGCCGCTCAGCGTTTGTCAGCAGCGCCTGCAAACCACCATCCCAATCTTTAGTGAAATGCTGCACCGCTTTGCTTCATTACAAATTCGCAATCGCGGCACGCTGGGCGGCAACATCGCCAATGCTTCGCCGATCGGCGATTGCTCACCCATGCTGCTGGCGCTGGACGCATCGCTGATTTTGCAGCAGGGGGAACGCCTGCGTCAGCTGCCGCTTGATCAGTTTTTCTTGGGTTACCGGCGTACGGCGCTGGAAAGCGGCGAGTTTATTCGCGCAATCCATATCCCGAGGGTGACACTGTCACCTGATTTTCGTGCCTGGAAAGTATCCAAACGCCGTGAGGATGACATTTCTGCAGTATTTGCCGCTTTTAATCTCAAACGTGATGAGGGTGTAATAACAGAAGCGCGGGTGGCGTATGGCGGCATGGCCGGGGTACCGCGACGCGCTTCCGCCTGCGAAGCCGCGCTCATCGGACAGCTATTGTCAGCGACCACGCTGGAAAATGCCTGTCGGGCGTTGGTACAGGATTTTCAGCCGCTAAGCGATGCGCGGGCCAGCGCCGCCTGGCGCATGCAGCTGGCGAAAAATCTGCTGCGCCGCTATTTCCACCAGCTGAACGGAGAACTGGCCGTGAGCGAGGTATCCCACTATGTCTCATAATCGTCCGCCGGTTAAACAAGAGGTTCTTGAAGCACAGTATCTGGCTGGCATCCAGAACGGCGTTGGTCGCGATCGGCAGCATGAAAGCGCAGAAAAGCACGTTAGCGGCGAAGCGCAATATATTGATGACCGGTTAGCCTTTCCGGGTCTGTTACACCTTTGCCCACGTCTGAGCGATCAGGCGCATGCGCGTATCCTGCATATCGATACCGCAGCCTGTTATACCATTCCCGGCGTGATTGAGGTTCTCACCTGGCGCGACGTGCCCGGCGAGCTGGATATTGGTGCACTGGAGCCGGGCGATCCGCTGCTGGCGCGCGACACGGTCTGTTATGTGGGACAGATAGTGCTGGTTGTGGCAGCGGAAAGCGAAGAGGCTGCACGACAGGGCGCGGCAGCTGCCCATATTGAATATGCGCCTTTGTCGGCAATTCTTGATGTGGAAACGGCTCTGGCGCAGCGCCATTTTGTGCAGGAGCCGCATATCCATCAGCGTGGCGATGTCGATGCCGCGCTGGCGCGTGCGCCGCATCGCATTCAGGGGGCGTTTCATATCGGTGGTCAGGAGCATTTCTATCTGGAAACGCAGATCGCGTTGGTTGCGCCTGGTGAGGATCGCTCTTTTCAGGTCTGGTCATCAACGCAAAATCCGACTGAAGTTCAGAAACTGGTTGCTTCAGTCATGGGCGTGGGGATGAATAACGTTACCATCGATATGCGACGCATGGGCGGCGGTTTTGGTGGCAAAGAGACCCAGGCGGCGGGTATTGCTTGTTTATGCGCGCTGGCGGCGCACAAAACCGGGCGACCGGCAAAAATGCGTCTGGCACGGCGTGACGATATGCATATCACCGGCAAACGTCATCCTTTCTTTGTGCGCTATGACGTTGGCTTTGATGATGACGGCCTGTTCTGCGGGGTAAACATCGAGCTGGCGGGCAACTGCGGCTATTCGCTTGATCTTTCCGGGTCAATTGTCGATCGTGCGATGTTCCATGCTGATAACGCCTATTATCTGGGCGATGCGCGCATTACCGGCTATCGCTGCCGCACCAATCTGGCTTCCAATACCGCCTATCGCGGCTTTGGTGGCCCGCAGGGCATGGTGGCGATTGAACAAATTATCGAAGCCATTGCGCGCCACCGCCAGCTGGATCCGCTCACGGTACGTAAACGTAACTACTATGGACAGCAGACGCGTAATATTACCCATTATCATCAGCGGGTTGAGGATAACCTGCTGGAAGAAATTACCGCACAGCTTGAGCAGAGCGCTGATTATCAGATGCGTCGGGAAGCGGTACGGCGGTTTAACGCCGCCAGTCCGATCCTGAAACGTGGCCTGGCGCTGACGCCGGTGAAATTCGGCATCTCTTTTACCTCCAGCTTTCTAAACCAGGCCGGCGCGCTGATCCTGATTTATACCGACGGCACCGTTCAGCTGAACCACGGCGGCACCGAAATGGGCCAGGGGCTGCATACCAAGGTGACGCAGATCGTAGCGGAAGTGTTGCAGATTGACGCGAGCGCCATCCGTATTACCGCGACCGATACCGGCAAAGTGCCCAACACCTCGCCGACGGCAGCCTCCAGCGGCACCGACCTTAACGGCAAGGCCGCCCAGCACGCGGCGGAAATTTTGCTCCAGCGTCTGACGGAGATGCTGTGTCGCCTGCATCAGTGCCAGCCGCAGGAGGTAAGCTTCAGCAACGGCATCGTGCGGGTGAAACAGCATTATTTTACCTTTAGTCAGGTCGCACAGCTCGCCTGGCTGAATCAGGTGCCGCTGTCTGCCACCGGTTACTATCGCGTTCCCGGCATTCATTACGATCGTGAGGCGGGACGCGGTCAGCCCTTTTACTATTTCTCTTACGGCGCGGCCTGTAGCGAAGTACTTATTGATACCTTAACCGGTGAATATCGTCTGCTGCGTGCGGATATTTTGCACGACGTCGGCGCATCGCTGAATCCGGCCATTGATGTGGGGCAGGTCGAAGGGGGTTTTGTGCAGGGCATGGGCTGGCTAACCTGCGAAGAACTGGTCTGGGATAGCCTGGGACGCCTGATGACCGATGGACCGGCCAGCTATAAAATCCCTACCCTGGGCGATCTGCCTGACGATCTGCGCGTGACGCTGCTGGAAAACCGTAAAAATCCTCAGCAGACGGTATTTCATTCCAAAGCGGTCGGCGAGCCGCCGTTTATGCTGGGGATTTCCGTTTGGGTCGCACTACAGGATGCGATAGCCAGCGTGGCCGACTATCGTCAGCATCCGCATCTGGATGCACCCGCCACGCCGGAAAAGGTATTTTGGGCGGTAAACCGGCTGGCGGGAGAAAATAATGCTGGCGCATGAGTGGATTGAAACGCTGCAGCAGCTACGAGCGCAGCGTCAGTCGTGCGTGCTGATTACCGTGCTGAGCGAGCGCGGTTCGGTGCCGCGCGATCGCGGCAGCAAAATGATCGTGACGGCGGATGGGCAGTTTTTTACCATCGGCGGTGGACATCTGGAATTCCAGTGTATTGAGATAGCGCGCAATTTGCTAATGCAGGGCCGCGAAAGTCTGCACAGCGAACAGTTCAGCCTGGGTGCGCGGCTGGGGCAGTGCTGCGGTGGTAGCACCACCATTTTGTTTGAGCCGCTGCTTTATGTGCAGCCGCAGATCGCTGTTTTTGGGGCGGGGCACGTCGGCCAGGCGCTGGTCACGCTGCTGGCGACGTTACCCTGTCACATACAGTGGATCGATCAGCGTGCAGAGCTGTTCACGCAGGTGCCAGCTGGCGTCAGCGTCTGTCAGGTAGAGGAGCCAGTGGAGTATGTGTCGCAGCTGCCGCCAGAGAGCTATTTTGTGGTGATGACGCATCATCATCCGCTCGACCTGGCGCTGTGCGAAGCCATTCTGCGCCGCGATGACTATCGTTATGCCGGGGTCATTGGTTCAAATACCAAGCGTCAGCGCTTTGAGTATCGTCTGAGCGGCAAAGGATTCAGCCAGCAGCAGCTGGCGCGCTTGCGCTGTCCGATAGGGCTGCCGCAGGTCAAGGGCAAACTGCCAGCGGAAATTGCCGTCGCCGTAGCGGCAGAAATTATCTCCGTTTATCAACAGACGCAGAATGTTGGCACCATCGGTTAACTGCTCTTATGATTCTGACTTTACAGGCAAGGAACAGGAGAGTAAGGATATGCGGTTATCGGTGTTATTTTTGTCCATTGGCCTGGCCCTGAGCGTCTCAGCTCAGGCAGCCGATGCGACGGCGAATCACGATCAGGAGAAGACCATGTCCGGCGAACAGCACAATCCCTTTAGCCAGCCCAGCGCTCTGCCTTTTCAGGCACCGCCTTTCGATCGTATTAAGGACAGCGATTATCTTCCTGCGATTGAAGCGGGCATCCGCGATAAGCAGCAAGAAGTGGCGCGTATCGCCAACAATCCGCAGCCGCCTACCTTTGAAAATACCTATGTGGCGCTGGAGAAAAGCGGCCAGATGCTAAAGCGGGTGTTAAACGTGTTCGGCGCCATGACCTCTGCCAATACCAACGACGAATTACAAAAAATTGATGAAGAAACAGCCCCCAAACTGGCGGCGCTGGACGATGAAATCCACCTTAACAGCAAACTTTTTGCCCGCCTTGATGCGGTTTATCAGCAGCGCGACAAGCTCCAGCTGGATGCGGAATCTCGTCGTCTGGTTGAGGTTATCTGGCAGTCATTCCAGCTGGCTGGAGCCAGCCTGAGCGACCAGCAAAAAGCCGAACTCAAGGCGCTGAATCAGGAAGCGGCGACGCTGAGTACCCAGTTTACCAATCGTCTGCTTGCGGCTACCAAAGCGGGCGGTCTGGTGATTAAAGATAAGGCGGCACTGGCTGGCCTGAGCGAAGGTGAAATCGCTGCCGCTGCCGAAGCGGCCGGGGCGCGCGGTCTGAAAAACCAGTGGCTGCTGGCGTTGCAAAACACCACCCAGCAACCGGAACTGCAAAGCCTGTCGGATCGACAGACGCGTGAAGCGCTGTTTAACGCCTCCTGGCAGCGCGCGGAAAAAGGCGATGCCAACGATACACGTCAGCTGATTGCGCGTCTGGCTGCGGTACGGGCACAGCAGGCAAAGCTGCTGGGCTTCGACAGCTATGCCGCATGGAAACTGCAGGATCAGATGGCGAAAACCCCGCAGGCGGCGCTGGACTTTATGCGCAATATTGTTCCGGCCGCCACAGCACGCGCGCAGCGCGAAGCGGCTGATATTCAGGCGGTGATTGACCAGCAGCAGGGCGGATTTAAGCTGGCGCCCTGGGACTGGACCTTTTACGCAGAGCAGGTGCGTCGCGCTAAATACGATCTCGACGAATCACAAATTCGCCCTTATTTCGAACTGAACAACGTACTGGAAAACGGCGTATTTTATGCGGCCAACCAGCTTTACGGCCTGACCTTTAAGCAGCGTAACGATTTGCCGGTTTATCAGCCTGACGTACGCGTCTATGAAGTGTTTGATAAGGATGGCTCCTCGCTGGCGCTGTTCTATACCGATTTCTTTAAGCGTGATAACAAAGGCGGCGGGGCGTGGATGAGCAACTTCGTCGACCAGTCGAAGCTGCTGGGAACCAAACCGGTGATTTATAACGTCGCTAACTTCAGCAAACCGGCGGCGGGCCAGCCTGCGCTGCTGTCATGGGACGATGTGATTACAATGTTCCATGAATTTGGTCATGCGCTGCACGGAATGTTTGCCGATCAGCAATATCCGAGCCTGTCCGGCACCGAGACTCCGCGTGATTTCGTGGAGTTCCCTTCACAGTTTAACGAGCATTGGGCCAGCGACGATAAGGTGTTCAAACACTTTGCCCGTCACTATCAGAGCGGCGAACCCATGCCGCAGGCGCTGCACGATAAGATCCTGAAAGCCGATAAGTTCAATAAAGGCTACGACATGACCGAGCTGCTGGCGGCGGCGCTGCTGGATATGCACTGGCACAGTCTTCGTGCCGGAGACACGCAGCCAGATGTGGATGCTTTCGAGCAGAACGCGCTGGCGCAGGATAAGATCAACCTGCCGCAGGTGCCGCCGCGCTATCGCTCCAGTTATTTCCAGCATATCTGGGGCAACGGCTACGCGGCAGGCTATTATGCCTATCTGTGGACCGAGATGCTGGCGGATGACGGCTTTGCCTGGTTTAAAGAGCACGGCGGCCTGACGCGTGAAAACGGCCAGCGCTTCCGCGATATGATTTTGTCACGCGGCAACAGCAGCGATCTAAAACAGCTCTATCATGACTGGCGCGGTCACGATCCTGAAATCGAGCCGATGCTGCTCAACCGGGGCCTGAAGGAAGCACCTTAAACCGCCTTCTCATCACCAGGGAAAAGGGCAGCAATGCCCTTTTTTTCCATCTGAAAACAGTCGTTTGATGTACAATAACGTTCAGGCACCAGGCTAACCTAAAAGGATGTTCCACATGCAAAAAAACTGTTTCTGGCGCTATTCGCTGCTGGCCGGATTGTTTTCGTTATGGTCGTTCAGCGCGATGGCTGATGAAGCCACTCTGACGCAAAAGCTGGCCGGACTGGAGAAAGCCAGCGGCGGGCGGCTGGGCGTGGCATGGATTGATGGCGATCGGCGCTACGGCTATCGCGCCAATGAACGTTTTCCTTTGACCAGCACTTTTAAAGCGTTGGCAGTATCGGCCATTCTGCATAAAAGCGTCAGCCAGCCCGGTTTGCTGGAGAAAAAGGTGATGATCAACAACGCGGACAATGTTCCCTGGACGCCCGTCACCGGTAACTATATCGGCAAGGCCATGAGCATTGGCGCGCTGTGCGCCGCCACCATTGAATACAGCGATAATCTGGCGGCCAATTACCTGCTGCATGAGCTGGGCGGCCCGCAGGGCGTTACCGCATGGGCGCGTCAGCTGGGCGACCGGATAACCCGGCTCGATCGCTACGAGCCCGATTTGAACAGCGCGGTGCCGGGCAATCAACGCGATACCAGCACGCCAGCGGCAATGGCATCTAACCTGAATCAGCTGGCGCTGGGCGATATCCTGCCAGTAAAGCAGCGCCAGATGTTTAACCGCTGGTTAAAGCAGAACACCACCGGCGATGAGAGTATTCGTGCTGGCGTACCAGAGGGCTGGGTCGTTGGCGATAAGACTGGTGCCGGTGAATATGGCACCACCAACGATCTGGCCGTGCTCTGGCCTGACAAAGCACAGCCGAAAATTTTAGCCATCTACTTCACCCAGCCGCAGCGAAAAGCGGCCAGTAATAAGGCGGTGCTGGCCGCCGCCACGCGTGCGGTTATCGCTGAACTTCACCCATAACGGGCCGGGCCTGAAGCCCGGCTTTTCACGCCAGCGGGCCGCCGACAATGGTCTCCTGCATACCGCTCAGGATCCGTTCGCCGGTTTCCCGCTTCAGTTCTTCATACCAGGCACGCGTTACCTCAGGCTGTTTACCGTGGGTCACATCGCAGCGTTTACGCGCCTTCAACACCAGATCTTTGACCCGATCCACACGGCGAGCCTCATAGCGCCGCAGCGCATCCTCGATGCCCAGCGAGTGTGCCTGAAGGGTTAATGCCAGCACCACCGCATCTTCCATAGCAGCGCAGCCGCCCTGGCCAATATCCGGCGTGGTGCTGTGTCCGGCATCGCCCAGGAGCGCAATCCGGCCTTTGACCAACTGCGGGAAAGGATCGATATCATGAATTTCAATACGGTTGGTGGTTTCCGGGTTAATCGCGGCGATCAACCTCTGCACCGGTTCGGCCCAGCCGCTAAAATAGCGGGCTAAGTCCGCTTTTACGCTACTGCGATCTTCCGCCAGTCCCTGCGGCAACGGCACATCAAAGAAAAAGTAAAAGCGGTTGCCGCTGACCGGCATTAAAGAGACGCGTTTGCCTTCACCAACAAAGGTGGTCCACTGATCGGCGGGAGCAATGGTTTCATCAATGCTGACCAGGCCGTTCCAGTTAACGTAGCCGGCATAACGCCGCTCAGCGCGCTGGCCGGTTACCGAGGGGCGGATTACCGAATGCGTGCCGTCGGCAGCGATCAAAAAATCGCCGCGTGCTTCGCTGCCATCCTCAAACCAGGCGGTGACGCCCGTGGCATCCTGTTCAATATGGCTGACGCGCTTGCCGAAGTTAACGCGCTGTGCGCCGTAGCGATCGAGCAGCATCGCCTGCAAATCAGCGCGCGCTACCGGATAGGGGCGTTCACCAACGCTTTCCACCAGCGGCGTCATGGAGAAGCGGGTAAGGGTTTGTCCGTGCCGGAAATCGTTATAGGCCATAAAAGCCATATTGCCGCCCAACGCCTGCAGCTGCGCTTTCAACCCCAGGAAGTTCAGGCATTTAACGCCGTTTGGCCAGATGGAAATCGCCGCGCCCACCGGACGGATGGTTTTTACCGCTTCATACACCTCGGTTTGATAACCGCTCTGTTCCAGCGCCAGCGCTGCGCACATCCCGCCAATACCGCCACCGATTACGATCGCTTTCATTGCTCTCTCCTTGCTGTTGATAGCAGGAAACTGCAACTTTTGTACCAGCTATGCAGGTGCCAAAAAGGGCGATGTCACCGCTGCGATTGCGCATTTACAGGGCAGAAGGCATGCTCAACGCTGCTTTAGGGTGCAACTTGTCTGTTCGCGCCCCTTAAAAGATTGAACAGCCGAGCTGCTCGGAGAGCAATTCCAACACTGCGGTGCCTGCCAGGGAGTTGCCGGACGCATCAAGGCCTGGCGACCAGACCGCGATCGTCATCTCTCCGGGAATAATGGCAATAATTCCTCCGCCCACGCCCGATTTGGCAGGCATTCCTACCCGCCAGGCAAATTCGCCTGCGCCGTCATACATTCCGCTGGTGATCAGCAGGGCGTTGATCTGGCGCGTCTGACGTACCGTCAGTATTGGCGTTGTCTCGCCCAGCGGACAACCCTGGTTGGCCAGATAAAAGAAGCAACGCGCCAGTTCCTGACAGCTCATCGCCAGCGAACAGTAATGAAAATAGGTTTGCAGCACGCCGGGTACATCATTATCAAAGTTTCCAAAGGACTTCATCAGCCAGGCAATAGCGGCGTTGCGCGCCGAGTGATCGAACTCGGAGCGGGCAACATAACGATCGTAGTTAATCGATGGCTCATCACACAGCTGACGCACTACCTCCAGCATCCTTTGACGCGGGGCGGTCAGACGGGTTTCCAGCATATCGCAAATCACCAGCGCGCCCGCATTGATAAAGGGATTGCGCGGCTTACCGCGTTCCATCTCCAGCTGCACCAGCGAGTTAAACGGCTGGCCGGAAGGCTCTTTACCCACGCGCTGCCAGATCTCCTGTTCCTGATAACGCGTTTGTGCCAGCGTCAGCGACAACACTTTGGAGATCGACTGAATAGAGAAACGGACATCAGCATCGCCAGCCTGATACAGCGTGCCTTCGCGGGTGAGCACCGCGATACCCAGATAGTCAGGCGATACCTGAGCCAGCGCCGGAATATAGTCAGCCACTTTTCCCTGACGCGTTAAAGGGCGCACCTGCTGCAGGATCTCTTCCAGTAAAGCATTGCTGAGTTCAGCCACGACAATCTTCTCCGTTACGTTAGATGCGCAGCATGATGGGAGGTTGTCTTCACAGCGTCAATAAATTCAGAAAAAAGCGTCTGGTGCAGAAAAAGGTAGAAAGAGAGGATGGCCGGATCGCCCTGTAAACTGTCGCGTTCCGGCCAGTCTTTTGTGTGGGATCAGGATGGGATAATGCGGTTAGCCTTCAGCTTATCAAACAGCGTAAAGAAGGCATCGCGCGTAGAGCGGTATCCGGTAAAGCCTGCCTTGCGACTTTTGCTGATGTCGGTAAAGACTTCCATCGGGCGACCGAGATCGGCATCGGTATGCCACCAGGAAACCAGGCGGTTAATGTCCGCTTCGCGCAGCTGATATTTATCAGCAATAATTTCCCAGTCATGATCGGCATTCAGCATGCGGCCTTCCAGCGGCTGGATCTCGCCGGGGAACGGCGCCGCCTTAATCCCAAAGTAATCGGCGATCTGCTCCCACATCCATTTCCAGCGGAACACGTCGCCGTTTACCACGTTATAATCCTGATTTTGTGCAGCGGGGGACGTCGCCGCCCATTCCAGCTGCTCCGCCAGCAGGCTGGCATCCGTCATATCGGTAACGCCATTCCACTGCGCTTCTGAACCCGGGAAAATAAAGGGCTTGCCGGTTTCTTTGCACAGGGTAGCGTAGACGGCCAGCGTCTGCCCCATATTCATCGCATTGCCCAGCGCATAGCCGATAATGGTATGCGGGCGATGTACGCTCCAGGTGCAGCCATATTTGTCGGCAGCGGCGAACAGCTCATCTTCCTGCGCATAGTAAAAGTTATCGACCGGCTGACGTCCCTGTTCTTCGCGGAACGGCGTCATTGGCACGCTGCCTTTACCATAGGCGTCAAACGGGCCAAGGTAGTGCTTCAGACCGGTAACCAGCGCGACATGGCTGCCTTTCAGGCGCTCGCCCATCGCTTCAAGAACGTTGCGCACCATCGCACCGTTTACCCGGATATTCTCTTTCTCATTGGCCTGGCGCGACCAGACGCTAAAGAACAGGCTGTCAAAATGGAAATCTTTTAGCGCGGCGTTAACCGATTCCGCCGAGGTGAGATCGGCGGTCAGAGAGTGACAGCCCTGCGGCACCGGCGCGCGTCCGCGCGAAAGGCCGTAAACGTCCCAGCCATCCGCCTGTAATTTTTCTGCCAGCGCGCTGCCAACTACGCCGCTTACGCCAATAATCAATGCTTTTTTACTCATTACGCCTCCTGTAACAGATGCTGTTAAGCATAGTGCGGAATTAATTTCATATCTGCGGTATAAATTCACAACATTTCAGAAATGGATTCATGAATTATGACTGGCAATGATTTGCTTAAGGGTATTATGCCGTTTGTGGCAACGGTAGAAGCGGGCAGCTTCAGCGCGGCAGCGGAGCGGCTGAATCTGACCAGCTCAGCTGTCAGTAAAAGTATAGCCAGACTGGAGCAGCGCCTGGGATCGCGGCTGTTTGAGCGCACCACGCGTACTCTGCGGCTGACCGACGCCGGAGAAGCCTATTATCAAACCTGTCAACGCGTGGTGAATGAGCTGAGCGAGGCAGAAACGGTGCTGGCGGCACAGCGTACCCATGCGGTTGGACGCCTGCGCGTCGCAGTGCCGATGACCTTTGGCCGCTCGCACGTGATGCCGTTAATCAATGACTTCTGCCGCGATTATCCCGACCTGCAAATCAACATGACTTTTGCCGATCGCTTTGTCGATCTGTTTGAGGAGAATATCGATATTGCGGTGCGCATCGGCGGCCCGGCGGATTATCCCGCCTCGCTGGGGGTGCGCTATCTGGGCAACGAGCAGCTGGTATTTTGCGCCGCGCCGGACTATCTGCAGCGCCACGGTACGCCGCAGAGTTTCGATGAGCTGCAGCAGCATCGCGCTGTGGCCTATGAACGGGTGGATGGCACCACCACGCCCTGGCGCTTTATGGCAGCCGACGGCCGTGTCGCCAGCCGGACGGTAAACGCCAGGCTGGCCTTTGGCGATAGCGAAGCACAGCTAAGCGCAGTCAGCGCCGGTCTGGGTATCGCCCAGATGGCGACATGGCTGATACGGGAAGCAGAGCAGGCGGGCAGGGTGAAGATCATCCTGCCACAGCTAATGCTGGATGGCCTGCCGCTTTGGCTGGTTTGGCCGCGCAAGAAACAGCTGCTGCCAAAAGTGGATGCGCTGCTGAAAACCTTTCATCGTCTGGTGATTCGTTAGCAGCCCGCTGCAATAAAGTCTCCGCCCGGACTGACCGGCACTACGGTAAGAAACAGGATCAGAGCAAAAAGCAGCAGCAGTACGCCACCGGCAATGCGGACCAGCGCCATAATGCTGGCGGCGGCAGGCGAATCGCGAAGCCAAACAGCGGCGACGGTATCGCGCAAACGGCTTACCGCCATAGCCAGCAATAACAGGGAGAGGCCGGTGCCCAGCGCCATAGTCATCACCGCCAGCATGCCCCATGTCACGATACCAATTGCATTCGAAAACAATAAAACGGTAATCGCGCCGCTACAGGGACGTAAGCCGATGGCCATCATTACGCCAGACAGCTCTTTCCAGTTTGCGGGCTGAGCCAGCGGCATATGATGACCGCAGCCGCATGGCTGATGGGTATCATGATGAGAGAAAGAAAAACTGCGCAATCCACGTAGCAACATCCAGCCACCAAAAGCGGCGATCAGCAGCGCACTGACCTTTTCCATAACCCAACGGCTAAGGCTTAATTCACCCGCTACCAGGTTAAAACCCACCGCCAGAATAAACACAAACAGAATGGCGCTGAGTCCCTGAACCAGGCTGCCAACCAGCGGTACCGCTCGCCGCGCGGCAGATGCATGCTGCGGTTGGGTACTTAACCAGGTAGTGACAACAAACTTACCGTGTCCCGGTCCAACCGCATGCAAAACGCCATAGAGAAAGGTGAAGAACAACAGCCACAGCCCGCCGCTGTACTGACCGTTGTTGATTTGCAGCAGATGCAGTACCAGGTAACGATGCAGAGTAATCTGCGTCGCCAGGCTCCAGGCCAGAAAATCATCCCAGTTCCACCAACAATACAGCGCCAGCAGCACCAGTGGCGTGACGACAACCATCAGAGCGTGCTTGCCAGAAGAGAGGGAGCGACCAAACATAAAGCATCCTGATTAAGAAAAATCCGCCTTCAGTATACGGAGTCTGGTGCTCAGTGGAACGAAAACTCACGTTAAGCTATACACGCCTCAGTTTCAGCTCGGCAACCAGCTCATCCAGGTCAATAATTTCACTACTTGAAGCCCCTGACGGCTACAGGCCAGCGCCAGCTCAGATTCATCCAAAGCAAGATATTCCAGCCGTTAATCAGGGAGGCCATACAGCGCTTCCTGTTCTGCATTACTTAAAACAGCCAGTCGTTCACTTTTGCCTGTCGCTTTGCCACGAGTAGTCATCCTGACCCCGATTAATTATGTCCGTAAGAGGATCGTTCTGCGAACAGTGAAAATTTAAATTTGTGCTTCAGAGAAAATCACGGCTGACGTTGTCTCATATCACTGGTACGATATTAATCTCTTTGACGGCTCCTTATACGTACCTGCGGGGGAAACAGCCGAAGCTGTCAGATAAACAGCAGAAAGAGCTTTGCAGGATGCACGGAAGCGGCGAGTACTCTATCAGCGATCTGGCTGAATTATTTTCCGTCTCCCGCCCCACAGTCTATCGGACGCTTTCCCGTGGGAAATAATGGAAAAATGGATTTAATGAAAATTAGCATGGAGCGGTTATGTACAACAACAATGAAGTCATCAATTACCTACAGGCCAACAAAATTCTTGCACTGAAGCTAGACCATGCTGTTTCTGCCGTCGGCGAACAGGTTAGAAACCAGGTTGATACATTAGGAAAGGGGGCGACCCGCCTGTTGTATTACACGTCCTGTTTCACCGATGAATACAACGATGTTTGCCAGCAGCAAAAGACGGAAGATTTGCGCTTCAGGAATGCTGTTATTCGCATTATTCAGCATGGTGACGTTGTCTATGAAATGCTTCGGATCTACTTTGAGGAAATATTCAAATACAAAACTAATGCACAATTAGAGCATATTAAAAAAGCGCTTATGGCCGCGAATGTCCATATCGCTGCCAGCACCCTTACAGGTGCAGGGTACGCTTTAGCGGTCGCTACCAGCGTGCGTATTGGATTGAATCTAAGTATGCAACTCAGTGCCATTACGGGACGTGCAGCGGGTACGGTTGCGGGGGTTGTGGCTACATATGGACTGGTTCAGAAAGCGGCGGATAGCGCCCGTCGTTTACACGTCCAATACCCAGCTTATTACTCAGCACTTTACATGCAACAACTGGAAATGATGTATTTTCTGATTGAGCCGCTATTCGAGCGCGCAGGTGCCCTTGAAGCGCAATGGTCGTCTGATTCTGGCATAGCAAATATTATCACCCGGATGATCAGATAACCATGTTTCAATCACTTAAGAAATTTCTAATGTGGCAACTCAGGTTTTTATCATCGTTGTACGGACCAGTGATCCTCACGATTATTTTCGCGCTGCTTCAGGGATATTTTTTCCCTGACAGCCCTGTCTGGCCTATAGGCGTATTCGCCATAGTTATGATTGTTATTTTTACGCGTTACTGTAAATGGTGACAGCGTGAATATGACAGTTATTTAAATTATCACTGATAAGGAAATTATATGTCCACTCCCGCACATTTATGGCTTGAAGATGAAAACGGATCGCCGATTGTTGGCAGTTGTGCTGGGGCAAACTTACCGGAACGCGCGTTCATAGCCCGAGCACGATAGTAAAAGGATTTGACCAAACAACACCTGTTCTGTATCGAGCCGTATGTGAAGGCCGTACACTGAAAAAGCAACAATCAAGATGTACCGAATACTGGAATCGGGCATTGAGTCAGAATATTTCAATATCATTCTTTCGCTTTGCAAAATGGATGGAAAGGCTGGCACAGGGCATTGCAGATGGAGTCATTGAGGTGCCGAAAGATCACTAAAAACCTCGCGCCGGAAATTTTGGCGGTTCCGGCGTAGAACCCCTAAATCTTCTGATTTTCATAAAACCTCGTTAGTCGTAACGCTTTGCGTCTGCAGCTATCGGGACGCCTGCCGGTACTGGTAGAGCCGATCTCTGGCAAGGTTTTTCATTTTCACTTCGCACATAATATCGAAATCAACAAACGATAATGCCCAGTCGTTCAGCGTATTGTTGAAATAATAATCTGAATGGGAGCGGAATTTCATTTTTGATAAACCCAATGCAGCCTGATCGGGAAAACCCTCTTCAGGAATTAAACCTTCCTGCGATATTGAATAATGCAAAACGGGTTGCACACCGCGCCATGATTCCTTTACTTGTTCAATACGCGGATCATCAGGCTTAATAAATTCATTTTCCTTTACCCAGTGATGATGAATATCTAAAACCACCGCACAGAGCGCTTTGGCCTGTAATACATCGTCCAGCGAACAGGAAATTTCGTCATTTTCAACGGTCAACATTAACCGCGCTTCCGGACTTAGTTTGCCGAACGCCTGTTGAAAACCGGTGAATCCTTTTCGTCCATTCATATGGATATTGATCTTAAAATCCTGAAACGTGCGGCCATAACCCATTAATTTTGCACAAAGTGCATGATATTCAACATCTTCAATAGCCCGAATTACCACTGACTCATCCTCTGAAGCCAGCACGGAATATTGTCCCGGATGGAAAGAGAGACGGATATTATTGCCCCTGGCAAAATCACCGCATTTAATAAATAACGGATAAAGATCAGGTAAAAATTCCTGATATAAATCTGTTGCTTCGGGAACGGTATATAACGGCAACAGATCGCTGCCAATACGCATCATGCGTAAATCTTCGGGCAGCAAAGCCAACTGCTCCAGCGTTTGAAATAAATTAACCAGGTTGTTTTTAGCTAACTCATAAATAAGAAGGGTTCTTTGTTCATTATTCAGACTCAGAAAACGCTTCCTGGTGGTGGCTTTGAGCGGGAAAGGCTGCTTTAAATCAGCAGTAAGATATTTGCAAGCAAAGCCTAATTTCATAATTTCTCCTGTCTGTCGGGCATACTTAAGTGTAACAGCTAACGGAGAAATGGCTAAAAACGCAGGGAGTAAACAGGGTGCCGCGCCATACCAGCGCAGTTCAGTGACACAAATAAGCATTCATGGATAGCGATTGCGCCATGCGTGTTTTATCAAAATCCGCGTTGATAAAGGAGAAATGAGAGCATGCCGCAAGCAGTGTTACCGTACCGCAAAGCTCGCGGAAATCACCTAAACGGGTTGGACAAGAAACAGATAAGCAGAAAAAAGCCGCACAAGCGTGGCTTGCGCGGCCTGTATCAGAGGAAATTACCAGCCTTTGATAATATCGCCTTTGTACAGTTCGTTGGCTTTGTCGAGCACTTCCTGCGAGCGGAAGGCCTCTTTCAGCTTCTGAACATTCGGGCTGTCTTTGTTATCTTCACGCGCCACAATAGCATTCACATAAGGAGAGGCTTTGCCTTCCATAAACATGCCATCGCGAGAGGCAGACAGATTGACCAGCGCGGCGAAGTTGTTATTGATAATAGAGATATAAACCTGCGGATCGTCCAGGGTACGGGCCAGCTGCGGCGTATCTACCTCAACAAACTTAAGTTTTTTCGGGTTAGAGGTAATATCCAGCGTGGTTGGCAGCAGGCCAGCCTCTGGCTTAACGGTGATCAATCCCTGCGCCTGTAACAGCAGCAGGCTGCGGCCCAGCGTCGTGGCCTCATTGGAAATCGTAATGGTTGCGCCATCCGGCAACTCTTTTAATGTTTTGATTTTGTGTGAGTAACCTGCGATCGGGAAGACGAAAGTGTGGGTGATCACTGCAAAGCGATAGCCACGCTCTTTCGATTGTTTTTCCAGATAGGGCAGGCTCTGGAAGGCGTTAGCATCGACATCTTTGTTAAACAGCGCTTCGTTCGGCTGTACATAATCATTAAACGCCACCACATCCACATCCAGCTTATATTTATCATGAGCAACCTGTTTAACAGTTTCCCATAACTGCTGGTCGGGTCCGGTGTTAATCGCGACTTTGATTTTATTATCGCTGTCTTTATCACAGGCGCTGAGCAACGTTACTGATGCAGCAAGCAGGACCGTGAGCAGTGTTTTTTTCATTCTGTAGTTCCCTTATAAGTGTTAGAAAAACACTATAATATACATCCAGACGTCTGTACATCCATAAGCGTTGCGTTTGATGAAAATTCCGGCAGCCTGCCTGGCTGAGCTGACGGGTGGTGTTAACGCTGGCCACTTTTCTTTTCCATCAGATCGATCATCGCTCCGGTATGGGCATCAACATTACGAATATAACGCATCAGCGTTTCCGGTTTTTTCCAGGTGCCTTCCTGCATAATTTGCGCCACGGCATAACCCTGTTTTGCCATATCCTGAGCGGCACCAACGCGAGCGCTGTGTCCGCTCCAGCCACGATAGCGGTTCTTGTTGCCCTTTGGCCGACTCTGTCCTGCCTCTCGCCAGGCTTGAATAAAAATATCCTCCAGCGCCGGCGTGCTTAAAGGCCGGTGCGTGGTGATCAACGCTTTATTGGTGCGATGTACCGGACAGAAGAGGAAGGCATCCGGTTCAGCAGCAAGGCCGGCAAGTTGTATCCATTCCGTGAGGCGCTGTGAGGAGAGCGTGCTGAGCGCTTTGATCAAGCCGCCGGTTTGAACAATGGTTTTTGTCCAGGCGACGTCCAGAATAATACGGCCGTCTTCGGCGCGCGTAATATCACTGACCCGCAGGCGCGCCAGCTCGCTGACGCGTAATAGCGTACTGTATGCAACATGCAGAAATGCCAGATTACGCATCTCTTTTAATTGCGCTGAGTTTTGCCAGCGCACATCCAGGGCTTTTAAATCTGACAGGCAGAAAGGAACGGCCTGTCCGGTTCGTTCTCCTGACACTACAGCCATGCGGTTGATCTTCTTCATCGCCCGGAACACCGCAGGAGAGGTGTTGGGTGGCAGCAGCCCGGCATTACGATGAAGCATGGAAATCAATGATGCATGGGTGGCGATAGTGGAAGAGGCCCGTCCGTTCGCCTGTAAAAACGTCAGATAATCCCGCAAATCTTCCGGTGCCATTGGCAAAAAGCGGCGATCGTTCTCGGTGGCCCACTGATGGCAAATTCGCATAACGCTCAGTAACTGACGCCAGGTATTAGGCGAAAAGGCTTCCCGATCCTGCACAAAGGCACGCAGTTGCCCGGCGATATCCTCATCAGCGCTTAACGCCGGTAATTGCGCACTCTGTTGAATAATTTTTGTCATTTTTGCCCGGTAAATAACCGCTTTAATGCCGATCGCGCTACGTGAAATCTGAGCAAGAAGCAGGGCAGTTACCCTGCAGAATTTACGTAGCGGCGTCAAAACAAGGGCCAAATATCATCCTCTTAAAAGAGCTGACCATGATACCTGTCTGAAAAACCGCTGTCCTGACTTTATATAAGTCCCATTATATAAAGTTAATCAGCTCAGGGCGCAAGGATCGGGATCGGGCTGGGGATCCAGGTTAGCTCCCAGCCCGATTACGGTTACATGCTTATCGGTTATTTAACGTTTCCGACAGGGCCGGGATTTCACCAAGTCCTGCACCTTTGATTTTCATCGTCAACTGCACGTTGCGATGCGCCACAATGCTGATGGCGGCAAGCAGCGCGGGCAGGGCAAGGATAAAGAAGATGGCAGACTGGCCAGGAAAAGCCCCCATTAACAGACCGCCCAGGGATGAGCTCAGGATAGCGCCAATGCGACCAATGCCATGCATCCAGCTTACGCCGGTGGCCCGGATCTCAGTTGGATAGTAAGCGGGGGAATAGACCTGAAGTCCGTTTTGTGCGCCGTTGATACACATACCGGTGATAAAAATAATCACGCCCAGCGCCACGCCACTCAGCCCAAATACGCCTTGCGTGATCAGACAAGCGCAGCCGATGAAATAGACCACGCCAATAACCCATTTAGCACGCAGCTTATCCATGAGCGCGCCGACGATAACGCCACCCACCGGACCGCCCAGCTGGAATAACCCGGCGATAATAGCGGCCTGTTCCAGTGAGATACCGCCCGAGCGCATAATGGTCGGCAGCCAGCCGTTCAGCAAATAAATAACGAACAGCCCCATAAAATAGGTCAGCCAGAGAATAATGGTGCCGCGTGCAAAGCCATGACGAAACAGCTCTGTAATAGTGCTGTTGCGTTTGATGCCGGGAGAGTTAAGGATAAAGGCGCTGTCATTACCAAAATGGCCTCCCATACGATTCAACAGAGCGGCAATTTGTGCCCGTGGTGCCTTACGCACCACCAGATTAAGCGCCGACTCAGGTAATAACCAGATGAACACCGGCAGCAGCAGCAAAGGCAAAGCACCGCCGAAAATCAGCGCTGCTGGCCAGATATATGACTAAGTGAGTTCGTCTGGAGAAACGGGTAACGTAGAATCATCGTCGATAGTAGCCAGTTGACGGTCAGTGTCAACGATTCCCGCCAGATTCCGCCATCCTTATCATTGGTGCGCATAATGTATATTATGTTAAATAAATAAATAAATCAATAAGTTCTGTTGAAACTTGTAATCGGTGCTCCCCCTCGATGATCACCTGGTTCTCTATGAGACACAAAAAAAGACGCTAAAGCGGCCTGTATATCATTCTTCTGGTGGCTAAGCTCACAGCCTTAGAACTTCGCTAGAACGTATCTTGATGCCTTAGCGCAGCGTTGGAAAGCAGTAAAATAATCAGTCAGTTGAGAGTTTTTCTCATAAAGAATGCGGGCAAAGTCTGTCGGCTCAATTAGCCAGCGCCCGGATGTTACTCCATAAGTATGAAAGTTCCGGTCAAAAACTATGCCATTTGGTACGTAGTTTGGCTGAATTTTGTCGTCATGTAGATGATCACGACCAATGTATAAGGCACTAACCAGGGCAGCCTGATCACTTACCGTATGCTGAGAAAGAAACTGCTGTGCGGCGTTTTCGCTGCGGAATGGGATATGCGGAGATGCCGCAGAGATCAGGTTATTAATGTCGGTCATTTTTTACTCCTTTTTATGCCCTGCACTATCGCTGGGACTCATCTGTTATGGTGGCTTCTCGAGCCGCTTTCAACAATGATTAAAGAAATATTTTAATGGGTTGACTTACTAGCCCCGATAAGGCTATTGGTTACAGGGTTAAAATAATCAGGAAGTAATATGGATAACCGTAAGGATTTAAGGGAGGTAATTTATCCTTCAATACTGCCTTTTTGGAAAAATATAATCCGATATTTTTATGAAGACATTTGTCACAAGCTGATGCGGCCTCAGCAACTACTTCGCTACATCGAGGAGGGATCTCTTAGCCCCCTTCCGATTAAACCAGCCCCAGATACAATGTGGACGCGCTCAGTGATACGTTGGGATGAGTGGAAAGGTATTGCACGCTACGATCACAGCACTGAATACCAAATTGATTATCGACATCCTGGTAATCGGCGTCACATTCTTGAAATGGAACATCTATTTATACCTGAGCTGAAGACTCTTATTAAAACGCATGTATTCGAAAATCACAGGCTTGATATTGTTGAAGTAACCGGGATTTCCGCCTCTAAATCCATGTCGCACGACATTAGCCATATTGATGAATTTCCGTTGATACGCTGTAGAGAATTTGTCGAACCAATAACGATTGAACATCTCCATAAGAATATGGATCATGGTGAAATTAGGCTTGATGATATGCGTTTTTCCGATTTTACATGGGCTAAGCGACGGATTCACTGGCATAACGCTGGCGGATCACATCATTTTGCCGCTGCCAGACATCAGGCTGTTCGTCTGAGTTACCCAATACCGCTCACTGGCATTTTGACCAAATATTCTCTAGATAACGTTAGCCTTCTTCGGCTGAGAAAACGATGGTCAATGTTTCTGCTGCCGAAGCGTGAGGTCTTCGGGAAATTTTATGAGGCCATGGCTGCGTTTCAGTGTGCTTTTGGTCAGTGTGAATTACCAAGAAATTTGCACAATGCCCTGGGCGTTGACGAGCAGCTGAGCATCATCTGGCTTAGCAAAGATGATCCAAAAGCCTCAGCGGTAGGCCTCGCTTTGGATTTTGGAGGATTCACTGATTTTGGCCTCATTCTTGATGCTTTAGGAAACTCAACCAAGCATACAGCGAGAAACTGATGCCGATATTTTTCAACCTTCACTAATGTAAAGTAATGCGACGTACTCCAGTAAAAAGAAAAGGTTAAAAAAATGCGTAAGACACAAGCTGGTTGTTATATCCCCTTCCCTAATGAAAGTTACCAAGTCGAGCCATTAGATCGCAAAGGTAAGCATTTTAGTATGGACGCTAAGGCGCTATATCTAACTTGGACCCACAGCAAAATTTTTGTTAATTATGCTGGCGAACAGGCTGGCGAGAGCCATACAACAATGGAGCTACCCCGCGATCCTGATTTTCTAAGGCTCATGGCTAAAAAACTTGAAGAGTTAGCTAGCTCTATATAACAGGTTCAAGAACATAGGGTTGTTTTAGAGCGGGTAGTTCAGAAAATGAGAGATATTAGGACTGGTGTAGCATAAAGCCCTGTTTAGAGCAGTTGGCCAGCTGGCGTTTATGGTGTTTTATGCTAAAAAAATAAAGAGGGAACCATGCGGTTATCAATAACTGCACTGCTGGGTTTAATAGTCATTACTGGTGCGGCGCAGTTCACTGTTTGATAAAGCAAATGGTCAGGAGCAGAAAAATTCCCCACTCCTGACCGATCAATCACACAATGCGGGTATCCAGATTATGCTGAACCAATACTTCTGCCAGCGTATTCTCTATAACCGGCAGATTTGACGATCCACTCACCCTGTCCTGCGTAACGGGATTCCAGATTTCGCTGACCGTTTCCGCCAGCGAAATCTGCGTTTCCATTGGCATCGTTATGCCTGCCTGCGATGACTCTGCTTCCTGATTTTCACTGGCCAGCAATTGCATGATGTCCTGCTCGTGACTCGCCTGCATCCCTAACGTATCCAGCGTCAGCGCATCGGCCGTATCAGCCTTATCTACCAGCAGTGACTGCACTGCCGTCACTTCGCGTCCAAAGGCATCATTGGTTCGCACATAGACCGTATTTGATCCCTCCTCCAGCCGCGCCAGGTCCGCAGGTGTAAGCGTAAAGCTCCACGCTGACCCTTCCGGGATCGTGTAATACATACTCTCACCAATGATCATTTCAATCTCACTGCCGGGAGAAAACGTGCCTTGAAGTGTCCCACTAATCGTAAGCGGACTAAGCGCCTCTTCCGGCGTCAGGATTTGGTCTTCGCTAATGGGCGACATGGTGATACCGGACCTCGGAGGAGCCTGAATCTGCACAAGTTCAGAGGCGCTGACGTCCTGCTCCCACTCTGTGGTCACCCGTACTTCAATCAGTTCGCTATTATTCGTCAGCGCCTGTAAATCCGCAGCAGGGACAAATATCGACCAGTCGTTATCGGTGGAGGTCACCGTCGAGTATTCCTTTTCACCGAGCGTAACCGTAATGGTCTGCCCTCGCTGGATATGCTGCGAGGTTCCGGTTATCACCTGATTATCCTGGCTTTCCGCATAGGAAAGCACGTTATCACCGGTAAAAGGATCGATAGTAATTTGAGGCTGAGGCCTGTCGACGTTGATGATCTGGACGCTGGTCGCTGTCTCACCGAGATCGGCCAGGCTGGCCAGCAGCGTCGCGCTTCCTAACTTCAGATAATGAAGGTCGATCCAGGAAATATTAAGATTCCAGTAACCGCCATCCTGTACCTCGGTGGTGTAATGTTCGCCATTGAGGGTGACCGTCACTATTTTACCGCTTGCCGCATTGTAAGCCCTGCCGCTAATCAGGAGATCCTGATAGTTCTCCAGCGCATTAAGCACGCTATCATCAGCGAGTGGATCAAGCGTGACCCGCGCCGAGTAGTTGTTCCCCAGGCCTGCAGTAACATCAATAACTTTATTATTGGTGTAAATATCGCCGCTTTCACTCAAGGCCTGAGCGCGTAACAGTACATTACCCTCCGGCAGCGCCAACATATCCGCGCTGGGGATCACAGCACTCCAGGCCCCTTCACTGGTTATCGTGGCATTATAGCTTTTACCGTTTAACATTACGGTTAGCTGGAGCCAGTCATTATCGGTTTCATCCAGCATGCCGGAAATAACCTGATCGACACGCTTCTCTCTGCCATTAAAATTGCTGTCTCCAATGACGTCATCAATGGTAATAGGCTGGTAAGGGGGAAAACGATCAACAATGAAATCGGCAATATCAGAGCTATAACGATAAAATTCATCATAGGTGTTTACATAAGCGTAATTATCGCCTTCATTCAGGCTTTGTACTTCACTTTGCGTTAGCGTGACTTCCCAGGTGCCATCTTCCTGAATGAGCGCATAGTGGTAAATGTCGTTTATGACGACCTCAACGGTGTTTCCAGTGGTAATCCCCTCGCTGGTACCGTTCACCTTTAACCACCCTCGCGCTTCATTGGCGTCAACAATATTATCTCCTGTGATGGGGTTAAGCGTTAAGCTTCCTCCCTCCGTTACGCTGTGCGCCACCAATAGCTGCTGTGAGGTTGCTGCGGTTTCCGTCAGATCGGCCACAGAAGCCAGTAGCGATACTCTGCCATCTGGTAGCGTCTGAAGATCTTCATTGGGTAGCGTGATACGCCAGAATCCCCCCGGCTGCACCTGCGCGGTATAGTCCTGATCGTTAATCGTTACCGTGACCGTTTTTCCGCTGGCAACGTTATAGGTGCGGCCAGTAAATGAAAGGTCTTCTCCCGCGACGATGGCATCACGGATGGCATAGTCACCAACAGTATTGATCTCAATGCGGGCAGAATATTCATTGCCGGATCCAGCCTGGACAGTAACTTCTTTCGCTGCGAACCGCTGATTACCCTCTAAATCGCTAACCACGGCGGAGATCACGCCATCACCGGCAGGAAATAACAAGACATCACGGGAAGGGAGATTTACGCTCCAGACGCGGTCATTACCAACGGTGGTATGCCAGCGTTGGCCAAACGCCTCAATATCAACTCTTTCACCCACGGCGATATCCGCAGAGACGCGGCCAGAGATAAGCTGCTCAACCTGCTTTTCCCGGCCGTTAAGCAGGCCGTCACCGGAAAAGCTATCTATAGTAATCGGCGGTGCCGCCTGAATGGCGCTGGTAACCAGGCCACTCTCGCTGCGAAGATTAGTACTGTCTGAAGACATAATAAACTCCTTATACACCAGAGGGTTATATGACGCGCACGAAACAGTGCCGTAGCAGCGCTACAGCGTTCGTTTGCGGCATTAGCGTTAAGGTTTCCACAAAGGCGGAAACGTTCACTGGTGTACACCGGGATCAATCACGTCCCGGAACAGAGGCAAAGTGTGATAGCGCTCGTAACGCTATACTTTTTTCTTCTACAGCTATAAGTAATAGCTGTGCCTTTGTCGTTGATTAAATTTTATCCACTCGATTAGAGAGGTTAATTAATCACCGAAAACAATGGGCTTTAGATCCGACTATAATCGGCAAAATCTTTAAATAAGCGGGAGAGACATTGCTTTTATTTATATCGAGCTGAGACTGGAAAAGGAAAATTCTTACTGGTTTATTATTGGCTGGACTTGAAAAAAAGGCGTTGCCCCCGCCCGACCAGAATGGGATTTTGTGATAAAGGCTGCACTCCCTCTTATCCTGCTCTCTGGAGATAATGGGAGCGTCGCGATAAAGCTGACTGCTCGTGCGAAGCTAACGAGCCCGGCCTGAAGGCCGGTACTCATCTTAACGCAGAATACGTTTTGCTTTTGCAGTATCGATCCACTCCCTGAATTCAATCAAGAGTTGATCGTAGAGCGTCTCGTCGCTGACCTTTTCATAATCATCAACGGGGAAAAAATGCGTATTATCAACAAGCCTGTCGGAAAATTTATCCAGTGATTCAAGGATGCCATAATTCGAGCCACCCAGACCGAGGAATTTGTAAAACACCGGCAAGTTTGCCGATTCCCGCAATTTGTCTTTGATCAGGCGCGTCTTGCTGATCCCACCATCAGTAATGAACACGACATAGACAGGCAGCGTTGAGTCCTTAAATTCTTGATTAATAGCGTCCAGCACAGGTGGTTCATTGTTCGTACCGCCCAGCCCCGGCAGCACTTCCCACATGCTGCGCTTGCCCTCATTACGGATGCGCTCGATATAGCCCTCAATATTATCCAGCGTCACATCGTCATAGCGTTTGAACTTTTCCCCAAAAGCCCAGACGGGCATCGCACCGTCATCATCAAACTGCACGGCCAGCGCCGTAACGCGTTCAAGAACCGCCTGCACATTACCGCGCCTGAATTGCCCCGACATTGAACCAGAAGCATCAAGAACAAAGGCCACCTGCGCCTTCACTTCTTTTAACCGGTGTTTTTCCAGACTGACGGTTATGGGTTTCGCCAGACTGACCAGCTTCGGTGCTTTAGACAGCTTTTTCTCAAGGCTGACGGTGGGTACCGGGGCCGGTTCGGGATTTGATACATCCACCCCAAAATGCAGTGCCAGCGGATGTAATCCGCCATTAAAACCCTGACCAACAGCGCGAAGTTTCCACATACCGTTATGTCTGTAAATATGCCCGACAATCAACGCCTTTTCCGTTCGTCCTGCAATTTGGATCGGAAACGTATGTCCGTCACACATAAGTTTCAGTTCCTGAAGGCCATCCAGCGTATCTTTCCCGTCGATAACAACCGTCACGGCAATTTTATTCACTGTAGCAGGAACGCCCGCTAAATTAATTCTGAAAACAGCTTCACCTGGCCTAGCCTCCATCACCACGCTTTTATTCGCGTTTTGTGGCTGGTTGAAGAAAATCATATCCAAGTCGCCTGAAACCTTTTCATTAACGCCCAGTAAAAAGGCGGAGGCATCTATATCACTGTGAAAATCATTTCGCTGGATGTAGGTTAGTTTTACTTCGATATTGTTCGCATGAATAGCGGTATTCTGACCGGGAGCCAGTTCCATACCCTTCCCCTTTGTTAACCCTGCCCACACAGGCAAAAAAAAAGCCCCTTCACAGGGAAGAGGCTTGAGATTTGAACGCTCTTAAACAGAGACACCATGCTGGGCAGCCAGCGCTGCCAGACCACCCGCAAAGCCCTGCCCAACGGCCTTAAATTTCCACTCACCGTTGTGACGATACAACTCACCGAAGATCATCGCCGTTTCAGTGCTGGCATCTTCAGACAGGTCGTAGCGAGCGATTTCCGTATTGTTGTCTTCGTTAACGATACGGATGTAAGCGTTAGATACCATACCGAAATTTTGTTTACGGGTTTCCGCGTCGTAAATGGTGACCGCAAACACTGCTTTTTGCACGTCTGCCGGTACGGTAGAGAGCGCGATTTTAACCTGCTCATCATCACCCGTGCCTTCACCGGTACGGTTATCGCCCTGATGGACAACTGAACCATCCGGGCTGGTGCTGTTATTAAAGAAAACAAAGTGCTGGTCGGAAAGCACTTTACCTTCCGCGCCTACCAGGAACACCGATGCATCCAGATCGAATGACTGCCCGTCCGTGACGCGCGCATCCCAGCCAAGACCGACAATCGCTTTGGTCATGGTAGGGGCTTCTTTAGACAGGTTTACGTTACCGCCTTTAGTCAGATTAACTGCCATTATGAAATCCTCTTTGCTTTGGTCTGTTGCCCCGATAATGCGGGCGTAAGTTACTGCGTAAATGCGAAACGCGTTTTATGACGCGTTGATACCATACTGGGCACACACGGATGCCAGTCCTCCAGCATAGCCCTGGCCTACGGCACGGAACTTCCACTCACCGGCATGACGATACAGTTCACCGAACAGCATCGCGGTTTCAGTGCTGGCATCTTCGGAGAGATCATAACGTGCGGCTTCAACGTTTGTATCGTTGTTGACCAGGCGGATAAAGGCGTTGGCGACCTGGCCGAACGACTGACGACGTGCTGCGGCATCATGAATGGTGACCACAAAAACAATTTTGGTCACATCCTGCGGAACACGGTTCAGTTCGACCACCAGGGACTCATCATCACCTTCACCCTCGCCCGTGCGGTTGTCCCCGGTATGGGTAACGGAACCGTCTGAAGATTTCAGGTTGTTATAGAAAATGAAGTCGTTATCACCGCGAACCTTGCCTGCGTCGGTCAACAGGAAAGCGGAGGCGTCCAGGTCGAAATCCTGACCATCAGTAGAACGCGTATCCCAGCCAAGACCGATCTTCACGTTTTTCAGTGACGGATCCACTTTAGCCAGGGATACGTTACCGCCTTTAGAGAGAGTCACTGCCATGTTGTTTTCCTCAAATCGTCGTGATGCATACTCGGTATGCTTTGATTAACGACGCGGCTTAGCCGCGTTCTTCGTCATTCTGCTCTTCTTTACCCGGGAAAAGCAGGCTTGCAATAATGCCCAGTGCCAGAACCCCCATTACCACATAAAGGCTGACGGTCGCACTGATTGAATAACCGTGATGGAAGAAGTGATCTGTTGCGTTCAGGCCCAGTTTCACCGCGATGAAAAAGAGCAGAACAATAACCGCTTTTTCCAGATGAACGAGATATTGCTTGAGCCCTTCCAGTACGAAGTACAGGGTACGCAGACCAAGAATAGCGAACATCATTGCACTGTATACAATCAGTGGCTCACGGCTGACCGCGATAACGGCTGGTACGGAGTCGAACGCAAACATCACATCTGAAAGCTCAACGACAGCTAAACAAAGCAGCATTGGGGTGGCGTAACGCCCCGCTTTTGTCAGTCGGCCAATCTGAACGTCGGCGTTTTCGGGTTTTGCCAGTTCCGCATCAACTTCTTTCTGGCTCAGCACAAATGCGCTGCCTTTAAGTTTCGGCCAAATCGGGTAGAAGCGTTTTACCATTCGGTAAGCAAAGTGCTGAGAGTAATCCTCGATCTCGTCACCATCATCGCCGCTTTTCAGCATCATTACCGCTGTCCAGCCAACAATAAGGGCAAACACAACCTCAACCCACGGGCCAAGCGCAAGCAGACTGGTGCCGATGGCGACAAAAATACCACGGAACACAATCGCCCCGATGATGCCCCAATACAGCACGCGGTGACGGTAATTGTTCGGAATAGCAAACCACGAGAAAATAGCCATCATGACAAACAGATTGTCTACTGAAAGCACTTTTTCAAGCGCGTAACCAGTAACGAACAGACTCGCCACTTCCGCACCGTGATGAACGTACAGGAAGCCCGCAAAAGCAAGCGCCATCAGGATCCAGAAAACCGACCATGCAGCGGCGCTTTTAAGGGAGATAGGCTTGTCATGACGATGCATAAACAAATCGATGAAAATGGCACCAACTGAAAGCAGTAAAAACACCGCGACCGTTTCTATCGGGAACCCAATGTGGGTGGATTGCATGTGATCAACTCCAGAGACTTAAAATTATTACCCGTTAAAGGCCAAATTCGCTTGTCTGGAAGCCCAGGGCTTCGATAATTTCGCGCGCATTCGCTTTTTCGGTTTCATCAAAATTGCCGTCGCTTTTGGCAACGGCGATACCTACGCGTACAGCCAGTTGTGCCTGTTCAGGCTTATTTTTTAACGCCAGAATGTATTTCATGGTTTCGCCCTTCCCAACTTCCAGATCGAAAGAAAAGGATGTCACCAGTTTTTCGAAAAACGTAATCACTTCTGTTGTATCGAAAATGCTGAGTTCAGGCGAAGCACGAAGAAAGCCCATCATTTTTTGCTTTTCTTCTGCGCTCACGCCGTCGCTCGAAACCGCAATGCGTGCGCAAACGGCAACCGTACCTTCCAGAAAGGCGCGGTTTTTATAACGGCCTACCTGTTTTGTTAGCTCATCGCGACCCGCGTTAAATTTCTCTTTAAGCGTATTAAAAAAACTCATGTTTACTCCCAGGTTACTTTGAACCCGCTTTCCAGTTGAATCCCCAGCCAAAAGCCTGATCAAGCTCCTGGTGACCGCTGAAATAGCGATTGATACGTTCTACACGGATTGCGCCACCTTCGTTTATCAGACGTGCAATGGCGCACATATTTTGACGGTTGTTCCCTTCCGTCATAAAAGTTTCCACTGGAGGCTGATCCGGAACGTGGATAGTGACGGAGCCGTCCGTATTCTCCCAGCTCGGCACGCCTTCATAGATGAAAGCGAAGATCAGCACTTCGCGAATGTGCTTCCATTCAGTACCGTTGATATATATCCATTCGCCGTTACTGACTGCACCGGTACGATCGTCCCCCTGAAGCTCTACATAGGGTTCATCACGTACGCTGCCAAATTTGTTGCCAAGCGCCTGAACAATAGTGCGATATCCGTTTGACAGTTCAACATACGCGGCAAGGTCAAGATCGATGCCTTTGTTGTTATTGAACATGCTTTTGAAAAAGCCACCGCTGTTATTGCCCACGCGCTGATTCCAGTTAAGGTTCACGCGGATCTGGCCGTAATCATCCTTCTTTTTAAGACTAATAGACGGCTTTTCTTTGGTAAGACTCACCTTGCTGAGATTCACCGTAGGGGAAGCCGCTGGCGTTGGTGCTGGTGCTGGTGCTGGCACGGGCGTCGAACGGGCCGATGGCGCATCGGCAACATCCACACCAAAATGCTCGGCCAGCGGTTTCAACCCGCCATTGAAACCCTGTGAGACAAAGCGGAACTTCCACTCCCCGTTACGACGATACAGTTCGCCCAGAATAAGCGCGGCTTCAGTGCGCCCAGCCAGATCAACATCACAAAGAAGGATGGCATTGCCGTTCGCTTCTACCTGTATGGCAAGACGTTCGACCTGAGAGACGTTTTTTCCAGCGTCACACGTAGCCGTAAAAGCGATTTTCTGAACGTCAGATCGCAGCTGCGGCAGGCTGACGGTAAACATGGTTTCGTTACCGGATGAAGAGTAACGAACGGTGCTATCGTCATTCTCACGTTGGCCGTAGAAAACCATATCCAGATCGCCGCGCACCTTACCGTTGTCATACAAACGGAAAGAGGAGACATCAATGGGTGTGCCCGCGGAAACCCGCACCACCAGCGACTGGTTGGGAACGAGGGCATTGCCCCCGGCATCAAGTTCATTAGCGCGCTACCGCTTTAATGTCGGACGCCATATCCTGAATGGTACGACCACGCGATGCGTTACCGTGGGCGGTAAAGTTCCACTCACCGCCGTTGCGGTGCAGTGAGGCAATGATGACTGCCGTGTGAGAGCCTTGTTCAGTCAGGGTATACCTGGCCAGCTCTTTACCCTGCTGATCAACCACACGACAGAAAGCATTTTCTACATCATTGAAAGACTGGCCGGTAAAGCTGTTCACCGTCAGAACCAGATGCTCAACGTTAGCAGGCAGGCGAGACAGATCGGCAACAATGGTTTCATCATCGCCATCCCCCTCACCCGTGCGGTTATCACCGCTGTGCTTCACGGAGCCATCATTAGACTGCATCTGGCGGAACCAGACGGTATCCAGCACGTTACCGGCATTATCGAGCAGCACGCAACTGGCATCAAGATCGATGCTGTCACCACCACCGAGAAGTTTGCCAAACAGTCCCTTTTTTTTAGCAGGATCCCAGCCAAGGCCGAAACGAATTTGTGAAATTGCGCTGCTGGATTTAGCCAGCGAAATCGTCTGATTCTTACTGAGAGATACCATCATGTCCCCTTACTGATAGGTGTTTTGCTGTAGTAAAAATTGCCGATTAATTTAAAAGCTATGAAATCATAACATGATGTTTTTATAGTGCAAGAAAACAATCATGATATGACAGCCTGATATTTATATATTTTTGAATAAATAGCTAAAAAAAGTTAAATTTGAGTTATGTAAACCATTGCGCATTAACAAGATTACACTTTTGTTATAATACCTAGCAAATAATCATATTATGATTGCTTAAAATTGTGGTTATGCATACACTTGTTCCTCTTGTGTTTTTAACGTGACGTAAGGGCTTCGACAGAATGGTTAGACCTGCTGCTGTTTGGTTTATGGAAGGTGTTTCATCACAGAAAGACATACTTAAGCAGGTCAAACAGGCTCGCACTGAGGGTGGCTATGTCTTCACCCTGCTTGCTTCTCATCGCAACGAGCGGCCTGAAATCCTCGCTGAAGCTGACTTTTCATATATCGAACCCGCCGACAATGATGACCTGCTGTCTTTCATTACTGCCGTATGTGAGAAGCACAATGTGGTTGCCATTCATGCAGGCAAGCGTGGCTGGTTGATGGAAAAAATGCGGGCGGAGATTGAAGCGCTTGGCGTTAAGCTGACGACCGGCGCTCGTCACGTTGACACCTTTGAGCTGGCTGATAACAAAACGTTGTTTAGTGAACAGATGCTTTGCGAAGGGCTTGCTTCCGTTCAGTCAATTCAGGTTCAGACGCCTGAAGAAGTGGCCGATGCCATTTCCTGCCTGGAGTCCAAAGGGCTGCTTCCCTGCATTAAGCCCGTTCGTGGCATATATGGTATGGGTTTTTGGGTGCTGAAACGTAGCGTTAAGCAACTGGCGTTTTTTAATAATCCTGAGCATCGCCATATGCATCCCGACATTCTTCTTTCTGCTTTGCGTAGCGCCGTAGCTGCGCAAGAAGCATTGCCTTTACAGATTATGATGCCTTATTTGCCTGGCCCTGAGCGCTCAACAGACATGCTGGTTGAAAAAGGCCGCGTCATTGCTGCAGTAGCCAGAAGCAAAGCCGGGTCAGTGCAGACATTTGAAAATTCGGGTGCTGCATTTCAGTTAGCACTGGCATGTGCACATAAACTGGGGGCTGACGGCCTAATCAATGTACAGACGCGCAACAATGACCAGGGCGAGCCTGTGCTGCTCGAAGCTAACCTTCGGCCTTCTGGTGGCATTGGATACACTGCCTTTAGCGGGATAAATCTGTCCGGCCTGTTTGCTTTGCGCCAGCTGGGCTTGATAAACGACGGCGAAACGTCTGAGAGACTGTCGTTATTCAGATCTGTAAAGGTCATTTCTACTCATAACGTCAAACCGCTGCCGGTCGTTGAGATCAGCACGTTAGACAGTGTTTCCTGAGGTTTAAGTCAGAGTTATGTCACAGTCAAAACAGCAGATTTATCAGCGAAAACTGACAAGCGGTACGCTAACGGTTACAACTACCAGCGACGTACGTCTGGACGCATTATTTGACATCGCTGAGCGTAGAAATCCAAAGCGGGCTTTTTTATTTGTCAGCAAGGTATTGGGCCGTCATATCCCTGTCTCTCCCGCCGTGATGAACAAAAGCTACGTTAACCTTGCTGCGGATATACCTGCCGATCTGCCTGAACCCGTGCTGTTTATCGGCATGGCCGAAACCGCCGTTGGCCTTGCAGCCGGTGTCTTCCGCGAGGTCAGTAAACGCATTGCACAGCCGGTTTTTCTTACCAGTACCCGACATCCTATCGACGGCGATTTGCTGTGCGAATTCAAAGAAGATCACAGCCATGCCACCGATCATCTTATCTACCATCCTGAAGATGCAACGCTGCGTGATCGTGCGCTAAATGCCCGAACGCTGGTGTTGATTGATGATGAAGCCACAACGGGTAAAACGTTCCTTAACCTTCTCCAGGCATTACGTGAGGCCGGTCTGAACGCCCTGACTCGCGTGGTCACCGTGACGCTTACCGACTGGAGTGGAGACGCTATCTCGCAAAATTGCCCTCTGCCTGTTGATGTCGTGTCGCTGGTTAAAGGCAACTGGATCTGGGCACCTCGCCCGGACGCGCCGGTGCCGGTGATGCCCTCTGTAAACGTCACGGCACGCGGATCTGCTTCAATCGCTAAACGTCAGGACTGGGGACGTCTTGGCATGCATGAAACATCGTGCAATCTGGGGGAAGCATTACGCACCGAGAAAGGTGAAAGAATTCTGGTTATCGGTTCCGGAGAGTTTGTCTGGCAACCTTTCCTGCTCGCTGAATGTCTGGAAAACCACGGCGCTGAGGTTCGATTTGGTTCGCTTACCCGATCGCCTATAGCCATCGGCATGGCGATAGAATCCGTCATCGCGTTTACAGACAACTACGGGTTAGGTATCCCTAACTTCATTTACAACGTTGCTCACCACACCTACGACCGTGTGATTGTGTGTGTGGAAACGCCGGTTGAGACAGTTTGTCCGGAACTGCTCGCCCAGCTCAGGAAAGTCTCCCCCCGCGTAGAGGTTATCAGTTATGAATAAGCCGGTTGCCCTGTGTGATCTTGACGACACCCTTTTTCAAACCAGACGCAAAATGCTGAATGAAATGCACCTGGAGCCTGTTCGTATTGGCGCATACGATCGTGAACACCAGCCCAGAAGCTTTATGTCAACTGAGCAGGCGATGCTGGTTGACTGGCTTCTGTCTACCGCTGAGCTTATTCCTGTCACGGCGCGTGGGACGGAAGAAACCGCCCGCGTCGCCGTGCCCTTCACATCATGGAAAGTGATGACGCATGGTGCGGTGATCGCTAATCCGGACGGCACGGTTAACCGGGAGTGGCAGGATATTATCATGTCCGGACTTGCCACCATGCATGACCGGCTGGTGAGCTACCGGCAGGTGCTGAGCGACAAGCTGGCGGAAGCGGGACTTGATGCATGGTGCAGGATGAATGTTGAATATGACGGCACACCGGTTTATTTCGTCATGAAACACAGGGACAGTACCAAAATCCAGGCGCTTTATGATTTCAATAAGGTGATGATGCAACAGCTTGATACCGAAGGATTTTACATCCATTCGAACGGCAATAACATCGCCTGGATTCCGGCTGGCGTGCAGAAGGGACTGGCCGTGGAATGGTTACTGAAAAAACTGCGGAATGAGCGAGGGGCGTTTCCAGTTTTGGGGCTGGGAGACAGTTTAAGCGATCACACGTTCATGAAGCACTGCCATTGGTTTGGGATGCCTTCCCGTAGTCAGTTTGCAGAGGCCATTAACGAAAGATTGTTTTGTGAGGGTAAAACAGTATGACGAGCAAGACACTTAAACCGTTTCACGGCTCTTACCTTCCTTCTGATATTCAGTTTCTGCTGGAACCGGTAGAGATCGAAATGACTTCAGTGGAAGAAAAAGAGCGACTGATCCAGTCCGGCCAGAAGCATTATTCCGATATGCTGAGCCAGGAACCGGCCCCGACCCCGGCTCATCTCGAGTTGTTTGGTAAAGCACTGGACGTTGGCGCGGCCAGAATGGCGCGCGAAGTTATCGCGTTGGCCAAAGGCCTGACAGAACAGATTCAGGCTCGCCCTGTTATTCTGGTGAGTCTGGTGCGCGCAGGCGTGCCGCTTGGCGTGATGCTTCAACGAGCCATCACGGATATGGGGCATCTCTCATTTCATTACGGCATCAGTATTATCCGTGACCGCGGTATCGATACCGAGGCGCTTGCTGTTATCGAATCCCGTCACGGTACGGATGGGATTATCTTTGTGGACGGCTGGACGGGAAAAGGCACCATCACCGGTCAGTTGACAGAAAGTCTTAAAAACCGTCCCGGTTACCCTAAAATGCCGCGTCTGGCTGTGCTTGCCGATCCTGCTGGCTGCGCATGGATAGCGGCCTCAGATAATGACTGGCTTATCCCTTTTGGCATTATGGGCGCTCCCGTTTCTGGCATGGTATCTCGATCCATATGGACTGAAACCGGCTTTCACGGCTGCGTTTTTTGTGAGCACCTGCGCGAATTCGAGTGCAGCACCCTGTTGGTAGACACCGTTGATCAGTTCCGTAAGCAGATTGATGCCGGTACCGTTCCCGCAGCACTTCCCTTCTCAACCCAATGCCAGAACCAGTCCAGTATCAGCCAGAAGGTCATACATAAGCTGGCAGAAAAATTCCATATAACGAACATCAACCGGATTAAGCCTGGTATTGCGGAAGCGACCCGGGCGGTTTTGCGCCGCGTTCCGGATCATGTCCTGGTGAGTAATAAAGCCGACCATGATGTTTCTCTGCTGGTTTATCTGGCTGAACAGAAAGGGATAACGGTTGAAGAAGTTGGCGATACTATTGGGTTTTACCGCGCCGTAACCATCATCAAAAAGGTGGCCTGATCATGAAAAAATGCATTTCCCCTTTCATGCTGGGTGCAACTCTCTATATGCCTGCCACGCGTGATGACCTCGCTGAAATCATTCTGCACGGAAAAATACCCGAACTCCGCTCGCTGGTTGTCTGCCTGGAGGATGCAGTAAGCGAATCCGATCTTGAACGGGCCTTAATGAACCTCGACGCGCTGCTTCAGGAACTGAGTGAAAATGTGGGCTCCGATGAGGCCGCTCTACGCCCTGTTGTTTTTATCCGCCCGCGTCACGAAGAAATGGCAGCGATACTTGTCAGTAAATATAAACTGACCGGTATTGATGGTTTTGTTTTGCCAAAGTTTACCCACGCTAACTTATCCTGCTGGTGGCAAATTCTCGGTTCAACCCATCTAGCGATGATGCCAACGCTTGAAACACGGGAAGTATTCGACGTAAATGCGATGAACGCGCTGGCCGTTGCGCTGGAGCAGCATCCCGCCAGGGAGAGAATCGTTGCCCTTCGTATTGGTGGGAACGATTTGATGAGTGTGATTTCAATGCGACGACCGAAAAATCTGACGCTTTACGATGGGCCTATGGGATATGTGGTGAAAATGCTGGTTGCGGTTTTTGCCCCCCGCGGTTTTTCACTTACTGCGCCCGTTTGTGAACAGATCGACAATATCGAACTCCTGGAGCGGGAGCTGGCGCTGGATATTGCCCACGGTTTAGTCGGCAAGACAGCGATTCACCCTTCGCAACTTGAACTGATTCATCGTGGTCTGATGGTTGAAACAGAGGAATACGAAGATGCGCTGCGCATTCTTAACTCAACCCAGGCGGTGTTTAAATCTCAGGGAGCAATGTGCGAACCGGCGACGCACTGGCGCTGGGCGACATCGGTCCTTGAGCGCTCGAAGCATTGTGGAATTGTGAAGCAGTTTGACAATGTGTTTTTTGCCACGCGCCAGTAGGTGCGTGCTTATTATCATTATGGTGTGTTATGTCCCTGAGCGCTAAACAGTACAGACAATACAAACTGATCGTTTTATTGAGCACGGGAAAGCCCGTGAGTAAGGATGCGCTGTTTCAGGAAATGGACTGTTCCGAACCGACATTTATCCGCGATTTAAGGGACATAAGAGAAGAGTTTCATGCCGAGATAAAGTTCCACAAAGCCAGCGGTAAATACCAGATGATCGGGGCAGGCGCGATCACGCCAAAGCTTGTAAAATACATGCGCGAGGCAATGACCATGCGTGAGAAGTCCGGCTCATCAACAAACGGTCAGACGGTTGTGCTGGACAAGGAAGGAAAGAAGCCGGTCTCTCTGTCGCTGCGTTTTTCCGTGCTCCGCAAAATAGAGACGTATGGCTATCGCAACGGGATGAACCGCAGCCAGGTCGTTGAGTGGCTGGTGGAAAACCACTTTGGTAGTAAGAAGAAATAACGCAGAGTACGGTCGTCTAAAGCGGGCAATAAAAAAGGCGGGGTTTTAAACCCGCCTTTTTACTTGCTATATCAGGGAATGCAAAGCTTACTTATTGATGCGCTCGCCTTACAGGGCCATATTGTACTGCGGCTCTGACGCTTTTGACGTCTCTGCTGCCGGTGCTTCAGCGGATTTACCTGCCATATTAATCACCGGCGGTTTAGTGAGTTGCAGAGTCGCTGCCGTGTCGTTCCACACCTGCTGTGCCAGCGCAGGATCGTCGTTCAGTTTCTTGCCGTAGCTCGGCACAACTTTACGAATTTTTTCCTGCCATTCCGCAGACTTGAACTGCTCCGGGAAGAGTTGCTTAACCACATCCAGCGCAATCGGAGCTGCAGTTGATGCGCCCGGGGAAGCTCCTAACAAGGCCGCTACCGTTTTCTGCTGATCGGTCACAATTTCGGTTCCCAGTTTCAGCACGCCGCCCTTCTCTTCATCTTTCTTGATGATCTGTACACGTTGACCCGCCTGGATCAGTTTCCAGTCTTCTTTCTTCGCGTTGGGATAATACTCTTTCAGCGCGGCGAAACGGTCTTCATCACTCAGCATAACCTGACCGACCAGGTATTTAACCAGATCAAAGTTATCCATGCCCACGTTTGTCATCGGGATAACGTTCTTGGTGGTAGTGGTGCTCAGCAGATCAAACAGTGAACCATTTTTCAGGAACTTGGTTGAGAATGTTGCAAAAGGTCCAAACAGGACAACCTTTTTGCCATCCAGATAACGGGAATCCAGATGCGGAACAGACATTGGCGGTGCACCAACGGAAGCCTGGCCATACACTTTCTGGTTATGACGTTGCGCAATTTCCGGGTTTTCCGTTACCAGGAAAGAACCGCCGACCGGGAAGCCTGCATACTTATCCGCTTCAGGAATGCCGGTTTCCTGCAGCAGCTTCAGAGCCCCACCACCAGCGCCGATAAAGACATATTTGGCATCAACGCTACGCGTTTCACCATTTTTGGCGTCTTTGATGGTGACATGCCAGGAATTATCGCTGTTACGTTTGAAATCGGTAACTTCAGAAGAGGTTTCCAGCTTGAAATTATCATTCTTCTTCAGGCTGCCAATCAACTGACGGGTAATTTCACCATAGTTAACATCGGTACCGACCGGCGTCCAGGTTGCGGCTACTTTCTGCTTCGGATCGCGGCCTTCCATAATCAGCGGAGACCATTGCTCAATCTGCTTATGATCGGTAGAGAATTTCATGCCCTGGAACAAAACGGTTTTCTGCAGAGCCTGATAACGACGGCTCAGATAATCGACGTTTTTATCGCCCCAGACAAAACTCATATGAGCCGTGGAGTTAATAAATGAGTGCGGATTATTCAGCACGCCCTTTTTAACTTGTGCAGTCCAGAACTGACGGGAAATCATAAAAGCTTCGTTGATTTCTAAAGCTTTCTTAACTTCGATAGAACCATCCGGACGCTCTGGCGTATAGTTCAGCTCCATATTTGCTGAATGGCCGGTACCCGCATTGTTCCAGCCATTGGACGATTCCAGCGCGACGCCGTCAAGTTTCTCAACCATGATCTGTTTCCAGTCAGGCTGAAGTTCTTCAAGGAAAGTGCCTAATGAGGCACTCATGATGCCGCCGCCGATCAGTAAAACATCGGTTTTCTCTGGTGCAGTTTCAGCATGCGCTGCAGAAGTTACTAGCAGAGCCAAAAGGGAAAGCGAAGGCAGTACTTTTGTTGATTTAATCATGCTTAGTCTTCAATATGTCGCAGTTATGGTTAAAAAAGCCAATAAACTTTAAATTATTGTTACTTAATAGTTAATTTATTTTTAGTTATTTAATTAAAAAAACAGCACCGCCTGTTACTTTAGTTACTAAATGCGCTACGCTAAGAACCTTATTATCTTAATGAACCTGTTACCACAGCCAAAAACCGCACCTAAGCGCCCAATGAAACTCACTACCCTGGCCACATTAATGATGGGCGGGGTCATATTTACGGTGCTGTTAAGCGTTCATCTGCTCTACTTTATTCAGATTGACAACTTCACGCATGACCATGTGAAAGACAAGGCGCTTGCCGTAGCGCGAACGCTGGCCGAAGATCCACAAATTCAACACAGCCTTACCCTGCCCGCTAACAATGGCGTTATTCAGTCCATTGCTCAGGCGGCAAAAAAGCGCAATGACTTACTGTTTGTCACCGTTACCGATATGAACGGTATACGTTACTCACATCCCAACCGCGCCTTAATTAATAAACGTTTTATTGGCGAAGACCTGCAGCCGGCGCTGGCCGGGCATGAAAACGTTGCGTTCAACCAGGGGACGCTGGTAAAAGCATTGCGCGTATTCACCCCGGTATTTAATACCCGGCATCAGCAAATCGGCGTCGTGGCGATTGGGATTTCACTCAGCGATGTTACGGCGCAAGTCAGTAAAAGCCGCTGGAACATTATCTGGACCTCTTTCTTAGGCGGGACAGTGGGATTATTGGGCGTCTTGATGCTGGTCAGACGCCTGAAAACAATTCTGCTTGGTCTGGAGCCGCATGAAATCTCCAGCCTGTTTGAACAGCGGCAGGCCATTCTTGACTCTGTAAAAGAGGGCGTGATTGCGGTTGATGCCCATGCGCGCGTTACGCTGATTAACCAGGCAGCGCAGCAGTTACTGCGCAAAACAGCCATCGAAGCACCGCTCAGCGGCGATCGGATCCCGGAAAACTCGCTGATGTTAAGCCATCTGCGGGAAGCCCTGCATGACGGTAAGGCGCGACATGATGAAGAACTTAACGTACGCGGGCGCATCATGATTAGCAATACCGTGCCGGTTCGCAGTCGAAAGCGTATTATCGGCGCAGTATGTACCTTCCGTGATAAAACGGAAATCAGTCAGCTGATGTTGCGCCTGGACGGTATGGTAAACTACGTCGATGCGTTACGTGAACGCTCCCATGAGTTCATGAATAAGCTGCACGTCATTCTCGGCCTGCTGCATATGAAAAATTATGCGCAGATGGAAGCCTATATTTTAAAAACGGCAAATAATTACCAGACGGAAATTGGGTCGCTGCAGCAACGTATTAAGTCACCGGTAATGACGGGATTTCTTTTAAGTAAAATCAACCGCGCCTCAGATAAAGGGCATCGCTTAATTCTCAACGATGCCAGTTATTTGCCGGATAGCGGCAGTGAAGAACAGGTCGCAGCGCTGATTATTATTCTGGGAAATTTAATTGAAAATGCGCTGGAAGCGTTAGATCAGCAGCAGGAAGGTGAAATTCATCTGCTGCTGCATTATCAGAATGGGTGGCTATCCTGCGAAGTCAGTGATGACGGCCCTGGCATTCCTGCCGCCCTGGAAAAATCTATTTTCGAAAAAGGCTTTTCTTCAAAAGGCGACGATCGGGGAATGGGTTTGTTCCTGGTTAAACAACAAACAGAAACGCTTGGCGGAAATATCAGCGTCGAATCTGAACCGGGTATCTATACCCAATTTTTTGTACAGCTCCCCTGGGGCAAAGGAAATCAGGCTTTATGATGAATGTGTTAGTGGTCGACGATGATGCTATGGTCGCTGAACTTAACCGTTGCTATATAGAACAGATCCCAGGGCTTACCTGTTGTGGTACCGCGTCAACCTTACAACAGGCAAAAGAGCGATTACTTCAGATCGAGCCGCCGGTCGATCTGATCCTGCTGGATATCTATATGCAGCAGGAAAACGGGCTCGATTTACTGTCAGAATTGCGCAATTCTCACTATCCCGTTGATGTCATCATTATCTCTTCTGCGGCGGATGTAGCAACGATTAAAACCTCGCTTAACTATGGCGTAGTTGATTACCTGATCAAGCCCTTCCAGTTCTCGCGTTTTGAAGAAGCGCTGACCCACTGGCGACAAAAAAGATCGCAGATGGATAATCAACAGTATTATCAGCAGGCGGAACTCGACCGTATCATTCATGGCCGCGCCTCAACCACTAATGAGCAGCAACGACTTCCTAAAGGATTAACACCGCAAACCTTACGCACCCTGTGTCAGTGGATTGATGCCCATCCTGACACTGAGTTCTCTACCGATGAATTAGCCGCAGAAGTCAATATCTCGCGCGTATCCTGCCGTAAATATCTTATCTGGCTGGCGGAAATTAAAATTCTTTTCACCACCATTCATTACGGCGCTACCGGCAGGCCGGTTTATCGTTATCGTTTGCAGGCGGAATATCACTCCCTGCTGAAACATTACTGTTAATGCGCGGGCCGGTAAGCACTGACGCTTATCGGCACCCTTTTCTCTTTTTTGCCAGGCTTGCTCGTTTGTTGGTTTATCTGTCGGCTATTTTAACGGCGATACCGTGGTTTATCAGATAAAAAAAACCTACGTCACGCGCGGCCTGACCCGGTTTCAAGCAATGCTTTGCGCTCTGACTACGAAGTGATCCTGCTATCAATATGCAACCCGTAGAAATAAGTTTATTCAGTTACGCTTAGCGCCAGCCCAGTTCAGGTGCGACCTGGGTCAAAACCGCTTCCAGCACGTGCGCGCAATAATCCACGCCGAGCTGATTGGGAATGGTTAGCAGCAGCGTATCCGCTTCGGCAATTGCTTCATCTTGCTTCAGCTGCGCAATCAGCGTCTCTGGCTCTGCGGCGTAACTGCGGCCAAAAATTGCCCGCGTTTTCTCATCCAGATAACCGACCTGATCGCCTTCCTGACGGCTGGCACCAAAATAAGCACGATCCTTTTCATTCACCAGGGGAAAGATACTGCGGCTTACCGAGACCCGTGGCTTGCGCGCATGCCCCGCTTCCAGCCAGGCGGCGCGATATGCGCGGATCTGCTTCGCCTGTTGAATATGAAACGCCTCACCGGTTTCATCATCTTTCAGCGTGGAGCTTTGCAAATGCATTCCCAGCCTGGCCGCCCAGATTGCCGTGGCGTTGGATCCCGATCCCCACCAGATACGCTCACGCAGGCCTTCAGAAAAAGGTTCCGGTCGTAACAGGCCTGGCGGATTGGCAAACATCGGCTGCGGATTGGGTTTGGCGAACCCTTCACCGCGTAGCACATCAAGCAGCACTTCGGTATGGCGTCTGCCCATGTCCGCGTCGCTTTCACCCTGCTGCGGCTGATAGCCGAAATAGCGCCAGCCATCAATTACCTGCTCTGGTGACCCCCTGCTGATGCCCAGCTGTAAACGTCCGCCGCTGATTAAATCGGCGATGCCTGCCTCTTCCGCCATATAGAACGGGTTCTCATAGCGCATATCGATCACGCCGGTACCGATTTCAATACGCCGGGTACGGGCACCGACCGCTGCCAGCAAGGGAAACGGCGCGCTAAGCTGGCGGGCAAAATGATGTACGCGGAAATAAGCGCCGTCTGCGCCTAAATCTTCAGCCGCTTCGGCCAGCGCGATCGATTGCTGCAGAGCATCAGCGGCGGTACGCGTTGCCGACTGGAACGACGGCCCCCAATGACCAAATGAAAGAAACCCGATTTTTTTCATGCTGTTGCCTTTTATAAAAATGCAGGATACCCGGTACGATTAACACCGGCTTTTTATCTGTTAACTGTAGCGGCCCGGCAGCCGGAAAGCATCTCCCTGTACCAGCAATCAGCCATTTTTATCGGGTAAAAAATGCTGTACAGCGGCAACAAGAATATCTGTAAGCAAGATTTGACGCCCTGTAAAGATTCCCTTACTCTGCGCGCATCGTGATGTAAGCGGAACCGTACATTCAGGGGAAAGCGTGAAGAACCGTACTTTGGGCAGTATTTTTATCGTGGCCGGTACCACCATTGGTGCCGGTATGTTGGCCATGCCGCTGGCCGCTGCGGGTATCGGCCCCGGCGTGACTCTGCTGCTGCTGGTAGGGCTTTGGGCGCTGATGTGTTATACCGCGCTGCTGCTGGTTGAAGTCTATCAACATGCATCGGCGGATACCGGACTGGGCACGCTAACGCGCCGTTATCTTGGTCGTCCCGGTCAATGGCTGACCGGTTTTAGCATGCTGTTTTTGCTCTATGCGCTGACCGCCGCCTATATCAGCGGCGCGGGCGAACTGCTGGCAGCCAGCCTGAGTCAGTGGTTCTCTACGGAAATTTCCGCCAGCAGCGGCGTGCTGCTGTTTACGCTGATTGCCGGCGGTATCGTTTGTGTTGGCACTCAGATGGTGGATATGTTTAACCGTGTGCTGTTCAGCGCCAAGATTATTTTGCTGGTGGTAATGCTGGGCCTGATGATGCCGCATATTCATCAAACCAATCTGCTGACGCTTCCGCTGGAGAAAGGCCTGGTGCTGGCCGCTATCCCGGTTATCTTTACCTCTTTTGGTTTTCACGGCAGCGTGCCCAGCATTATCAGCTACCTGAACGGCGATCTGCGTAAGCTACGCTGGGTGTTTATCATTGGCAGCGCTATTCCGCTGGTGGCCTATATTTTCTGGCAGCTGGCGACGCTGGGCGCTATCGACCAAAGCGCTTTCAGCGCCCTGCTCGCCAGCCATGCCGGGCTGAACGGTCTGCTGCAGGCGATTCGTCAAATTGTCGCTTCGCCGCACGTTGAGCTGGCGGTACATCTGTTTGCCGATTTGGCGCTGGCAACATCCTTTTTAGGCGTGTCGCTGGGCCTGTTTGATTATCTGGCGGATATCTGTAAGCGTAACGCCAGCGTTACAGGGCGTATGCAAAGCGGGCTGATGACCTTTCTGCCGCCGCTGCTGTTCGCCCTTTTCTATCCGCAGGGTTTTGTGCTGGCGCTTGGCTATGCAGGCGTGGCGCTGGCGGTGCTGGCGCTGATTATTCCCGCTCTGCTGGTATGGCGTAGCCGTCAGCAGCACAGCGCGGCGAGTTATCAGGTCGTGGGCGGCAGGCCTTTGCTGCTGCTGGTGTTTCTCTGCGGTATTGGCGTTATCGTTATTCAGTTATTGATTGCACTGGGCGGGCTGCCGGAAGTGGGATGACATAGATGTGGTGGTAGTGTACGCCGTTAATAAAACGCTGAAACAAAACGGGCCAGACGGCCCGTTTTGTTTTCAAAAGGAATAAACTCAGCCCGGCGGGCTTATTTATCTTTGCCGAAGCCCTGCTTTAACAGTGCTGGCAGGACGTTCGGGAAGTAGATGTTTTTATAGTAGTTGGCTACGGTCTGGCTCCAGTTTTCGCCGCCGTCGCGCTTGATATCACGCCAGTGCTGCTCCAGCTCGTGGTTAAACTGACCAATTTTCTCCACCAGGCCTTCCGTCTGATATTTCTCTTCATGACGGAAAGTAGACATCGGCAGGCGCGGCTTGAGATCGGCAGGACGATCGACATAGCCCAGCGCCAGGCCCACCAGCGGGAAGGTCAGCGACGGCAGCTCAAACAGTTCAATAAACTCTGCCGGGCTTCTTCTCATTCCACCAATCGGCACCACGCCCAGCCCCTGCGCACGCGCGGCGGCCATTGCCGACGCCAGGGCAATCCCGACGTCGGTGCTGCCGGAAACAATGCTTTCAATACTTTCGTGCGCGATCTGCTGCTCATCGATCAGGTTCATCGCCTCGCGCGTTTTATGCATATCCAGAACAAAAGTGATAAACACCGGTGCCTGCGCGATCCACGGCTGACCGCCTGCCAGCTCGGCGATTTTAGCTTTAGTGGCTTTGTCACGCGTAACGATCACAGAGACCTGCTGTGAATGAACAGAGGTTGGCGCCCGATAAGCAGACAAAATAATATTATCCAGAACGGCATCCGAAACGGGTTTATCAAGATAGCTGCGATCGCTGCGGTGATTAATAAATGTGTCAATAACCGGATTCATTATATTTCCCTTGTTATAAATATCTGGCGCAGTGTAGATGAGCGCAACATTAGCGGCTTCGCACTCTGTGCCGCCTGATATTTTCAATTTGCCTTCCCTGGCGCAGGATTTACCGCCCCGACGCTCAGACATCGGGGCGGTTTTGTGGCCTATTTTTCTGCTAACTTACCGTCACGCACCTGATACATTTTTTGATTATCGGGTCCGATAAAATCACTGGCCGGCTTGCCGATAGTCAGCCGATCATAGGCGCTGGATTTTACGGGCTCATAGTTTTCCGCCTTATTCACCGCGCCTTTACCGGTATAGCGGGCAATATAAGGATAGGGCCAGACGGGGCGCGTCGATGTTACGGCAGCGGCCGGTGTTGCATAAGGCTGACTGGGTCGCTGTAAACCATGAAATTGTTTCTCTGCCGAAGCGCCTGGCTCAGGCGGCATCCCCTGGGGTTTTACCGATGCAGCCAGTTTGCCGGTAATGATTTTTTCCGGTGCCTGCCCTTGCTCAGTCCAGCTCATCAGCGGCGTCAGAAGATCGATCTGATCGTATCCTTCGCCGTTGCCACAGTGCGCAACGCCGGGTAACAGGAAGAGACGCAGGAACTGATTAACGGCAGCTGCGCCAAGGGTTTTCTCAACGCCGCGATAATAGGCGATGGAAAATGCCGGACTAATGGAATCATCAGCCAGACCGTGCCAGATAATCAGTTTTCCGCCCCGCTGCTGGTAGCGATGTAAATTGGTATTCGCTGCGTTGTACAGCGGTGCCAGCTCAGCGACTGCCGCAAAATTATGGCTATTAAGCGGGAAATCCTTTATTGAGGTAATAGTGCGTTTTCCGCCAGGCAGCAGCACCGACTGTAGCGCAGGCAGTACCATCATTTCGGACACAGAATGGCCCGATGCCGAGTCAGGAACCGGCCAGCGCAGCTCCGATCCCAACGGCAAACCGGCTGGAACAAACTGATTGCCAGCGCTGTCGTGCGCGCCACGATAGAGATTTTCTGCAACGGTAATCTCTTCGCGGGTCAGGCAGTCTGATTTATCCTGCTGTTTTTCATCACACTGTTTTACCCAGTTTGCTGAGAAGGTGCAGGCATAAGGATTTTGCAAGATACCATCCTCCACCCCTGACAGCGTGGGGCAATATTGCAGAACCGCCCGATGCAGAACAGGCAAACGATCCTTTAACAGAATAGCGCTGCCGTCCGGACGTAAGTTCGCCGCCACATTCCAGCCATGATAAAAGGAATTCTGGAACTGGAAAAATGCGGCAGGCGCGCCGGCAGAAATACCATCGAAATCCTCCGGATACCGCTGGGCCTCCATTAGCGCTTCACGACCCCCATCGGAACAGCCCATAAAATAGGCATACTTTGGCTGTTGACCATAATAGGCAGCAACGAGCGCTTTGCTCAGCCTGGCGGTCAGGTGATTGGCCCGCCAGGCAAAATCGATACGTTTTTGCGGATCTTCGGCCCAGCTTGCGTCCATCATGCTGCCGCTGTGCCCCATATTGGTGGCGGCAACCGTAAACTCGCCGTTGGTGGCGGGCGTACAGCCGCTGGCATTAGAGAGCGTAAGATTAATATTGCCGCACAGCCCGCCGCAGCCCACCTGCAGAAAGCGCTGCGTCCACTTTTCCGTCGGCAATGCCACTTCTATGCCGATCGCTGGCGCAATGGTTGCGGCTACCTTACAGAAGTTTCCCTTTGCTGTTTGTATTACCGAGGCGGAAGTTATGGTCACCGGCGCGCCCACCTTTTCGCTCAGTGAAAGCGTGCTTAACTGCGCACAGGCCATTACTGGCTTAATAACCGGAAGATTTTCCGCCGCGCCTGCAGGCATCATTGCCAGCCATAGCCAACCACAAGCCAGCACCAGTGCCGCCTGATAGCCTTTCTTTACCCACTGTGCCATTTTCATATCCAGTTTATCTGTTTGTCTCGATTTCGCGATCTGACGGTTCTCTCTAAATAGCATTTTTTTTACGGCTACGTCGGACGGAAATGTGAAGAAAGCGTCAGGATTGAGCCAGCAAAGCGGAAAGGCCCGACAGAGCGGAAAAGCATAGACAGACAGAAAAAGGCAACGAGGGGAAAAGTAAACATCAGGCCACTGTTTCTTGATAAATTTGTGTTATCAAACACTTAATTACCACCCCGCATTCAGTACCAGTGATAACTGGATAAAAATAACCATATGGACGGTGTGGACATTGATTTCCCGGTAATCTTGACTAACTTTATTTACGAGTTCCTGTGTAACCCTTTGCTGTAGACGCCTTTCGTCGTCCGGCACCGCGCATTGCCACGGTGCCGGATTTTTTTATGCCCTGAATTGAACAATGTCACATTTTTAGCCTGTAACCTTCGCTTCAGAACAAAATGCCGGACGGGATTTTAAACGCCGATAGAGAAGTAGCGACAGTATGGCCGATAACGACAGCAGCGCAGCGGGCAGAGCCACATAGTTATAGGGGAAATGGGCGGTAAGCATTGCTCCGCCGCAGAAGGCGCCCAGGGCGCTACCGAGGTTAAACGCAATTTGCCCGCCCGCAGCGCCCAGCATCTCACCGCCTTTGGCATTTTGTAGCAGAAGAATTTGCAACGGCGCAGAGAGCGCGAACAGTCCGGCGCAGATGATAAACGCCAGGCTGAGCGAGGCGATATTCTGATAAGCAAAAAACAGAGTTAACGTTAACGCGACGGCAATCGTGAAGTTAGTTATCGCCACAATGCGCAGCGGCGAAAATCGGCTGGATAACTTCCCGCTTACTATATTGCCCAGCACCATGCCCAGCCCCACCAGCATCATAATCAGCGGCATCACCTGGTCGGAAAAGCCAGAGATGTAGATCATTACCGGCTTGATGTAGCTGAACCAGGCAAATACCCCGGCGTTACTGCACAAGGTAGCCAGAAAAATCAGCCACGGCGCAGCTGATTTCAGAAAGTGGAACTGTTCGCTGAGTCTGGCTGACGTGTTATCAGAAATATCAGGGATCCAAAAAACAATAGAGGTGATTACCGCGATATTAAAAACAGAGATCAGGAGGAAAGTTGATCGCCAGCTAAATTCATGGCTCAGCAATGTGCCCAGCGGAATGCCGATCAGGTTCGCCAGCGTCATTCCGGATACCATGCCGGCTACCGCTGCGGTCACTTTACCCGGCCTTATTACCCGGGTCAGGATAATCGCGCCGACGCCGAAAAACGCGCCGTGCGGAAAGCCGGAAATCAGGCGAGCAATAATCAGCATGGTATAGGAAGAGGAAAAGGTGAAGATAGCGTTGCCAGTAATGCACAGCGCCGCCAAAAATAACAGAATCGTTTTCAACGAGAACTTATGAGAGATAACGGCAATCACCGGCGCGCCGATAACCACCCCAAGCGCATAAAATGAGATCATATGACCTGCGGAAGAGACCGGGATGTCTGTATCACGAGCCAGTTCGGTCAATATGCCCATAATGCCGAATTCGGCCATGCCGAGTCCGAATGTTCCCAGCGCCAGGGAAATAATCACTTTGTTCATACCGCTAACCCTCGAGCTTTTTTTTATGGTGTCACGAATGGGGTTAGCAGAGCATTCACTATTCTCGTGATGTTATTAATAAACTTGCTAATAAAAAATCAGTGGCGGATCTGCGCCAACTCCTCTGCTGAAAGGCGGGTCATTTTAATAACCGTGGGTTGCATAAATTCCCGGGCCGTACCGGTGTGGTGATGACCACTTCGGTTTAACCATCCGGAGTGGCTTTCCGCTATGCTGACAGCACACGTCATCAGCGCGGCCCCGCCGCTTATTTAAGGTAAACGATGTCATATTTTCAGCCCGTAGCGCTTAACCATGCCAGCCGTCTGCTTAATCACGGCCCTACCGTTCTGATCACCAGCTTTGATGCTGCCTCCGGCAGACGTAATGTTATGGCTGCGGCCTGGTCAACGCCGGTTGAGTTTGTCCCGGCGCGTATTGCTATTGTGGTGGATAAAGGCACCTGGTCGCGAGAAATCATTGAGCAGAACCAGGCATTTGCTATCTGCGTTCCTACCGCTGCCATTGCTGATTTAACCTGGGCGGTAGGCAGCGTTTCCGGACGCGATAAGGATAAATTTGAACGCTACAATATTGAGGCTAAGCGTGGACCAGAACTCGGCCTGCCGGTGATCGAACAGGGCTGTGCCGCCTGGCTGGAATGCCGACTTCTGCCGGAAACCGAAGCGCAGCAGCAGTACGATACCTTATTTGGTGAGGTGGTCGCCGCCGCCGCCGATACGCGTATTTTTAACCAGGGCCGCTGGCAGTTCTCAGCCGAACATCCTGAGCATCATACGCTGCATCATTTAGGCGCCGGAAGCTTTGTTACCAGCGGGCCGCTGATACAGGCAAAGCCGCTCTGATCTTTCAGCCATAAAAAAAGCGCCCTTGCAGGCGCTTTTTACTTTTGCTTCGCGTTAGTTATTTCAGGCGGAACGCCACTACGCTGTCTCCGGCTTTGGTACCCAGCGAACCGTGGCCGCCTGCGGCGATCACCACATACTGTTTGCCATCGCTGCCCTGCCAGGTCGACGGCGTAGCCTGCGCGCCGGCGCTCAGCTCGGTCTGCCACAGCAGTTCACCAGTATTGATATCATAAGCACGGAAGAAGTTATCCGCCGTCGCGCCGTGGAATACCACATCTCCCGCCGTCACCAGCGGACCACCATGCGCCACCATCCCCATCGGGAAACCGATCGGGAAACGACCCGGCAGGAAGCTGGTGTTGAGGTTTTTCGTGGTGCCCACGCGGCGCAGCCATTCGGTTTTACCGGTTTTCAGATCCACGCCAACCATACGTCCCCACGGCGGGGCGATACAAGGTATACCCAGATCGGAAGCCAGCTGCTGGATATGAATGGCATAGTCGCCGTGGAAGTTCTCATTCCAGTAAGGCTGTCCATCCTGAGTGAACATACGTTTCGTGGCCGTTTCCGGCGTACGCTTGATCAGCGTATATTTATAGGCCAGGCGCACCGGCGAAGCGATCAGGATCTGCCGCTCCGGATCAACCGCCACGGAACCCCAGTTAAACACGCCGATATTACCCGGGAATATGACAGAACCCTGCTCGGTAGAGGGTGTCCAGGGATTACCGTCATAGCGCAGCGATTTAAAATCAATACGGCAGGCCATCTGATCGAACGGCGTAATGCCCCACATCGATTTTTCAGTCAGCGGCTCCGGCAGGAAGTTCAGGCTGGAAACCGGCTGGGTCGCAGCAAACTTCTCGCCGGCAACGCCATCGGTCGAAACCGGCACCTGCCGGACGGGATAAACCGGCTCGCCGGTCAGACGATTAAGAACAAACAGGTTGCCGGTTTTGGTCGGCAGGATCACCACCGGCTGTTTGCTGCCCTGATAATCAATATCAAGCAGTGACGGCTGCGACGGATTATCACGATCCCACAGATCGTGGTTAGAGCTCTGGAAACGCCATTTAAAGGTACCGGTCTGCAGATCCAGCGCCACCAGCGCATCGCGGAACTTCTCGGTATTGCTGTTGGCATCGCGCTCGATACCCAGCTCATCCGGCGAGGCGTTGCCAAACGGCACATAAACCAGGCCGTTATGCAGATCGGCGCTCAGAGTACCCCAGGCAATCGGCGTATCGTAAGGAAAGTTTTGGTTGGCGGCAATCGGCTGGGTTTGCGTTGGGTTGGCAGGATCGAAATTCCATACCAGGCGACCGCTCTGCGCATCATAGGCTCGTATCACGCCGGATGGGTTGCCTTTATCAAAACCGTTATCCATGACCGAGCCGCCAACAATCACCAGATTGCCCGCTACCAGCGGTGCGGCGGTCTGCATCAGCGCATGCGGACGGATTTCGCCCATATTGGCGCGCAGATCCACAATGCCGTCCTGGCCGAAATCAGCGCATCGCTTGCCGGTATCCGCATCCAGCGCCACCAGTTTGGCATCGGTGGTAGCGTTAAAGATACGCTTGCGGCAGATTGCCGGCGCATTATCCTGCGGCTGAGCAGCGCTGGCTTCATAGTAGCTAACGCCACGGCAGGTCTGGTGCTGCTGCAGATAAGAGCGATCCTTTTGCGGCACATATTTCCATTTCAGCTTGCCGGTTTCCGGCACCAGCGCATGGACTTCATTATGCGGCGTACAGAAATAGAGCGTGTTATTTGCCTTCAGCGGCGTCGCTTCAAAGGTATATTCGCTGGCATCGTCGCTTTGACGCAGATCGCCGGTGTGATAAGTCCAGGCAACCTCCAGATTATTCACGTTTTGCTTATTAATCTGGTTCAGAGCAGAAAAGCGCAGGCCGTTGTTGGTGCCACCGTAAGCGACCCAGTCTTCGTGTGCGACGGCGGCACTGCTGGGCTGGCGGGCATTGGTAATTTTACCTTCCTGCGGCAGCGGGTCGTAGAACATCAGGCCAATTACCACTGCGATAATAATAATCAGGGTAGACCCCAGGAACGGATGAAACTTACGTCCGGTCAACGGACGTACTACCCACGGCATCGCCAGCCAGACGCCGATCAGGCCGAGGATATCGCCACGCGGGATCCACTGCCATTTATCGAAGCCCACCTCATAAATAATCCAGAACAATGTAATCCACAATAAAACGGCACAGGCGGTTAAGGCGATTTTCTTATTCATCGCCAGGGTAATGGCGATAATCAATAGCCCGATGGCCATGACTGCGTAAAATGGGCTCCCCCCAAGCAGTAACAGCCTGCCGCCCATATAAAGCATAGCTATGCCGATCAGGGCGATAACTATCCCGGTAATTTTGTTAACCATGTTTCCCTCATAACAATTTACAAAAATTGAAAGTAAAACTAAAAAACATTACACGAAATCAACACAATTTTAACTTTGATATCGGGGCAATAAAATTAAACTAAATCTTATCTGTTAAGATAATTTGATGGATTCAGGCCAGATAAACCGCGCCAAATTATTTGTGCGGCGTCTCGCGCCGACTCAGAAATAATCAATCAGCGGAAATATTCAGGCAGGTTGTAAAGCATAGAAAAGAATTGCCACGTAATGCTAAAAAAAGGGGATCCGCAAGCTGTCTGTCCCCTGATTCAACAGGTTTTTTCGCCTGGGTAATCGATGGCGGCCCCGCCAGAGATGCAGGCAATTAATCAATTGCCTTACGCTGCGATGGCTCTGTAAACGGGCCGTTCTTTTCTGGCACCATTTTATCCAGCAGCCGGACAAACTCGTCCTGCTCGTGTTGCTCAAGCCGGTTAAGAAACGCCTGGTCAGCTTCACTGGCTAAGGGAATTGCATGTTGTAACTGCTGCTCGCCTGCTGGTGTCAGAAACACAAAGCGGCGACGCTTATCCTCAGGGGCATGCTCGCGCCGCAGAATGCCGCGCTTCTCCAGACGTGAAAGCATTTCCGCCAGCGTCGCTTTGGTGCTGACGGCAGCTTCAATCAGCTCGACCTGTTCAATACCCGGTTTTTCCGCCACCGCACGCAGCACTGAATATTGCGGTTTGGTCAGATCCGGCAACAGCTGCTGCCAGTAAGCGGTATGCTCCTGAAACAACTGGCGCATCAAATGAAAAGCTTCTTTATTTAGCGTTAAAGGCATTGGCCGCCCTTCCCATCAATAATCAGAGCGCCATTATAGGGCGCATCAGACTAAACGGAAAATTCTCGCGCGTTACCCTGCCTTAGCGCTTCAGGCTCACCGGACTCGCTGTTCATGATAAAAACGTTCCTGTACGAACTTTTTTTGTGGTAGCTGCTTGCATTCATGCTGCCTGCGGCCTAAGGTAATTTCATTGGTTCGTACACGAACGATGTGGAGGCGGAATGAAACTGATCGTAGGAATGACCGGCGCCACCGGCGCGCCGCTCGGCGTGGCGCTGCTGCAGGCATTACAGGCGATGCCCGAGGTGGAGACGCACCTGGTGCTGTCAAAATGGGCGAAAACCACCATTGAGCTGGAAACGCCCTGGCGCGTGCGCGATGTCGCCGCGATGGCGGATGTCTGTCATAACGCCAGCGATCAGGCTGCCACTATCTCTTCAGGCTCGTTTAAAACCGACGGCATGATCATTATTCCCTGCAGCATGAAAACGCTGGCCGGTATTCGCGCCGGCTATGCCGATGGGCTGGTGGGACGCGCCGCAGACGTGGTGCTAAAGGAGCAGCGCAAGCTGGTACTGGTGCCGCGTGAAACGCCGCTCAGCACCATTCATCTGGAAAATATGCTGGCGTTATCGCGCCTCGGCGTCGCGATGGTGCCGCCCATGCCCGCCTGGTATAACCACCCCGCTTCGGTTGAAGACATTACCCATCATATTGTGGCGCGCGTTCTCGATCAGTTTGGTCTCTCTTATCCGCAGGCCCGGCGCTGGCAGGGATTATCGCAGCCCCGGACGCAGGAAAACGCTAATTAACCTTAAGGAGCACGTTATGGCTTATGACGATCTGCGCAGCTTTTTGCAGGCGCTGGATGAACAGGGGCAGCTGTTAAAAATCAACGAGCAGGTGCAGGCGGAACCCGATTTGGCCGCCGCCGCCAACGCCACAGGCCGCATCGGCGAAGGCGCGCCCGCACTCTGGTTTGATAATATTGCCGGCTTTACCGATGCGCGCGTCGCCCTGAATACCCTGGGCTCGTGGCAGAATCACGCTATCGCGCTGGGTCTGCCGCCCAATACCTCAACCCGTGCGCAGATCGAGGCGTTTATGCGTCGCTGGGATACCTTCCCGGTCGCGCCCGAACGCCGCGACAGCGCACCGTGGCAGGAAAACAGCGCCGCAGGCGACGACATCAATCTGTTTGATATTTTGCCGCTGTTCCGTTTAAACGATGGCGACGGCGGCTTCTATCTCGACAAGGCCTGCGTGGTGTCGCGCGATCCGCAAGATCCCGATAACTTCGGTAAACAGAATGTCGGCATCTACCGCATGGAGGTAAAAGGTAAGCGTAAGCTCGGTCTGCAGCCGGTACCGATGCATGACATTGCGTTGCATCTGCACAAAGCGGAAGAGCGCGGTGAAGATTTACCCGTCGCCATTACGCTCGGCAACGACCCGATTATCACCCTGATGGGCGCCACTCCGCTGAAATATGATCAGTCGGAATATGAGATGGCGGGCGCGCTGCGCGAAGCGCCCTATCCGATTGTCAGCGCGCCGCTGACCGGCTTCGATGTGCCGTGGGGGTCGGAAGTGATCCTGGAAGGGGTGATTGAAGGACGCAAACGCGAGATCGAAGGGCCGTTCGGCGAGTTCACCGGCCACTATTCCGGCGGACGCAATATGACGGTGGTGCGTATCGATCGCGTCAGCTGGCGCAGCCAGCCCATCTTTGAATCACTCTATCTTGGAATGCCGTGGACCGAAATCGATTATCTGATCGGCCCTGCGACCTGCGTGCCGCTCTGGCAGCAGCTGAAGGCGGAATTCCCGGAAGTGCAGGCGGTTAACGCGATGTATACCCACGGCCTGCTGGCGATTATCTCGACGAAAAAACGCTACGGCGGCTTTGCCCGCGCGGTCGGCCTGCGCGCCATGACCACCCCGCACGGACTCGGCTACGTCAAGATGGTGATTATGGTGGATGAGGATGTCGATCCGTTTGATTTGCCTCAGGTGATGTGGGCGCTCTCCTCCAAAGTAAACCCGGCGGGCGATCTGGTTCAGCTGCCGAATATGTCGGTGCTGGAGCTGGATCCGGGCTCGTCTCCCGCCGGCATCACCGACAAGCTAATTATTGACGCCACCACGCCGGTCGCGCCGGATAACCGCGGCCACTACAGCCAGCCGGTCAAAGATCTGCCGGAGACGGCCGAATGGGTGGAAAAACTGAGCGCAATGCTGGCAAACCGTAAATAACAGGAGAAGAGCTATGCTATGTCCACGCTGTGGCGATCAACATATTGAATTAATGGCAACTTCGCCGGTTGCCGGTGTCTGGACTGTACATCAATGTCAACGCTGCCTGTATACCTGGCGCTCGACCGAACCACTGCGCCGCACCAGCCGGGAACATTATCCGGAAGCGTTCCGTATGACGCAGCAGGATATCGATAATGCGCCGCAGGTGCCTGCTATTCCGCCATTGCTCCCGGAAAGCGAGCGCTAATTTGCACGCTGGCAGCGCCCTGTTTCGGGCGCTTGCCTGCAAAGAGTGCAACCTTTCCCGGCAGCAGAACGCGCCATCCCCGCACTTACCCTTTTTCTCCAGCTGGCATCGCCTTTGCTTAATACCAGACGTTGCTCACGTTTTCAGGAGAAAAGCTATGCTTGCTACCGCTGCGGCCAGCCGCTACCGCTTTAAAATCTTTGCCCTGCTGTTTTTTATTGCTCTGATTAACTACATCGACCGCGGGGCGCTCTCTTTTGCCGCCAGTGCCATCGCCGCTGAATATCAATTTACTAAAGTGCAGCTTGGGGCGGTGCTGGGCTATTTCGGCTTTGGCTATCTGTTCGGTTCGCTGTGCGGCGGCTTCCTGGCCGACCGCTTCGGCACGAAAAAGGTCTAGCTAATGGCGGGCGTACTCTGGTCACTTTTAGAGATTGCCACCGCCTGGGCGGGCGATTTAGGTATGGCGCTGTTCGGCGGCTCGGCGATCATGGGGTTTGCGGCGCTGCGTATTCTGTTTGGCTTCGCGGAAGGCCCCGCCTATGCGCTGATGAACAAGGCCATCGCCCACTGGGCGCCGGACAACGAGCGCGGCATAGCGTTGGGGATTGGTTTACTCAGTACTCAGGTCGGCTCGCTGCTTACCGCGCCGGTAGCGGTCACGCTGCTGTTACTGACCAACGACTGGCGGATGATGTTTATCCTGCTGGGGGTGATGTCGCTGGTGGCGATGGTGGTGTTTGCCCGCGCTTTTAGCGATACGCCAGAACAGCAGCCCGCCGCGAATGCGGCCGAACGCCTGCTCATCAGCCGTGGACAAGCGCCGGAGCCGGCAGGGGGCGTGCCGCTGCCCTGGTGGCGTTTCTTTACCAGCCGGACGCTGGTCTGCAATGCGCTGGGCTATTTTTCGTTTCTCTATATTACCTTCACCCTGGTAACCTGGGCACCCAAATATCTGCAGGATAATTTCCATTTCGATCTACAGTCGTTGGGCTATATCGCCATGCTTCCCTGGAGCGGCGCCTGTATTACCGTGCTATTGGGTGGGAGAATCAGTGATTTGCTGCTGCGCCGTTTTGCTAATCTGCGCCTGGCGCGCAACCTTTTCGCTGCGTTAACGCTGCTGCTGGCTGGCGGCTGCTTTCTGGCGATCCCGTGGATGCCCTCCGCCAGTACGGTTATTTTGATGATGACGCTGGGCAATGCGCTGAATGCGTTAGTCAATAATGTCTACTGGTCAGTAGTGATTGACGTTACGCCGCGCGCCAGCGTGGGCACCTACAGCGGCATGACCCTGGCGATAGCTAATCTGGCCTCGATTATTTCCCCGATGCTAAGCGGCTGGCTGGCGCAATATTATGGCTACAACGCGATGTTTACCGCTACCGCGCTGATTGCTTTCGCCAGTATGCTGGCAATGATGCTGTTACAGCCGGAGAAAAAACTGAGCGCTGAGCGTGCCGGTTCGTTGCCGGTTAGCCGGGCGGCCAGCCACTGAACCGCGACGTAACAAAAAAAACAGGCATTATTATCCTGAAAATAATGCCTGCTGATTACTAACAGATAAAACCGGCTTATTATTTCTTTTGGTTAAGATAATCCGTCAGGAAATGCTGCGCATTGCCATAGGATGAGAGCGACTGACTGTAGCTAATGCGATAAGGCTGCTTCTCATCAGGAAGATAAAGCTCGCCCATGCCGGAACCGAGCATATTTAAGGCGATAAAGCGTTTGCCATCCACCATTAGCGAATAGGTTTTCTTTTTATCGTTTTTTTGCACATCCATTATCTGAATGCGTTGGCTCCAGGGGTGATCGATATTAGTAATCTGCACCAGCGCTTTATTGTCCTTGCGCGGGCCATAACGTAATATCCACACCTGAATGCCCTCTTCGCCCTCCCACGCCTTCACTTCCTCCGCGACTTCCGGGCGCGCAGACGACGAGCTTTGCGCCGCCTTATCCTGCGCGATGACATCATGCGTTATGGGCATAATCGCCAGCGTAGCCAGCATAAAGGCCATACTTATTTTTTTCACCGATAAACTCCTTTTCTTGTTTCGGGGCGGCAGAAATAATAATCAATAAATAAGTTTAGTCAATAACAATTATATTAATTAGCGCAACTTAATAAGTATTTTATCAAAAATGATTTTTTCGATAATTATTTTATTTCACATATTTATAATTAACTTTTTTATTTTTAATTACCCGGAAATTAATTAAAGCCGACCCTGTTTCAGGTCAGCTTTCTCTATTTAATGAGTGGTTGTCAGAAAGCTTCCCATCCTTCTGTCGACAGCGTTTCCTTTGGGCGCGCGAGCGCGGAGCGCGCAACATTAGCTACCGGCTTTCTCGCGACTGGTTGTGACAACGTAACGCCTGTGGTAAGACGAAAGGTCGCTACCATCTGGTTCAGATGTCGGGCCTGATCTTCCAGCTGGCTGGCCGCCGAAGATGACTCTTCAACCAGCGAGGCGTTTTGCTGCGTGACCTGATCCAATTCGACCACCGCAATGCCTACCTGGCTGATGCCACGGCTTTGCTCTTCAGAAGCAGAGGAGATTTCATCCATAATATCGCGCACCTGCTTAACCCCAACCACGATGGCTTCCATCGACTCTTCAGCGGCAACCGCCAGCTTTGTGCCTTTTTCCACACGTGAAGAGGACTCATCAATCAGCCCTTTAATATCTTTGGCCGCTGCCGCGCTGCGCTGGGCCAGATTGCGCACCTCTCCTGCAACCACTGCAAAACCGCGCCCGTTTTCTCCGGCGCGTGCCGCCTCTACCGCAGCATTCAGCGCCAGGATATTGGTCTGAAAGGCAATGCTTTCGATAACGCCGGTGATCTCAGCAATTTTCTTCGCGCTTTCTTCCAGGTCGTAAATGGTCTTGATTACTCCATCAACAATATCTCCGCCTTTCTCAGCGGTCTCTGACGCCGATAACGCCAGTTTGGATGCCTGCAGCGCATTATCCGCATTCTGTTTTACGGTAGCGGTAATCTGTTCCATGCTGGCTGCCGTCTGTTCCAGTGAAGCGGCCTGCTGTTCCGTACGCGATGAGAGATCGGCATTGCCTGCGGCAATTTCGCTAACGCCGGTAAGGATGGTTTCAGAGCCGCTGCGCACGTTGCTGACGGTATTGACCAGCGCCTGTTGCATACGCGCCAGGCCATTATGCAGTCGCCCCATTTCAGTTCGCGCCAGCGGATCTATTTTCACCGGCTGCGTGAGATCGCCATGTTCAATCGCATCAATATGATTAAGCGCGGCAGTGAGCGGCTGCAACAGCACGCGCTGCAACACACGCCAGCTGAGCGCAACGCAGGCTAATACCAGCAGCATCACGCCTGCCAGCAACATTTCCATTCGCTGGAAATGTTGGCTGCTGTCCTCAGCCGCCTGACTGGTCAGATGATTGACCGCGCTGCGCCAGCGCTCGTAATCTTCCAGCATCGCCTGCTGTTTCGGCGCGGCATTAATGGCAAACATTGCAGCCAGGCTGTGCGTATCCGCCGTGTCCATCAGTTGCTGCAACAGCGTCGAGTAAGCTTTATAGCTGGCGTTAAGTTCAGCGGTCAGATGCGGGTCAAGCTGTTTCAACGGCGCGCCAGACTGATACTCCTGATACCAGCGCTCTGCTTCCTGCAGCTGTTGGCGTCCGTGTTGGATCATCCCAGGCACTTTTGCGCTGGCTGGGCCTTCCTGCTGGATCCAAATAACGATGCGGTTAGCATCGGAACGCACCGCGTTCAGCGCATACCAGGCGTTGGTCAGCGCAGTGACCTTGTCATTGGCCGTGGTGGCGGTAAAGAAATTTTCCTTGTCATTGCTAAGTGAATTAAGAAACAGTCCGCCGGAAGCGAATTGCAGCAGGCCAAACAGAGCGATACAGCAAATCAGAAAGGTGGATGTTTTGATACGGCTGAAAAAGGACATAGCTCCCTCAAATAAAGTGATAAACATCACACTTATCGGCAACTTTACCGGTAACATTAGCATCATTGATTAATCATCAGGCAGTTGAAAAGGCGGATTATGCTGCTGCCTGTTGCTGTAAGGGGTGCTGGCTGCAGGAGAGAGAGTAGAAAACCCGGTTAGGTTATCCGTTAATCTGAAGATGACCACGAACCATTGACTACTGGTTTATTTATGCGTTTTTATCGGGCTGGATTGTCAGGCCATGAACAACGTATGATGACGCCGGTCATGCAGTGTCGTTATCCTGCTGGCCCAAACAGGGAAACCCTGTATAAATCAAACGCAGCGTAATGGCTATCTGTCAGAGTGTTGCAGCGCCTGAGCTGCCGAAGCACATAGGGTTGAGAGCAGAATTTATCCATAATAAGTAATGCCTTAGCTGTTGTTAGGTTTTACTTATTGATTCAATAATGGATACGCATTAGATCTCAATCACATTTTTCGGTAACTTTCACGCTAACCAATATGAAGGAGTAACTGATGTCTATCATTAACACCAAAATCAAACCGTTTAAAAACAGCGCGTTCAAAAACGGTGAGTTCATCGAAGTGACTGAGAAAGACGTTGAAGGTAAATGGAGCGTATTCTTCTTTTACCCGGCTGACTTCACCTTCGTTTGCCCGACTGAACTGGGTGACGTGGCTGACCACTACGCAGAATTCCAGAAAATGGGCGTAGACATTTACTCTGTTTCTACTGATACCCACTTCACGCACAAAGCCTGGCACGGCAGCTCTGAAACCATCGCGAAAATCCAGTACGCGATGATCGGCGACCCGACCGGCGCGCTGACCCGTAACTTCGACATCATGCGCGAAGATCAGGGTCTGGCTGACCGCGGTACCTTTATCGTTGACCCGGAAGGTATCATCCAGGCAGTAGAAATCACTGCTGAAGGTATCGGCCGTGACGCCTCTGACCTGCTGCGTAAAGTGAAGGCAGCTCAGTACGTTGCCAGCCACCCGGGCGAAGTGTGCCCTGCAAAATGGAAAGAAGGCGAAGCAACGCTGGCTCCGTCTCTGGACCTGGTTGGCAAAATCTAAGTTAGCCTCGCTCTTTATATTTTCATCGGGTGCTGCGGCACCCGATTTTTTGCCTGGAGACCCTCATGCTCGACACCACGATGAAAAACCAACTCAAGGCCTATCTTGAGAAATTAACCAAGCCTGTTGAGTTAATCGCTACGCTGGATGACGGCGCCAAGTCTGCTGAAATCAAAGAGTTGCTGACTGAGATTGCGGAGCTGTCTGAAAAAGTAACGTTCCGTGAAGACAACACCCTGCCGGAGCGTAAACCCTCATTCCTGATTACTAACCCAGGCAACACTACCGGCCCGCGTTTTGCCGGTTCGCCGCTGGGTCACGAATTTACTTCGCTGGTGCTGGCACTGCTGCAGACCGGCGGACATCCGTCAAAAGAGACGCAGGCGCTGCTGGATCAGATCCGCCAGCTGGATGACGACCTGCATTTTGAAACCTATTACTCGCTTTCCTGCCATAACTGCCCTGACGTGGTACAGGCGCTGAACCTGATGGCGATTCTGAATCCGCGCATCAGCCATACAGCGATCGACGGCGGCGTATTCCAGAGCGAAATCCAGGATCGCAATGTGATGGGCGTTCCTGCGGTATTCCTTAACGGTAAAGAGTTTGGTCAGGGCCGCATGAGTCTGGCGGAGATCGTCAGCAAAGTGGACGTTAACGCTGATAAACGCGCGGCGGAAGAGCTGAATAAGCGTGACGCTTACGATGTGCTGATTGTCGGCAGCGGCCCGGCGGGCGCAGCGGCAGCGATTTACTCGGCGCGTAAAGGCATTCGTACTGCTCTGCTGGGCGAACGCTTTGGCGGACAGGTGCTGGATACGGTGGATATCGAAAACTATATCTCCGTACCGAAAACCGAAGGTTCTAAACTGGCCGGCGCACTGAAAGCGCACGTAAGCGAATATGCTATCGATGTTATCGACAGCCAGAGCGCCAGCAAGCTGATCCCGGCCAGCGTTGAAGGCGGCCTGCATACCATTAAAACCGCCTCCGGCGCTGAGCTGAAATCGCGCAGCATTATCGTGGCGACCGGCGCACGCTGGCGTAACATGAACGTGCCAGGCGAAGAGCAGTACCGCACCCGTGGCGTTACCTACTGCCCGCACTGTGACGGCCCGCTGTACAAAGGCAAACGCGTTGCGGTTATTGGTGGCGGTAACTCCGGCGTTGAAGCGGCGATCGATCTGGCAGGCATCGTTGAACACGTTACCCTGCTGGAATTTGCTCCCGCGATGAAAGCGGATGCCGTGCTGCAGGAAAAAGTACGCAGCCTGCAGAACGTGGACATTATTCTTAATGCGCAAACGCTGGAAGTGAAAGGCGACGGCAGCAAGCTGACCAGCCTGGAATACAAAGACCGCGTAAACGACACGGTTCATCAGCTGGACGTTGCCGGTATTTTCGTACAGATTGGTTTGCTGCCGAACACCACCTGGCTGGATGGCACCATTGAGCGCAACCAGATGGGCGAAATCATGATCGACGCGAAATGCGAAACCAGCGTGAAAGGCATCTTTGCTGCCGGTGACTGCACCACGGTACCGTACAAGCAGATCATCATCGCCAGCGGCGAAGGCGCAAAAGCCTCACTGAGCGCGTTTGATTACCTGATCCGTACTCAGCCGGTCGGCTAAGGCCCACCCGCAAAAAAACAGTAGCGGCATCTTCGGATGCCGTTTTTTTGCCCGGGGTTCAGCGGTCGAGAAAGCGTTGCGGATGATCCGCGATGAGAGACTGGACATTGTCGTAACGCCCAAAGAGCCGGTAGCGATTGCTGGCGATCACATCATAGCAGCGGTTGCTAAGTGTCGCAGGCAGCAGACGCAACAGCGCCAGGATACGCCACGGCCAGGGCAGCCCGGCCATGACACGAAATATGGCTTCGGCGCGCAGATAAACTTTCCCCTGCCTAATCAGCACAATCGTACTGATGTTTTCTGTAGAGAGCCCTGCCCAGCGCAGCAGCGCTTTGCCCTGCTCGCTCTGCACCGCCGCCAGCCTCACCGTATGATATTTATCGTAGCGTAGCAGGAAATTCACCCAGCCGTTACAGAGCCGGCAGGTGCCGTCATACAGCACCACCTGCTCGTCAGGTGAAATCAATGGCGGTGCGGCGCGATCACTCATTACGGACGCCAGGATCTTCATCGCTAATCGACACAGGATCTTCATCTTCGGTGCCGCTATCCAGCTCATGCAGGCTAATCAGCTGTACCGGCGCATCTTCCAGCCTGTCCAGCCAGCGTTCGCTCACGTCCGGCAGGCTGGTAAACTGCCCGTCAAGAAACAGGAAGTCGAGCTGCTCGCCTAAATCTTCCAGTAATTCTTCCGGCGCGCTGTAGTTTTCGCCATGCAGATCGCTGCCGTCAATTTGATACCCGATCAGCCCATCATGCACGTTCGCCTGGCCCAGTTCGATAACGTGGCCATCGATATTCTGCGCCAGTATGGTGCCGTCGCAGTAGAAAAGGTTATAGGGCATCAAGTCCTGGTTACGATTATCGGGCATAATTCCTCCTGTATGGCATTCAGGTTGATAAGTATAGCCAGGCTCAGCAAGGACGCTTATTGCGCCTTCTCCAGCCGCGTCATTGCTTCGATAAACGCCTCTTCGCTCACGCCATACAGCGAATGCTTAACCCCAAGGCGGAACTCATCCTGCAACAGCTGATAAAGCGCGCGCAAATCATCCAGCGTGCGCCTCTCCGGCTGCACGCCATAGCGGCTAAAACGTCGGTTCTCCAGCGACAGCTGACCGCCGTCCGGCAGATAACGTGCCGCCAGCAGATGATGCCGAAAGTGAGAATGCGGCCAGGTCGAGACGAAATGACTGGCCATCAGGTAATCGGAAGGATACTGCGTCACCAGATCGAAGCGATAAAGCGGCAGCCACTCCTGATTACGCCGCTGGCACAGCAGCCACTCTTCACCCAGCGACTGCAATTGATATTCGCCGTGCGGCGTGGTCTGCACGCGATCTGCCTGCAGGCGAATCGGCGCGCTCAGCGTCGGGCCGCCAAAGCCTACATCGGCAATCCAGAAATCCTCTTCCAGTTGCACCAGCAGCAACATATGGGTACGCGGCGGCACGGACGGCGGCTGGGCAATAACGACTCTGGCCGCCAGCCCGCGTGCATCGAAACCCATTTGCTGCAGCGCCAGCAGAAACAGCGCGTTCTGCTCATAGCAGTAACCACCACGCCGCGCTACGACCAGCTTCTCCTGAATCGCTTCGGTTTCAAGATGAATCGGGCGATCAAGAAGCACATCCAGGTTTTCAAAGGGTATAGCGCATACATGCGCCTGATGCAGCTGTGCCAGTGTCGTTAATGAAGGGCGCGTCGCGCCGGTAAAACCGATACGCGCCAGATAAGCGTGAAGATCAAACGGCATAATTTCTTCCTGGTGAAAACGATGCTTATCTTATAGCTGATTTCTGGCGCGGGGTTTAATGCCAGGTGCGCGAGGCATCCATTCATTTTATTTGACTAATCCCACGCTGTTTTTTAACAGCTGACGCGCTCGCCAACAACTAATAATCATTTCGTCGTCGTCCGCGTTATCGGCCAGACCGCCCAAACGCGAACAGAGCGCATCGTAACTTAATGCCCGCCTTTCCTGTGCTAACGCTAAGACAGCCCGACCCACCAACGCCAAAAACTCGGAGTCATGCTCTACATCTTCAGATAACCAGGACAATTTTTTTCCCTCCTTCGGTGAAAAACATCCCTTAACTATGAACGCTCAAAAAATTTGGGGATCCCTGTAATCGATTTCTGAGACTTATCTCACGCAAGAGATTGTCAAGACGCAGCGGCGGCTGGGCAAAGCGTTTAGAAAAATCTATACATTTCAATAATCTGGACGTTGTTAATAAAAAAGAGGCAAATATGAAATTAACCCGCTTCGTCGCCGCAAAACTTACCGGTCAGCGCCTGGCAAACGCGCGTTAATGCGGATCGCAGCATCAGCAGGTGAATCGGCAGTTGAAGAACTTTACTCTGGCCTCCGTCATGGATTGAATTTGTACAGAGGCTGTTCCGCCAGGCTTTTATGGCAACAGCTTATCAGCGTTACGAGCAGCGCCCCGTTCCGTAAAAACATATCTCAGCTATGCTTAAGTAACGATTTAACAAGGCAAAAAGGAGCAATAATGAAAAAGCGACTGGCGATACTGCTATTGATGGCAAGCTGCGGCGTGGCACAGGCAGCAGATGAAGCAAGCAGCGAAGCGCAATCCTATATTGCGGGACTCTGTACCATCACCGCCGAACAGCAAGCAGCGGGCGCATCACAGGAAGAGTATGTGCAGAAGCTTAAAGATATGGTGATGCGCGGTTCGGCTCCTTATGGCATGAACACGCCTGAATTTAATCAGGATGAGGCGGAAAAGGTAGCGGATGCTTATATCAAGCTGCCTGACGATGTGAAGAAAAGTAATCTTAAAGATGCCGCCGCCTGTAAAAAAGCAACGCTGGCGCAGTATCAAAAAGCAGAGTAAATGGGTTAACAGAGCGGGCTACGGCCCGCTTCTGCCAGACAGGCTTTACTCTTTGCCGGTCAAAAACCGATAAATCACCGCAAGATCCTGCTCGCCATAGCCCGCTTCCACCGCCTGCTGCCAGAGCTGAGCAATATTCTGTAGCCCCGGCATAGACTGATCTTCCGCCGCGCTCAGCGCCAGCTGCGCATCTTTAAGCGCCCAGACCAGCTGCATTTGGGGCGTATAGTCGCCGCCCCTGATGGTCTCCAGCTTTACCTTTGCATAGGGTGCCGCTAACGGCCCGCCTTCCAGTACAGACCAGAGTTCGTCAGGGGTAAAACCAAACTGCTGCGCCAGGCTGGTACTTTCCGCCAGCCCCTGCATCATGCTAATCAGCCAGGCGTTTACCACCAGTTTCATTCGCGAACCGGCGCCCGCTTCACCCAACCAACGCGCGCCCTTGCTGATAGCGGCAAACACGGGCTCCAGGCGCGCCGCACGCTGACGATCGCCGCTGGCCAGCACCAGGATCTGCGCGTTTTCTGCGGGCGCTTTGGTGCCGGAAACCGGCGCATCGATATAGACCACATCCGGGCGCGCCGCCGCCAGCTGAGAAATGAGTTTATCGGTGGTTTCCACACCGATGGTGCCCATCTGGCAGAAAATAGCGTTGGGCTTTAACGCTGGCATTATTTGTTGCAAAACGCGTTCGGTGGTTGCGCCGTCTGACAGCATCGCCAGCACAACCTCTGCCTGTTCTGCCGCCTGCTGCGGCTCATCACACAGCTGCATGCCAGCCGCCGCCAGATCCTCACCGCGTGCCCGGGTGCGGTTCCAGCCTGCTACCTGAAATTCTTTCTTTACCAGGTTAGCAGCGAAAGCATGCCCCATGGCGCCTAATCCCAATACCGCTACCGCGGGACGTTGATTCATGGTGTAAATCCTTCTTGATAAATGTCGGTTAATACTGACCTGGGTCCTGATAATAGTCTCGTTTTATATCAGCCAGATTATCAGCTGCTTCTGCAGCATTGCAGCGGTTCGCACGTGATTTGTCACCGCTGGCCTGAAATATTTTATTAACGCTTTTTGCAAAATATGACCGGGCTGCCAGGCTTAAACACAGATGTTACGGAACGTTATCAATTATTTCTGCCGCAGGACGCCTTTATGAAAATCATCCTTTCTCCCTGTTCTGCCCGCTTTATAGCGGCACCCACCCTGCTGGTTTTTAGCTGCATCTGCGCAGCGGCCAGCGATGAATCTACCCTGGTGGTGAGCGCCTCCCCTGGCGGCCTTTCCGAACTGGACACGCCAGCTGCCGTGAGCGTGATCAACGGCGACGATCTGCGTCTGGCCGCGCCGCGCGTTAATCTGTCGGAGAATCTCTCCGGCCTTCCTGGCGTACAAATCCAGAACAGACAGAACTATGCGCAGGATTTGCAGATTTCGATTCGCGGGTTTGGCTCGCGCTCTACCTATGGCGTGCGCGGTATGCGTATTTATGTCGATGGCATCCCGGCAACGATGCCGGACGGTCAGGGCCAAACGTCTAATATCGATCTCAACTCGGTGGATCGCGTGGAAGTGCTGCGTGGTCCCTTTTCCGCGCTGTACGGCAACGCCTCGGGCGGCGTCATCAACATTGATACCCTGAAAGGCAGCCAGCCCGCCAGCATTGAGGCCAGTAGCTATTATGGCAGCTTCGGTAGCTGGCGCTACGGCCTGAAGGCACAGGGCGCAACCGGCGACGGCAGTGAGGCGGGTGATGTTGACTATGCGGTTTCCACAACCCGTTTTAGCACCCACGGTTACCGCGATCACAGCAGCGCGCAAAAGAATCTCGGCAACGCGCGGCTGGGGGTGCGTATTGATGATGTCAGTACCTTAACGCTGCTGTTTAACAGCGTGAATATCAAAGCCCAGGACGCTGGTGGCCTCACCAACGCAGAATGGCACGATAACCCGCGGCAGTCTCCGCGCGCGGAAGAGTACAATACGCGCAAAACCACAAAGCAAACGCAGGCCGGGCAGCGCTATGAACGTCAAATGAGCGAAAACGATGACCTCCGCCTGATGGCGTGGGCGGGCGAACGTGAAACGGTGCAGTATCAGTCGATCCCGCGCGCGCCGCAGCTGAGACCGACCCATGCCGGCGGCGTGATTGATTTAACCCGTCACTATCAGGGCATCGATGCGCGCTGGACGCATCGTGACGCCGTCGGCGCGATCCCTGTAACGTTCACCGGTGGGGTTGATTACGAAACCATGAGCGAACGCCGCAAAGGCTATGAAAACTTCATTATGCAAAACGGCGCGCCAGCTTTTGGTCATAAGGGCAACCTGCGCCGCAACGAGCGCAACCTGATGTGGAACCTCGATCCTTATCTGCAGACCTCCTGGCAACTTACGCCTGAGCTGACGCTGGACGCGGGCGTGCGCTTCAGCACGGTGAATTTTGATGATAATGATCGCTACATCACCACGAACAACGGCGACGATAGCGGCGAAGCGCGCTATCACCGCTGGCTGCCTGCCGCCGCGCTGAAATATGCGCTGACGGATGCCTGGAATATCTACACCTCTGCCGGACGCGGTTTCGAGTCGCCGACCATTACCGAACTCTCCTATCGCAACGATGACCAGGGCGGCCTGAATAACCTCCTGCAACCTTCGACCAGCGATACGCTGGAGATTGGCAGCAAAACCCGCATTGGCAACGGTCTGTTCAGCGCCGCGCTATTTCAGACCGATACCAAAAAGCCAACAGCGAAGGCGGACGCAGCAGCTATAAAAATGCCGGGCAGACGCGGCGACGCGGTCTGGAGCTGGCGCTCGATCAGCAGTTTGCCCTTGACTGGCGACTGCGGCTCTCCTGGACACTGCTGGATGCCACCTATCGTGACAGCAGCAGCAGCGCCAAAAATCCGGTGACGCGCGGCAATCGTCTGCCAGGCATTGCCCGCAATATGGCCTGGGCGGCGCTGGAGTATGCGCCGGAAACCGGCTGGTACGGCGGTGCCGAGCTGCGTTATATGGGTGAGATTCAGGCCAACGACAGCAACAGTGAGCAGGCTCCGGCTTATGCGGTGACCGCGCTGAACGGCGGCTATAAGTACCGCGCCGGGAACTGGGTACTGGATCTGTTTGGCCGCGTTGATAATCTGTTTGACCGCCGCTATGTGGGTTCGGTGATTGTTAATGAAGGCAATGGCCGCTACTTCGAACCAGCGCCAGGACGTAATTACGGCGTGGGCGCTTCGCTGAGCCGGGAATTTAATTAATTCTGCGTTTAGCCCGCACGCGGATAATGTATCAGGTCGTGGATTAACGCTGGCTGGTCGCTGCTATTGCGGTAGGCGTGCGGCACGTCGGCGTTAAAACGCAGCACTTCGCCCTGCTTCAACAGATGCCATTGCTGCGCAACCCGCACCTCCAGCGTACCGGAAATCACCACCACATGTTCTGTTACCCCTGGCGCGTGGGGAGCCGACTCGCTAAACGCACCGGCGGAAAAGGTAATTTCCAGCAGATCGAACCCCAGCAACGGATCGAAATCAGCCAGCGGCCTGACCTGCATCTGTGCATTGCGTTGCTGAAACGGCGGTCGTTCACCGTCGCGATAGTGCGTTACCTCCGCTGGCGCTTCAGGCGGCGTGATAAACAGCGAAAACGGCACGGCAAAGCCGGTGGCGATTTTCCACAGCGTGGCAACCGTAGGACTTGATTCACCGCGTTCAATTTGCCCCAGCATCGCCTTACTGACGCCGCTGTGTTCCGCTGCCTGCGTCAGGCTCCACTGGCGCTGAACACGTAAGGCTTTTAGCGTTTGAGCGAGGTGTTGCGTGAGTGCCTGCATCCTTTTCCTCCCGAAAGTTATCTTGTGCGCTATAACGCACAATGCTACTGTGTGCGTTATAGCGCCCAGGAGAGAATACTATGTTATCGGTGCCGCATGCACGTCAGATTGCTTTCCCGGCTGCGATCGCCGGGTTTATCGCAACGCTTATTGGCTACGCCAGCTCAGCGGCGATTATATATCAGGCTGCCGCCGCTGCCGGTGTCAGTGCGGATGAGATCGGTGGCTGGTTTACCGCGCTGGGCCTGGCGATGGGCATCAGCTCCCTTGGCTTTTCTCTCTGGTATCGCCAGCCGATCCTGACTGCCTGGTCAACCCCTGGTGCCGCCATGCTGGCAACCAGTCTTGACGGCGTTACACTGTCACAAACAGTCGGTATTTTTATCTTTACCAATTTGTTAATTGTGCTGTGCGGCATTACCGGGCTGTTTGCCCGCTTAATGAAAGTGATCCCTCAGGCGATTACCGCTGCCATGCTGGCCGGGATTTTATTGCGCTTCGGTCTGCAGGCTTTCGGCGCGCTGCCTACCGCTCTGCTGTTATGCGGAATAATGTGTGTTAGCTGGCTGCTGGCGCGTCGGCTGCTGCCGCGTTATGCGATTATTATCACTCTGCTTGCAGGCCTGCTGGTGACGCTGGCGCGCGGCGATCTGCACCTGGCCCAGCCATTGCTGACGCTGCGCTGGCCGTCGTTTACTATGCCGTCGTTCTCTCTGTCAGCGCTACTGGGCACTGGATTGCCTTTTTTCCTGGTGACCATGGCCTCGCAAAATGCGCCGGGCATCGCTACGCTGCAGGCGCATGGCTATAACGCGCCGGTTTCACCATTGATTGGCTGGAGCGGCATGATTGCCCTGCTGCTGTCGCCTTTCGGCGGCTTTTCCGTTTGTCTTGCCGCCATTACCGCCGCTATCTGTATGGGTGAGGAAGTGCATCCCGATCGCACTAAGCGCTGGCTGGCTTCAGCCTGCGCCGGCATTTTTTATCTGCTGGCGGGCCTGTTTGGCGGTGCAGTGGGTCTGCTGTTAACCGCCCTGCCGATGGCGCTGATTCATATCCTTGCCGGGCTGGCGCTGTTGAACACGCTGACCAGCAGTATTCAGCGAGCGCTGCATCAGGAAGAGACACGTGATGCGGCCATGGTCACCTTTTTAGTGACCGCTTCCGGCATTTCGCTGGCGGGTACAGGCGCGCCATTCTGGGGTTTATTAACAGGAATGCTGGTATGGCTGATATTATCGGCTCATCGGCTTCGCTAATAAGAACAAGCGTTTATTTAACGTGCGCGTTCAGTGGTAATGGAAATAGTTGTACAGGCTTGTTATTTCTTGTCCAGGTATGGGCGTTTGCCGCTTGATCATCACTTGCTTGTCGAATGAACAAACAATTAAATTACCAGAGGGTTATTACCCTGCGAAATATTCATCATGGAAACAATAATTGAATAAGGCGATTAACCATAAAGAGTCAGTTAATAGCAAAACAGCCGGGAGAAAAAATCACTCCGACATAATTATACAAATTATGCCGGAGTGAAGAGGCGTAAAAAAATGGAATTGCCGTGGGCGTTACTCTGCTGGTTTGCGCCCTCCACCATGGCTGTTCTGGCCGCCTTTGCGCCCAGCTTCGGAAGCTTTCTGCGGGTTATTCTTGAAGTTGCCCCCGCTACGCTGACCGCCTTTTTTGCCAGCCTCGGAGGCACGCTGCCGATCGTTTGCGAAATTACCTGCACCACCACGATACTGAGTCATAACAATTCCTCTTTTCTTAACATTAAAGGGGGCAACTCACTCTCCCAGCAGGAGATAAGTAAGCGTAACAACGTTATTAAATGTAGAAGCTCAGTAACGAAGTGCAACTATTTTGCTTTCCCTTAAAAGCGCCTCTGTCTGATAAAACTGCTCAGCCTGCAATTGTTTTAATTAATAATTAACCCGTAAAAACATAATAAGAATTGCCGTTTAAGATTTTTCCTAAAATGAGCGCAATTAAGCCGTAAGCCTGATTTTTTTAGATAATTTCCACTTTGTTAACATTCATCTATAGTTACTCAGGGACAGGGACAGGGACAGAGCATGTTGATAAAAAGGTTGCGCTGCGAAAAGGCGTGCCGCGAGAGAGGATTGTTTCTGGTGAGCATGGCGAATACGATTTATTGTTCCTGATGATGAACGCGCCCCGGCTGTTGTGATGATCAACTGCGCGTTTTCCAGGCAACGGCAGGGCCTCCTGATGCCTTATTTTACAGCCACCTGTCGCATTTTCTGTGCTGCTTGCCTTTGCAAGGGGAATATCAATCAAATACGCGCTCTTTTCCGGCGTTTGATTTATCTCATGTAAAGATAAGATCATTCGAATAGCGGATACCATACGATTTTCTGCCTCTGGCAGCGTCAAATAAGGGCCCTTACAGGTGGCAAAAACATTTTTACGCAGTGGGAATTTGGATGCCGTACTTGCTTTAGGTGAGAATGGTCAGCCGGTTTACCTTTCTGCGCTTCAGTTGCGCGAAACTCTGCGCCTGCGCAAGCAGCAGAAACTTGCCGATTGTCTGGCGATCCCGCAGACCAACGAGCGCGGCGACCGACTGGACTGGTACGCCCCTTTTAATGGCCGGGTAAAATCCTGGCTTAACGCCAGCGAAAGTGAGCGTCGTCAGGCGCTGGCCGAACTGGAAAGCTATCAACAAACACTGACCGCCATAAGCCAACGCGCGCTTAGCGCGGACAAGCCAGCGCTTAAACTCTTTGGCGCTCTGCTTAGCAAAGCCTTCCAGTTCCCCGATCGTCAATATGTTTATCTGGTAAACGGCCGCCCGGTGCTGACCTTCTGGGGCTTTGTCGATCTGGATAAGCGTTCACACAGCGATGCGCTTGATTGCCTGCGCAGTTCGCTTCAGCCTGAACCGATCTCCGATGCCCCTTTGATTAGCGCACCTGCGGCTGAGATCTTACCGCTGCCGCCAAAAGCTGAACCCGAACCTGAACCGGCGGCGCAACCGGTAGCCCCCGCCGCCTCCATTAGTGCTTATCAGGCAATTAATGAACTGCATGAGGAAGACGAGCCCACGGCCGAGCCGCAGCCGATACCTACGCCGAAGCGTTCGCGTCGTCTGCTGTGGGTTGCCGCGCCGCTGGGGCTGGCTATCGCCGCTGCGCTGGCGTTCACCTTCTGGCCTGCACAACCGGAGCCTGTCACTGCCGAGTCAGCCAAAACAGCGGGGAGCCTGCCAGCGATCAAACCGCGCGTGGTGATCCCGGCAGCCACTCAGGCACAAACTCTTGCGCTGCATAAAACCCTGCCGCTCAGCAATGCGGCAGTGGTGCCCGCGCAGCCGGAACCCCCTGTGTTGCCGGATCCCGCGCCGGTTAACGCGCCGGCGGCCAAAGATGATCTGGTGATGCCGACCAACGCAGTACGAAACGGTTCGGTTGCATTCCTTGACGGCAACTGGCGCGTTTCGTTACAGCTTCGCAATATGCCTGGTTTCAAAGCGCCTACCGTGCGTTATCAGTTCCGCGACGGTAAAGGCTCCGCCACTCTTGTTCAGGGCAACGGCACCCGCTGTAAAGCTGAAGCCACCGCTGGCCTGATGAGCTCAGGTAATCTGATTATCAACAGCCGCTATACCGCCCGGTGCGCGAACGGTACGCGTTATAAAATGCCGCAGCTGGTGTGTAAACAAGGGGATGGCGCCGCCGTGTGTGAAGCGCAGTTTGGCAGCGATGCCGCATTTCCAATGACGATCAAGCGTGAGAGTAAATAAGAATGCTGGCGCCCATCACCGATTTTAAACAGAAAATTACCCTGATTGCCGAAAGCGGTATTCAGTTCCTTGATTTTGCGATTGCCGTTCAGGAGAGCCAGCCGCGTAAATTTGTACGCCAGACGGCGAACGGCCCGCTGTTGCGCATTACGCATGATGCCGCCAGCGGCCGTTTTTTGCTGCCGCTGGAAGATGGCGCCGCGCCAGAGGTGGTGAAGCCAGAATGCAGCACCACTCAGGAGCAATCGCTGAACCTGCTTAACGGGATTTGGCTGCCTGTACCGGTTCTGCGCTGCGCTCCGCCGCGCCAGTTTATCGGCGGCCCGGAAAACTGGGCGCGCATGCAGATTGCCGCGCTGGATAAACCGGATGTGGAAGGCCATACCCATCGCGTGATCCTGGCATTTGATACCCAAACTGCTGCGGACGACAGCGATCAGGCGCAGCTGGCCCTGACTCCTTCTGACGCCAATAACGGCGTGAGTTTTGCCCTTGCCTGGCAAAACTATGAACTCGGCGACTTCCTCGACCTGACCTGGGTTGACGGCTGGCTACGTGAAGTTTTTACCCAGCGAGCCACTGAGCTGGAGTCGCGTCACGACAGTGACATTAAAATGGCGCTACGCGAGTTTGAATATCAGGCGCACTACCTTAACCTGCTTGAACTGCTGGGTACCCAGCTGGCGCTGACCGATATTCGCATTCTTACCGCCACGCTGCAGGAGCCGGTCGTGAATGTCGATCTGATCCTCGACGTTGGCAACTCCCATACCTGCGGCATTTTGGTGGAAGATCATCCCGACGAAGTCAACGGCCTGAAGCAGACCTACGAACTGCAGTTGCGCGATCTTTCGCAACCGCACCGGTTGTATAACGAAATGTTCGACAGCCGGGTTGAGTTCGCGGAAGCGCATTTCGGCAAAAAGAATTTTTCCGTGGAGAGCGGGCGTGAAGAGGCATTTGTCTGGCCTTCATTAACCCGCGTGGGCCGCGAAGCGAGCCGTATGGCGCTGCAGCGTGCCGGAACGGAAGGCACCACCGGTATTTCCAGTCCGCGTCGTTATTTGTGGGATGAAGCCCGTTACGCCGCAGGGTGGCGCTTTAATCACGCCGATCGCGCAGGCGCTGAGCCGCAGGCGATCGCAGAACCGCTGATGACCCTGATTAACGATGAAGGCGAGCCGCTGTGGCAGATCGAGGAAGATGAGCGGCTGCCGGTGTTTTCAGCACACTACAGCCGCAGCTCCCTGATGACCTTTATGCTGAGCGAACTGCTGGCTCAGGCGATGATGCAGATGAACAGCGCCGCTCAGCGACAAAAAATGCCGCACAGCTATGCGCCGCGTCAGCTGCGTCACATTATCCTTACCCTGCCCTCAGCGATGCCGAAGCCAGAGCGGGAGATTTTCCGCAGTCGTATGCAGGATGCGATTGGTCTGGTGTGGAAAGCGATGGGCTGGCATCCCGCCGATGCGCCGTTTGACAGCCTGAGCGATAAAGCGCTCAGCAGCCGCCCGGTGCCCGATGTGCAGATGGAGTGGGATGAAGCAACCTGTGGGCAGATGGTTTACCTGTTCAATGAAACCCAGGTTAACTTTGCTGGCCGCGCAGAAGCCTTTTTCGCCAGCATGGCGCGCCCCGACCGTCTGCGCGACGCCAATGAGCCTGCCGGTAAAACGCTGCGTATCGCCTCCATTGATATCGGCGGCGGCACTACTGACCTGGCGATAACTCATTACGCACTGGACGATGGTCAGGGCAACAACGTAAAAATCAACCCGCGCCTGCTGTTCCGTGAAGGCTTTAAGGTGGCCGGCGATGATATTTTGTTGGATGTGATCCAGCTTTATGTCCTGCCTGCGCTGCATGCCTCTCTGAAGCAGGCCGGGCTGGGCAACCCTGATATTTTGTTGGATAAGCTATTCGGCTATGACGGACGCATGGATGGTTTTTCCACGCTGCGTCAACAGGCGACGCTGCAACTCTTTATCCCGCTGGCACAGGCGATTCTTGAACGCTATGAGAGCTATGACCCACTGGATGTCAGCGCGGAGATCGAAGCGCTGTATGGCGAACTGCTGACGCAGCGTCCCGGCGCGGCGGTGCTCGATTATATTAATGGCGAGGTGCAGCGCGCGCTTGGCGGTCAGCTGGCGTTTGATATTTTGCAGGTGCCGATAGTGGTAAGCCTCAGCAAGCTGCACGGCGAATTTTTGTCGCACCGGATGGCGATTGTGCCTGCGCTGCGTTCGATGGCGGAGGTGATTTCACTTTACAGCTGCGATGTACTGCTATTGACCGGTCGCCCTTCCCGTTTCCCTGGCGTGCAGGCGCTGTTTCGCCATCTGCAGCCGCTGCCGGGCAGCCGCATTCTGTCGCTGAAGGGCTATCACACTAGCGACTGGTATCCGTTTAACAAAATGGGCCGTATTGATAACCCGAAATCAACTGCGGCGGTGGGCGCAATGCTCTGCCTGCTGGCTCTGGATTTACGTTTGTCGAGCTTCTGGTTTAAGGCCGGTGATTTCCAGCCTTACTCTACCATTCGCTATCTCGGGATGCTGGATGATAACCATGCGTTGACCAGTGAAAACGTCTGCTACAGCGAAATCGATCTGGATGACCCCAACTGGACCCCCGATCGCAAAAGCAGTTTCCAGATCCGTGGCAATGTTTGCCTGGGTTTCCGTCAGCTGGATAATGACCGCTGGCTGGCGTCGCCGCTATACAGTCTGACTATTAATGATGCGCAGCTGGCGCGTAAGGTCGCTGGCGACAGCGTACTGCGCGTAAAGCTGGCGGTGGAGCCTGGCACCCAGTCAGGTTCGCCGGAGCGCTTCGTGCTGGCTGATGCCCGGCTGGATGACGGTACGCGCGTACCGCTTTCCCAGCTCAGCCTGAAACTGAATACATTGTCCGCCAGCGGCAATGCCAATGCCCAATACTGGATCGACAGCGGGAGCGTATTTAAGAAATGACAGCCTTTACGCTGAAACAGCAGGCTTCTTCGTTCAGCCAGCAGTTAGTGGAAATGAACGAAGGCATCGACCTCGCCCTTTCATGGATCGATGCACAGCGCGTGCAGTCGCCGCGCCTGGATATAGAGGCAGATGGCCTGAAACTCGCTCTGCGCCGGGGTAAATATCGGCTGCGCCAGATGCAAAAGACGCAGCCTGGCGAAAATACGCTCGGCTTTTATGGTCTTTCACAGGCGGGAAAAGCCTCACTGCTGCAGGCGCTGTCTGGCGATGTTCAGGGAAAGTTAACCGCCAGTTTTGGCGGTAAAGCACTTAACTATCTCACGCATATCAATCCCGGCAATCAGGATTATGGCATGGCGACACGCTTCAGCCATTGCCGCGAGCCGGAAGATGCCAGCAGGCCCCTGTGCTTAACGCTGTTGAGCGAAGCGGAAATGACGCGCATGGTGCTGATGGCCGCCTTCCAGCAGCCGCAGGGCGAACCGGAAGCGAAACAGCTTGAGGCGCGGCTGGAACATTTGCAGCGTCTGCGTCAGCCGCAGCCGGTTAAAGGCGCTGCCAGCGATGAACTGGTTACGCTGTGGGATTTTTGCCGCCGTCATGATACAGGTCGCGCCGCGCTACTCAACCGCCATTTCTGGCCGCAGGCCTGTGAACTGGCGCCGCTGCTCAGCGTGGACGACCGTGCCCAACTGTTCGCACTGCTGTGGAATGATGATGAAACCCTGACCGCGCTGTGGCGACAGCTGGCGCATACCCTGCATGCGCTACAGCATGCGCCATACGTACTGGCGCCGCTTTCGCTGTTAGTTGATGACTCACTGCTGCCAGCTGAACTGCTGTTCAGTACTGCCGCCACGCCAAACCATGCCACGCGCCGTGCGGAAGTGGTGCCCTGGCTGGCTGGACGCGCCGCCAGCCCTATCACGCTGTCACTGACGGAACTGCAGTTGCTGACGCTGGAAGTGCAGATCCCATTATCTACTCCGCCGCGTCAGGCTCTATTCGATCAGGTGGATGTGGTAGATATTCCCGGCTACGGCATTGCACTGGATGAAGATACGCGCCAGGAGCAGGCGCAGGCCGCTCAGCGCGATCCGCTGCTGGCACGGCTGATGCAGGCCAGGCGCGCGCTGTTTCTGGAGTTTTATGGTGAACGTCATGGTCTGGATCTGTTGCTGGTATCTACTGCCGCCAGCCAGCGTAATGACGCCAGCTTCGTTGCACGCATGTTAACGCAGTGGCTGAAAACCATGCGTCGCGGCGAAGGCGAACAGCAAAGCGGGCATAAGCCGGTACTGGTATGGGCGGTAACCCGTTTTGATGGACGTTATGTGCAGTCGGCGAATATCGACGAAGCGGTACAGCGCCAAACGGGTACCGCTGGCAGCGACTGGGGCTCAATGCTGGCGCAGGATGCGGGCGGCATTGAGCGTATGGCAAGCTGGCTGCAAAACGAGATTAAACCGGAAAAAAAACAACAGCGCATGCAGGATCAGATACAGCGTCTGAGCCGCGAGCTTAGCGACCGCCTGTTGGCCAACTGGGCGCAGCCGGTTGACGATATACAGCAGAAACAGCAGATTGCTGATGAACTGTTAAAAGCGCTGCAAACCCGTACTGGCCTGCACGGCGAATTACTGGAGCGATTACAGCCCTCGCGTGAGCAGTTGCGCACGCTCTATCTGTTGCCGCAGCAGCAGGCCGCCGCCGGAGCGCATGCCACGCCAGCCGCACCCAATCTGCCGGGCAGCCATTTTGGCATTGGCTTTGAATTTGATCTGTTCAGCAATCAGCCAGAACCGGCGCTGGATGGTGAAAGCGAAGAACCGGTATTGGATAACGACAGCCTGTTTGCTCATAACGTGCAGCGCTACTGGATCTATCATCTGCGCAGCCTGCCGGATAACGATGGTCTGCTCTCATTGTTGGGCGTAAGCAAAACGACGCTGCAAATGTTAACAGAGGAGCTGATCACTGCCAGTTTCCGTCTGGATATCGCGGGCACCCTGTTACGTACGCTGACCGAGCATGAAGCGGCCAACGCGCCGCGCGAAGGCAAGGTGGATCGTCAGGTTTCACGGGCGTTGACGGTGCTGGGAGACTTTGTCGCCTGGCTCGGCTTCCTGAAGCGCGACGCGGCGGAACGGCCCGACAGCCGCGTGAATCGCGGCCAGAAGATTTTTGCCCAACCGCAAACGCCAACCGTGACTTTTGGCAGCACGCAACGCCTGACGCGCCTTTCCGCTGCGCCAGCCAATACTACCGCCTTTTATATTTATGACTGGCTGGTTGGCCTGAATACGCTGATTGTGGAGAACAATGGCTATGCGGGCGGCAGTGAGATTGCCGATAGCGCACGACTGCCGTTAAAGCAGGCGCTGAAACTCATCCGCGCCTAAAGAGCCTGCAGGGCAACGCTGCCCTGCAGTTTTATTACCCGCAAACCTGAACCCGCTGCACAATAAACTCACCCTGTAATTCGCGCGCCGCCTCTTCCAGCAGCTCGATAATCGCCGCCAGGTCTGCACGCTGTTGTACAGAAGGTAAATGATAAAGCCACGCGCGCGCCGGTAGCCTTAACTCGCCCGTCAGCATATCCCATAGCGCATCGATACTGGCGCCTGGTTTTCCGGCGATGCCGCTCTGCTCAGTAAAGCAGCGGTAAAACTCTTCGCCGCTGCGGATTGCTAAAAAATCGAAGTGCATTTCCAGCACAGATGACTCCACGCAGTGAAATTGCGGTTATGGTCGGTTGTCAGATAGATTAGCCCATCGCACAGATAAAGTGCCCGCCTTCCGGCTGAAAACCTCTTCTTTTTTATTCTAACTAAGCTCAACGATAAGCTGCGGATTCCAGCCTGGCGGCAGCGGATCTGGCCGATGAATGACGATCTGACTGAGCGACAGCGCCGAGACGCCCTGGGCAAACAGCCCCGGCATCCCGCCAGGCCAGGCCTCCACGCCCCAGGGGCGGTCCGTTGCGGGATTAATAGCCCAGGCATTATCCAGTCCCATGCCGGTCGGGTTCGCCGGATTGCAGGGTGGCCGAATATCATACCAGCCCTGCTCCGGATGCTCGCTGGGAAGCTGGTCGATTAACACGTGATCGAAGCTGATATGATGCAGCGCGCCGGGCGTTTCACAATGCAGATTAATCGCCCCCTGCGTGGTACCGGTAAGATGACTGAACTGTACCCAGGCAATTTCCCCTGGCGTAACCTCAGGATGACGTGGACGAACCGAGATAAATACCGGATCGGCTTTGCCCCAGTGAACCGGTGGCGCATAGACGCAATTAAAGGTGATATGGCTAAAAGAGAGTCGGCGAAAGCGCCCGCCGTCGCGACTCAGTAGCCCGATGCCACGGTTGGAATCGATGATAGTGCAGCCGGTCACCACGACATCTTCAATGTCATCCCAGGTTTCCGTGCCAATCTTTAGCGCGCAGCTGTTGGAGCGCAGAATGGTGCCGGTAATGGTAATGTGCGCAGCCGGGCCGCGCAGCGGCGTCGGCTTGCGGGTGGTTTTGATGCAGATGCCATCGTCCGCCGCGCTAAAATAGCTGTCGCTGATGTGAACATAGCGGCAGCTATCGATATCCAGCGCATCGGTGTTCGCCATCGTTAGATCGTTATCAACGCAGAGGCGGCTAATCCTGACCTGCTCACAGCTCACCAGATGGATTGTCCACATGGGTGCCTGCTCAATAGTAAAATCCTGTAGCGTAACCTGACGGCAGGCTTCCAGTACCAGTATGCGTGGCCGTTGCGCCAGCGGCAAACGGTAGCCCATCTCATCTGCATGCGCAGCAAACCAGGCGCTGGCATTGCCATCTATGCGCCCTTTTCCTTCAATGGTGATATTTTTCCGACCGTACGCATACAGCAACGCCCGCGAGGAGCATTCCGCCTGGCTTTGTGTCTGCGTTGTATAATCTTCTGCCCGGCAGCTGGCGATTAACGTTGCCCCAGCGGCCAGATGCAGCGTGAAATTTGCGGGGAGCGTCAGAGAGCCAATCAGGTATGGCCCGGGAGGAACATAAAGTGTGCCGCCGCCCTGAGCGGAAATGTCATCAATAGCGCGTTGAAAATGGGCAGTGTCGGCTGTTACGCCATCGGCTGCGGGATGATAATCATCCAGTGAAATAAGCATCGGTGCGTTTCCGGAAAAAACGATGCGTTAATCCCAACACAGATTATATTGAAACGCCATTTCAGCATTGGCTGAATAAAAAGGAAATGTGAGATGTTTCACAACGCGGGCCGGAAGCATCCGGCCCTGGCGATCGCTCAGCTCTGTAGTGATTTACCGTGCTGCTGAACCACGCTGCGACGCCATGCGCCAGGTGCCTGGCCGAACTGACGTTTAAAGCTGCGGTTAAAAGATTGCTGAGAATCGAAACCTAAAGAGATCGCTACATTAAGGATCGGTTCATTGCTGCGGGTAAGGCGATCGGCTGATTTTTTCAGCTTTTGCGAACGGATATACTCGCCCAGCGGATGGCCGGTATGCTCTTTGAACATCCGCTGCAGATGCCATTTTGAATAGCCTGCACGCTCGGAAACGGTATCCAGGTCCAGTCGGCCTTCGATATTGTTGTCAATCCAGTCAATCAGATCGTGAATAAACGCGTCACTTCTCATCTTCTCTCTCCCGTCGCCAGGGCTAATGGTATCAGTATCAGTTGCAGTTACACTTTAACGGTGACTGATTTCACGGAAAATTGCAAACTATATTGATACATTAAATTGACGCCGACGTGCTGAGTATTTAACGAACAGTAACAACCCGCCCCTAATCTATTGAAATTATTGATATATCAATGCACTCCCCTGTTTAGTATGCTTCTGCCAATAGCATTGATAGGCATACCCTGGCAGGCGTCGAACAGGCGTGACGGTTTAAGTGAGATGATGCCTGCAACTGATATAGACGTAAGCAAAAGCGCATTTGACCGCTGCATGCTTAACAACGGGATCAAGTCGCATCAAGACACGGAATATCCGCAAACGAAAAGGACATGATTCCAGCTTGACGTTTGCAGCTTGCTGCTGACGCTTAGGGGCCAGCAACTACCTTCAGCGACATGGACAGAAGTTGACACAGTAGCTGCTAAGCCATATCAGCTTCGTTGTCGAGGTATCTAATTACTGTTTTTAAATAGTATGTTGTAACTAAAGAGAGTGTAGGCGATACGGCAGGCAGGCTACGCAGTAAGAATCAACAAAGATAAAAAAAGCCGCATTTAGCGGCTCCTTTTGCAGGGTGTTTCAGTTTCCGGTTCAGGAACGGCCTCGCAGCCGCTGGTATCTCTGGTTTTTAGCTCTTCCAGCGCATCGGCGACGGTGCGCTTTGCCAGCACCTTCAGCGAGGCTTCTTCCGCCTCCTGAGCAATGGCTTTGAAATACCAGCAGGCATTTGCGCTTACCACACAACGCGCGGGGACTTCAGGACGCGATGCCCAAATTTTCTTGTCTTCAATCACTGAGACATAAATATCACGCAGCGTTATTTGATCGGCGGGCCGTCCAAGGTGAATCGAACCGGTACGGCCTAACGTGGACACGATAATGCCATCGCGCGTCAGCGGCACCATCAGCTTACGAATAAAGCTTGGGTTAGCTTCCAGACCATACGCCAGAATGGCGCTGGTGGAGCGTTTGCCCGACTGCTCCGCCATCGCTACGCTCAAAACCATCTGCAAAGCTGTCGGGAAGCGGTAATCTAACATTTCATCATCCTGAGTTGCGGCGAATTTTATTCTTTTTGGCACCGCGGCTGTGAAGAATCATACAAAATAATATAACAAACACAGTTGCCTTTATGAAGCCAGCTGCGGACGCAAGGCACATAATCACAATTATTCGCTGCTTTTTTGCTGTGAAAAGCGGGCCACGCGGGTTGCGCCCTGCTGCCCTGCCGTTACGATTTCTCAGGCATTGCCCGCTGCTGCGGCAGCCGCATTTTTAGCAGTAAGGTAAACAATACATTGATCAGCGCCAGCGCGCACAGCAGCAGCAAGGTAGCCTGCGCACCAAAGTGTTGAAAAACCCAGCCACCAATTAAAGGCGTTAGCGCCTGACCAATCAGTGCTGGCCGCGCCATCCGCCCGGCAACAATGGCATACTCTTCCGGTTTTACCAGCGCTAGCGGCAGGGTGCCGCGCACAATCGCCCGAAGACCGTTGCCCGCCCCGTAAAGCAGCATGCCGGGCATCGCAAGATGGGGAAACAACAATAGAATAAGCAGCCCCAGCGCGACCAGCCCCACTGAAAACAGCGTGGTCCAGAGCGGATGACCGCGCCGGAATGCCATATCCACCACGCGCGAAGCCACCTGACACGGCCCCAGAATGGCGCTTAACGCCAGCGCGGCAGCCAGCGTATAGCCCTGGCTCTGCAATAACGTAATCAGCTGTACCGAAATGGCGGTCATGATCACCGACGCCAGGGTAAAGATGGCGCACAGCAGCCAGAAGAGATCCTGCGCTATCGTCTCCTGCTTGCCTGATGTCGTGTTACTGACCAGGCTGATTTTGCGACCGCCTCCGGCCGGTAAAGAGAACAGACAGGCCGGAAGGACGCTAACCACCAATAATGCTGCATAAGCAAAACAGGCATGCCGCCATCCCAGCCATTCAATAAGCAAAGCGCAAAACGGCCATACCAGTGTGGTACAAAAGCCGGAAATGAGCGTAATGCTGGTAATAGCACGGCGTGCCATTCCACCATACAGCGTGCCTAGCGTGGCAAACAGCGCATCATACAGCCCCATTGCCATACCCACGCCGATAATGGTCCAGGCCAGCAGAAAAAGCCACAGCGAGTGACTCAGTCCGACCAGTACCAGACCCGCAGCCAGTACGCCGCCGCTGGCGGCAAGCATAGTACGACCGCCGGTGCGAGCAATGATACGGCCGCATAAGGGTGCCAGCATGCCGGAGACCAGAATTGCCAGCGACAGCGCACCGTAAATCCATTGCTGCGACCAGCCTGTCTCCCGGCTTACTGGCGCGGCCAGCACCGCCATAACATAGAAAGATCCGCCCCATGCGATGATCTGTGCCATGCCTAACATAACGATGCCGGCCAAACCGGGATAAGCGATCTTCTGTTGCAATCCGTTGTTCTCTTAGTTCGTGGTGATGATCTTCAGCGCCGCCGCGCTGGCCTCATCGTCAGGAATATAAACCAGCAGACGATCGCCGTTGCGCGGTGCCGACCACCAGTTATTCTGCCGCAGCGCCAGCCTGCCGGCCTGCGGATGAGAAAAATATTTCACCCGGTTTTCAATGCTGCGTAGCTCATAGCGTTGCCAGGTGTCGCGAAATTCGGCTGAGCTGGTTAGCAGCCGTTCCAGAAAATCTTCCCAGTGCGGATCGCCCAGGTGCTCGCCCATTTGTGCCCGAAACATTGCCACCATATGCGGCATCACCTCTTCCCAGTCGGCGACAGCGCTGCGCCAGCCAGCATGGTTAAACGCCAGCCACATACAGTTGCGTTGCTCTTGTGGCAGGGTTTCCACATCAACATTCATCAGGCGCGCCCAGGCCTGATTGTGCCCCATAATATCAAAGCGCTGGTTTTGCACCACGGCGGGCAGCGGATTCAGGCTGTCCAGCATAATGCGCGTATGGGCCGACAATTTGGCGCAGGCTTTAGCAGCCTGAGACGCCGGATACACCTGCCCGGCAAGGCGAAACAGATGCTGCGTTTCCGCTTCGTTACACTGTAACGCTGCCGCGATGGCGGAAAGGGTTTTAGCTGAAGCTTTAATCTCTCTGCCCTGCTCCAGCCAGGTGTACCAGGTTACACCGACATCAGCCAACTGCGCCACCTCTTCCCGACGCAGGCCCGGCGTACGGCGATGGCGCATACGCGGCAGGCCAAGCCGCACCGGATCGAGACTTTCACGCCGGCTCCGCAAAAAGTCGCCTAACAGGCGGCTGCCCGATTTTTCCGGCGTTTCCGCACGGCTTGCGTTTGGCATTTTCTCTTCTCCCTGCTCAGGCTGGTAGCATTAATACCATGATAAGCAAAAACTGGTACCCGTTTAATCAATGGTTGATGCTAAGCCCCACCTGTAACAAAAACAAGAGAAGCGTTATGAACACGACAACGTTAAGAAAAGCCGGCCTGATGGTTTTGCTCGCCGGTCAGCTGCTGCCAATGATTGATTTCTCCATTGTTAACGTTGCGCTGGATGCGATGGCCGCCAGCCTGCACGCAACCGCCATTGAGCTGGCATTGATTGTCGCGATTTATGGCATCGCCTTTGCCGTTTGTCTGGCGATGGGTAGCCGCCTGGGCGATAACTTTGGCCGCCGTCGCCTGTTTATCAGCGGCGTTTGGCTATTTGCTCTGGCCTCGCTGCTGTGTGGCCTGGCAAACAATGTTAATACGCTGCTGCTGGCGCGCGCGCTTCAGGGCATTGGCGCAGCGCTGGTGGTGCCGCAAATTCTGGCCACGCTGCACGTTACACTGCAGGGACGCGAGCATGCGCGGGCGATTGGTCTGTATGGAGGCATTGGCGGGCTGGCCTTTATTATCGGTCAGGTGCTGGGTGGCTTTTTGATCGGCGCAAATATTGCCGGTTACGGCTGGCGCAGCGTATTTTTGATCAACCTGCCGGTTTGCCTGCTGATCTTATTGACCGCACGGCGTTTTATCCCTGAAACCCGCAATGCTCAGCCGTTGCCGATCGATAAAGCCGGAACGCTGCTGCTGGCGGGCGCAACCGGCAGTTTGATGGTGGCGCTGGCGCTCGGGCCGGTGCTGCACTGGTCATGGCCGTGCCTGTTGCTGTTGATGCTGTTCCCGCTGCTGCTGATACAGCTGTGGCGAACAGAAATCGCGCTGGAGAAGCGTGGCGGCGCGCCGTTGCTGCCCCCGGTGCTGTTGCGCTTGCCCAGTATGCGTTTCGGCATCAGCCTGGCAGTGCTGTTTTTTAGCTGCTGGAGCGGTTTTATGTTTGCGGTCGCACTCACGCTGCAGTCAGGCATTGGTATGAGCGCTTTCTCATCCGGCAACGCTTTTATTGCTTTAGGCGCGACCTACTTTATCGTTTCCATCAGTTCGACGCGGATTGTGGAAAAGCTGGGTAAACGCCATACCCTGCTGCTGGGCTGCGTTATACAGATGAGCGGCTTATTGTTATTAATGGCAACCTTTTACTACGGCTGGGCAACGGTAAATATCTTCACCCTGATACCCGCAACAGCGATTATTGGCGGTGGTCAGGCGCTTATTGTCAGCACGTTTTACCGTATTGGCATGGCTGACGTCCCTACAGATTATGCCGGAGCCGGTAGTGCTACCCTGTCAACGGTGCAACAGGCTGCATTTGGTATGGGCCCTATGGCGCTGGGCTCGCTGTTTACGCAAATGTTGCAGCAGGGAGATTATCAACAGGCGGTGCTGGCTACGCTGGCAGCGGAATGGCTGCTGATGTTGGTTCTGGTGCTGCGCACCTTAGGTTCAAAACGCACCTTTGTCGCTTCCTGTCAGACAGCCAGAACCACCAGATAGTACCAGGATGGATTATCCGGTCTTTTATTATTATTGATCGGATAATCGCTAATGAAATATTAACAAAAAGCAACCACTCATAAATATTGAAAAATATTAACAGGTGTCATTCAATTAATTTGACGTTAATACTCTTCACATAAAAATTACCGTCTCACTTTTCTTTTTACTACCCATCCAGTTACGCTCAATAAAATTAACATCCTGTTTATTAAAGACTTTTTATAAATACAAAAACGCCTGTCGCTATTTTTTTAGCATCCTGCCAACGCTGTTTTTGTTTTTACTGGGCTTTTTGAAAAAACGCACTATATTAAATAACCATGTTGCAAAATATTTCATCAACAGAGAGCGCATCATGGGGAAGTTTTATTACGTTAATATCAAGGCAGGCTCGTCAGGTATTTATCGGGTTCATTCCGCCCACTGTGCTTCGCTCGCGCCTGAAAACGATCGCTTTTTCTTAGGCACTTTCTATGCGCCGCTTGATGCGATTAAGCAGGCAAAAAAGTATTACGCCCGCGCTGAAGGATGCAAAAACTGCTGCCCTCTGCCAAAAAAGAAAAAACAATCCCATAAAAATCATACATCTATTACTTCACTCTCTTCCTGCTAACATTGCAGATTACACACATAGCGTCAGGCTCTGGTGCCACTGAATCCCTTCAGATTGCCAGAGTCGAATGTCCTGCCGCCGCGCCCTTTCAGGTCAGACGGACGTTTGTAAGGATATTTTTTTATCGCACTGTTTCACTCTTGCTATAAATCGACCACAATAGTGATTAAATGTGATGTAAATCACCTTTTGGTGATGAAATCATCAATTCTGTTAACACGTCTGGCATCCATTTATTCCTATGCAAACATCTGTTTCCCGTAAAACGGCCTGGCTACGCGTTGTTCTACTGGCTGTCGCAGCTTTTATATTCAACACCACCGAATTTGTGCCGGTGGGTCTGCTTTCTGATATCGCCGCGTCATTTTCCATGGAAACGCCTGAAGTAGGCATTATGTTGACCATCTATGCCTGGGTAGTGGCATTGATGTCGCTCCCGCTTATGCTGGCGACACGCAATATAGAGCGCCGTCTGTTACTGACTGTACTTTTCCTGCTGTTTACCCTGAGCCATATCCTGTCGCTGCTGGCCTGGAGTTTCCCGGTACTGGTACTGTCACGCATTGGTATTGCACTGGCACACGCTATCTTCTGGTCGATTACCGCCTCGCTGGCGATCCGCGTTGCCCCTGCCGGCAAGAAGACCCAGGCGCTCAGCATGCTGGCTACCGGCACCGCACTGGCGATGGTGTTGGGCGTGCCGATTGGACGCATTATCGGCCAGTATCTTGGCTGGCGTATTACCTTCGGTATGATCGGCGCGTCGGCGTTGGTACTGATGTTGATGTTGATCAAGCTGCTGCCGAAGCTGCCAAGTGAGCATACCGGCTCGCTCAGTAGCGTGCCGATGCTGTTCAGACGTCCGGCGCTGGTCGGCATGTATCTGCTGGTTACGCTGGTGGTCACCGCACATTATACCGCTTACAGCTATATCGAACCCTTTATGCAGGTGATTGCCTCACAGGGGGAAAACTTTACCACTTTCCTGCTGTTGATTTTTGGCACGGCGGGCATTGTTGGCAGCATTATCTTTAGCCTGCTGGGCAACAGATTCCCTTCCGCACTACTGCTGAGCGCCATCGGACTGATTACATTGTGCATGGGGCTGTTGCTGTTCGCAGCGGTTCATCCGGTTGCGGTTTCCGTGCTCTGTGTGGTCTGGGGGATGGGCATGATGACCATTGGCCTGGCGATGCAGGTACGCGTGCTGTCGCTGGCTCCTGACGCTACCGATGTGGCGATGTCGCTTTTTTCCGGCATCTATAACATCGGCATAGGCGCAGGTGCGCTGTTAGGTAATCAGGTCAGCCTGCATTTCAAAATGGCAGATGTCGGCAATGTCGGCGCTATCCTTGGCCTGCTGGCGCTGTTCTGGTGCATCTTTATTTTCCGGCGCTATCCTCAGCTGCGCAGCAACGGTTAAATAAATTAAGGGGCCATTCGGCCCCTTAATTATTACGCTCGTTTAACGTCGTGCGAGGTTTTAACCTGCCCGCTACTCCAGATAAAATACGGGCTTCAGCGGCTGGCTTACCGGACTATTATCTGCATTTGAGGGCATAAGCTCACGCATCGATGCCCACCAGCGCTGGCAGATTTCAGTCTGCGCTATCGCTTCCCAGCGTTCTTCCGATTCAATTTCTACACAGGCAAACAAAAGGCTGCGCTGCTCATCCAGATAAATGCTGTAGTGATGCGCCCCATGCGCCTTTAGCGTCTGCTCCAGCTCAGGCCAGACAGGCGAATGGCGCTGCTGATAGGTTTCATGGCAGTCCGGATAAACCTGCATCACAAAGGCTTTACGCAACATGGGCCGGTCCCGTATCCAGTGCGGCCTGCCAGGGATTAACGTTAAAGCGTTTACCCAGCGCCACCAGTTGTTCAGTGGTAATGCTCTGGCGCAGGCCCCCCATAGAGATAACCTTTACCAGCACTTCTGACGATTTCTCAGCAGTATCGATCAGGCCGAAGGTTTCATCCAGCGTCGGCCCTGCGCCGAAAATACCGTGAAAAGGCCACATCACCAGGCTGTGCGACTGCATCTGTTTAGCGGTGGCATCGCCTATTTCATCGGTGCCCGGCACCATCCAGGGCACAATGCCAACGCCATCCGGGAAAACCACCAGACATTCAGTGCTGCCTTCCCACAGGAGGCGGGTAAAGCGCGCCGGATCCAGCTCCACAACATAGCTCAGCGCCATAAAGTTGGTGGCATGGCAGTGCATAATCACCCGATCGGCACCGTTGGTAAGCTGCTTGCGCACGCTGTGCGACTGGAAATGAGAGGCCAGCTCGGAAGTTGGCACGCCACCGTTCACCAGCCCCCAGTGAATTTTACAGGAGAGGCCTTTATCATCCACCTGCAGCAGCGCCAGAGAGTCAGCAGGATCGAGCTGCACGTTGCGAAAAAACTTGCCGGAACCGGTCACGATAAACCAGTCATTGGCCAGCCCCGGTGCCGCCCGGCTCAGTTCAATGCAGCGTGGTTCAGCCACGAAATCGTGCTGGAATGCGGCTACCTCTTCCGGCAGCAGGCGCAGGGTGATATTACCGCCGTTGCGCTCATCCCAGCCTTTTAACCACATGTCACTGGTGGCTTTTACCATTCCCTGAACAAACCAGGAAGAAAGAATCGATTGCATAAGTATCATCCTTACCGTTGACTGAGGATCTGCTCTTCATAATCGCGCACGTTGCGCAGCCAGCCAGCATCCACCGGCACACCGTGGCGCAGACAGTAACTTTCCCATACCGCCTGCCACGGCAGTGATTTTTGCTCTTCCAGCAACGCCAGGCGTGCCGTGTAATCACCGGCAGCTTCAATGGCGCGTAGCTTCCCGGTTGGCTCCAGCAGCGCACGCAGCAGCGCTTTTTTGGCATTACGCGTCCCGATAACCCAGGCGGCGATGCGGTTGATCGAGGCATCAAAAAAATCGAGGCCGATGTGCACCTTATCGAACAGCTTCTGACGCACAATTTCATGCGCTATCGCCTGGGTTTCATCATCCAGCAGCACCACATGATCGCTGTCCCAGCGCACCGGGCGGCTGACGTGCAGCAACAGACGCGGCACATAGAGCATAACGGTGGAGATTTTGTCGGAGATCATTTCGGTAGGATGGAAATGGCCAGCGTCCAGCGTCAGCGCGGTCTGGCGACTGGTGGCGTAGCCCAGGTAAAACTCATTAGAGCCCACGGTATAGCTCTCTGCCCCGATGCCGAACAGCTTGCTCTCGACAGCATCGATATGATGGGCCGGATTCAGCTTTTCGCTCAGCACCTCATCCAGCGCCTGCATCAGCCGCTGACGCGGAGCCAGACGATCCACGGTTACATCTTTCATGCCGTCCGGCACCCAGATATTCATCACCGAGGGCGTACCCAGCTGTTCGCCGAACCAGGCGGAAACGTTGCGGCTTGCTTTGCAGTGATCGATCCAGAACTGACGAATGCGCTCATCCGCATGCGATAGCGTAAAGCCGTCAGCGCTCAGCGGATGGGAGAAACAGGTTGGGTTGAAGTCCAGTCCCAGCTGACGCTCTTTCGCCCAGCTCACCCAGTTTGCGAAGTGCTGCGGTTCGATCTCATTACGCTCCACCGGCCCGTCGCTTTCCAGATAAATAGCGTGCAGGTTAAAGCGTTTTGGGCCGGGGATCAGCCCCAGTGCCACATCAACATCCGCCCGCAACTCAGAGGCGTTACGCGCACGGCCCGGATAGTTACCGGTGGCCTGAATACCGCCGGTCAGCGCGCCCTGCGGATTTTCAAAACCGCGTACGTCGTCCCCCTGCCAGCAATGCATGGATACCGGGATGGTATCCAGCTGCTCCATTGCGGCTTCGACATCGACGCCGTTATCAGCATAGCGCTGTTTCGCCAGTTCAAAAGCCTGTTCTGTAAGCCTGGTCATAAGCATAGTTCCTTACGCGGTTGTTTCAGCGCCTGAAAACGCGACCAGCCGTCGGTTAGCGCGCTGTCTGAGAGAGGTTGAATAAGATGAGAAGGAAAATTCTGAGCAACGCAGCGGCGGAAGGCGTTAACATCCGCCATTTCGCCGTGAGCAATCAGCTGGCTGCCGATGTTGCCCAGCGTTGAGGCCTCAACAGGGCCAACGCTTATCGGCAACTGGCAGGCATTGGCGCAGAGCTGATTTAACAACGGATTCTGGCTGCCGCCGCCCACAATATGCAGACGGGTAAAAGCGGTGCCGCGCAGCGCGGCCAGCTCCTCGCTGACCTGCCGATAGAGCAGCGCCAGACTATCGAAAATGCAGCGCGCCAGCGCTACCGGACTGTGCGGTACCGGCATCGCCTGCTCTACGCAGGCATCCTGAATTTCCCGCACCATACTGGCCGGATTGATAAAGCGCGCATCGTTAGCGTCGATAATCGACAAACAGGCGGGATAATGCGCGGCCTCATCAATCAGCGCACAAAGATTGTCGATTTGCAGTTCATCGCAGACGCGCTGCAGCAGCCAGAGCCCCATAATGTTTTTCAGAACGCGATAGCGCCCCTCCGCGCCGCCCTCATTGGTGATATTGGCCTCCAGCGCGGCGTGGTCATTGAACGGCGTGCGGCTTTCAAAACCCAGCAGCGACCAGGTGCCTGAACAAAGATAGGCTTCATCGCTGCGGGTGAGCGGCGTCGCCAGCACGGCGCTGGCGGTATCGTGTGTGGCGACGGCGATCACCGGGATACGTGCACCGCTGCGGCTCTGCCATTCCCCTACCGGCATACCGGGCTGCTGCGGCTTGCCAAACCACCCGGCGCGCGCGCCAGCCCAGTTCAGCAGCGTGCTGTCCCACTCGCCGGTAGCCAGATTCAGCAATTGCGTGGTGCTGGCATTGGTATATTCCCAGTTCAGCTGACCGGTCAAACGGTACTGCAGATAATCGGGGATCATCAGGGCGTGCGCGACGCGATCCCGCAGTTCAGGATGCGCCTGGTTGAAGGCGCGCAGCTGATAAAGCGTATTAAAAGGCAGGAACTGGATGCCGGTATGCTGCCAGATAACATCCCGGCCGAGTTCGCGCTGTGCCTGTGCCATTAGGCCGTGAGTCCGTTTATCGCGATAGGAAACCGGCAGGCCGACGCGTTCGCCTGCCTGGTCGAGCATGATCATATCCACGCCCCAGGTATCGATGCCGATACTGTCCGGCACCACGCCGCTCGCCAGCAGCTGCTCCAGTCCTGCGCGGATCGACTGCTCCAGCGCGTCGATATCCCAACAGTCATACCCGTCAATCTGACAACGTTGATTCGCGAAGCGGCTAACCTGCTCCAGCGTAAGCGCCTGCGTTTCCGGCTGGTAGCGCGCCAGCATAATACGGCCGCTGGAGGCGCCGAGATCGATGGCAACAAAATTGCGGTGCGTCATAAGATTCGCTTCCTGATGAAACATGCTCACCAGTGTAAAAAGCGGTGAATTTCGCACCTTGCTGCCAGTGCCAATGTTTTAATCCGCCTGGCAGGGGCGTAAAGAAGGACGTGAAGCAGCTCACAGATCTGTTTTTCCCTGTTGCCGCAACATGATGTGACCCTTGCCGCAATTCTGAAGATTTCCAGCTGTTTCTTGAAAAATTAACCGGTTAACCCTGTTTTGCGGTGCAAAATTCAAGGTAAGTTAAGCGCGCGCTGGCTAGTATCGGTCACACAGAGGTCAACGAGGACGCACCATGACCGTATTACATAGCGCCGATTTTTTTCCAGATGGCGATCTGCCGGTCGCGATTGAACCCCGGGCCCCGCAGAGCGTGTTTCCTGAACATCATCATGATTTTCATGAAATCGTGCTGGTGGAACAGGGTGCCGGCATTCATATCTTTAACGGCCAGCCCCAGTCGCTGTGCGGTGGCTGCGTCTGTTTTGTTCGCGATCACGATCGTCATCTTTATGAGCAAACGGAAAATTTGTTTCTGACCAATGTACTGTGGCGCGGTCCGCAGGCATTTCGCTTTCTGACCGGGCTGGAGGATTTACTGCCGCAGGAGTGCGATGGCCGTTACCCTTCCCACTGGCGCATCAGTAACCGGGTGATGGCACAGGCAAAAACGCTGGTAGCGCAGCTGCAGGAGCCTGACGGCAGCGATGCCATAGAGCAGCGTGTGCAACAGGAACTCACCTTTATGCAGCTGCTGGTTTTGCTGCGTCAGGGTTGCCGGGAACAGGAGAGCGATGCGCAGGAGGCTCGTCTGTTACGCCTGCTTGACTGGCTAAACGAACACTACAGTGAAGATATTGACTGGGATGCGCTGGCCGATCGCTTTTCACTTTCGCTGCGCACACTGCATCGCCAGCTTAAACAGCAAACCGGCAGCACGCCGCAGCGTTACCTTAACCGGCTGCGCCTTTTACAGGCGCGTCATCTGCTGCGCCACAGCGAAATGCGGATTACCGATATTGCATTTCAGTGCGGCTTTGGCGACAGCAATCACTTTTCGACCCTGTTTCGCCGTGAATTTGGCTGCGCCCCACGCGCCGAGCGACAACAGATGTGGTAACAGGAGAACAGCATGGGGTTAATTCTGGCGAAGGCGGACTATTTTCCCTCTGAAGCGATGCCGGTGTCGGTAGCCGACCGGGCGCCGCAGCCCTCTTTTCCGCCCCATCGTCATGAATTCAGCGAAATTGTCATCGTCTGGCGCGGTAACGGTCTGCATGTGCTTAACGATCGTCCCTGGCTGGTGACCTGCGGCGATCTGTTCTATATCCAGCACAGCGATTGCCACAGCTATGAGTCGGTAAACGATCTGGTGCTGGATAATATCCTCTATTGCCCGGAACGCTTTCGGCTCGGGCTGGACTGGAGCCAGCTGCTGCCGCTGGATGACGCGGACTATCGCGCCCACTGGCGCTTAACCACGCGCGGCATGGCGCTGGCGCGCGGCGTGATTGTACAGCTGGAGCAGGAGAGCCGTAAAACCGATCTGCTCTCGATGCAGCTGGCGGAGGCGCTGTTCCTGCAGCTGGCGCTTATTTTGCGGCGACATCGCTACGTGGCCGAACGCGCTGGCGAACTGCCGGAAGGCGAGCAGCTCGATCTGCTGATGTCTGCCATTCAGGCCAGCACTGCCCGCCCCTTCGATCTTGCCGCTTTTTGTCAGCATAACCGGCTCAGCGAACGCGCCCTGAAGCAGCTGTTTCGCCAGCAAACGGGCATGACCATTGGTCATTATCTGCGTCAGCTGCAGCTCTGCCAGGCTAAATATCTGCTGCGTAATACCGATCTGCTGATTGGTGAAGTGGCGTTCCGCTGCGGCTTTGATGACAGCAACTACTTTTCCGCCGTTTTTACCCGCGAAACCGGGTTTACTCCCAGCGCCTGGCGTCAGCGTTTTGAGCGCACCAGCAAACCACAGCCGCTGCCGGAACAGCAAAAATAGTCCGGCTTTGCTTTTAACGCCGCTGTGCAAATGCTTTCGCCGCTCTCCCTGATAACACCCCAAATCCTGCAAGCGCTCAGGAGAGCCTGCCGTGCTGCCAGGCTCTCTTGCCTGTTAGCCCGCCATTCCCATCCCGACGACGTTTGCCGCCAGAATAATGACCAGGCAACCTACAGAGAGTACGCGAACCGGACGACGCCCTACCGCATGCCACTCTTTCATCAGCAGCCCGACAATGCCGCCGCACAGCACATACAGGCTCATATGCAGCATCCAGCTGACAAAGTCATACTGCGCCGGAATGTTGGCGTGACCCCAGGCATAAAAAAAGAACTGCAAATACCACATCAGGCCGCCCAGCATGGCAAAGGCAATATTCGCCCCCAGCAGCGGCTTCGCCAGCGAGAAATCGGCTTTTAGCGACAGCGACGGCTTTACCGCCAGACGTACAAAGCACCAGGCCAGGTTTACCAGCGCTCCGCCCCCCATGATCACCACGTAGCTAGGCAAAGCGACGTAGAGGGGATTGATGCCGGCAGCGGCGGCGGCCTCATGCATCGGTTTCGCCGCATCCATCGCGAATGACATACCGGCGGAAAAAATCCCGCACAGCACCGCCAGCACCAGCCCCTTTTTCAGGTTGAACTCTTCCGCGTTGATACCCAGCGCGCGCTCTTTCAGGAAACCGGCACGGGAAACAATAATCACGCCAATCAGCGCAATCAGGACGCCCAGCAGCGTCATCCGTCCACCGGCGGAGCTGAACAGCACCATAAAACGCCCCTGCAAAAGCGGCGTCATCAACGTCCCGACCACCAGCGTAATGCCGATGGCGATACCAATTCCCATCGACATACCGAGATAGCGCATGGTTAGCCCGTAGTTAACGTTGCCTATTCCCCACATGGCGCCAAACAAAAATACCGGCAGCAGCTGCGCGGCGCTGAACTGTTGAAAATAGCCCCAGAAATCAGGCAACAGCACCGCGCTGACCGCCCAGGGCAGAACTAACCAGGACATCAGGCCGCCCACTGACCACATGGTTTCCCATGACCAGTGTCGGACACGCTTAAAAGGGGCATAGAAACAGGCGGCGCTGGCGGCACCGACCAGATGCCAGAGAATGCCGGCAAGGATTGCGTTGTTCATCGTTATTCCTTAGTAAGGTTGAGGCCAGCAGGAGAAGACTCTCCCGGTTACCGCGAGTCTAAAGAGTTCATTTCCTCACCAGCCTTTCGCTGACTGCCCGCCTGTGTCCCCTTGTGGCAAAAATCAGCAGGTGGCCGCGATGACGATCACAAATCCATTACAATCGCGCTGTTGTGTCCATTACAGCCACTGCAGCGCTAACTTCTTGCTTCAAAAGATTAATTTCAGGTTATGCCAGCCTCATCAGGTTAATCCCTGTATTTTTGCCAGTTCCTTAAGCGCAATGGCATTCAGCGGAAGGTCAAATCTCTGCGTCCAGGTCAAGGTGGCAAAATTAAACAATTCCATATCTTTTTATTAACCATAAAAAGCAGAATTGATAACGGAGAGCGGATGCATGGCAACTATTCAAAAACAAATGTATATCGACGGTGAATTTCAGTCTCATCAGGGTGCCTGGATTGAGGTGATCAATCCGGCAACGGAAGCGGTGATTGCTCAGGTGCCGGAAGGTAGCCGCGAAGATGCGCAGCGCGCTATCGATGCGGCTGAAGCGGCACAGCCGCAGTGGGAAGCGTTGCCGGCGGTGGAGCGTGGCGTCTGGCTGCATAAAATCGCCGCCGCCATCCGTCAGCGTGAACCGGAGCTGACCGCAACGATTGTTGCCGAAGGGGGAAAAACCCAGGGCCTGGCGCAAACCGAAGTGCTGTTTACCGCTGACTATCTTGACTATATGGCGGAGTGGGCACGCCGTTATGAGGGCGAAATTGTGCAAAGCGATCGCCCTGATGAAAATATTTTCGTCTTTAAAAAGGCGATTGGCGTGACGACCGGCATTTTGCCGTGGAACTTTCCTTTCTTTCTGATTGCGCGTAAAGCAGCGCCAGCGCTGATCACCGGCAATACCATTGTGCTCAAGCCCAGCGAGGTTACCCCGCTCAACGCGGTGATATTCGCTGAGATCGTGCAGCAGGTGGGGTTGCCTAAAGGGGTGCTTAATATTGTTTTTGGCTACGGTCCGGTAGTGGGCCAGGAGCTGGCCGCCAGTCCAAAGGTAGGCATGGTCAGCCTTACCGGCAGCGTCAATGCCGGAATTCAGACCATGACGGCGGCGGCGCGAAATGTGACTAAGGTGTCGCTGGAGCTGGGCGGTAAAGCGCCAGCGATTGTGATGGACGATGCCGATCTCGATCTGGCGGTAAAAGCGATTGTCAGTTCACGCATCATCAACTCCGGCCAGGTCTGTAACTGCGCCGAGCGCGTTTACGTACAGGAAGGCATCTATGATGCCTTTATGGCGCGTCTGACCACGGCCTTCAGCAAGATAACCTGGGGTAATCCGGCAGAACAGCAAGATGTGGATATGGGGCCGCTGATCAGTGCCGCTGCCCTGCAGCGCGTAGAAGAAAAAGTGGCGTATGCGCTGAAACAGGGCGCTCAGCTCATTACCGGCGGGAAGCGCGCTGGCGAGACCGGCTATTTCTTCCAGCCCACGATCCTGAGCGGTGTTAAACAGGATATGGCGATTATGCAGGAGGAGATCTTCGGCCCGGTCCTGCCGGTTACCACTTTCCGCACGCTGGACGAGGCGATTGCGCTGGCTAACGACAGCGAATATGGCCTGACCTCCTCGCTCTATACGCAAAACCTTAATACCGCGATGATCGCCCTGCGCCGGTTGAAATTTGGCGAAACCTATATTAACCGGGAAAATTTTGAGGCGATGCAGGGTTTTCATGCGGGCTGGCGTAAGTCAGGGATCGGCGGTGCCGATGGCCGTCATGGACTGGAAGAATATCTGCAAACCCACGTAGCCTATTTGCAGTTTAAATAAGCGGATAAGCGAGCGGCGTGGCGCTATTCACGCTACTCGCCTTATTCTGCCGGGGTCGCGCGCTCTGTCAGGCCGGGCTGCCAGTGAGTGACGTTGTCACACGGAGGAAGTGACAACGTCACAGCACGAAACTCATCTCTCAGGGTGCAATCAGGCTGCCACGCAACGGAGGAAAACAGGCCTGCTCCCCGCTGATCAACTGTAACGCCCGCTGCGCCAGCATATCCAGCGGCCACGCCATTTGTGGCATTTCTGGCGCGCCGACCACCGGCACCGCGCCGTCGAGGCTGAATACCATCACATCCTGCGGCACCTGACGCTGATAGCGACGCAGCAGCGCAATCGCCTCACGGCTTTTGATATAGTCGGTCACCAGTAAGGCATCAAATGCAGTATGACGATTGATAAGGGTTTGCAGCGCAACGCTGACCGATTCTTCCTGGCCGCAGATAAGCTGACGGTTATAAGGCAGCGCGACGCTCTCCAGCGCATCGCAATAGCCTGCCAGTACCTGTCCTGCCGCCTCACCGTGGCTAAAGTTAAACAGCACGATTTTGCGCCGCTGCTGGCTGAAAAGGTAGTGACAGGCGGTCAGGCTGGCGAACTGGTAGTCAATGGCCAGCTGTGGCCCTTCCCCGCCATCGAGACAATCAATCAGCACCGCCTGCTTCGCTTCATCCGGCAGCGCAAAGCGCGCCCCCACCACCATCACCGCATCGCAGCGCCCGGATCCCAGCTCTTCCATCGCAACCGCAACCGCTGGCGCGCTGTTGGCAAAGCGCAGCAGCAGATGTTTACTCTCCTGGCTCAGCGCCTTTTCCAGCGCCTGCAGATAGCCGGTAGCCTGCTGCACATGTTCAGTTGCGCAGATCACGCCGATGCAGTGGGTTTTCTGATAGCTTAAGGATTGCGCAATGACGTTCGGTTTATAATTCAGCTTCTCAACGGCGCGCAGCACGGCGTCGCGGCTCTCCTCCTTAACGCCGCGACTGCCGCTGAGCACCCGGGAAACGGTGGCTTTTGATACTTTTGCCAGGCGTGAAACATCGTTAATACTCGCCATAAGGGTGCTTATCTCTCCGCTCAATCACTGTGTTGCGTAAACCCATGCTCGCTGGCTACGCGCGCAAACCACTCACCGCTTTTTTTCACGCGGCGCTGCTGACTGTCAAGATCGAGCTGCACAAAACCATACCGGTTTTTATAGGCGTTGCTCCATGACCAGTTATCGATAAAGGTCCACATATGATAACCCAGACAGTGCGATCCCTCCTGCAATGCCCGATGCAGCCAGATTAAATGTTCGCGCACAAAGTCGATGCGATAGTCATCCTGAATCTGTCCCTGCTGCTCAAAGCGCTGCTCATCCTCAACGCCCATGCCGTTTTCAGAAATAAAACAGCGCGGGTTACCGTAATGCTCACGCAGATTGCTGAGAATGTCATAAATACCCTTTTCGTAGATTTCCCAACCGCGATAGGGATTCATCTTGCGCCCCGGCATCGCATAATGATCGAAAAACCACTCCGGCATAAACGGACTCTGTGGGTTAACCAGCGAATCGCGGCATTTCACCCGACGCGGCTGATAGTAGTTGATACCCAGTAAATCAACCCGCCCTTCCGCCAGCAGCGCCCGATCGCCGGGCTGGCTGGCAGGTAATTGCTGATGCTCTTCCAGCAGCGCAACCAGCTCTGCCGGATAGCGGCCCAGCAGCGCCGGATCGAGAAAACTGCGGTTAAAAAAGAGATCGGCGATATGCGCCGCCTGTTGGTCAGCCGGATGCGATGAGCGTGGATAAGAGGGCGTCAGGTTAAGGATTATGCCAATCTCGCCCGGATATTGCCCTTCGCGGAACAACTGCACCGCGCGCGCGTGCGCCAGCATAGTATGATAGGCCACCGTCGCCGCCCGCCGAAAATCCACTACGCCAGGGTAATGGAAATCATACAGATAGCCGCCTTCCACCGGCACAATCGGCTCATTAAAGGTGAACCAGTGTTTCACCCGATCGCCAAACAGATGGAAGCAGGTTTGTGCGTATTGCGCATAAGCCTCAACCACTTCGCGATTTTCCCAGCCGCCTGCCTGCTGCATCACCATCGGCATATCAAAATGGAACAGATTGATAAAGGGCGTGATGCCCTGGCTTAACATCTCGTCAATGATTTGATTATAAAAGCGCACCGCCTCGGGGTTAACCGCGCCGCGCCCGTCCGGGATCAGGCGTGACCAGGCAATCGAAGTACGAAAAGTGTTGTGCCGCAACTGTTTCAACAAGGCAATATCTTCACGCCAGTGCTGATAAAAAGTTGAAGTCTGTGCTGGCCCCACCTGTCGATGAAAACGGGTCGGCGCTTCATCAAACCAGCGATCCCAGATGGTTTCACTTTTGCCAAAGTTCAGGCTTTCGCCTTCAGATTGTGGCGCGCTGCTGGCGCTGCCCCACCAAAAGTCTGCGGGAAACTGATAGTGCATAATGGTGATCCTTATGGGGTTTGCAATCCGGCGCCGGACGCCGCTGCGCTTTGACTGGCCTCTGCTTCCTGCTGTAACAGACTACGCTCCCACGCCTTAACAAACGGCAGATAGATCAGAGCGGAAAGTGCCATACAGAACAGACACATTATTACCGGACTAAACGCCCAGTTTGCCGCCCAGGAAGCGCCAATCGGCGCAGGCGTCGTCCAGGGCGCCATTGAAACCACCTGCGCCACCCAGCCCAGTTTGGTGGCGGTCCAGGCAAATACGGCATTGATCATCGGCACCAGAATAAATGGCAGAAAAAAGAGCGGGTTCATGATAATCGGCATGCCGAACAGAATCGGTTCATTGATATTAAAGAAGCTTGGCACGATGCCCATTTTGCCAATGGTACGCAGGTGCGCTGCCCGGCTTCGTAGCAGCAGAAACGCCAGCGGCAGCGTGGAGCCGACGCCGCCAATCAACAGATAGAAATCCCAGAAGCCCATCAGGTAGGTGTGCGGCAGAGCCTGCCCCGCTTCCAGCGCCGCCTGGTTGGCGGCCAGGTTGGTAAGCCAGAAGGGATTCATAATGCCGGTGACAATCAGCGCGCCGTGGATACCGGCAAACCAGAGGATCTGGCAAATCAGCACCGAAAGCAGCACCGCCGGCAGGGAATCGGAGGCAGAAACCAGCGGCTGCAACAGATGCATAATCGCCTGTGGAATGATCATGCCGCTCCAGGAGGCCACCAGCAAATTAAGCGGATGCAGCGTGGCGACAATCACGATCACCGGAATCAAAATTTCAAACGAGCGCGCAACCCCGGTCGACACCTCTTTCGGCAGGCGAATAGTGATATTTTTCCGCTTCAGCAGCGCATAAATTTCGCTGGTATAGATAGCGGTAAGGATGGCGGTAAAGATCCCCTGGCCGGAGAAATAGTCGGTGGCGATTTTACCATCCTGATAAGGCGCGGCCACCAGCAAAAACCCCATAAAGGCCAGTAGACCGGTCATTACCGGATCGAGCTTGTAGTGTCGTCCCAGGCTGGCGCCAATGCCAACCGAGATAAAAAAGGTCATCACGCCCATGCTGAGATAGTACGGCAGCATCAACTGGTCGCGATAGCGCAGCGAGAAATCGAGCCAGCCGCGCGCAAAGCCCCACTGACTGTCAGCGGCAAAGGGCGGAAAAATAAATACCAGCATAAAGGAGCCGATTATCATAAACGGCAGCGCAGAGACAAAGCCGTCACGGATAGCCACAACATGACGCTGCTGACCGACAGCACCGGCCAGCGGCGTAATCTTGCGCTCGATGATATTAATTAAGCCCTGATAAAGTGATGTCATTATGCCACCCCTTTCTGCTCAATCAGCTGTAGCGCATAATCCAGTACTTTATCACCGCGCATCGTGCCGTAATCCATCATGTTGATGGTGGCAACCGGGATGCCTTCGCTGACGGTTTTCGCCGCCAGGCTTTCCTGCATATATTTTACCTGCGGTCCCAGCAGCACCACGTCATAACAGGCAAAACGTTCATCAAACTCGGTGGCGCTGAAGGCGGCGATTTCCGCTTCCAGCCCACGATTTGCGACTTCATCCTGCATTTTCTTTACCAGCATGCTGGTAGACATTCCGGCGGAACAGCAAAGCATAATTTTATACATGATCCTGGCCTTCTCACGGTTTCGACCTGGCTATAGGAAACAAAGTGGAAACCGGTTTCCATAGCGGGCGTATTATTTTGCGAGAGAGTTCATGAATTAGGTCTGGAAAAAAGAACAGGCTGTGAGTTTGTTCACGATTATTAATGTAACAATGGCCGTTTCCTGCGTAATAAATCTGTTTCAGAAGCGATACAGCAAAGCGCGGGTCAGCCCCGGCGCTTTACCTGAGTCAGTTTGCAACGGCCAGCGTTTAGTTTTTAAGATCGACCTGATAAAAGATATGTTTGCCAAAAGGATCGATTTGATAGCCGATGACTTCCTTACGTACCGGTTCAAACAGGGTGGAATGAGCGATCATCACCGCTGGCGCCTGATCATGCATCACCTGCTGCGCCTGCTGATAAAGCTGAATACGCTTGTTGTGATCCTGCTCGGTGCGCGCCTGGTTAATCAGTTTTTCAAACGGTTGATAGCACCATTTTGCCGAGTTGGAGCCGCCATTGGCGGCGGTGCAACTAAACAGCGGACTGAAGAAATTATCCGGATCGCCGGTAGCGGTAGTCCACCCCATCAGCGCCGCCTGATGTTCGCCGTTTTTTACCCGCTTGAGATATTCGCCCCACTCATAGCTGACAATGCGCGCCTTGATGCCCACTTTGGCCCAGTCGGACTGGATCATCTCCGCCATGCGCCGTGCGTTGGGATTGTAAGGACGCTGCACCGGCATCGCCCAGAGATCGATAACGGTGCCCGGCTTAATGCCCGCCTGGGCCAGCAGCTGCTGCGCCTGCTGAGGATCCCAGGCATAATCCTTCAGCGCACTGTCGGCACTCCAGACATCAGGCGGCAGCAGATTTTTGGCAACGCTGCCGGTACCATGAAAAATCGCCTCGATAATCGCCGGTTTATTGATCGCCATGGTTAATGCCTGACGCACTTTGACATTATCCAGCGGCGGTTTTTGCGTGTTAAACGCGAGGAAACCGGTATTCAGCCCTGACTTTTTCATCAGCACCAGATCCGGGTTTTCCTGCATGCGCGGCAGATCGGCTGGGTTAGGAAACGGCATCACCTGACATTCGTTCTTTTCCAGCTTGGCATAGCGCACCGAAGCATCCGGCGTAATGGTAAACACCAGCCGATCCAGTTTCGCTTTGCCCTGCCAGTATTCCGGGAAAGCCTTATAGAGAATGCGCGAATCCTTTTGATACTGCAGTAACTGGAAGGGGCCGGTGCCAACAGGATCTCTGTCGACGCGCTCTGGCGTGCCCGCCTTCAACATTTTATCTGCGTATTCGGCGGAATGGATTGAGGCGAAATACCATGCCAGATCGGCCAGAAACGGCGCTTCAGCATGTGCCAGGGTAAAGCGCACCGTATGATCGTCTACTTTTTCAATCTTCTTGATCAGGGTGCCAAATTCCAGGCTTTCGAAGTTGGCATAGGTGCCGCCAGAGACGTTGTGGTAAGGATTTTTACTATCCATCTGGCGCATAAAGGAAAAAATTACGTCATCAGCATTGAATGTGCGCGTCGGCTTAAAATATTTATTGCTGTGAAAGTGAACGTCCTGCCGCAGATGAAAGGTATAAACCGTGCCGTCAGGGCTGATATCCCAGCGTTGCGCCAGGCTCGGCTCCAGTTCAGTGGTGCCGGTTTTAAACTCTACCAGTCGGTTAAAGAGGGGAACCGCGCTGGCGTCAACGCTGGTGCCGGAGGTGTAAAGCTGGGGGTTAAAGTTTTCTGGCGATCCTTCTGCACAATAAACCAGCGTTTTCGCCGCTGCCGCCGTGCTGAACAGCATCATGAGCGCTACGCCCGTTACCGTTTTTTTCATCTCGGTCCTCGCTTTTAGTTGACTTAATCCGCTGGCAATGTGTAAAACAATTTAACATCTGGTTAATAAATAACATGTTTCCCCCTTTCGCAGAACACTTAATAACCATGGATAAGGAAGCGCTATGAATCACAGGCTGGCTCGTCAGTTAACCGATCGCTTTTACCGCTATCTTGCTGTCAGCAGCCAGAGCAATAGCGCCGCACAAACGTTGCCCAGCACGCCGGAGCAGCATCAGATGGCGTGTCTGCTGGCGGCAGAGCTGGAGTCGCTTGGTCTGCAGCAGGTCATCATTGATGAGCATGCAACGGTAACCGCCGTAAAGCCCGGTAACCGGACCGGTGCGCCACGCATCGGCTTTATTACCCATATTGATACCGTTGATGTCGGCCTGTCGCCGCATATTCATCCGCAGACGCTGCGCTTTACCGGTGAGGATCTCTGTCTGAATGCGCAGCAGGATATCTGGCTGCGCGTCAGCGAACATCCGGAAATCCTGCCCTACCGCGACCAGGAGATTATTTTCAGCGACGGCACCAGCGTACTGGGCGCAGACAATAAAGCAGCGGTGAGTGTGGTGATGACGCTGATGGAAAACCTTAACGGCGATCATGGCGACATCGTGGTGGCCTTTGTGCCGGATGAAGAGATAGGCCTGCGCGGCGCAAAAGCGCTGGATCTGGAAACGCGCTTTAACGTTGATTTCGCCTGGACTATCGACTGCTGTGAGCTGGGTGAAGTGGTTTATGAGAATTTTAACGGTGCGGCGGCGGAGATTGTGTTTACCGGCGTTCCGGCGCATCCGATGTCGGCAAAAGGGGTACTGGTGAATCCATTGCTGATGGCGCACGACTTTATCGCCCGTTTCGATCGCCAACAGACGCCGGAGCATACCGCCGGTCGCGAAGGCTATATCTGGTTTAACGAAATCAACGCCAACGCCAGCGAGGCACGGCTAAGAGCCTCAATTCGTGATTTCGATTTAGCCAGCTTTAATCAGCGCAAGCAACAGATCCACGACGTGGCGCAGCAGATTGCCGCACGTTATCCCACCGGCAAGGTTGCGGTGACGATCAACGACATTTACAGCAATATCAGCAATGCCATTGGCGACGATCGTCGTGCTATCGATCTGATTTTTACCGCACTGGCGGAGCTGGAGATTGAGCCGAAAGTGGTGCCGATGCGCGGCGGTACCGACGGCGCAGCCCTGTCGGCAAAAGGTTTGCTAACGCCTAACTTTTTTACCGGCGCGCATAACTTCCACTCGCGGTTTGAGTTCCTGCCGGTTCCCTCGTTTGTAAAATCCTATCTGGTAGCAGAAAAGCTCTGCTATCTGGCGGCGCGATAAACAAACGGTCACCCCCGGGTGACCGTTTCTGAGTTAGCCAAAGCGGCGTTTTTCATCAGTTCGCTAGAGTTTGCTGACGCTGACGTCGATGCCGGGAAAATACTTCGCCGCCAGCTTTTGCAAGGTGCCGTCCTGCTGCACTTTAACGATCGCCGCGTCCAGCTCGCTTTTCAGTTGACTGTCATCCTTACGCAGACCAAAACCGATGCCGGAGCCAAGGATTTTGTCATCCTCCACCGCCTTGCCGATAAAGGCGTATCCCTTGCCCTGCAGCTTATTCAGAAAGCCAGACTGGCCGGCCGCCGACATCACCAGCGTACCGTCCAGCCGTCCGGCCAGCATATCGTTGTACACCTGATTTTGATCCTGATAAGAGGTTACAGTGACACCGTGCGGCTCCCAGTGCTGCTTAGCGTAGGTTTCCTGAATCGATCCCTGTAGCACACCGATATTTTTGCCTTTCAGCCCGGCGGCGTTGGGCTGTAGCCCGGCATCCGCCTTGCCGACCAGCATGCTGGGAATGCGGTAAATTGGCTGGGTAAAGGCGATGCTTTTCATCCGTGCCTCGGTGATATTCATCGCTGAATTAATTGCGTCGAACTTTTTTGCCGTCAGCCCGGGAATCAGCGCATCGAAACTGCTCTCTACCCAGCTGCAGGCGAAATTTCCCGCCTGGCAAATCGCATTGCCCAGTTCAATATCAAACCCTTCCAGCTCGCCTTGCGCGTTGCGGCTCTCGAACGGCGGATACTGTGATTCTACCCCGTAGCGCAGCGTTTGCTGTGCCGTGGCCTGCGTCGCTGCAAACAGGCCGAGCGCCAGCCAGAGAAGAGAGCGTTTTTTCATGATTTTTCCTCGCAGTGATTAGCGCGCCTTTAACAAACAGAGCGCCTGCGCGCCCGCCTGCAATGTTGCCTCGTCTTTGGCAAACGAGAGCCGAATTAACCGGTTATCCGTTCCGTCGGTATAAAACGCAGAGAGCGGAATGGTAGCCACGCCGTGCCCGATAATCAGCCGTTTCACCATCTCGCTGTCGCTTTCGTCGCTAAAGTGCCGATAGCTTGCCAGCATAAAAAACGAACCGGCGGTGGGCAGCAGCTCAAACGGTGACTCCTGCAACATTAACGCCAGCAGATCGCGTTTCTGCTGCCAGAATCCTGCCAGCGATTGATAGTGAGCTGGCTCTCGCAGCCAGTCGGCGAAAGCAACCTGCATGGGCGTATCCGCGGCATACATCAGGAACTGATGCACCTTCACCACTTCATTCATCAACTCAGCGGGCGCCAGGCAGTAGCCGACGCGCCAGCCGGTTACGTGAAAGGTTTTGCCAAGGGAGGAAACAATAACGCTGCGCTGCGCCAGCTCAGGATGGGTCGCCATACCATGATGGCGGCGTCCGTCGAACAGAATATGCTCATACACCTCATCAGAAAGCACAATGATGTCACTGTTGCGCGTCAGCGTAGCGAGCTGTGCCAGATCTTCAGCGCTCAGCACCTGCCCTGAGGGATTATGCGGCGTATTGATAATGATCATGCGGGTACGCGGCGTAATGGTCGCGCGCACTTCATCCCAGTCGATGGCAAACTGTGGCACCTTCAGTTTTATCGCAATCGGCGTGGCCCCCTGTAAACGGACCACCGGCGCATAGCTGTCAAAGGCGGGTTCAAAAAAGATCACCTCATCGCCGGCATGAACCAGCCCGGAAATCGCCGCATAGAGCCCTTCGCTGGCGCTGGCGGTGATCAGCACCTCGCTGGCAACATCATAGTGCTGGCCGTACAGCGTGCTGACCTTTTCCGCCAGCGCCTCTTTTAATGGGGGATAGCCGGTCATTGGCGCATATTGATTATGTCCGGCGCGCATCGCCCGCTCGACGCTGGCGATCAGCGCTTTATCACAGGGAAAATTAGGTGCGCCCTGCGCCAGGTTGATGGCGCCGTACTGCGAGGAAAGCTGTCCGATGACGCTGAAAATAGTGGTGCCGACATCCGGCAGTTTTGAGCGATGCGTTACGGTTGAAGATAAAGCCATCCTGCTCCCCAGTGGGTGAATAAATATACATAATAATTATATAAGCATTCAAACCGAGCCTGGTTGTGACAGCAAGCGAATTGTTGTCATAATAGCTATGCACAAAATTCATAGCTCAGGATCGCCCTATGGTTCATCAACCGCTGCCGCTGAATGCCGTTCATGCTTTTCTGATCACCGCGCGCCACCTTAATTTGACCCGTGCCGCCGATGAGCTCTGTCTGACACAAGGGGCCGTAAGCCGTAAAATCGCGGCGCTGGAGAAGTGGCTGGGCTTTGCCCTGTTCGATCGTCACGCACGGGGTCTGCGTTTGACAACGCGCGGCGCGGCGCTGTTGCCGCAGCTTCAGCAGGGTTATGAGCTGATGCGGAGCGCGACTGAACAGGCCCGGCAGCAGCCCGATAATGCCCTGCGCCTGCGTGCGCCCAGCTGCGTGATGCGCTGGCTGCTGCCAAGACTGGTACAGCTGGAGCAGCAGCATCCCGATCTGCATGTAAAGCTGACCACCACCCTGGCGCATAAAGATCAACTGGAAAATTTTGATGCGGCGATTGTCTACGGCACCACGCCGACGGGCAGCCATCTGCTGTTTGAGGAGCGACTGACGCCAGTCATGGCCGCAGCGCTGCTGGACAACCGTCCACTGACCGTCGCCGATCTCGCTGGCTTTACTTTTTTACATCCCAACAATGACGAACGGGACTGGCAGCTGTGGCTGCAGGCGCAGGAAGTGAAACTGCCGATGCGGCGTAATCAGCATTTCGCCACCATGGATTTGGCGATTGGCGCGGCAATTCAGGGATTTGGCGTTACCGTTGCGGATATTACGCTGGTGAAAAGCGATCTGGCGGCTCAGAGACTGATTGCCCCTTTTACCTCGGCGGTCAGAACCGGGGCGACCTACAGCTTAATCAGCCGCGAGGGAAAAGAAACGCCACCGCATCTTACAACGCTGGTGGCGTGGCTCTGTCAACCCACTAACCAAAGCGCGCCCTGAGTGCGGGCGCGCGCAGGATTAGAAGGAGACCCACTCATCCGCCGAGCTGGCGGCGGCTGGGGTTTTCTGGCGTGCAGTGGCCGTAGTCAAAACCGGCGTTTTTACCGGCTCAGACGGCTGCTGCCGATCGTCTGCCGACAAACGGAAGCGGGATACCGAGCGCTGTAGATCTTCGGTTTGACGCTCCAGCGCGGTGGCGGCGGCGGAAACCTCTTCCACCAGCGAGGCGTTTTGCTGCGTTACGCTGTCCATCTCTGCAACGGCGGTGCCTACCTGCTCAATGCCTTTGCTCTGCTCTTCTGACGCGGCGGCAATTTGCTTCATGATTTCAGTGACATCGCTGACCGATTTCACAATGGCGCTCATGGTGCTGCCCGCTTCGTTAACCAGTTTTGAGCCGCTATCCACCCGCGCCACGGAGTCGCCAATCAGCGACTCAATCTCTTTCGCTGCGCCGGCGCTGCGCTGTGCCAGATTACGCACTTCACTGGCCACAACCGCAAAGCCGCGGCCCTGCTCGCCCGCACGTGCGGCTTCCACCGCCGCGTTCAGCGCCAGGATATTGGTCTGGAAAGCGATACTGTTGATCACGCTGGTGATCTCAGCGATTTTTTTCGAACTGTCAGAAATACCGGACATGGTCTGCACCACATCATTAACCAGTTTGCCGCCCTGTCCTGCCGTCAACGAGGCACTGTCCGCCAGATCGCTGGCCTGACGAGCGTTATCCGCGTTCAGTTTCACGGTAGCGGTAAGCTGCTCCATGCTGGCTGCGGTCTGCTCCAGCGCTGCTGCCTGCTGTTCGGTGCGCGAAGAGAGATCATTATTTCCCATGGAAATTTCTGCCGCGCCACGATAGATATTTTCCGTACCGCTACGAATGGCGCTGACTGCTTCACGCAGGCTATCCTGCATGGCGCGCAGCAGCGGTACCAGTTTCCCGATACAGTTACGGCCTAAATCATGGATCGGCTGGCTTAAATCACCCTCAGCAATTTTACTGAAATGTCCACGCAGCAGTTCCAGCGGGCGTACCAGCATCGTCACCAGATAGCGATCGGTAAACAGCAAAATCAGCAGACCGCAGATAACGGCCACAATAATAGTGATCCGGGTAATAATAGTAATGCGGTCAACGGTAACGCGGGTTTGATCGAGCATCAGGCCCGCTGCGGCGTTATATTTTTCCGCAACTGCGCCAAACTCGCGGCTGAAGGTCGGCGTTACGCTGTTCGCATGACGGCGATAATCTTCTACTGAGGCCTGCTGCGCCAGCTGCATCTGGGGTCTGACGCCCTGTTCCAGCAACTGCGTCCATTTTTCTTCTACCGCCGTTGAAATTGCGGCATCCATCGGTCCTGGGGCTGCAGCTTTAAACTGCGCCAGCTGCTCTTCCATACCGTCAAGCGCTTTCTGTACGCTGGCAAACGCTGCCGCATCCGGCGTACCGCCAGTGGCGCGCACTTCCATCACCCGCGATAAACGCGTAACAAAACGAAAATATTGATCGTTACCTTTGCTCAGGATAGTCATTTGCGACACCAGCTGCCGGTCGACGTTGTTGCCTTCGCTCAGGGCGTTTAACGAATGGACGCTGTACATGCCAACCGCAGACCAGAGCAAACAAAACAGGCCCAGGATTGAAAGCATAACGGCGCGTATGGTGAAGTTTTTTAATAGCTGCATAGCTGCCTCAGTTCGGTCATAACCGTAGAATATTCCGCCAACTCTGGCGGGCTTATCGAAGGTTATCGGCAGCAGCGGCGGAAATTATACTGTTTTATAACATCCGCCCTGCCTGATTTTTTGAGGTCGCACTAAAAAGAAACCGCTTAACTTTATGATATTACTGAAAAACACCAGATTTATGTTACCGGAAACGCATAAAATTTTGTCACTTAAAGTGACGGTTTTGTTAAGTAATTAGCGCAGTTTGACCATCGCACGCATCAGCAAACGCAACAGGCGCAGGCGTACACGCATAAAACGGTGCTGCAGGATGACCGCCGCCTCGCCTTTAACGCCAAAACGCAAGGTAACATCTTCGCCAGGGTGCCAGGCTGGCCAGCTGATTTCACCCGTGAGCTGATGCGAAAATTCCGTCGCGTCATGCGCAAAACGCAGCCAGTATTCGCTGATTCGTTGGGCAAACTGACGATCCCCTGCGGTAAAGGGACGATCCGCCATCTGTGGGTTCTCGGCACTCATTGTTTCCATCACATAAGGGATTTCGTTTCCATGCCAGCTTCCATAGCGGCAGAGATCGCGCGCGTTTTCCGAGACATAGTCAAAATAATAGCGCCAGCCCGGCACGCCGCGTCGATGCTGTGCCTGCACTGCCAGCCAGGTAATGGTGCCAAAAGCCATATCACGCGCAACTTTACGTCCAAGACGATGATCGTCATGTTCGTCATAAAGCGATTTAATTAACTTCAGCAACAGCGGACGCCGCTGACGTAAACGGGTAATGGTGCTGGTAGGATCCATACCGAAATACTCCAGCACGCTGGCCTCATCGCTGTTGTAACCGATCATCAGGGGATAACGGTGCTGGCGGGCAGCGGCAAACACCTCTACCATCGGTTTCGGCAGTACCTGGTCGCCAGCGATCGCGACCGGCCCGTTGCCCAAATGCGGCGGCAGCGAACAAAAACTGTCGGCAGGCAAGGCGCGCAACGCTTCCGCGCTGGCGTTTTTCAGGCCGAGATGATGCGCCACCGCAACGCCATTGGTCAGCGCCTCATCACGCTTTTTATCTGGCAGACTGTAGGCGCTCTGTACAATACCTTTGTGAAACAGCCCCGCCGCCAGCGGTGAAGCAAACAGCGACAATACGCTGCGTCCGCCCGAGGATTCACCAAAAAGGGTAACGTTGCGTCGATCGCCTCCAAAGGAGGCAATATTACGTTGTACCCACTGCAGCGCTGCGATCTGATCGAGCAGCGCGAAGTTATTGATCGTTTCGCCAGGCGCAGACTCAGCATCCAGCGCCGGATGAGCAAAAAAGCCCAGATGCCCAAGACGATAATTGAGCGTTACCACTACCACGCCACGCGCCGCTAATGCTTTACCGTTATAGGGTGCCAGGCTGCCCGCGCCGATAGTAAAGCCACCGCCGTGGATCCAGACCATAACCGGCAGTGGGCGCGACGGCTGGATCTCCGGCGACCAGACGTTGAGATAAAGGCAATCTTCGCTGAGGTTGCCGGGATCGCCGCCCCCTGCCAGCACGCAATATTCACGCTGCTGCCAGCTGGCATTGCCCCACTGTGTGGCGTCACGCACCTCTTTCCACGGGGTGACAGGCCTGGGCGCGCGCCAGCGCAGTGCGCCTGTCGGCGGAGCCGCATAGGGAATGCCCTTGAAAACAAAAATGCCTTCATCAATTGCGCCGCGTAATGCACCTTCTGCCGTGTGTATCCTTAAAGATTCATTCTTCATTATTTTTTCCAACGTGAAGCTCCGGCTTATTATTCGCAGACGCGGTTTTAATGTCTATGCTGACGGCAATTTTGCAGATTATGCCGAGGCGAAATCAGCCTGATGAACAACATTTCGGATAAACAGTGGGTTTAAGTGACACAGAGGAGCGGACAGAAGCGACAAAAACAGAGGGTGCTGAGGGGCGTATCCAGTCTGAAAAGCGGGCTGAATACGCCTGAATGATAAGGATCGTGATACTGTTCGCGCTGACCGTGAATACCCGCCAGCGCGAAATATTAACAATTCAGCTTAATCCGCAGCGTTGCAGGCTTGCTGTCTGTCGCGCCTCATACAGCGTCATCTCATCGATAACGGCACCGCCTAATGCCTCTTCAAAACTGGCCCGGCTGGCGGCGGCTGAGAAGGATTCCTGCGCCTGTTCGCCCAGATTGGACTGGAAGATACCGGCAGCGCTGACGGGCAAGAAATCTTCGTAAATCTGCGGATCGGCCACCAGCAGCCCCTGGTCAATCAGCGCTTCTTTATCAGCATCAGGTGGAAACCCCTGCTGCCGGCCCTTTTCCGTTAGCCTGTACTCAAACCAGGCGAGTTGTTGCTGACGCAACAGCCGTTCGTTATCGGGAAAATCCTGAAAGATGTCGGCAAGATGCTGTTGATGCTGCTGGTTATCGCTGCCGCTGCCCGCCTGCGTCAACAGGCTATCGTAACGCTGCCGTCCTGCGGGCGTCAGCGCAACACCACGCTGTTCGATTTCGCCAAAGCGCGCCGTGTGGCTGCCTTCGCCGCCATCACAAAACGTTACCGGCTCTTCCAGCGCTTTGAAACTGGTCTGGCGCAATAAAATGGGCACCTGACGGCGCGGCGGCCCTTCAATGATCGCCTTGGGTACTATCCCTCGCTCTGGCATCAGGGCCTGAGCCCGATCGATATCCAGCGTGCGAGGTGTAAGGTGATTGATATGACATCCCGGAAAACAGACCACATCGGCTATCAGACGATGCTGCTGATGCAGCGCGTAATAAGTCGCACGGTCAACGGTGGTTTGTCGATGCCAGCGGAAGGTTTCAAGCGCCTCGCGCACAAACTCAGCGGCTGTCTGCTCATCGAAACCGCCCTGCTGCTGATGCAGCTCTATCAGCGCCAGGCAGCGCGGCGTAAAAATCTCACGGGCCGCCAGTATCGACTGTGCCTTTTGTCGTAACGCCGCGTCTTCAATCAGCTCCAGCCGCAGCAAAGAGGTGAACAGCCGAAACGGGTTGCGACGCAGCGCATCCGCCGCTACCGGACGAAAGGCCGTTGAGTGAACCGGCACGCCCGCCGGAGCCAGATCGTAATAGCCCACCGGATACATGCCCATAATGGCGAACAGCTGGCGCAGCGTATTTAGCTCTTGCGCGCTGCCGACCCGAATCGCGCCGTGACGCTCCACGCTCAAACGCGACAGCTCATCCGCCGCGGTAAGTCGCTCCACCAGGGCGCTGTCCTGCGCCAGTACCTGTTGATTGACCTCCGCCACCAGCGTTAATAAGGTGCCATACTGCGGAACCTCCTGCTGATACATGGCGGACATCGCCTGAGAAAAACGTTCCCGCAGCGCATCCGCGCTAACAAACTTTTGCATAACTCCGCCTTATTTTGCATTTCTCTGTTGCCACTGTAGAGCAAGCAAAAAAGGGGCGGAAAAAAGTTGTTAAATTTGTGATCGCGACGGTGAAAGCGGCGCAACGCTGGCTGTTACGCCCTCTTTACAAGCGTGGCCGCATTACCCCCAACGCTGTTTCGCCAGCAGCATCAGCGTAGTAAGCACCGCAGGCAAGGCCAGCAGCATGAAAATTTGGCTAAACGACCAGCCCAGCGCTAACATTTGCGCGCCGGCGAAGGCGCTCAGGATAGCGCCGATGCGCCCGATACCGTGCATCCAGCTGGAGCCGGTGGCGCGCGCCGCCGTGGGATAGTAGCTGGCGGCCAATGCATTCATCCCGGTATTGGCGCCGTTGAAACAGAAGCCGCAGCAAAAAGCGATCCCCGCCATTAACAGCGGCTGGGCGGGAACGCAGCCCAGCAAAATCGTTGCCAGCGCGCCGCCAAAATAGATAGCCGCCAGCGCCAGGTTGGCGTTAACCCGATCCATTAACCAGCCAGCGAACAGCGAACCTACGGTGCCGCCTGCCTGATACATCGCGGTAATCAGCGCGGCGGCGGTCACGCTTAAACCCAGATCGCCTATTAGCGCAGGCATCCAGCTACCAATCAGATAAACCAGAAACAGGCCCATAAAGTAGCCGCCCCACAGCATCAGGCTACCGAAACGGTATTGACCGGAAAGCACCGTACGGATACTGCCTGCGCCCGGAACCCGTGCGGGATACAGAAAAGTGCTGTATGGCGTGGTACTGCCCGGCCACATCTTTTCGACGATTGCGCGGATGCGCCAGTGTGGTGCCTGGTGCGCCAGCAGGAAACGTACCGATTCAGGCAGGTAACGCAGCAGCAGCGGCAGCAGCAACAGGGGTAAAATCCCTCCCAGCAGCAGTACCGCATGCCAGCCGAAAGCCGGGATAAGCCAGGAAGCGGCAAAACCGCCGCTGGCCGCACCGAAGGTGAAACCGCAGAACACTACGGTAATTAAAAATGCCCGCTGTCGCTCAGGCGCATACTCAGATACCAGCGTGCCCACGTTAGGCATCGCAGCCCCCAGCCCTAATCCGGTCAGCAGACGGAATAACATCATCTGCTCGATGTTTTGTGCCAACGCCGTTACCAGCGTCCAGAGGCCAAAAAAGAAAACGCTGCAGATAATAATCCAGCGTCGCCCGTAACGATCGGCCAGCGGACCGGCAAACATCGCGCCCAGCGCCAGCCCAGCCAGGGCGGCACCGATCGCCATACCGAGCTGGTGACTGGAAATTTGCCAGGCGCTGCGCAAAGCGGGCGCAATAAAGCCCATCAGCGCAATGTCCATCCCATCCAGCGCGACGATAATAAAACAGAGGGCAATAATCCGTCGCTGAAATGCACTTAAGGCGTGCTGGTTAATTTGTTGACGAACGTCAATGGCCTGTGTGCTGTCCAGAACTCTACTCCCTGTGGCTGGTTAACGGATAAAGCGCCCGCGCAAAATAAAACGCCTTATCATAGCGAAACGCTGCACTCTGCGGCTATGACTTTGCACCCGCCTGAAATTTTCTCAACCAGGTCATTTTGTCCATTGCCGCTGCGGTTAACCATGCAGAAAAGTTATGGTGGTGTGCGAAAGGATTACCTTCGGGGCATTACAAGCGGACGTTTTTCTGAACAAAGCGCAATAATGTTAAATATAATTTGCAATAAAGTTAAAAAAATTACAGCTTATTGCTTGCGTTCATTCTGCCGGTCTCTCTACTCTTGCCCTATGGACAAAAACTATCTGTTTAATCAGCGCATTCGTCTGCGTCATCTACATACGTTCGTCGCGGTTGCACAGCAAGGTACGCTGGGCCGCGCGGCGGAAACGCTCAGCCTGAGCCAGCCCGCCCTTTCTAAAACCCTTAACGAGCTGGAAGAGCTGACCGGAGTACGCCTGTTTGAGCGCGGACGGCTTGGCGCGCAGCTCACTACCATCGGCGAACAGTTTTTAACGCACGCCATCAAGGTCCTTGATGCGCTAAACCATGCCGGGCAGTCCTTCGCTAATCCAGTCAGCGACAGACCGGTTGTGATCCGTCTTGGGGCACTGACCACGGCGGCGATGGGCATGCTACCGCAAATTCTCGACCGTTTTCATCAGCAGCAGCCGCAGGCCACAGTGCAGGTTGCTACGCTGCACAACAATGTGCTGCTGGCGGGATTGAAAGCGGGTGAGTTTGATATCGGCATTGGCCGCATGGCGGATGCCGATATGATGGCCGGACTCTCTTATGAACTGCTGTTTCTGGAGTCCTTACGGCTGGTGGTCAGGCCCGAACATCCGCTTTTAAATGACAACGTCACGCTTTCCCGGGCGCTACAGTGGCCGGTGGTGATTTCACCGGAAGGAACCGCGCCGCGTCGGATTGCCCAGGCCATGATGGATGAACAGGGCTGCCAGCTGCCCGCCAGCTGTGTGGAAACCTCTTCCACCTCGCTGGCGCGCCAGCTTGCGCTGCGTTATGACTATGTATGGTTTGTGCCGTCGGGCGCGGTAAAAGAAGATTTATCACACAGTTCGCTGGTGGCATTGCCTGTCGCCTCGCACGGACCCGGCGAGCCGGTAGGCATTATCACCCGTTCCGGCAATCCGCTCTCTCTTAGCGCCGAGATCCTGCTGGCGACCATTCGTAAGTGTCATTCGTGATAACAGCGGCAGAATAAGTGCAGGCGGATAAAGGTATTAACGGCTGGTCAACGCCAGCCGCAGAGGTTATCGGCTGCGTTTTGCGTGCCGTTCGCGGTTATCCAGCCGCGCCTGTTCTGTTTTACGCATCCCAACATATATTGCGCCGCTGCCGCCATGATGTGGCTGGGCGATACAGAACGCCTGCACATCGTCAAACTGCCGCAGCCAGCGCGCCAGATAGCTGCGCACGATATTAGCATGCGATTCATCTTCCCTGCCTTTGCCGTGCACAATCAACAGATTGCGCAGATTATCCTTTCGCGCTTCCATGATAAAGGCAAAGAGCGTCTGTCGGCAGGACTCTACGGGTTGACGCAACAGATTAAGGCTGGCGTCGAGCTTGTATTTACCTAAACGCAGCTTATCAAGCACGCCCTGCTGGATGCCCTCGGCCTTATATTCCAGCGGCTCGTTCAGCGGAACAATATCGAGGTAGCCTCGGGTAAGGAAGTTCTCCGTTTCCTCATTAACCGGCTGGCGCTGCGCTTTTGGCGTCGGCGCTTTTAGCCAGTGAATATTAGC